>JBBRSE010000185.1:0-1510 GCA_038245655.1 Mycobacteriales bacterium | reverse complement strand
CGAGATGCTCTGGTTGAACCGATCCGTGATGGGTGCCCAGGATCCAGCGCTTGATGAGCGAGGCCACCCGGTGCACGCCGGCCATCGACACGTGCGCGGGCACGTCCGAGCCGAGCATGACCGTGCGCCGGTGCTCATAGCCAAGTTCGCTCAGCGAGCGGTAGGCGGCCGAGCCGTCGGTGCGCACCTCGGCGCCGGGCTCGACGGCTTCCTGCACGAACGGGATCACGCAGGACGCCGAGTCATCGGCGATGCGGCGAAGGCGAATTCGTCCGAACCCCTTGGGCTGGAGCATCTCCACCGCAATGACGACGAGCACCTTGTCGGTATTGCTCTTGCGCCCGACGCGGCTGATCGGCTCCTGCCGGTCGCTGAGGGCGAGGAAGGTCTCGTCGACTTCGACCTGGCCTTTGAGCCGCTCGCGACCGGGCCGCACCATGGCACGGCGAAACCGGTGCAGCATGGTCCACGCCGTCTCGTAGCTGCCAAGACCGAGCACCCGTTGCAGCCCGAGAGCGCTGACGCCCTGCTTCTGGTTGGTCAGGTACCACGCTGCGGCCAGCCACACGCGCAGCGGTGTACGGGTCTTGTCGAAGATGGTGCCGGCCGTCACGGTGCTTTGCCGGCCGCAGTCCCGACACATCAATCGGCTGCGACTCGAACGGTACGGCGCGCCTGCACTGGCGCACGATGGACAGACGAATCCGCCAGGCCAGCGCAGCCCCTCCAGATACGACAGGCAGGCCTCTTCGCTGCCAAACCAGTCCAGAAACCCGGTCCAGTTGCGCGGATAGTCCGTCCCCGCGACCGGCCCTGCTACTGGGACATCCATCCGCCAATCCTAGCTTGACTGGAGCTAAGCGGATACCCCGTACGAATATACAGTCCCGCCTCGCCCTGCTCACGACGCGGGAACAGTCACGAGCGCTCGAAGATCAGGCCGGACTTTTCGCTCGCAGGCGCGCTTTCCGTCGGCGGACGATCCGGCGGCCGCAGGCCGACATCGTCCGGCGTGAAGACGACCGGCGTGCCGTCGTCGCCCGGGTTTTTCGGCGGAGCCTCGCCCGCGCTCGACGGCGCGCTGTTGCCGCCGGCCTCGTCGTCCGTGGCTGGCGCCGGTCGCGGCGGCGCGTTCTCGGGCACCTGCTCGCCGTAGCCGGCGCCGTAATGGCCCGGTGCGTCTTCGGGTCGGGTCGGGGGTTGTCCGTTCATGGCTGTCTCCAGTGGGGGGCCGTTCACTCGCGCGGCAAGCAGCACGCCCGGCTCGAGCAGGCGCCGCGATGGAAAGCGAGGAGCGGCGCCTCAGGCGGGTACGTTGAAGACCTGGCGCAGGTAGGCGAGGAAGGTCTCGTCGTCGCAGAGCAGCTTGCCGGGGCTGTCGGACAGCTTGGCCACGGGCTGGCGATTGGCGTGCGTGAGCTTCATGACGATGTGCAGCGTCTTCAGTCCCATGTCGTTGGTGAGGTTGGTGCCGATGCCGAAGCCGCACGGCGCGCGATCGGCGAAGTGG
>JBBRSE010000184.1:0-1559 GCA_038245655.1 Mycobacteriales bacterium | reverse complement strand
GTCCTACCTTCATACGTATGGATCGACTCCGCTTCCAGCAGCTGCGAGAGGGCGGCGCCCGGAGTCGGTGTCAAGGCTGGCCGAAGGCCAACCCGAGGGCTTGGCCTTGACACCGACGAGGACGACGCCACGCTGGACAGCTGGGAGCGGACCCGTGTCAGCGAGGCAGGTATGGCTTTCATTGCGGTTGTCGTCGATGGCTCTGGTGACAGTGCCGCCTGCCTCGCTGCTCTTTCCTGACCGCTAATCAGCCGTTGCGGTTCATCGCTGTGTAGGACGACGACGGCGGGAGAGAGCGACACGCCGCTGCCGCGACGGAAGGAGGAACCATGGAGGTAGCGGTCGGCATCGATGTGGCCAAAGAGTTCCACTGGGCGATCGCCACGCGTCTGGATCCTGGCACCGGCAAGGCGGCGCCGGTGCTGAATCGACGGGTCGAGAATGCGCCAGCAGACATCGCCGCGATGACCGGCGAACTTCTCGCCCTGGCCGGCGGTGATTCGATCCAGGTCGGCATCGACATGGTCGGCGGCATCGCCAAACTGCTCGAGGTGATGCTCACCCACGCCGGCCTGGAGGTCGTCCACGTGCCCGGCAAGATGGTCAAGAACGCCCGCCAGGCCACCCGCGGCGGCGAGCACAAGAGCGATCCCCGCGACGCGCGGGTGATCGCCGACCAGGTCCGCGCCCGCGACGACCTGCGCCTGCTGACGCCGATCAGCGAGCTGGACGCCCAGCTCGGGTTGCTGGTCGCGCGCCGCAGCGACCTCGTCCGCGACCAGACCCGCCGCATCAGCCGGCTTCGCGACCTGCTCTGCTCGATCCACCCCGGCCTGGAAAGGGTCGTCGACCCGAGCAACAAGGCCGACCTCGTGCTGCTGACCCGCTACGTCACTCCGGCCGAGATCCGCCGGGCCGGCAAGGCACGCATCGCCGCGCACCTGCACCGCAGTGGCGGAAGGTACAAGACCAGGAACATCGACGCGCTCGCCGATGCAGCCGTCTCCGCCGCCCGAGAACAGATCGTGACGGTGCCCGCCGAAACCACAGCGGCAGCCATCGTCAAAGACCTCGCCGAAGAATGCCTCGTCTACCGGGGCAAGATCGCGACGATCGACACAGAGATCGCTGAGGTCCTCGAACGCCACCCTGACGCGGCCCTCATTGCAACCCTGCCAGGGATGGGGGCCGTCCTGACCGCCGAACTGCTCGCCGTGGCAGGCGGACTCGACCGATTCACCAGCGGCGATCACCTCGCTGCCGCGGCCGGGCTCGCCCCTGCGCTTGTCCAATCCGGCAAGGTGCGATACCTGCATAGACCGCTCACCGGCGACCGCGCCCTCAAACGCGTCTTCTACCAATCCGCGTTCTGCGCCATCCCACACGACCCGGCCAGCCGCGCCTTCTACGACCGCAAACGAACCGAGGGAAAGCGGCACCACCAGGCCCTCATCGCGCTGGCCCGCCGCCGGATCAACGTCCTCTACGCAATGCTCCGCGACCGGCAGCCCTACCAACCTCGAGCGCCCAAAGTAGCTTGACAACAGCATCAGCCTGTC
>JBBRSE010000183.1:0-1581 GCA_038245655.1 Mycobacteriales bacterium | reverse complement strand
GACGCCTCTCGACGAACAGCGTCGACGTGCTCACCGCCGAAGGGCACTATCTCCGTGCGCTCTCCTCAGCGGCCGGCCCTGTGATCGTTCGCGTCGAACAGACGGGTCCGCTGACGCTGACCGTGACGATCGACGGGGACGCAGTCGACCACGAGCGGATCCTTGCCCTTGTCGGGCGGATGCTCGGGGCGGATCGCGATGTGACCGATTTTGGACGGGCCGCGGCGACGTTGCCCTGGCTGAGCCCCCTGGCCCTTCGAATGCGTGGCGTGAAGCCACCGCGGTACGCCACCCTCTGGGAGGCGTTCGTGAATGTCATCACCTTCCAGCAGCTGAGTCTGCAGTCGGCAACCGCCATCGTCCACCGCCTGATCGCGACCTTCGGGCGATCCATCGAGTCCGGCGGGGTACCGCTGTATGTGTTTCCGAGCGCCATGCAGGTCCTGGCCGCGGATGACGGCGACCTCCGCGCGACCGGCCTCAGCACCAACAAGGTCGCGACGCTGCGCCGCGCCGGCGAGGCACTCACGTCCGGCATGCTGAGCGAGGTGACGCTCGCAGAGGTCCCGAGTGCCGTGGCCGCGTCGCGGCTGCAGCAGATCAAGGGCATCGGCCCGTGGACGGCGGCCGTGATCCTGCTGCGCGGGCTGGGACGCCTGGATGTCTTTCCAATGAACGACACCAGCGTGGCGCGCAACCTGGCACTCGTCGCGGGCCAGGTGCCCCTCGACGTCACTCGCGTGCTCGAAGCGCTGCAGCCCCAGCAGGGGATGCTCTACTACCACCTGTTGCTGGCGCGCCTTGAGGCGCGCGGCGAGGTGGGACGAGCCTCGGTTCCGAGCGTCGTGCCGGCGCATCGGCCGGCGGTGACCGGCAGGCCGATGGATCTGCGCCTGGCTCGAATCAGGTGATCACCCGCGCCGGCCCCTCATGGAGTCCTGCTCCTGCGGCGCATGGGGATACCCCCTGGTGAACGGCAGGGGCTCCCATGTACCCGGGTATCCGTCGTACGTGAGGGACGGGACGGACGTTGCCGCTCGCATGCGGGATCTCCCGAGAGCGATGAGGTCGGTTGCACCGTGCGCCGGGAGTTGCCGAATCGGATGACCGCCAAGCCGGCGCTGGAGGGCGAGGACGCTGCCCTGAGCGAGCACCCCCGAGCGTGGTAGCGAACGGTTCTGATCGGGACCTTGTTCGGAGCAGCCTGCTCCTGATCGACCTGCCGCCCGTCGACGCCGAGCAGCTGCTCGGACACTCGCAGCCCGTGCACCTGGATCGCAAGACGACCCTGATGACGCCAGGGAGCCCGATCAACCACGTCTACTTCCCCGAGACCGGGGCGCTGTCCGAGTTCGTCCTGATGGCCGACGGATCCGCGGTCGAGATCGGCTTCATCGGCAACGAAGGAATGGCGGGCATGTCGGCGGTGTTCGGCAGCCCGATCAGCGGGACCTGGGTCGTGTGCCAGACCAAAGGGCTCTTCGTGCAGGTCTCGACGAGCGGACTGGCGGCCGCAGCCGACCGGAGCCCGGAGCTGCACCGGCGGCTGCATCACTACGCGGCGACCGTCATCGGGCAGCG
>JBBRSE010000182.1:0-1623 GCA_038245655.1 Mycobacteriales bacterium | reverse complement strand
GCACATGATGTTACAGCGACACGGCCGGAACGTCACGCGCGAAACGCCGTATTCGCTGGCTACATTCCTCGGCTCACAATCGTGCAACCCTGCAGGTCACCCCGCCAATCCGCCCTCAACGTCGTCGTAACCTCGGGCTAGCGGCTGCATCCTCGGGCCCCGGGGGGAGCATGAGCGATACGCAGCGTGACCAGACGTCGACGAGCGAGGCCCCGACGCAGGAAGTCGCGGCAACGCGAGCCAGCGCTCGTGAGGGGCGCGCTGCGGGACGGGCGGATCTTGAATCGCCGCCTCTCGCAGGGTACATAGTGACATAGTCCCAATCATCGGCGCTTCGAATTGCGTTGGGGGAGAGTCGATTTCATTCACACTGAGTCATCGACAAGTTGGGTCGGACGTTCACAAGCCAGGCGCAGGTACTGCTCCAGGAGGGCGCGCTCTACTCGCCACTGGCCGCAGCCGGCGAGCCTGATCGCCGGCAGGTCGCCGTGGCATATCAGGGAGTAGGCCTGTGCGGGGGAGCAGCCGAGCGCCGCCCCGGCGGCGGCCAAGGGCAGGAACCGCGCCCGTCCGGTCGGCATCGCGACGGTCGCGGCTGCGGCCTGGATCTGCCCGAGGGTGCCCACGCCCTGCCGCCTCTCGCTGGCGGTCATCCGCCGCTCGCGGCCGGGGGCAACCGTCGTTTGGGGTTGCTGTTCCGAATGTATGGCCGGACCCGCCGGGAGGGGGTGAGCCGGAGGTCCCAGCCGCCGAGACGGGCCGGGCGGGATCACAGGTCGCCGTCCCCAGCCCGGTGGGATGACGAGGTGAGCCGGCGGCACCCTCCGATGGTGGCTCGCTTGGGCGCGGATCGCGACGCGCAGCGCGCCGCCGCTGACGTCGTCGGTGAGCGCGGGCACGACCAGATCGACCGGGTCGACCGGGTCCTTCTCGAGGTTGGACGATCGGTCGTTGTCGGTCGTCGTCGTCGCGCAGACTTTGTCGGCGATCTGGTCGACGACCGCGTGGAGCCGGTCTTCGTGGCTGACGGGTGCGGGGCAGTGGCAGTCCGCTGGCGAGGAAGGAGGCGACCAGAGCCGCCGTTGCCACGGCCGGTGTGAGGCCAGACTTCACCTGCGCGCCGATGTAGGCGTCCTCGCTGTCCCATCCGGTCCTGGGCCGTGCCGTGCCGTGCCCACGCCAGTCACCTCCGGCCGCTGCAGCAGTCACGCGTTCCCTCTTCGTTGGCGTGGCCCCCTCGACTGCACCAGCGTTTGGGGTGAGAATGTCATGGTCCAAGGTCCACTGCGAGCGTCGGCGCCACGCCGCACGTCGCTCGGCCGCCCGGTGTCGGACTACAGCTGCGACGACGGGTTCGAGCATGGAGGGCACGACCGAGACGGAGCGCACCGACTGGAGCATTAGCTCGCCGTACCCGCCGATCGCGGAGTATGCGTTCCTCTCCGACTGCGAGGTAACGGCCCTGGTCGCCCCGAGCGGCAACGTCGAGTGGATGTGCCTGCCCCGGATGGACGGGCCCAGCATCTTCGGGTCGATCCTCGACCGTGACGCCGGCGGGTTCCGGCTCGGGCCGGCGGACGTGCGGGTGCCGGCGGCGCGCCGTTACCTGCCCGGCACGCTGGT
>JBBRSE010000181.1:0-1648 GCA_038245655.1 Mycobacteriales bacterium | reverse complement strand
GGCGCTCGATCCTGGCGATGTACGGCTGCACTTTCAATGATCGGAGACTTCATGAACAGGTTCAACACAATTTCCAGCCACGGACGTCAACAGCATGACCAGCGGCGGGCGCCTCCGGACGTGTCCGCTGACATCCTGTGGCTGCGGGTCGGTTTCAGCAGGCGTTTCGACGCCGCCGGCGTCGCGCACTGGCATCGGTGTCTGCACCGCTTCCTGTCTGGCTGCGGGCTGACGGCCGCGATCGCGTTGGAGCGCATCGCCATCTTCCCTGTCGGCGCGGCGATCACGTCCTTCGATCGCGGCCTGGTCATCGGCTGGCTGACCGGTCAACCCGAAGTGGTGTTCGTGCACATCGAGCGCTGCACGGCCCGTGACCACGCCACGATCGCAAGCACCGGGCGACCCCATGGCCAAGATGCTTGAGCAGAGGCTGAGTTTCACGGTCTGGATCGAGCCGCGAACCGGGATGGCGCCGGCAGCGCAGGCCGCGTTCATGCGCCGCATGGAGGACTATCTGGACGCGCGAGATCTGCAGTTCGAGGGCGCGCCACTGCGCGCCGTGGTCTGGTCGCCAGAGCGCAGCCTCAGCGCCACAGATCAGGTCGAGTTGCTCGACTGGCTCATTGACGATGCGGCCGTGTGTACGGCCTCGGTCAGCCCACTGATGCGACATTCTGCCGGACCAGCGAGTTGCGCCGACGGCTACGTCCTGGTCCGTACCGCCGACACGGCAATCGTGGCCCTGTCGCTGCTGTACCGCGCACGCCGGGTCAGCGCCGAGTTGTACCTGCTGATCTTGGGCGGGTTCATTCGGCCGGCGGCCGTGCGATCACCAACCCGTTGAGCCCGGGCATGCGGGTGCGATCCAGTAAACCTCGGGGTCGCGAGGCGCTCAACGGGACACCCGTCCCTGCGACGGTCGGGCCTTGGCACTCGCGGGCGTCGCAGAGCGGGCGCGCCGTGCAGGCGCGGCAGCCGCCTCGCCGAACAGCGCTGGTATCGCCACGTCCAGGCTGCCTGCCAGCGCGTGAATCATGGTCAGCGTCGGGTTGGCCTTGCCGGTCTCGATCCGGCTCATGTAGGTGCGGAACAGGCCGCACCGTTCGGCCAGGTCCTCCTGCGTCATGCCGGCGGCGGCACGAAGCTCACGGATGCGATTGCCAAAGGCGCGCTTAGGGGAGGTAGCCACCCCGGCACTTTGGCAACAGTGTTACGTCCGCCGCTATTCCGGGCTTGCGGACGCCGGATGTCCCGAGGACTTTTCGAGCCGACTTGAGATTGAGGCCTGATCAAGGCCGGGACAAAGCGCAAACAAGATAGGCCGGTGCTCCTTTGTTATCGTGAAGTTGCGAAGCACCACGAAACAAGCAGAGACCAGCCTATGCACCGAATTCTAGCGAGCATCACCAGCCTCGAACAGCACGCGCAAGCGCTGGCCGGTGACAGCGAGTCCTACCGCCCGACGGCGTGCCCGCGGTGCCAGCGTAGCGGCCTGTGGCGACACGGCTTCTACGAGCGCAAGGCCGACCGCCGCGTGGGCGTCAGCGCCGACGAATCGCTCAATCCCGTTGCGGTGCCGCGCTTTCTGTGCACGGCTTGCGTGCGCACCTGCTCGCGGCTGCCGGCGTGCATCGCACCGCGGCGCTGG
>JBBRSE010000180.1:0-1786 GCA_038245655.1 Mycobacteriales bacterium | reverse complement strand
GACGGTCTCGAAATCCGGGTCACTCCTGTAAATCATTGGTTTCTCAAGACGTGGACAGGGTTTTGGCACCCCACAGGCAGCCCCGGGATGCTGTTGCGGCTGAGCGGCCAGGGGCGGCTTGTCGCCCGCGTCATGATCGCGGCCGGCGCTTGAACTCATCGCAGGTGGCGGACGCCTGGATCAGCCCCCGGACCAACCTGCAGCCGCCAAGCGCGAGCGGTGGGAACATGTACGTGCAGCGATCGCACCGCACCCCGGGCTCGGGCGCGGGCTGGTAGTTCGCCTTCTTCTTCGAAAGACCCCATACCCTTCTCGCCATCCGAACCCTCCGGGGTGAGGCTACCTCAGCAGCGGGCGGAGGATGTCCCGTTCGTCGTGGAACTTCGACGGCGGTCCCGGTGTGACGGTCAGGCGGTGACGAGAATAGCCTGTCAGGTACGCGAATCCGTCCGTCATGCTGCTCGGGCGTATTCGTGGATCAGTCCGCCGAGTCGGTCGCGTCGGTGGGGCTGGTCTTGCGGGTTCGAACCGACAAGGCGTAGGCGAGGCCCTGGTATCGGTGGTGTCAGCCCGAGAGCGCGATGCGGCCTGTGGATGTTGTAGGGGCATGAAGATCGCCTGGTGGAGCCGTTGCGTCCGGAAGCCGGAGTAGCGTCGCAGCCTGTTCCGGGACAGGGGCTTCAGGGAGAATGTAGGTTGGGCAGGCCGTCGACACTATGGGCTGCGAGCCCGTCGTTTGTAGTTGGCCGCCCCTGCGACTGCCCGGGTGTGCCGCGAGCACGGATCCGTAGTTGTCGTTTCGCCCGCCTCGTCTCCGCGACCAGCGACTGAGAGGAGGGTACTGATGCGCTTCATCGCGTTGGATGTGCACCGTGACTTCTGCGAGGTCGCGATCGCCGAGGACGGACAGGTGCGTCTCGCCGGGCGGGTCGAGACGAAGCCGGCCGCGCTGGAGCTGTTCGCGCAGAGCCTCGGCGCAGACGATCAGGTCGGGCTCGAGGCGACGGGAGACGCGCTTGCGATCGCCCGGGTGATCGAGCCGCACGTTGCTCGGGTCGTGCTCGCTAACCCGAAGGCGGTCAAGGGCGCAACCCAGACGGCCAAGACGGACAAGCTCGACGCGCGCACGCTCGCGAAGCTGCTCGCTGCTGGCTTTCTGCCCGAGGTGTGGACGCCGGACGAGCAGACGCGTGTCTTGCGTCGGCGGATCTCCCGCCGCGCGCAGCTGGTGCGGCAGCGCACCCGGGAGAAGAACCAGGTGCACGCGATCCTGATCCGCAACCTCAAGCAGCGCTCGCCGGCGGCTGACCTCTTCGGTGTCGCCGGTCGGCGCTGGCTGGCCACTCAGGAACTACCGGCGGACGAGCGCGAGATGGTCGAGGCCTGCTTGCGCGGAATCGACTTCCTCGACCGGGAGGTCGCGGCGATCGATCGGGCACTCGCCGAGCTCGTGCTCGCCTCGCCCGAGCTGCGCCGGCTGCTGACCCTCGCCGGTGTCAACTTCGTCACCGCGTGCGCCTTGCTGGCCGCGATCGGCGACCTCACGCGCTTCCCGACGGCCCGGCATCTGGTCGGCTACCTCGGCCTCGACCCGAGGGTGCGCCAGTCGGGCTCGGAACCGGCCCGGCACGGCCGGATCTCCAAACAGGGCCCGGGCGAGACTCGCCACGTGCTGGTCGAGGCGGCCTGGCACGCCGCGCGCACCACCGGACCGCTGCGCGCCTTCCACGAGCGGGTCGGCTCCCGGCGCGGCCGCAACATCGCCACCGTCGCCGTCGCCCG
Organism: Mycobacteriales bacterium; assembly: GCA_038245655.1. GTDB lineage: Bacteria > Actinomycetota > Actinomycetes > Frankiales > Frankiaceae > DATAZK01. The sequence continues at coordinate 4 of JBBRSE010000180.1, read as the reverse complement.
CAAG
>JBBRSE010000179.1:0-1822 GCA_038245655.1 Mycobacteriales bacterium | reverse complement strand
CGGCACCAGCGCCGCCCGATTGGCGATGAAGTCCACCGGTTCGAATTCAAAGTGGGACGTCCCGTTCTTACACGGCGTCTTTAGCTGGTAACGCACCCTGCCCTGCGGCGAGATCGACAGGCGCTTCTCGCTGATCGCCGGGCGTGCAATGTAGCGGCACAGGCGTTCGAGCTTCTGGCCCTCGTGCGCCTCGGCCGCGGCGCCCGCATGCAGCGAGAAACCGCCGACCTTGCCGGCGTCGCCTTCAAGCGAGCCGTTATCGGCTGGGATCGTCTGCAGCGTCGCGACCTTGCGCCCGGCTTGCGCACCGGTAGCGATGCGGTAGGTGATCGAACTCATCCGCAGCGCGTCCAGTCCGTCTTCGCAGCCAGCACGGTCGGACAGAAATGCCGATTCGTCTTCGCCTTCGAGCCAGCCCTGGCGCGCCAGATGCCGACACACCCGGTGCGCGATCTTGCCGGCCAACTGCGTCAACTGCGCGGCGGTCGGCGCGCGGGCGCGGCGCCAGCGCGGGGTGCGCTGCGGTTGCTCGATGTCCTCCTGATACACGCCGTCGAGCCACAGCATGTGAAAGTGGACATTGAGGTTGAGCGCGCTGCCGAAGCGCTGGATCAGCGTCACCGTGCCGCACTGCGCGCTGGCGCGATCGACGCCCGTTTGATCCACCAACCATCCCGCGATCACGCGATGCACGATCCCCAGCACCGGGCCGATGGCGTCGGGCTTGCTGGCGAACAGGAAGCGCAACGGGACTGGAAAACTCAGCACCCATTGCCGCACCGGCCGCGGGCCGAACACCTCCTCCACCAGGTGCCGCGCACTCTCGGCCATGCGGCGTGCGCCGCAGCTGGGGCAAAACCCACGCTTCTTGCAGGAAAACGCCAGCAGCCGTTCCGCATGGCACTGCTCGCACACCACGCGCAGGAAGCCGTGCTCGAGCACGCCGCAACGCAGGAACGCCTCGAACTCCTCGCGCACGTACTCCGGCAGCGAGCGGTCTTGCGCCGCAAGACGCGCAATGAAATCCGGGTAATGCGCCTGCACCAGCGCGTACAGCAGCGTGCGCTCGGAAACATGGCGAGCATAGGTCGGCGCGGCCGGCAGCGCGGTCGGTGCGGCGCTGGCGCGGCGCGACGTTGCGCGACCCTCCAGTGCGGTGAGGCGCAGCACGAAACGCTCCTGTAAAGCGACGGCTGCACAGTGTTTCGTCCGGCCTCACCGCCGCCTATCGGCTTTCTCCCGTGCACGGGTAGGACATCGGCGCGGCGCAGGAAATCGCCTACCTGTTGCTATTGTCCAAGACCCCACTCTCCAGAGGCGAGCCCGGTTGATGAACGCGCTGGATCCGCCCGAAGCGCATGCGTTGAGGCGCTGCAGGAAACCTTCGGCGCTCGTCGACTTTGCGACGGTCGTTGTTCGCACTTAATGTCATCCGGGGCTGCGTCGATGGCAGGCCGTCTGCCGCCTTCAATGGGGTCACCTGCGAATGACCGCTTTCTCGTTCTGGCGACGTCCTTGAATGACTCTTGTGGGTCGTATTGAGACTGTCGCTCAACCCCTACCAGCCGAGTGGCAAAAACTGGACGGCTCAGTCAAAGCGCCTCTGCGCAAGCTACTCAAAAAGCGGCTGGACAACCCGCATGTGCCCGGTGCAGCGCTGCACGGGGCGCTGGCGGGGCATGCAGCGCCTTGGCTGCGCCGCTCGGCTGTCGGCGACCCTGCTCCCAGACCCGCAGCGTGCGCGCAGACACGCCGAGCGTGGCGGCGAACTCCTTCTGTGACATGCCCAGCTTGAGCCGGGCCTCCGTTGCTTGGGGCACCT
>JBBRSE010000178.1:0-1843 GCA_038245655.1 Mycobacteriales bacterium | reverse complement strand
CGGCAGCCCCAGATCGAACAACGATTCCGCCTGCCCACCCGACAACGTCAACATCACAAGCCTCCAAATCCACCCGATTTGCAGGCCAATCCTCCCAACCAGACCGGACAGAACCACCGTCAACGGCGACGACTATTTCCGGGGGAAGTAGCTAGTGGAGCGTCAGGCAACGTTTGCCGTGTTGATGAGTCGGTGTAGCCGGCGATCGGAGGGGTGGCGGTTGCGCCACGCGATGTAGCGGCGGATCAGGCGGGCCTGGGTGGCGTGGTCGGGGTGGTCGGTGCCGGCCAAGGTGAAGTAGCGCAGGGCGCGGAACTGCGCTTCGATGCGGTTCAGCCAGGAGCCGTAGAACGGCGTGTAGGCCAGTTCGACGTTGCTCGCCTGGGCCCAGTCGCGCATCTGCTGGCCGAGGTGCGGGCTGAAGTTGTCCAGGATGAAATGCAGCCGCACTGCGGGCGGGTAGAGCGAGCGGATGTAGCGGCAGAACGCGAGGAACTCGACGCGGGTCTTGCGTTTCTTGATGTGGCCGTAGAGCTTGTCGGCGCCGACGTCGTAGGCGGCGATGAGATGCCGAATGCCGTGCGGGCGGTTGTAGGTCGCGCGGATCCGGCGGGGCTTGGCGCGGGGCGCCCAGCTGTAGCCGCCGGGCTGCGGCTGCAGGTTCAGCGGGCCGAACTCATCCAGGCAGATCACGACCGCCTCACCCGCGTCAGCCAGCGCGTAGAGCTCGACGATCCGGTCTCGTTTGGCCTGGAAGTTCGGGTCGTTTGTCGTTTGAGCGTTTCCAGGTCCTCACGGCTTGAAATCGGACGCCTTCCTCGCGCAGCAGCACGCGTAGTCCTTCGTGGGAGATGTCCGTCACCACCCCCTCGGCGACCAGGTAGTCCGCCAGCTTCGACAGGCTCCAGGTCGAAAACGGCTGATCGAGGTTGGCCGGGTCCGTCAGGGCGATCCGCTTGATCTCCTGGCGTTTGGGCAGCGTGAACACCGGTGGACGGCCGCCCTTGTAGCGCGGGTAGAGCGCGTCGAAGCCGTCGCGATTGAAGTTGTGAATCACCTCGCGGACGGTGTCCGGGTCGGTGAACACGACCTCGCTGATCGCTGGCGGCGACATCCCCTGCGCGGAGAGCAGCACGACCTGCGCGCGGCGCCACGTCACCACCGATCCCGAAGTCCGGCGCACGATCCGTAAAAGCCGCTGACCCTCCTGCGGGCTGATCTCCCGCAGCCTCACGCGGGCAGCCACGACGACCCGTCCCTCGGCATGGTTCGCATGCCGAGGGATTCGCGCCTACCAACCAGGGTCCTGGGTTATGCAAACCCGGCAAACGTTGCCGGGCGCACCACTAGTTCAGGCATCGCGCTCTGCCCGCTGCTCATACGAGAACCGCCGACTCAGGCCGCGAATCGCAGGGGCGTCGCGTGAGCCCGCTTGATGCCGGTGGGCGAGTAGTGCCGGCAGGCGCTAGCAGCACTCGCCTGAAGCCGGCGGCGGCTGCCGCTGCTCGTCCCTGGCGGTGGTAGCTCTCGTCGAGTGACCAGTCGTCCTCGTCCACGGGCAGCGTCATCAGCTCGCCCCGACGCTTCGCCGTCATCCAGCCAAGCGGAGCCCCCCGCTGCGCGCCTGGTCACGGCGTCAGTGCTGGTGTCGCCACCGGCGGGAAGAGCTCGTCGAGGCGGTAGATCACGCCGCGGGTCGTCGCCTTGCTCTTCTCCGCGCTGAGGTTCTCGTCGGCTTTGAACTTCATGACAGCCTGGCCGGTCTTGTCGCCATACTTGCCATCGACGCCGTCCTTGCTCGGCCCGAACTCGCCGAGGTCGTAGCCGCGATCAAGGAGCGCCT
>JBBRSE010000177.1:0-1896 GCA_038245655.1 Mycobacteriales bacterium | reverse complement strand
CCCCGGGACCGGGACGCCTCCTTCGCTCCGGTCACCGTCGGCAAGCGGGTCCGGCGGCTGCGGGGGGTGGATGAGATGGTGATCTCCCTGGTCGCGCGGGGGATGTCCACCGGCGATGTGCAGGCCCACCTGGCCGAGGTTGTTGCCAGCCGCGTCTGATGAGGGTGAAGGCGTCATGTCTGTTGGTGATGGCCGGTAGGTGAAGAGAAACCCCGCCGGTCGCACACCGGCGGGGTTGGTGGTCGTGCTGTCGGCTTGGTGGTCAGTCTGTCGTGACTTCGGTGACGGCTACTCGTGCTGAAGATTCGTCGACGATGGTCTTGTTGGCGGCGTAGGCGGCGACAAGTGGTTGGACGGCGAGATTGTTGACGGCCCTGGGCAGGCCGCGGCTGACTTGGTGGATGAGGTCGGCCGCGTCGTCGGAGAACAGGGTGTCGCTGCGGCCGGCGAGTTTGAGGTGATGGGTCAGGTAGGCCTTGGTTTCGGCGGCCTCCATGCCGGTCATGGCGTAGCGCAACGCGATCCGCTGGTCGAGGGCGGCGAAGGTGCCAAGTTTGATCCGCCGCCGCAGGGTGGGTTGACCGACGAGCAGGCAGGCGAACGGGCTGTGTGAATCAAGCTCCGCGTTGGTCAGTTACGCCGAACTCGGCGTAATTGACCTTGGGGGTATTCAGCTGACCGGACTACTGCAGGTCAGCGGTTCGCCATGGACGCGCAGCTCGCGGCCGGTCCAGGCTCGGCGGGTTTCCGCCCCCTCCGGGCGGCACGGGTGTGATCCTCTTGGGCCGGGAGTCGACGACGAGGTCCCGATAGCGGACCGGCTGGTGGCCGACGGCCAGCTGCAGGACGCGGTAGAACACCATGCCGCGGCTGCTTGATCCGCGGCGGTTGAAGCGGAAGGTGAACTCGTCCAGGTAGCTCTGCAGGTGGGCCTCGTCGACCGAGCCTTGGTGGGTGCCCAGCAGCCAGCGCTTGGCCAGGGAGGCGACGCGGTGCACTCCGGGCAGCAGCTCACCGGGGTCCTCGCCGCGGGCGCGGGCAGCGCGCTGGCTACGCCGGTCACGGGAGTAGCCTAGCCGCTCGATCCCGCTGTAGCCCTGCCAGCCGTCGGTGATGACGGTGGTACCAGGCTCGACGTTCGCGGTGACGAATGGGTGCAGGCAGGCCGCAGAGGCATCCGCGATAATGCCCATCCGTACTCGGCCGTACCCGCGGGGCTGGTGGACCTCGACCGCCACTGCCACAAGGGTTTTCTTGCCTTTGGCCCGCCCGCCGGCAAGCCCGGGCTCCTCCCCGCCGATGTAGGTCTCGTCGACCTCTACCGTGCCGGTCAGCCGGTCGCGTCCGGGGCGCACGAGGACCGAGCGCAGGCGGTGCAGCATGGCCCAGGCGGTGACCGTAAGAGCCGATCTCCAACGTCCGCTGCAGACTCAACGCCGAGACGCCGTCCTTCTGCGCGGCGAACATCCAGCAGACGGTGAACCACACCGTCAGCGGTGTCCGCCGCCGGTCGAACAGGGTGCCCGCGGTCACCGACGTCCGCTTCCCGCAGCCGGCGCACTTGTACCGGCCGTCGCCGACCGCCCAGCCGCCGGCGTGGTCGCAGCGTGGGCAGATGAAGCCGTTCGGCCAACGCAGCCGAGGTTGTCCCGGCTCTCGTGGAAGTTTGAGGTGGCGGTCCCCCGCCTGAGACCTGCCTGATGGTAGGGCTCGGGTGTCCGACCAAGAACGCCACGAGACAGGGGACCGCTGTGGGCAAGAACTATCAGAAGAGCGCGCAGAAAGACACTCCCGGGACGCGGGTTTCGGTGCCGGAGCAGGTGACGGTCGCGCTGGCCGAGCTGACCGGGCAGGTGCAGGAGGGGCTGCTGTCGTTGGCGGTCGCGACCGGGCTGG
>JBBRSE010000176.1:0-1919 GCA_038245655.1 Mycobacteriales bacterium | reverse complement strand
TCGCACAGAATCGTCAACGCTCACGACTGGGGAACCCCACCACTCGCGAGGACGTAACCCGCGCCGACTCGTCCGGGATAACTCGGATGAACTACTGGAGGTTCGAGGCTGGGATGTCGCCCGTCGCGTTATATGACGATGGCCGCGTCATCCTCGGTGACGATATCCGGGCATGAAGAAGCCCCGCCGGAATCCTCCGGCGGGGCTTTCGTCAGGATGGTGACGTGGTGGTCGTCACTCGTGACGCGGGCTCATTCGCTGTTCTCGGTGATCGCCGATTGCGCGGCGGCCAGGTCGACGATTGCTTTGTCGGCAGCGTAGGTCGCGATCAAAGCGGCGACCGCGAGGTTGTTCACCGCCCGCGGATAACCCCGCGAGGCGAGGTGGATGGCATGGATCGCGTCGTCGGAGAAGAGCGGGTCTGACCGGCCGGCGAATTTGAGGTGTTGCCGGACGTATTCCGTGGTGTCGCCAGCATTCATCCCGGTGATTGTGTAACGCGTGGAGATGCGTTGGTCCAGCGCTGAGAGCACCGCGAGTTTCAGCCGGCGGCGGAGGGTGGGCTGGCCGATGAGGAGCATCGCGAAGTGCGACCCCGTGTCCATATCGCTGTTGGTGAGCATGCGGAGCGCTTCGAGGTCGGTGTTGGTGAGCAGGTGTGCTTCATCGATCACGACGACGGGTAGCCGGGCGCGTTCGTCGAGTTCCCCGGCGAGCAGCGCCGCGGTTTGCGAGGCGAGCACTCCGGAGAAGAACGCGGGGGTGCCGCCGAGCGCGGTGACGATGCGGGTGTGGATGCCGCGCATCGTGATCGTCGGGTCGGGGATATAGATCACCTGATGCCGAGACGGCTCCAGCTGGGCCAGGGCCGCGCGAACGGCGACGGTTTTCCCCGCGCCGACTTCACCACTGATCACCCCGAGCTGACGCTGACTGACGCACCAATCAATGCGAGCCATCGCTTCCCGATGCGACGGATGCGGATGCAAGGCTTGCGGCGGAATGTCCCGGGCGAAGGGCATGCGGGTGAATCCGTAATGGGACTGCAGGGTGTCGATACTCATCGGGTCGCCTCCTGGGCAGTCGGCACGAAGACGACCGCGGGCCGTTTCGAGGTTGACGCTTTGACGAAACTGATTGGCTCGCCAGCCATGGTGCCCTTGTGGCGGGTCTCGACCAGGCGGAGGTAGTCGATGCCGGAGACGGCGTTCTTCGCACCGGTCTCGATGCTGTCGGCAGCGGCCGTGGCGGCCTTTTTATGCACGTGGCGGCGGATTTCGCTGAGCACCGCGATGCCGGCCGGGACGCCGTTGCCGGCGGAGACGGTGATCAGCCCGGCGAGGTCGAAGGGGTCATAGACCAACTCCACCCGTTTGCCGACGAGGAGCTGATCGACTTGATAGGTGTTGGACTGCAACGACACTGTCGCGGACTTCGTCACCGTGCGGATCGTCGACCAGCGGAACGCTTCCGCGATCTCGTCCCGCGATTTTCGCACCGGCTTGCGGCCCACCCAGCTGGCATCCCAGCGTTGCAGCGGTGTTTGCCCGGTCGTGGAGTGGACGGCCTGGTGGTAAACCATCTCCACCCACGACGTGAACAACGCATTCAAGTCATCCAGCGACGTCACCATGCTGCCCACCCCGGCATCGACCTCGCCCGTCGCAGTGTCGACGGTGGTGATCTCGGTGAGGAACTGCGAGTTGACGGTGTTGAAGAACCGCTCGATTTTCCCGCGGCCCTGGGGTCGGTATGGTGCTGAGTGTGTCAGCCGGATTCCGAGCTTCGCGCAGGTCCGCGGGTCAAGTCCAAATGTGTGGTGTAACGCGTTTGCCGCGTGATTCTTGGATTTCTAGGCGCTGAGGGCGCCGAGTTCGGTTGCGGGTTCCTCCTTCTCGGTCGGGACGAGGGTGAGGCGT
>JBBRSE010000175.1:0-1932 GCA_038245655.1 Mycobacteriales bacterium | reverse complement strand
GCCCGGGAGGGAGAGGACCGCCCGATGCGCGTCCTCCTTCATCTGGTCGCGGACGGGACAGGCTGGAGTGGTGAGCTCGATGGCGAAGGAAACGTTCTCGCCGTCGATTTGAAGGTCCTTAACGAAGCCGAGCGTGACGATGTCCCGACCCAAGTCCGGGTCCTTGATCTGGGAGAGAGCCGCACGGATGTCTTCCGGCGCGATTGTCGGCTCTGTCCTTTCCTTCATGCTCACCTCGCTGACGTCAGCACATGGAGATGTCGAGGGCGGGACCCGCGCCGAAGTGGCATCCGTTCTAAGCGAGAAGCTGCCCGAGGAGACTGGCCGTGGCGCCTTGAGTGGCGCGACTCGGGCTCGACGTTCTCAGCGTCGCCCTTCATCCACGCGCCATCTGGCGAAGCGCGGCACCGATCTGGCGTCGGCTACCGGGGTGGAGCCGCGTGTCCGGTTCGTCAAGTGTCTCGATCGCTGTATCACGCCCTTATCGCCAAAAGGACGATGTTGGTTGGTCTGATTACCATGGTAACTGTCATATCAACTCGCTCTTCTTGAGATGGCTCGTTCGCCTACAGCCCGAAGCGGCGCTAGGCGGCGGCTTCGCTGGTGCCACGTCGCTCGGCTGCTGGGGCGGCGCGGGGCGACCATCGTCAGCCCCGAGAACTTCATCCTTTACACGCCGATGCTGCCGGAGGCCGCCTCTGGCACGCTCGAGCCGCGCCACGTCGTCGTGCCTCTGCGGACGGCCTCGTGGCCAGCGGCCGCCTTCGGCTGGAAACGATGGAACGGTCCTGGAACAAGGAGGGGCAACGGTGTGCAGCCGACACCTCACGCTAAGTGCTCCCGGTCGCAATTGAGCGTTGTTACGCGGCGAGCAGAAGCGGTGCTGGGTGCGCAGGCATGGTCTGCTCGTTTGCGATGCGGGTGAGCAGCCGGTTGAGGTCGGCTCGACCAGCGAGCGGTAGCGCGTCGGCCAGCGGTCACGGCTCGGCGGGCCAGACGGGGCGATCGGACACATGACGGTATCCGGCTGCCTACAGCGACTTCACCTCGTCACGAGCCGGCGCGGCCAGCGCACCGCGATTGCTTGGCTGCAGAGTGGTCGGAGGGATCGCCTGCGCGGTGATCAGCCGGGCGCCGCGGCCGCGCGTCACGAAGCTGAACGTCCAGCGGATGAAGACGAGGACCCGATTCTGCAGGCCGATCAGGTAGAAGAGGTGCACGAAGAGCCACGTGAGCCAGGCGAGCAGCCCGCTGAGCTGCAGGCCCTTGATGTCGGCGACCGCCTTCGCGCGGCCGATCGTCGCCAGGTTGCCCTTGTCCCGGTAGGGGAAGGGAGGCGGCTGCCGCCCGCGCAAGCGGTCGCGGATCGCGCCGGCCGCATAGCGCCCTTGCTGCATTGCCACCGGCGCGAGCCCCGGCAGCGAGACGGGGTTCCCGTCCGCGTCCTGCACTTGCACCATGTCGCCGACCGCGATGACCTCGGGGTGACCGGGCAGGGTCAGGTCGGGGCCCACCGCCACTCGGCCCACGCGGTCGAGATCGGCGCGGGTCTCGGCGGCGAGCGCGGTGGCGAGGTCGGAGGCGACAACGCCGGCGGCCCAGACGATGGTCAGTGCCGGCAGGCTCCTCCCCAACCGTGATCGTGACCGACTCCTCGTCGATGCTGACGACCTTCCGTCCAACGAGCGGCGTCACCCCGAGCCCCTCCAGCGCCCGCGCCGCCCGTGCGGATAGGCGAGGCGGGAACGCCGGCAGGACGCGCTCGGCCATCTCGACGAGCAGGATCCGCGCCGCGCGCGTGTCGATGGTGCGGAAGTCGCGGCGCAGCGTGTCCCGCGCGATCTCGGCGATCTGCCCCGCCAGCTCGACGCCGGTGGGTCCGCCTCCGACGACGACGAACGTGAGCCACGCGGCCAGGCGGTCGGGGCCCGG
>JBBRSE010000174.1:0-2008 GCA_038245655.1 Mycobacteriales bacterium | reverse complement strand
TGTTGGCGCCGACCGAAAACTGAGCCACTTCTGAGGGTCGTGCCGACTTAAAACTGAGCCAGGTGTTCAACCTACTCTGCTGCTTTTTTAGGCAGCAGAGGAACAGGAGTGATCACCATGGACATGATTGGCAAGATCCGGCGGTTGCACGGGCGGGGCAAGAAGTCGGAGCGCGAGATTGCGCGCACGACGGGACTATCGCGCAACACGATTGCGAAGTGGCTGCACGGCGAAGTCGATGGACCTCCGAAGTACCGGCGCGGCCTGCGGCCGAACAAGCTGACTGCTTTTCACGAAGTGCTCACACGGGCCTTGAAGGCCGACGCACGGCGACCCAAGCATGAGCGGCGGACCGCCAAGGCGCTGCATGCCGAGATCAAGAAGGCGGGCTATGAAGGCGGCTACAGCCGCGTCACCGACTTCGTGCGCGCGTGGCGGCTGGGCGAAGGCCAGTCGGTCAGCGCCAACGCCTTCGTCCCCCTCGCGTTCGAACTCGGCGAAGCCTTCCAGTTCGACTGGAGCGAAGAGGGTCTGGTGGTGGGCGGCATCTACTACCGCATGCAGGTCTCGCACATGAAGCTGTGCGCGAGCCGAGCGTTCTGGCTGGTGGCCTATCCGAGCCAGGGCCACGAGATGCTGTTCGATGCGCACACGCGCAGCTTCGCCGCACTCGGGGGCATTCCCCGGCGCGGCATCTACGACAACATGAAGACCGCGGTCGACAAGGTCAAGAAGGGCAAGGGCCGCGTCGTCAACGCGCGCTTCGCCGTGATGTGCGCGCACTACCTGTTCGACCCGGACTTCTGCAACGTCGCCAGCGGCTGGGAGAAGGGCGTCGTCGAGAAGAACGTCCAGGACAGCCGGCGGCGGATCTGGATCGACGCGGCCAAGCAGCGCTTCGGCTCCTTCGTCGAGCTCAATGCCTGGATCGGCGACCGGTGCCGGGCGCAGTGGGCCGAGATCCGCCATCCCGAGCACCGGCAGTTCAGCGTCGCCGAGATGCTCGAGCACGAGAGGCCGCAGCTCATGCCGATGCCCGAGCCGTTCGACGGCTACGTCGAGAAGCAGGCACGGGTGTCGAGCACGTGCCTGGTCGCCGTGGCGCGCAACCGTTACTCGGTGCCGTGCGAGCTCGCTGGCCAGATCGTCAGCACTCGGCTCTACACCAGCAGCATGGTGATCGTCGCCGACGACGCGGTGGTCAGCCGCCATGAGCGGCTGAGCGATGCCGGCCAGACCCGCTACGACTGGCAGCATTACATCCCGCTCTTGCAGAGAAAGCCCGGCGCCTTGCGCAACGGCGCACCCTTCGCTGACATGCCGGCGCCGTTGCAGCAGTTGCGTCGGGCGCTGCTGAGAAGCCCGGGCGGTGACCGCGTCATGGCGCAGGTGTTGGCCATCGTTCCGGCGGCCGGGCTCGACGCCGTGCTGGTCGCCGTGGAGCTGGCGCTGGAGAGCGGTCCGCCCTCGGGCCGGGTGAGCGTCGAGCACGTCGTCAACGTGTTGAGCCGCCTGAACGCGGTGAGCGCGCCGCCGAGCGCGGCGACGGTGCTGCGGGTGGCCATTAAGCCGTTGGCTGACACCGCCCGCTACGACAGCCTGCGCGCTGAGGGGGTTGACCATGCGTGACGTCACGGTGGAGCTCAAAGGCCTTCGCCTGCACGGCATGGCCGGCGCCTGGGCCGATCTGGTCGAGCAAGGCAGCAGTGCTGGACTTGACAGCTCGCGCTGGCTCGTGGAGCACCTGCTGCAGGCCGAGGGCGCCGACCGGGCGATGCGCTCGGTGAGCCATCAGATGCATGCAGCCCGGTTCCCGGTACACCGGGACCTCGCCGGATTCGACTTCGAGGGCTCGCCGGTCGATCGCAAGCTCATCCACACGCTGGCTGAGATGGCCTTCACCGAGCCGGCGCAAAACGTCGTGCTGGTCGGCGGACCGGGCACCGGCAAGACGCACCTGGCGACCGCCATCGGCGTGTCGGGCATCACCCGGCACGGCAAGAGGGTA
>JBBRSE010000173.1:0-2086 GCA_038245655.1 Mycobacteriales bacterium | reverse complement strand
AGCAGCTGCTCGTCGCCGGCGTCCAGCCCAACTGCCGCGGGCGCCTCGGGCTCCACCTCGACACCTGCCGTCTCGATCATCAAGTCGTTCATGGTGCATCCTCGCTCTCGGAGAGTTACACCGTTGTTATTACAGGCCCGGCCACTGCGACCCGTGCTGCGGACGAATCTCCGCGACCATCCGCACCGCGCGCTCTCGAAGCTCCGAGTAACACTTGTTTTGCGCGTCAGCCTCTGAGGCGAAAGTCGTGGAGGATTGGAAGTGTGATGGCGCGCGCGAAACGCGCGGCACCTGGCATGGGGACTGGACAGCTGCGACCTGTTGGGGTCGCTTGCTCTGTGACGGGGCAGAAGTGTGTGCCGTCGGCTTGCCGCACGACGACCGTTTTGGTGCCGTCGGGCCAGTGGTTGGTGCAGGTCTCGCCGTTCGTGCAGGGCAAGGTGGCCGTGTACTTGCCGTCCCATTCCAAGGGCGCGGCCACCTCAATGTAGCGGACCATCCGCCTCGCCGGGAAACCGGCGGGCAGCGCGGAGAACATGCCGCCCAATTGTGTCAGGTGGGTGTAGCTCGGCGACTCGACACGGGAAAGCGGGGTGCTAACGAAATATACGGGAACTCCGGCTTTGGCGAACATGGCGATGGCGGTTGCCGAGTCTGCGGCGTATTTGTGGATGAGCGCTTGCCCGCTGTACGGGAGGCCCAGCTTGTCGTGCATACAGGAAGTAGCTGCGTCGCCGCCGAACTGGATGACTGCGACCTGCGGGTGGAAGGCGGTGCCGATGGTCGGGTCGAGTTCGCGTTGGATGTCGGGGAGCCAGTCGCACAGTGCGGTTTCCCCGTAGGCTTGTTCGGTCGAGATCGCCTTGCGACGCCGGTCAGGCTTTCGTAGAAAACGCAGCCGAGGCTGTAGATATCGCTGCGATGATCACCGGGACCCGCGAGGCGCTCCCGGGCCAGGTTGGCCGGAGTTCCAACGACGTCACCGGCGGCGGTCAGCGGGGTCGCATCGGCGATGAATTTGCTGATCCCGAAATCGGTGAGATAGGCGTGTTCATGCGGATAACCCGCTGGACGCGATAACAGAATGTTTTCCGGTTTCACGTCGCGGTGCAGCAGTCCCTGCATGTGGGCAGCGTCCAACGCCGCGGCGACTTGTCCGAGAACGGTGACGGCACGGGGAGCACGCAGTCGGCCTTCCCGTTGAAGGATGCGTCGCAGGTCGGTGCCGTCGATGTACTGCATGTCGATGAAAAGCCTGCCGTTGACCTCACCGGCGTCATACACGGTCACCACGTTGGGGTGATGCAGCGCGGACGCCAGCCGGGCCTCCTGAAGGAAACGCGCCTGCCCGGACGGGTCGGAGCTGAACTGGGGCCGGAGAACTTTCAGCGCGTCCAAGCGGCCCAATCGGGGATTGCGGACGAGGTAGACCTCGCCCATTCCTCCAGTGCCCAGCTGTTCGACGACGGTGAACCCGGCGAAGTCAGATCCTGGCTCGAACACGCCCCTCACCCCTTCCGAGCGACCGTGCGGCTCGGCTAAATCCCGTCTTCTTCATGAACGGACTGGGCTGTGCGTGCAAACGCCGCTTCCCGCCATTGGCGCTGATCGACACGACGGCGCTGTCGAAATGCCTCTGGGACGTCCTCACGGGTTGTGGCGCACTCCGACCCTCCCGCCCCGGTCAGCATTCCTTCAGCCAGCACGCCAAGCGCCAGCTCACCAGCGTGTCTGAATTCATGGGACGACCTCCTGGCTGATCGCGGCCAGGCCATACTTCGCCCGTCCCATTGAGTTCGGGAGGTTTCAAAAGAAATAAATCTTTGGGCGGGTGTCAGCGGCTCAATTCTCGCTCAGCGGCAAAGAACCGCTGGCACCGTTGAGGGGTACCACCGAGAACCGTGTCGCCCGCCAGCTTGATGGGACCACCGGTTCGCCAGTGGCATGGGACCGGGTTGGGGGTCGTCGAGCGTCGGTGGCGTGATCATGCCTACGGTGTTGGGGTGGGGTCACGTTCGTCGGCGCCGCCGCGGCGCAGCCGCGGTGGTGGCCTTGGTGTTGGCGGTCTCATCGACGCCGGGCTTCT
>JBBRSE010000172.1:0-2174 GCA_038245655.1 Mycobacteriales bacterium | reverse complement strand
CTCCGGAACGACCGTCCTGCAGGCCGGCCAGCGAACCGGCTGGGCGCTGCAACAAACCGACCCCTGGGCTGATACGCCGCCGCAAGCATGGAACCTCAAACACATCCAACGTCGCGCAAAGGAAAGGGAGCGGGGTTGGCGCAGCTGGTCTGATCTGCATCAGCAGTATGAAGGACCGCAACGAGCCCTTGTGCACACCAGTGGACTTATGTTGCAGGCTCTCAGCTACGCCCCTAGTGGTGCGATCATTGCCGCCGCCACCACCAGCCTGCCCGAGGGAATCGGCAGCTCCCGCACCTGGGACTACCGCTACACCTGGGTTCGCGATGCCAGTATGACCATGCGCGGACTCTGGGTCGCTGCCTGCCCCGACGAAGCCGCCCGATTCTTCGCTTTCCTCGCCAGGGCCGCAGCCACGCAGCTGGACCGCGGCGTCGACCTGCAGATCATGTTCGGCGTAGGGGGGGAGCATGACCTCACCGAACACGAAATCCCGCACCTGTCCGGTTGGCGCCACAGCGCCCCGGTCCGGACCGGCAACGCGGCCTGGAACCAGACCCAGCTAGACGTCTACGGCGCACTGCTCGACGCCGCCTACGTGCTGCGCGAACACCTACAACCCTTGGAACCAGCGACCCGACACCTGCTTGTCGCAGCCGTCGACGCCGCCGCCGCCCGCTGGAGCGAAGACGACCGGGGAATATGGGAAATCCGCGGTCCGGCCCGGCCCTACGTCCACAGCAAGCTGATGTGCTGGGTCGCCCTCGACCGCGGGATAGCCATGGCCGACCTGCTGCAAGCCGCCGAAAACACAGCCAGATGGACGCAAACCCGCGACGAGATTCGCCGCGTCATCGTCGAACAAGCTTGGAACCCCAACGTCGGCGCCTTCACCCAATGCCTCGGCTCCGACGACCTGGACGCGGCCGCACTCCTGATCGCCCTCGTCGGGCTGCTGCCACCCGATGATCCAAAACTCGCCTTAACCGTCGACGCCATCGCCAAGAACCTGACCGACACTCAAGGACTACTCGTGCGCTACCGCGCAGACGACGGACTCCCAGGAGACGAAGGCTCATTTCTACTCTGCACCTTCTGGCTGGCCGAAGCCCAGGCAGTCATCGGCCGAGTCGACGCCGCCGAACAGACCCTTGACCGAGCCGCCTCCTACGCCAACAACCTCGGACTTTTCGCCGAGCAAATAGACTCTGAACCGGAGAAATGCCCGGCAACTACCCCCAAGCCTTCAGCCACCTCGGCCTCATCCTCGCCGCGCAAGCCGTCGCCGCCGCCCGTCACAAGCAGCGCCAGGACCGGGGATCTTGAACGCCGCGCCGAATATATGTAACGATCGGTCCGCGGGCGGCCAAAGCGAGCCCTGTCGCGACCCTCCTTCGGAGGTCCTTCCAGGGAACAGCTCCCCAGTCAAAAGTGAAAAGGTCGTCATGTCAACGGAACACGAAGCCACATCCGCGCATCACGCCGCAACTACTCACGATCCCATGGGCGGAGGACAACCACGTCTCATTTTCGCCTCCGGCGGCAGCGAACTCCCCGAAGACGAAGGCGGCGCATCGGGGCGGCCGGCCGACTTCCACCTGCTCCCAGGCGTCACTACAATCGGCAGCGGGTCGACCTGCGATTTGCGGCTAGCGGGACTGGCCGATCGTCACGCTGAAATACGACGCGACGACGCCGACGAGTACATTTTCGTTGCCGTCGATCCGCGGGAAGCAAGCGTCAACGGAGCACGGGTAGATCAGATCCCGCTACACACAGGTGACCGACTTGAACTCGGCGGATGGATCCTGTCGTTTTATCGGGAAGAATTCGCCGACCACGGCAGGCCATACGGCGGACGCCAAGGCAGCGATCGTTTTCACCAAGAGCCCGAACCTGCCCCTCGAAAGCGTGGCACCTCACCCGGCGGAGGCAACCAGCCCACCGACAAAGATCCCGGTGAATACACCTAACTAAGCCCGCGAGAGTGAACGACCATGCCGGTGAGAGGGTGTTCGCCAACGAGGGCTAGGCGCAATACCTATAAGTTTAGCCACGACACGCCGTGCTGATGCTCGACATGGCGTGGCCGTGATGTTGATCTGGGTGGGTGCCACGGGCTGGGTGGGTGAAGCCGCAGAGCGATCAGCGGTTGTCTGATCATGTGGCGTTGG
>JBBRSE010000171.1:0-2309 GCA_038245655.1 Mycobacteriales bacterium | reverse complement strand
GCGTCGCAGCTTTGCGCTGCACGCCGAACTCGCGGCCGAACTCGGCAATCCCTGGTTCTATCGCCGTCTCGAGACCTATGGCGGCCATGCCGCCGAGAACGAGACGCCAAGCGACCCGGGCCAGCGATCGTGGCTGTCCGAAAGCGTCGTGATCACTGGCCGCCTCGGCTCACCGCAGACGACGGCCCTGGTCGAGCCCCGCGCCTTCACCCAGGGTCTGATGCGGGCCGCCGAGGCGCAGGGCGCGAAGCTCCGGCGCGGCACGGTCGAGGCGGTGGTGCGCAGCCCGGGCGGAGCCGCAGGCGGCGTCGTGCTCGAAGGCGGCAAGATCGTCGAAGGCGACGCCGTGGTCATCGCCATGGGACCGTGGTCGATCCTGGCGACGCGTTGGCTGCCGCTCCCCGTCGTGTTCTGCTACAAGGGCCACAGCCTCATCTTCCGGACCGGCGAGACCATTCCCGCCGAGGCGCTGTTCCTCGAGTATCGCGAGGCGAGCGGTGAAGTCCTCACGCCCGAGCTGTTTCCCCGCAGCGACGGCACGACGTGGGTGTGCGCGATCTCGACAACCGGGCCGCTGCCCATCGATCCCGCCGACGTCTTGCCCGATGACGGCGCGCATGCGCGGCTCGAGGCGATGTGTCGGGCGATCTCGCCGGCCCTCGCCGCGGCGCCGATCGTGGCGCGGCAGGCCTGCTTTCGCCCCGTAACCGAGGACGGCCTGCCGCTCATGGGTCGGGTTCCCGGTGTGGACGGCGCCTTCGTGGCGACCGGCCATAGCGTCTGGGGCATGCTCAACGCGCCGGCGACCGGCGAGGCCATGGCCGAGCTGATCCTCGACGGCACGGCGCGCCACGTCGACCTGGCGCCGTTCGCTCCCGGTCGGCTGCGGACGTTCGACCCGACGCGGCTGCGCGGAGCCTAGGTCACGACAGAGAGCCTTGTGGTTCAACGGAGCCGAACCCCCTAGGCGTTGGGCCGCCGTCGACTTCCCGCAATTCCCGCAATTTCCGCAAGCGACTTTCGTGCCTCGTAAATCCACGGCGACCCGCTGCAGGCGCGAGGGCATCCCACTCGCATGACGCGATCGGATCAACAATGGATAGAGCGGCAAGTTCCGTACGGAGTGTGCCAAAAAACTTCAGTGCTGAACAGCACCGATAGTTTTTGCGCTCCATAAGGGGACACGCCTAGGGGGTGACAGTAACATCGATACTACTGTCGGTATGAGGTGACCCGCCCGCTAGAGCACCGAGCGTTTAATCGGGCGCATAGCCGGCGTGTTTGAGATAGTTCCAACACTCCTGCTCGGAGTAGAGGGCGCAGATGTCACCGATGGCTCTCCAGAGCACGTCGATTGTCCTTGCGCCAATACGCCGGAGATGGGCCTTGAGTTTGGCGAACGCCATTTCGATCGGGTTGAGGTCCGGGCTGTAGGGCGGCAGGAAGAGGAACCAGGCTCCGCGCTGCTTGAGGACAGCCTCGGCCTTTGCGCTCTTGTGGCTGGATAGGTTGTCGAGGATCACCACATCGCCCTTCTGCAGGGTCGGGGCGAGCTGCGTCTCGACGTAGGTTTCGAAAGTCTCGCGGTTCATCGGGTGGTCGATCACCCACGGCGCAGTCAGGCCATCGCAACGCAGTCCGGCGATGAAGGTCTGCGTAGCCCAGTGTCCGAATGGCGCATTGGCTTTCAACCGAGCACCACGGCGAGCTCGGCCGCGCAGACGGGTCATCTTGGTCGTCGTGCCGGTTTCGTCGAGGAAGACCAGTCGATGGATCGCCTCGCGCATGCGCGGTTGGCGGTGCGCCTTCCACTCATCACGTGCCTGGCGCACGTCCTCGCGCTCGGCCTCCGAGGCCTGCAGTGTTTTTTTTGAAGGACAGGCCCGCTTTCAACAACACCCGCGACAACGAAGCCGGATGAGCCGTCACATCCTGCTCGGCTTTCAATTTGGCCGCCAGTTCCGGCATCGTGATGTCCGGCTCGGCCTCGACCCACTCGAGCAGAGCCGTCACATGCGGCGCCAGTTTGCCGCCGCCTGGCGGGCGCCCCTGTCGCGCCGCCTCCGCCGATCCCGTTTGCGATACACGATCGGCCAGCTTCACCGCAAAGCTTGCACTGACTTCGTAGCGCCGAGCCGCGGCACGACGCGACTGCCCGCTCTCCACTTCCGCCTGCACACGCTCTCGAAGGTCAATCGAATAGGGCTTTCCCATCCAGGCTGGCCTCCAGTCCCAGCCAGCACCTTGAATCAGACTTCCGATCCGTTGGGAATCCCCTTTCGATTCCTATTTCAAGCTCGACGCTCTAG
>JBBRSE010000170.1:0-2344 GCA_038245655.1 Mycobacteriales bacterium | reverse complement strand
TTCGCGCGCAGGGCGTCGCTTTCGGCGTCGGTGAGTCGCAGGTTCATCGCCATGACAACATGGTACCGCAGCGGTACCGAATCCAACGAGGACCGCCATCAACCCCACTCGCCACTTGGCATGTCAGCGCGCTTCGCGGCGGTATGACGCACCGCCGAATCACGGTGCTTTAACGACCGGATCGCGGCATAACAAGCATTTTCCCGCGCCTCGGCGCGGGAAAACCCGATAGATGGCAGGCAGGCCGCCACCGCAGGATGAGCCCATGCCCGATAAGCCAGCCGACGAGCCGACCGACCAGATCATCCACCAACACCCGCTCGCGTACCTGCTGGGACTTGAGGGCGTCGCTCTGATGCGAGCCTTCGCCGGCGAGCATGACCGTGCTTTTACCGAGGCCCGGTTCGCGGACGTGCGCCGGCTCCTCGACCGCGCCGACGATCTCGGGCCAGGGGTCGACGTGCGTCCGCTGCCCGTCGCCGCCGGCTACGACGGCTGGGCGGTGACGTACGACGGCGAGGACAACGGCTGCTTCCCGATGCGCGACGACGTGCTCACGCCAATGCTCGACCGCCTAACGCCGGGTCGCGCACTCGATGCCGCGTGCGGCACCGGCGCGGTGGCGCAGCAGTTGCTCGCCCGAGGCCACGACGTCGTCGGCGTCGACGTCTCCGAGGGCATGCTCGCGCGTGCCCGGAAGGCTGTACCTGACGCCCTGTTCATGGCCGGTGACGTTACTGACCTGCCGCTACCCGACGACGACGTCGACCACGTGGTGTGCAGCTTGGCGTTAGCCCATCTGGACGACCTCCGGCCGTTCTTCGCCGAGGCGGCACGGGTGATGCGTCCCGGCGGCCACCTGCTCCTGCTCGACACTCGCGGCCACTTCACCGGTTCCACCCGCTACCCACTGGTCAAGGAAGCGCCCGATGGCCGCGTCGGGCACATCGCCGGCTACAGCCACGGTCTCGGCGACTACCTGCGCCCCGCGCTTCAGCATGGGTACATCGTCCGCGCCTGCGAGGAAACGTACCGTGAGGCCGACACGGTCGAGCCTGATGAGATGCCCGAACCGTTAACCCCCGGCCCGCCTGACATCTGGGAACTGCATCCGTGGGTGCGGGACGCCGCCAACGCCGCCAGGGCCGGTCAGCCGGCCGTCGTCGCGTGGGACCTCGAACTGCGGCCCGACGTCTGAAAACGCTGCGGCGCAAAAATCGATACCGCGCGAATGCAGCGCCGTTCGCTCATCCGCGGCTCCGGTGAACGCTTCGGGGTCAGGTGGGATGCGACACGGTGAATCGCGGCGGTTAGACGTTGCCGCTCTCGCGGCGGTTTGGCCTAGTTCCCGGGAGTCGGCGGCGGGTTCTCCCGAATTTCGTACTCTCAGTTCTGGCCTGTGCCGTAGATGGCGACGATGTGGATGTCGTTCTCGATCGCGATGAAGCAGACGACGCGCTTCTTCTCGAAGGTGAGCGTCACCAGCCCAGGCGTGAGGTCGTCACGCCGGTGACCTGAGATCGGCTCGTTGGCGATTTCCGCACAGAAGTCCAGCACGCGATCCAGGTAGGAGGTCGCGACCGAGGGGCCGGCCCGCTCGCTCAGGTAGTCGTCGAGATCGTCGAGCTGGGAGAGGGCTTCTGGAGAGTAGTGGAGCCGGCGCCTCATCCGCGCTTGGTGTGCTTGGTGGCGAAATGAGCACGGAGCTCGTGGGCCGGTATGGAGCGCGATGGGTCCGCCGAGGTGGCCTCGGCGATCGGGACCGCGACCTCGCGCAACCAGCGCTCGACCTCAAGGGAGTGCAACACCTCGTCTTCCTCGGTCAGGAGGCGCAAACCCGTGCGGACCACATCGCCTTGGCTGGCGTACTAGCCCGAGTCGACGCGAGCGTTGAGTGCGTCCGCGACCTCGGAGGGCACGACGATGGTGACCTGGTCGTCATTCGAGGCAGCCGTCACACCTTGGATAATACGTGCATCTCCCACTCCGGCGGCAGCCGTAACGACCCGCGGGCAGATCCGTAAGCTCGTGCGCGCGCCCTATCTGGGCGGAGTGACGCAGGTGCGGGCGGCATGTGACCACGCGCGGGGGTGCTCGCCCGAGGGCGCCCACGACGGTCGAGTCCTGGCGGAGCAACAGGTCTACGGGGCTAGCAGCTCCGGGCCCTTTGGGAGGTCTGAGTCGGCTCCATAGGGGCTCCATACCCTCCCTGTCAGGCTGTAGTGAGACACCCCGGAGCCCCCGGGTCCACCGTGGAGGGTGGTGACAGGAGACAGTTTCGTGAGCAGCAACAGTCCAGTTCTTCCCGGTGCCGGTGACCATCCCGGGGCCGGCTCGGACGAGG
>JBBRSE010000169.1:0-2351 GCA_038245655.1 Mycobacteriales bacterium | reverse complement strand
TCGATGAGCGCGCTGATGAGCAGGGCCAGGAACTGGCAGCAGAACAAGGCCTCGATCCTGGCGGGGTTGTGGAGCAGCACGGGGGCGGCGTCTTGGACGCTCTTGAGCAGGTGGTGTCGGCGTTCAAGGTTCGGCTGGTAGCGGTAGGCCGCCAGCACCTCGGCGTCGCCCAGGACGCGATCGTTGGTGATGAGCGGGAAGCAGCCGTCGCTGGCGGCGTCGTGACGGATCATCTCGAGCTTGATGTCGTGGGTGAGGGTGAAGCGGGTGCTGGCGACCTCGCGGTAGCTGGTGTTGGGGCCGGGCCGGCCGGCGCGGGCCTGCTTGTAGCTCTTGCTAGTCGTCTCGGCCACGGTGATGCTGACCCACCGGTCAGCGCCGGCGCCGGCGAGTGCTTCGTTCGCGGCTTGCTCGACGGCGACGCGGGTCTTGAACCGACTCCGCGGCCCAGTGAGCTTCGCGTCCACGGCCTCGATCGCGGCGATGCCGGCGTCGATCCGGCCGGCTCGGGCGTGGGCGTCGCGGCTGGCTTTTGCGGTCGAGTGGATCCAGACGATCCGGTACCCCTCCGCTGAGGGCAGCGGCGCGGGCGTCGTGGAGTAGACCTCGTCCGGGTCACCGATTCGCTTCCCTGGCCTGCGGAAGGCTTCGGTCCAGACCGGCGGGTGGGTTTGCAGGTGCTTGCGGAACGCGCCGTCCTCCGCGCGGGTGCGGGGCATCACGGTCACGAACCGTCCGTGGTTGCTGTCGATGTGGCCCATGGCTTTGCGGGAGCACAGCTTGGAGTCCGCGACGTAGAGGAAGCTGGTCCGCCCGAGTAGCCCGACCAGGCTGTCCCAGGTCGGCACGTGCGTCGGGTCATCACTGGCGTTGCCGTCCGCGAGCCGGTAGGCCAGCGGGACCGCACCGTCAGCGCTGACTGTGAGGATCCAGACCAGCTGCTTCAGGTCCGGACGGTGGTCCTTGCTGTGGCCCCAGGTGATGATGGGCGTGTCCTTCCCGCCCCGCGGCGTTCCGTCAGCGTTCGGGTAGACGCCGTGCACCGAGATCGACGTGGAGTCGTTGTGGAGCTGGTCGGTGTCGATGTGGAACTCGCTGATCGCGCGCAGCACCACCGCTGTCAGCAGACTGGCCCGGTCGGCGTCGAACAGCGCGTCCAAGGCCCGCCCGACCCGGTCATCGTTGAGTACCCCGACGTCCTGGGCGGTCAGGCCAAACAGGGCCGGGTCGTAGCGGGCGGCCCATTCACCCAGGCCGTAGAGCGGTTCGCGGCCCAGCACCAGGTTCGCCACGACTAGCCTGATCGCGGCCGCCGCGCTCACCTTCACCCGCGCGTCACCGTCCGGTAATGCCGCTGCCAGCAGCGCCGGCAGCCCGAGCCGCTCCAGTACGGCGTTGATGATCGGCAACCCACCCAGCACCTGGGAGGCCAACCCGAGGTCCTTGGGGTCGGTCGGATCACTTGGCTCGTTCATCACGACACCCTCCAGTCGGGGTTGCGTTCAGTACAACCTACGCTATCCTTCGGTTGTCAACCGAAGGACACGACACGCGGAGGAGAAGATGGCTCAACCAGGAGCAGCACCGGACACGTCGTCAACCGCCCCGAGCCTGGCTGTCTTCACCGAGGCCGACTACGCCCTACCGGGAACGCTGGCTCGCCGCTTCATGCGTTGCGGCAAGACGAACTGCCGCTGCAAAGCCGAACCGGCCGTGCTGCACGGCCCCTACTGGCACTGGACCCGCACCATCGCCGGCAAGACCCAGAGCCGCACCCTCACCGAAGAACAAGCCCAGCGCTACCAGCCCTGGTTCGACAACGCCCGCCGACTCCGCGAGCTCCTCACAGACCTCGAAACCCGATCCCTACGCGCCTTCCACGACGCCGAGGACTGAACCGTAATTGCCGAGATATCGCCCGGGAGATACGCGGAACGCCAGACCAGGGGCGCAGAACCTCGACGACTACGAACGGGACCTTGTGCTTACGCCCACCTGGGTCAGCGCGGCGAAGGCCCGGAAAGCCAACGAGGAGCTCTTCCACACCCATGGCGACGACCCTGACTTGCCTTGGCTGTTACGCGAGATCCAAGTCCTTCAGTGGGTCGAAAGCTCACACTGATGACGACGCCCGACACCACTAACCGGTTCTGGCATACGTCGTCGGCTCGACGGCCCACCTGAACCGCAAAGCAGTCATCTGCGGCACCGCCACGACCTCCTGCCCACAGCTGAGCCATGCGAGCGCGAAGACTGCCGCCTGCTGGTGGTGCGGATGCCAGGCGGCCCGCGATTCGGCACGATCGTTCGCGCGACCTGCGGCATTCAAGTGCGTTAGCGGGATCGCCGCT
>JBBRSE010000168.1:0-2439 GCA_038245655.1 Mycobacteriales bacterium | reverse complement strand
GGGCCGTGCGCTACCTGTGCAAGTACCTGACCAAGAACGTCGCCGACACCTACGCGACCCAGCACCCCCACGTCGGCGACCCCTACGAACGGCACACCAACCGGCTGCACACCGAGACCCGGTGGCTGCCCTGCTCCCCGACCTGCGGGAACTGGCTCCGCTACGGCGTCACCCCCAAACACCCCGGCCCCGGCCTGATCCCCGGACAGTGCGCCGGCCCCGCGCACGAGCGGGAGAACCTCGGCCTCGGCGGGCGCCGGGTCCTGGTCTCGCGGCAGTGGACCGGCAAGACCCTGACCGAACACCGCGCCGACCGGCGCGCCGTCGTCGCCCAAGTCCTCGCCGCCGCCGGGATCGACCCCGGCGACGTCGACCGCCTCGCCGCCGAACACACCATGCCCGACGGCACCCCCCGGTACGTCTGGGAAGACGTCGATCCCGGCTCCGTCGACTACGTTGCCGTCATCGCCGCCTCCCTCCGCCAAGCCAACACCTGGCGCGGACAGTACGAACACGCCAAAACCATCGCCGCCCAACACGGCTCACCACCTGTGGACACCAATTCGGCAATCGCGGTCAGCAGCTAACGGAGAGGAGACATCCGATGCAACGGTCGACAGGTTCGGCGTCCAGGCCAAGGCATCTCACGATCGCCGACGTCTGCGATGAGCTTGGGGTGGCGCGCTCGACTTTCTACGACTGGCGGGCAAAGGGAGCGGCACCCAAGTCCCTCAAGCTTCCCAACGGCGAGATTCGAGTGCGTCGCGTCGACCTCGACGCTTGGCTCCAAACTCTCGAGGATGGTGCGGCGTGACCGGCTCGACGTTCGATGTACGAGTGTGGAAGACCCAGACCGTCTCGGGTTCTCGCGGCAAGGCATACAAGGTCCGATGGGGAATCGACGGCCGCGAACGTTCAAAGACGTTGAAGACCGTGAAACTGGCGGACTCGTTCCGATCCACCCTCGTGGCGGCTGTGCGGGCTGGTGAGGCCTTCGACAAGACGACTGGACTGCCGACTTCAGCCGTGCCGGTCTCGTCCGGACCGTCGTGGTTGGACCATGCACAAGGGCTCGTCGACATGAAGTGGCAGGACTCGTCCCCGCGTCACCGGCAGAGCACAGCCGAGGCGCTGACGACCATCACTCTGGCGCTCATGGCGGATGACGCCATACCCGTCGACGCGAGCATGGCGCGAATGGCCCTGCGCTACTGGGCATTCAACGCGGCCGCTCGGCGTCAGACGCCTGAACCGCCCGACGAGTTCGCGCCGACGCTGCGCTTGCTCTCCGAGTGTTCACGCCCACTCCGGGACCTCGAGGACCTGGATGTGCTTCGCCGCGTCCTCAGGGCGATTGCCACGAACCTCGACGGGTCGCCAGCTTCGACGTCGACCACGAACCGCAAACGAGCTGCTCTGTCGAGTGCCCTGGTGTACGCGGTGGAGCGCGGGACGCTGACCTCGAACCCACTGCAGCGAATCAAGACTCATCGTCGACCGCACTCGGACGCGATCGACGCTCGAGTGGTCGTAAGTCCAGATCAGGCTCGGGACCTCTTGGCCGCCGTCAGCGAACGTGCTCCCGCACTGCACGCGTTCTTCGCCTGCCTCTACTTCGCTGGGCTGCGGCCCTCGGAGGCGGCGAACCTGCGGCGGGTGAACCTCACGCTCCCCATGGTCGGCTGGGGGGAGATCGTGCTTCTCGGATCATTCCAGCCAACTCGGTCCGAATGGACGGACGATGGCCGATCCGGGGAGGAACGGTCGCTGAAGCACCGCAGCGTGAAGGCCACTCGGCGTGTGCCCGCTCATCCCGAGCTGGTCGTGGCGTTGCGCAGGCACCTGTCGACCTTCGGCGTCGGGGCGGAGGACCGACTGTTTGTGACACGGACGGGGAAGTTGGGTCGTCCTGTCGCTCAACCGTTCGTACGTCCGGTCTCGTCCGGGTCGACGTCGCGGGTCTTGCGGCTGGCGAGAGCCTCGGCGTTCACGCCCGAGCAGCAGGCCTCCCCGTTGGCGAGGCGGCCGTATGACCTACGCCATGCGTGCCTGTCGACTTGGCTGGCCGCCGGCGTACCGCCCACCCAGGTAGCGGCGTGGGCGGGTCACAGCGTGGCGGTGCTACTTCGGGTCTACGCGCACGCGCTCGACGACCGGGAGGGTCTCTCCAAAAGTCGGATAGCTGTTGCGCTCGAGCCGTCTCGGCCAGAAATAGGCCAGGGACACCCGTAGATGACCGGTTTGGGCCGGACGTGGCCGGACACGACGAAACAGCCCCCGACCGGCATAGGCGCTGGTGGGCTGTTTGTGCTGGTTGTGGCAGGTGAAGGATTCGAACCTTCGAAGCTTTCGCGACGGATTTACAGTCCGCTCCCATTGGCCGCTCGGGCAACCTGCCGTGGTGCGCATGGAAGGATAGCAAGCAACGAGCGGGACGCC
>JBBRSE010000167.1:0-2553 GCA_038245655.1 Mycobacteriales bacterium | reverse complement strand
GGGCGGCGTCCTGCGTCGAGAGCATCACCGAGACGGCCAAGGCCGCGACCATCGAGGACCTCCCGCGGCAGGCGACGACGCTCGGGCACGTTGTCCTGTCCGCGGCGCTCGACGACTTCTGCGCGCGCTGGGACACCGGCCTGAGCCACCTCGTCGGCGACAGTGAGTCGATGGCGCAGCGGCTGCGAGCATCCGCGTCGGGTTATGTCGACACCGAGGCCGGCGCCGAGGCCGGCTACCGATGGCAATGCCTGACCCGAGTTGCGGCATCCCTGCCATGGCCGCCCACCTTCCAGCCGCAGGCTCTCCGGGCATGGTCGCGGTAGTTCCCTTCGGCTGGGACCTGGCCGCGGGAGCGTCGGCCGAGGCTTTGGTCCCGGCGGACCTGCCCGGGATCTGGCGCATCGCGACGGTGCTGCGGGCCCATGCGGCGGTCCTGGAGCAGACCGGCATGTCGCTGGGCAGGATCGAGGTGTCGGGCTGGCGAGGGTCCGCGGCTCGGGGGTTCGACGCCAGCATCGCCGCCGAGCCGGCGCGGTGGTGGGCGGCGTGTGCGGCGTTCGTCGACGGCGCCATCGCGATGGAGTCGTATGCCGCGTCAGTCCCTCCGGCGCGTGACCTCGCCGAGGAGGCCCGCCGGCTCTACCGGCTCTCCCAGCTCTCCAGGAGCCCGCTCGACCTTGCCCTGACCGAGGTTGACGTCGGGAACGTGCCCCAGGACGCGGCCGAGCTGCTCGATCGGGCACGCCGAGCCGTGGCCGAGGCGGGCGTCCACGCCGCGGAGGCGTTGCACCGGGCGGTGGCAGCAGCACCCGAGGCACGCCGGTTCTGGGAGGCGACCATCCGCCCGGCCGGGGCCGAGGAGTCGGCTCACCTCGCCCTCGACGCGGCGGGGATGGTCCCGGTCGTCGGCGCCGCCCCCGACATCACCAACGCCGGCTGGTATGCCGCAGAAGGGCGAGCCGTCGAGGCAGCGCTCAGCGCGGTGAGCGCCGTCCCGGGGCCCGGTGACGTGGTCGGGGCGGGAGTGCTCGGGGGGCGGGCGGTCGGCAAGGTCGCCATGCGCGAGCTCGACCGCACGGCCGCGTTGCTCGAGGCTGCCAAGGAGGTGGAGCTGGGGCGGGGCGCGTTGGCGGCGACCCGGGTCACGGAGGGCCCCGGTCGACTCCTCAGCCACGTTCCCTACGGGTTCACCTCGCGGCAGGCGCTCGAGGCGTTCTCCGCGCAGGCCAACGGGGCGCTCGCGCGGGCCGGCGTGACCGACGCCGCGATCTACCTGCGCGGCAGCGCGACGACCGGGATCCGCTACAAGACGGGCGAGTCGATCGCGGCAACCGGCCCCGGTGACCTCGATCTCGCCATCGCGAGCCCCGAGCTGCTCAAGCGGGCCCAAGACCTGGGGGTGCCCCTGCGGAGCAGTGGAACGAGGTCGGCGCCAATGGACATTCGCCACCTGACGCCCCTGGACTTGGTGCAAGCAGTCGAGGAGCTGACGGCCACGGCAGGCAGGCCGGTGTCGATCATGGTCTACCGGTCCGAGGACGCGATTGTGAGCCGTGGGGATGCGATCCTTCTCCGATGATGAAGCGATCTGACTTCTACGGCTGGGTCGGCGCCGACCTCGGCGAGGTCGCGGCGGGGGTCTCCGAACGTCTAGGACTCGAGCTGCACACGCGATGGGGCGATCATCGCGGCGGCTCCTACTGGTCCACGGCCATCGACGCTCACCCGACTATCTACGTGATGCGCAACGCCGAAGACGAGGAGGGGCTGCTGCACGAGGAGGACCACCCCGACATGACGGTCCTCCTTGACTCTGCCGATCTCACCGACGAGCAGTGCGCCCTGCTCGAGGAGCTGGGCGGTCAATTGCTGCATAGGTCCTTCTTCTGAGTGCCCGTGGTCATGCCCAGGTTGAACTTGGAGATCATTTGATGGATCGAGCGGACGAGTACGGCTGGATTGGGGCCGACTACCACGACGTTGCGGCACAGGTCTCCTCGCGCTTGGGACTGGAGATGCACTCCCGTTGGAGCGACGAGCGCGGTGGCTACTACTTGTCGACAGCCGTCGGCGCCACCCCGGGCATCTCCATCATGCGCAACTTCGAGGACGAGGACGGGGTGCTGCTCAAGGAGGACCACCCCGAGCTAACGGTGATCCTCGACTCGTCCGACCTCACTGACGTGCAGGGCTCCCTGCTGGAAGAACTGGGGGGAATCCTGCTCGGCAGGTACATCAAGTGAGCGCCAGGCGGACGTGCCCCAGCGGCTGGGGCAAGGCATAGCGCGCGGAGACCATCCCCTCACCTGCCGCGCGAGTCGGCAAAGTCGGGGCCACCTCCTTGCCACCGGCGGCCAGCGACTCACCGACTGAGTCCGCGCGGCCGGCAGGGTCGGGCACGGCTTGCGACGGGCGCGGCGCGCAAGGAGGCCCGGGGAGGGCTGGCGATAGGGTCGTGCGGTGCCCGAGGACCCTGTGCCGCCCCCGCCGTCGCCGGCTGCACTGGACTCCGCGTGGGCATCCGGACCGGTCACCGCGAGGGCCCACTGC
>JBBRSE010000166.1:0-2681 GCA_038245655.1 Mycobacteriales bacterium | reverse complement strand
GACCGGGCCGTGCGCTATCTGTGCAAGTACCTGACCAAGAACGTCGCCGACACCTACGCCGAACAGCATCCCCACGTCGGCGACCCGTACGAGCGGCACACCAACCGGCTGCACACCGAGACCCGGTGGCTGCCCTGCTCCCCGAGCTGCGCGAACTGGCTCCGCTACGGGGTCACCCCGAAACACCCCGGCCCCGGCCTCGTGGCCGGGCAGTGCGTCTCCCCCGGCCACGAGCGGGAGAACGTTGGCCTCGGCGGGCGCCGGGTCCTGGTCTCGCGGCAGTGGTCGGGCAAGACCCTGACCGAACACCGCGCCGACCGGCGCGCCGTCGTCGCCCAAGTCCTCGCCGCCGCCGGGATCGAGCCCGGCGACGTCGACCGCCTCGCCGCCGACCACACCCTGCCCGACGGCACCCCCCGGTTCGTCTGGGACGACGTCGAACCCGGCTCGCTCGACTACGTCGCCGTCATCGCCGCCTCCCTGCGCCAAGCCAACACCTGGCGCGGACAGTACGAACACGCCAAAACCATCGCCGCCCAACGCGGCTCACCACCGCCGCCACCTGTGCACGACCGTTCGGCAACCACACCAACCGCCGCCACCTGTGCACGACCGTTCGGCAACCACACCAACCGCCGCCACCGACGCGGCCTGAACCCAGGGAGGGAAGGCACATGGAACATCTGCTCAACATCGACGAGGCCGCCAAAGTCTTGGGAACCACTCCCCGGTTCCCGCGCCGACTCATCGCGGAGCGACGGATCCGCTTCGTGAGGGTGGGACGACACGTGCGCATCCCGGAGTCGGCTTTGGTCGAGTTCCTGGCTGCGGGTGTCGTCGAGCCCGTGGTTCGCCGGACCCACCGGCTGGTGGGGTGATGCCTCCGCGTCGACGGCGCCGCGACTTCGGGGCCGTCCGTCAGCTGCCCTCGGGCCGTTGGCAGGCGAGCTACCTTGCGGTCGACGGTCTGAGGCGGACGGCTCCGAGCACGTTCTCAACCAAGGCCGACGCCCACGCGTGGCTGACCGTCCGACAGTCAGAGTTACTCAAGGGCGACTGGATCGACCCAGACCTCGGACGGGTGGCCCTCGACGACTTCGCGACGCGCTGGATATCCGAACATCGGCTGAGCCCGAGAACCCGCGACCTCTACGAGGGGCTGCACCGGCTGCACATCCGCCCCTTTCTCGGGCCGGCGCAGCTCGGCGCGTTGACCACCGAGCGCGTCCGGGCGTGGCGCGCCGAACTCTTGACCTCTGGACGTTCAGAGGGCACGGTCGCCAAGGCCTACCGGCTGCTGCGCGCGGTACTGAACACGGCGGTCGATGACGGGCGGATCACGCGAAACCCGTGCCGGATCAAGGGTGCCGACACCAGCCACACCGCTGAGCGGCCGGTGGCGTCGGTAGTGCAGGTGTTCGCCTTGGCGGAGGCGGTCGGTCCTCAGTACCGGGCCTTCGTCATCACCGCTGCGTTGACCAGTCTTCGCTGGGGCGAGCTGATCGCATTGCGTCGACGCGACGTCGACCTGGAAGCAGGCGTTGCCTTTGTCCATCGGAGCCTGATCGAGCGCAAGGGTGGGCTGCAAGCCGGGCCCCCCAAGAACAACCGCGTCCGGATGGTGACGCTCCCCGACGTCCTCGCGTCGGAGCTGCGCAGTCACCTTCTCCTGGTGCCGGCAGGTGAAGAGGCATTGCTGTTCACAGGGGAACGGGGCGCGACACCGCGTCGGGGGAACTGGCGCGCCAACGTCGGCTGGCGCGATGCCGTCCGTGCCGCTGGTCTGCCCGAGGGATTCCATTTTCACGACTTGCGGCACACAGGCAACCACCTCGTTGCGCAGTCGGGTGCCTCGACCCGGGAGCTCATGCACCGCATGGGCCACTCGACGATGCGGGCTGCGCTGATCTACCAGCACGCCACCGAGTCACGATCCCGTGACCTCGCTGACCGGCTCGATGCCCTCGTGAAGGCTCACCGCGCCATGGCGGATGAGAGCCCGGATCAGAGGTCCTAGTTGCACGTTCGTTGCACGGGCCCCGAACAGAGCTGCGGAGACCGACGAAGCCAGAGGTGAGAAAAGGGGTCCTGACCTGCGGCTTTGGGTGTGGAGCGGGCGACGAGAATCGAACTCGCGTGTCCAGCTTGGGAAGCTGGCGCTCTACCATTGAGTTACGCCCGCACGGTCGCCTCGACGCCCACTCTGGCGGGCACCGCGGCAACGCGTCACGCAGCATAACGGATGGTGCACGCCCGACCGGACACCCGGCATACCGGCCGCTCGTCCGCTGCTCTCCCCGCTCGACGGAGCCGCCGAGCCACACGACCCGAACCGGCCACGCGCTAGCCTTCCCCCCGTGCTGCTCTCCGACAGGGACATCCGCGCCGAGATCGACAGCGGCCGGGTCGTCCTCGACCCGTGGGAGCCGGAGATGGTCCAGCCGTCGAGCGTCGACGTGCGGCTCGACAAGTACTTCCGCCTCTTTGACAACCACAAGTACCCCTACATCGACCCCGCCGAGGAGCAGCCCGACCTCACGCGGCTCGTCGAGGTCGCCAAGCACGAGCCGTTCATCCTCCACCCCGGCGAGTTCGTCCTCGGCTCGATCCTCGAGACGGTCACCCTCCCCGACGATGTCGCCGCCCGGGTCGAGGGCAAGTCGTCGCTGGGACGGCTGGGG
>JBBRSE010000165.1:0-2697 GCA_038245655.1 Mycobacteriales bacterium | reverse complement strand
GTCAACTTCGAGGCGTTCTTCCTCGGCCAGCCGTCGGTCGTGCTCGGCATCTGGCGGCCGGCTGAAATGGCGCGGGTAGCGGGCGGGGAGGGACGAATTCGAGCGTCCAGGGAATTCCCGACGATCGCCAAGGTCCTGTCAGACCTGTCGGACTCCTCCACGTCCAGCTGAGAAGGCGAGCCCACGAGGCCACGATCCGTCGCGGCCCGACCGATGAGAACGCTGGCCGGCCACGCTCGATACGTTCGACGGTAAATGGCCGAGGAGAGGTGTCAAGGCCGATTGAGAATTGACCCCGGGTCACCGGTTGAGAATTGACCCCCTTGCTTCGCGCCGGATGAAGAGTGGACTACCCGTGTCTGGACATGCGCCGCGGAGCCGAAGCCGCCAGCGCCGCCCGTGACGATCGCCGAAGCGTTGGTCAGGTCCATAAGAACTCCTAACAGATTGATCTTGGAAGCCGGTGCGCTACGCCGCTGTAGGGGGTCCGAACCAGGTGGTTAGCGCGTCGGCGAGCCCCAGCTGGGTTAGATCTCCCACCCAAGCCACATATCCGTCGGGCCGAATCAACACGGCGGTGGGAGCAGTGACCGCCCCAAGTGCCGGAAGCTCCCACACACCATCGTATTTGGCGTCGATCAGCTGAACCCGACCTGCCCATGGAGTGATGTCGAAGCCGCCTGGCTCACCGAGGTTGAGCAGCACCGGCCGGGCATCGTGCAGGAGGGAAAATACGCGCAGCGAACCGTTGGCGGTTGTCAGGTCGAGGTCGGGCATGCGGCGCCCGAGCAGCGGGTGCCCGGCGCCAAGGTCGTAGTGGATGTCCAGACCGGACATCATCGCGGCGATTCGTTTGCGAGGCTCGTCCATGCTCAGCAACTCGACCATGGTGTCGCGCAGGGCCTCGACACGCTCGTCGGCGCCGAGCAGTACCGTTTGCGCCATGGTGTTGTGGAGCACGCGGGCACCGACCGGGTGTCGCTCGGCATGGTAGGTGTCCAGAAGGGTTTCCGGCGATGCCTCGTTGACCACCTGGGCCAGCTTCCATCCAAGGTTCACCGCATCCTGCACACCGGTGTTGAGGCCCTGTCCACCCACCGGGGAATGCACGTGTGCGGCGTCGCCGGCCAGCAGTACCCGTCCGCGGCGGTAGGACGCCGCCTGCCGGGCCACATCGGAGAACCTGGAGATCCAGGTGGGACTGTGGATCCCGTAATCGGTCCCGTAGACGGCGATGAGCGCCTCGCTGAGATCGCGCAGGGTGGGCTCGCCGGTGCGTCCGACGTGCCGTTCTGACACCATGACTCGTACCGATCCCCCGTCCTCCAACCTGGACAGGGAATGGTAGCCGAGTGCGTCGCGGCGGAGGCCCCATTCCGCATCCTCGTCCATCTCGACCTCGGCGATCAGGGTGCTGGTTGAAGGGTCCACCCCCGGAAGCTCGATACCGGCTGCCTTGCGGACCACGCTGCGCCCCCCGTCGCACCCGACGAGGTAGTGCGCCCACAACGACTGGTCGTCGGCCAGCTGCACTTCGACGCCGGAGTCGTCCTGCACGAACCCCGTCACCTCACGTCCGCGAAGGACCGGTACCGCCAGCTCGTCGACCCAGTCGGCCAGCGTACGCTCGATGTGGTTCTGCCACAACCCGAGCCCGTAGGGGTGCCGGGTGGGAAAGTCGCTGATGTCCAGGGGGACCCAGCCGAACCCCGCGACCTGGGCCACCTGCCCCTGCGACAGGAACCGATCAGCGATTCCACGCTGATCGAGAACCTCGATGGTGCGTGAGTGCAGACCGCCTGCGCGCGAGCCGGGGAGGTCCTGGCTGGCGCGCCACTCGACAATGGCAACGTCGACCCCCGCCAACGCCAACTCGCCCGCCAACATCAGCCCGGTCGGACCTCCTCCGGCGATCACCACCGCATGCTCGGTCACAGCCACACTCCGGCCGGCATCACGCCGGTCGCCACCAGCGCATCACATCCCTCGGCCGCCGCGGCGACCGTGTCGAACTGCGGCCGCGCGCCGGGGCAGGTCCGCCGCCTTTTCAGGGGCAACATCGTCGAGCTCGCGGTTGCGTTCGTCATGGGCCTCGCGTTTGCTGCGGTCGTCAACTCGTTGGTCAACAACCTCGTGATGCCCATCATTGCCGCGATCATCGGCAAGCCCGACTTCCGCGGCCTCACATTTACGATCCACCGATCCGTCTTTCACTACGGAGCTTTTATCACCGATCTGATCCAGTTCGTGGCGATCGGAGCTGCCGTCTTCTTCTTCATCGTCAAGCCTGTGCAGATGATGCTCGCGCGAAGCCGGCGGGAGCCGATTGAGGAGGGCATGCCCGACGAGGAGCGACGCCACCAGGAGCTGCTGGCCGCGCTCCGGTGGAACTCATGAGTCGTGCTTCCGCTTGGCGTACGAACTCGCGGCAGCGCGGAACTCCTTCCAGTGCCGGTGGTAGATCTGGCCGGTGTCTCCCTGTCCGGGTTCCCGTAAGAATCCGGGCCATCTCCTGCTCTCCCCTCGCGCAAGTATCCTTCCCGGGCCGCCCCCGTCGACTAGCGGCCCAGGTCACGGCCCTTTCAAGGCCGTAGCGCGGGTTCGAATCCCGCCGGGGGCACGGGCGGTTAGCTCAGCTGGGAGAGCACCTGCCTTACAAGCAGGGGGTCGCAGGTTCGAGCCCTGCACCGCCCATCG
>JBBRSE010000164.1:0-2827 GCA_038245655.1 Mycobacteriales bacterium | reverse complement strand
CGAGCACTCGAAGCCGTCTACGACAGCGTCGTCACCGCCGACCTGGCCGAATGGAACCAGAACTCCGAGCTGCTCGACTGGCTCGTCAGCCTCTGATCTCGTCCGCAGTTATGCGCAGCGTTCGCTCGTCACGACCACCCCCACCGGCGGCAAACACCGGGCGCTGCGCATAACGCAGCGCTGCTCATTAGGCGGGGTGCTATCCCCGTTGTTGGCGAACGTGTACTTGCACCGGATCGATCGGGCTTGGGACGTTCGTGAGCATGGGGTGCTGGTCCGTTTCGCCGACGACGTGACGGTGATGTGCGTTTCACGCGTGCAGGCCGAGGCCGCGCTCGCGCGGCTCACGGCCTTGCTTGCCGAACTCGGTCTGGAACCGAAGGCGGCGAAGACCCGCATTGTGCAGCTAACGGTGGGGGGTCCGGGGTTTGACTTTCTCGGCTTCCACCATCGGCTGGTCCGCAGTGACGGTCGGCGCACCGGCAAGCACGTCACCTTCCTGGCCCGATGGCCCACGGACAAGGCCATGCAGCATGCCCGCGACCGGATCCGGGAACTCACCGACCGGTCTAAGCTGCTGCAATCCGTCGAGGTGATCGTCAACAAGGTGAACCGGTTCATCCGCGGCTGGGCCGCGTACTTCCGGTTTGGCAACTCGGCGCACCACTTCGACAAGATCAAGGGATACATGCGGATGCGCCTGGCGCTGGTGATCAGCAAGAGGCACAGACGCTCCCGCGCCTTCGGACGTTCGGTGGTGTTCTTTCAATCACCGAATCACCTCGGGCTGATCAGCCTTGACGGAACCGTCGCCGCACCCAGGCCCTTCCGGGCCTGGCGGGAGA
Organism: Mycobacteriales bacterium; assembly: GCA_038245655.1. GTDB lineage: Bacteria > Actinomycetota > Actinomycetes > Frankiales > Frankiaceae > DATAZK01. The sequence goes on along the minus strand of JBBRSE010000164.1, from coordinate 1,982 downwards.
GTCCGAATGCGGGCGGTGAACGACGTCGGTGAGCCGTGTGCGGGAGAACCGCATGCACGGTTCGACGGGCGGGAGCTGGAAACGGAGCGACCTGACCACGGCCACGAAGAAGAACGACAAGACGGGAAACCGGCTCGTCACCGCGGCTTCGTGACCTACCGCCAGGCAACGCCACCGCGCCAGCTCCCGACCCTACGTGATCTTGGTGAGTGATCTTGTGGTGGGGGGCCGGTGGGGTCGGCGGGCTGATTGTGGCATCAGGGTGTGACTGTTTTGCCGGTGTCGCCCGGGTGCGCCGGTTCCGGCCGGCTGGTGTCCTTGGTTGGGGGCAGTTTCGGGGTGACTGTCAGGTGGGGGCGGCGAGGTCACGGAGCCGGTTGAGGCCGGCGAGGATGAGGACGGTCCAGGGGTGGCGGGCTGGCAGGTGCAGCCATTGCCGTCGGGCGTGCCGGGCGAGGCTGCCGGGTGCGGAAAACAGCCGTAATCGCAGGCGTTTGGGTTCCCAGCGGCGGGCCTGATGTTCGGGGTAGCCGAGCATTTGCATCCAGGCGGTGAGTTCGCAGGCGAGCATGACGATGGCGCACCAGATCCGGTTCTGGTCGAGATCATGCAGGGGGAGGTTGTTGAGCCCGGTGTCTTTCGCGATCCGGATCCGGTCTTCGCAGCGGGCCCGGCGGCGGTGGCGTAGTTCGAGGTCGGCGAGTTGGCCGCGGGCCGTGTGGTCGCGAACGCGGTGATCCGGTTGCCGTCGACGTCGGTGATGCGTAGCTGGGCGCCGGGATGTGGCCGTTCGCGGCGCACGCTGACACGCATCCCGGGAGGCCAGCCGGACAGGTCGAGCAGGCCGGACAGTTCGGCGACGGCGGCACCCTCGCGAGGCTCGCCGTCGCAGTCGTAGGCCGGGCTCCACGCCGACTCGGGGATGAGAGCCAGCAGCTGCGGGGTATTGGCCGGCAGGCCGAACCCGGTGGAGTAGGCCAACCGGCGGCGGTGCAGCCAGCCCAGCACCTCATGGGTCGAACCGGCACCATCGATGCGGATCAGCACTTTCCGGCCGTGCAGCCCGGCGGGCAGCTGGGCCAACGCGGCCTTGATGACGGTGATGTGATCGGCGGCAGTATTTGAGCCGGCATTACCCGGCCGCAGCAGCATGGCCAGCGGTTCGCCGGTGCCGTCCGGGCCGTGATCGACGAACGCCGCCAACGGATGGTGACCAATCCCCGCTTGAACGTGGCAGCAGACCCCTCCTTCACAGAATGCGAAGTCACCAACGTGGCGTCCACATCGACGATCAGCGGCCGGCGGGCATCGGCCGCAAAGTCAGGGGCGTGCTTGCCGGCGAGCTGCCACGCGGCGGCCCGGGCCGCCGCCCGCGCTCCGTTGATCGCCGCCAGCGCCGCCGTCGCATCAGCAGCCAACGTGTCCAGCAGCCGCGACACCGTCGGGTCGGACGCGACCAGCCCGAACACCTGCGGCGTCGCGCGTAGCAGTCCGACATCGGCCAGGCAGTCACCGCCGACGGCGAGACTGACCGCCAGATCGCACACGACCTTGCCCGGGTCATGGTGCGCCATCGGGCGCCGCCACGGCGTCAGCGCCGCCGACAAACCCCGGTCCAACCCGACCGCTCGCACAGTGTCCAACAGCAACATCCCGCCGGCGTGACCAACCGTCGCGACACCGGCGCCGTCCACTCGCGGAGTGGGATAAAACCCGCTATCTTTGCTCACCAGAAAGGTGCTCCTCGGTCAGGTGAAATACAGGCTTCGATACCCCGTATTCTCCCTGCTCAGGAGCACTTTTCATGTCACCAACACGGCTCAATCGGTGAAAGCGCCAGGCTAGTGCCCCTGCTCGTTAATTCGTCGGGGGTTTAGGTCCAGGCGGTGGGGTCGCCGAGGTAGAGGCCGCAGGCGCAGTCGAGTGCTTCTTGTGGGGTGCCGACGGGATAGCTGTTGGGCAGGATGGAGTCTTGGTAGTCG
>JBBRSE010000163.1:0-2836 GCA_038245655.1 Mycobacteriales bacterium | reverse complement strand
TTTGCGGGATCGATCCGCAGCGCGATCCTCATGGCGTCCGCGCGTTGATCGGGTTAGCGGGCCAGTACGCCGCTGTCGACGAGAGCCTGACCGGGCGCGAAAACCTCGAACTCGTCGGCCGGCTCTACCGCCTAAGCGCTAGCCAGTCGAAAGCCCGCGCGCTCGCGTCTTTGGAGAGGCTGGACTTGGTCGATGCGGCTGATCGCGCGGTCAAGACCTATTCCGGCGGCATGCGGAGGCGGCTGGATCTGGGCGCCAGCCTGGTGGGGCAGCCGGCGGTGCTCATCCTTGACGAACCCACCACCGGTCTCGATCCGCGCACGCGCGCCGACCTGTGGGACTTCATCCGAGACCTGGTGACCGAGGGCACCACCGTGTTGCTCACGACGCAGTATCTAGAAGAAGCCGACACGCTGGCCGACCACATCGTCGTGCTCGACCACGGCCGAGTTATCGCCAGCGGCACCTCGGATGAGCTCAAGTCCCGGCTTGGTGCTGATCTGCTGGAACTGCAGGTTTTACATGAGGAAGCCGACCGTGCCTCGCAGTTGCTCCGCGGCATCGGCACCGCCACGGCGACCGTGATGGAGCAGCACACCGTGCTTTCCATACCGGTCACCCATTCGGTTGCTGATCTGATGTCTGCTGCCCTCGTCTTGCATGACGCCGACCTCATCCCGCAAGACCTTGGCCTGCGGCGCCCATCGCTCGACGATGTGTTTCTCACCTTGACGGGCCACGCAGCGGACGACGAGCAGCCCGCAGCCGAGCCGGCGCCTACCGCCGATCTGATCTCCCCGGAACGCTCGCAACCACAGCCCGAATCCTCGACGGCGCAGCCGGCGACGTCGGCACGGGCGGCGCGGCTCCCGATAGCGGCCATCGTGAGCGACGCCTTGCTCATGGCCCGGCGTAACGTCACCAAGATCGTTCGAACTCCGCAGCTGCTGGTGTTCGCCACGATTCAGCCGGTGATGTTCGTGCTGCTCTTCCGTTACGTGTTCGGTGGCGCGATCCGGGTGAAGGGCTCCTACGTGGACTACCTCATTCCCGGCATCATCGTGCAGACGGTGGTGTTTGGCGCCACGTCCACGGCCGTCGGGCTGTCGCAGGATCTGACCACTGGTGTCATCGACCGGTTCCGGTCGTTGCCTATGGCCCGCTCGGCCGTGCTGGCCGGCAGGACGCTCGCCGACTTGCTCCGAAACGTGTTCGTCGTCGCGCTGATGATCGTCGTCGGCATGCTCGTGGGCTTCCGCTTCCACAACGGTTTCCTCCCCGCCATCGGGGCGGTCGCCGTCGCCCTGCTACTCGGCTACTCGCTCTCGTGGGCGTTCGCCCTGATCGGGCTGTCGGTCTCCGACACCGAAACTGCCCAACTGGCGGGGTTTCTTCCGATCTTCCCGCTGGTCTTCGCGAGTTCGGTCTTCACGTCGATCAACACGATGCCCGGCTGGCTGCAGGCGTTTGCGAAGGTTCAGCCCATCACGCGGGCGGCGAACTCGGTACGCGCCCTCACCCAAGGCGGCCCGGTCGCCAACGATCTGATGTGGACGGTCATCTGGAGCGCTGGGCTGCTCATCGTCTTCGCGACGCTGGCGACCCGGCGCTACGGTCGCGGCTAGCCAGCGACAGCAGTCGAACCGGCGCCGGAAACCAGCACTACTCGCGACTTGAGTACGCCATCCCGGCGCGTCGCGTCACGAACGGGCGAGTACGCCCAGGCTTCCCCCGGCCGAGCGGACCGCGTCGGACGGAACATCTGACTAGCGTTATCCACATATCCGGGAGTTGGCGCCGCACGAGTCCGCCTGCGCGACTAGCATCGAACATGTATTCGATTCGGAGGAGGATGCATGTCCGGGGACGACAGGATGCTCGAGAGGGTGCGTCGCCTGCTTTCCAAGGCAGAGGGCGCGACCACCGAGGCGGAGCGCGATGCCTACAATTCCAAGGCCGCGGAGCTCATCGCGCGCTACGGGATCGAAGAGGCGCTGCTGGCAGCTCAGCAGCCGGGCCTGCAACACGCCGCTGACCGCGAGGTGGCGCTCGACCCGCCCTATGCCCGGGACAAGGGGTCGTTGCTCGCGGCCGTCGCCAGTCCGCTACGCGTTCGCGCTGTCTTGCGCACCGGCCGGCACGGCATGACCACCACCCTGACCATGCACCTGTTCGGCATGAGCGCAGACCTCGAGCGGGTCGACGTGCTCTACACCTCGCTGCTGGTGCAGGCCGCCCATGGGCTCGCGGTGGTGCGTCCGCGTGATGCGTATGAGTCGGTCGCGGCGTATCGCCGCTCGTGGATGATCGGTTTTGCGTACGCGATCCAGCAGCGGCTCATCGCCGCTGAGGAGGCGATGTGCGCGGAGGCCGAAGCGGGAAGGGTCGGCAGCCACCATTCCGGCGCCGCCGGGCCGGCGGTGAGCCTGGTGCTGGCCGACCGTGACGCCATCGTCGACCGGGTCGTCGCCGAGGCCTATCCGCGGCTGCGAACCGCTCGCAGCCGCCTGCTGTCGGGCAGCGGCTCGGCCGAAGGCGCGGCCGCCGGTCGACGGGCCGATCTTGGTGGTCCCCGCCTGGCTCGGCGCTCACGTTCGGCGCTGCGGTGAGCTTGCCGCGTGCGATCACCCGCGTACGGTCTAGCCGGCGGGCCCGGCCGGTCGCCGATCGCTGTTGGCCACGATCATGGGAGAACTGATGAGGATCCTGCTGCTCGCACCGCCAGGGGCCGGCAAAGGCACGCAGGGCAAGCGTTTGTCGGAGCACTACGGCATCCCTCACATCGCCACCGGCGATCTTCTGCGTGACCATGTGGAACGCCAGACCGACATCGGCC
>JBBRSE010000162.1:0-3038 GCA_038245655.1 Mycobacteriales bacterium | reverse complement strand
GAGTTGGATGCCGACGACCTAGTCCTCCATGCCCGTCGCCGAGTGTGGACCCCCGACCGGTTTGGACTCCGGCGATCCGCGCTCTCGCAGGTAGATGCTGAACACGACCATGCTGCCCACGGCCAGTAGCTCGGACTGCCAGTTCTGCAGTGTGCGGTTCCAGAAGTCGGGCGCCGTTGCGTACTGGCCCCAGCTCACAGGGGCCTGCAGGGCCATCAGCTGATGGGCGTTGTAGGCGCTGCGTCCGGCGATGAACTGAGCGGTCCAGGACATCAAGAAGAAAAAGCCCATGACCAGGCTGAGAGATCGGGAGAACAGCGCGCGACGCCAGCCGCTTGCCCGGGCCCATGCCGGTGAGTCCGACGTGGCATAGTCGCCGACGAGCTGGTCCTTGTCGCTCTCCCGCCCCGCCTTGTTCAGCGGCTTTGACTCCGCCGCGCCACGCTGGACGAGCCAGACCGTCAGCAGGATGTAGAGGAAGAACTGCAGGTACTCCGACTGCCAGTTCTCGGCCACATCGACGGTGAACTGCGAGGACGTGAGGTAGGCGCCGATACCGACCTGGGGGAGGCCGATATCCAGGGCCTCTTCGTTGTAGCCCCACATGCCGGTGAGCGCCTGCCCGGTCAGCGCGCCGAGCAGCAGCAGGCCGAAGACAAGGCTGAGACCGTTGTCCCGCAGGCCGGTCAGCCGCCTCACCGCTGCAGCACCCCGATCGTGATGCAGTACGTCAGGCCCGCCACGATGAACAGAAGGTATGCCGCGAATACGGTTCTCATCTTCAGCCACCCTTCACTGTGCAGTCGTAGGGCAGGTCAGGTCGTGGCTCGCACCCGGCTGCGGTCACCTTCCACTGCGCCCCGAATCGGGCCAGGAAGAGCGTGTCACCGTCGAGAACGACCCGGGCATTGGTGCCGTACACGTCGGTCGTACCCACGCCCACGGCCTTCGGCAGCCCTTCGCCAGGGAGTGCTTGGGAACATGGCGTCTTGGCGGACGCCTCGATCTCCGCGCGAGTTCTGGGAGCCAGCAGGTCACAGGCGCTCGAGGCGTCGCCACCATCGAGTGCCTGGTGGAATCGCAGCGCTGCCGACCTCGCTTGGGCCTCGCCGGACCCCACGGACGAGCAGCCGGTCAACACGAGGGCGATGGTGACCCCGGCAATGGCCATCGTCGCGGAGGCGGCCCGATACGTGGTCGGCATGTGCAGGAGAGTACTCAGCCAGCGATCGCTCGGCGAGACGGCGCGCGGGGTCAGGATCCACCGACGCGGTAGTCAAAAGACTTGCCTCTACGCATCACGGTGCGCCTCGCCCATGTGGGCGGGTCGGTTACTTCGAAGTCACGGTGTCGCCGCCGAGGGGAGCAACGCCAGCTCGCCGGTGGCCCACGCGAACGGGTCAGGACCCAGAGCGCTCAACTGCTCCACCTGCTGGGTGCCCCACCAGGACAGCGGGTCGCCTGCGTCGAACTGGGCGACGAATTCAGCCCATGGCACCCACCAGGCTTGATCAACCTCGGTTGGGTCCACGGTCACCTGGACATCGATCGTCATGGCCCGGTAGACGGGGCACAGCTCGTTCTCGACGATCCCGTCGGCGGCGGTTGCCCGGTAACGGAACGTGGGCAAGATCAGCTCCAGCTCCGACGGAACGATCCCGAGCTCGTGCCGCAAACGGCGCAGCACCGCGATGCGCATCCGTTCGCCGGGTGCAGGATGACCGCAGCAGCTGTTGGTGCGCACGCCCGGAAACGTCCGTTTGCTGTATGCCCGGCGAGTCACCAGGAGCCGGCCGGCGGGGTCGAACACGTAACAGGAGAAAGCCAGGTGCAGCGGGGTGTCGCGGTGGTGCACCGTCGCCTTCGGCGCCGTCCCTGCGGCGGAGCCGTCCGGGGCGCAGAGCACCACTCGTTCCTCGAACTCGGTCATCTCAGCTCTTGAGTCATCTCAGTGCGCCAGCTGCTGGACGGCCGCGCCGAACACCCGCGGCAGCCGGGCAGCCAGCGGGACTATCCGCGGGGCAAGGAGTGGCTGGCGCCGGGCCCAGAGCAGCGATGAGGTGATGGTGCGATAGCGCCGCGATGCGGCGAGCCAACGCCGTTCGTAGGCGCCGGGGTCGTCGGCGGCGACGCAGTCCACGAGCGCGCGGGCGCAGGCCAGGGCGACCGCGATACCCTCGCCGGTCAGTGCGTCGACGTATCCGGCGGCGTCCCCGACCAGCAGCACTCGTCCGGCCACCCGGGCCGATGTCCGCTGCAGCAGAGGACCGGCCCCCCGCACGGACGTGGCACCCGCATCGGGCAGCCGGTCGCGCAGCGCAGGAAAGCCTTTCAGCTGTTCAGCGAACGGCACCTGTTCGCTGGACAGGACGGCGACGCCGACCAGTTCAGGACCGACCGGCGTCACGTAGGCCTCAGACCGGGGCCCCCAGTGCACCTCGACCAGATCGGTCCATGGCGTCACGGCGAAGTGCTGGCGGGTTCCCCACCGCGGCTGCGTGGTCGAGGGGTCGGCTCGCTCCATCCGGAGCTGACGGCGGATTGGAGAGTGCAGCCCGTCTGCCACGGCCAGGTACCGCGCCCGTCGGCCGTCGACGCTGACCCCCTCGGCGTCGGGGCGAACGTCCTCGGCGCGGCACGGGACCACCTGCACCCCGGCAGCCCTTGCGGCATACAGCATCGTCTCCTGAAGGGTCGTGCGGCGCACGCCCCTGCCGGACCCGTGGCGGAAGGTGGCATCGACGACGCGACGGCCGTCGGTGTAGCGGATGCCGCGGATCGTCTGCCCCTGCGGGTGCACCCCGAGCTCGCGCAGCCCTCGGACGGCTCCGGGCATCAGGCCCTCGCCGCAGGCCTTGTCGATGGGGCTCTGATGGGGTTCGAGCACCACCGTGCGGAGCCCGGCGCGGGCGGCATACAAGGCTGTGGCCAGCCCTGCGGGTCCGGCTCCGGCGACGATGAGGTCGGCGTCAATCACTGGGCCACCTCCGTTGCGGGCGGGGTCGGCAGCGGGGTCTCCGTCAGCGCCTGCGCCATCG
>JBBRSE010000161.1:0-3164 GCA_038245655.1 Mycobacteriales bacterium | reverse complement strand
TGTCGCGCGTCGCGTTATTTGACGATGGCGGCGTCATCTTTGGTGACGATGGTCGGGTGTGAAAAAGCCCCGCCGGTGGATTTCGGCGGGGCTTTTGTCTGGATGGTGACGTGGTGGTCGTCAGTCGTGACGCGGGTTCATTCGCTGTTCTCGGTGATCGCCGATTGCGCGGCGGCCAGGTCGACGATTGCTTTGTCGGCGGCGTAGGTCGCGATCAAAGCGGCGACCGCGAGGTTGTTCACCGCCCGCGGATAACCGCGTGATGCGAGGTGGATGGCGTGGATGGCGTCGTCGGAGAAGAGCGGGTCGGACCGGCCCGCGAACTTGAGGTGCTGCCGGATGTAGTCGGTTGTATCACCGGCACCCATCCCGGTGATTGTGTAGCGGGTGGAGATGCGTTGGTCCAGCGCTGAGAGGACCGCGAGCTTGAGCCGGCGCCGGAGGGTCGGCTGGCCGATGAGGAGCATCGCGAAGTGCGAGCCGGTATCCATGTCGCTGTTGGTGAGCATGCGGAGCGCTTCCAAATCGGTGTTGGTGAGCAGGTGCGCTTCATCGATCACGACCACGGGGAGGCGGGCGCGTTCGTCGAGTTCCCCGGCGAGTAGCGCTGCGGTTTGGGAGGCGAGCACGCCGGAGAAGAACGCGGGGGTTCCGCCGAGCGCGGTGACGATGCGGGTGTGGATGCCGCGCATCGTGATCGTGGGGTCGGGGATGTAGATCACCTGGTGCCGGGAGGGCTCCAGCCCGGCGAGGGCGGCGCGGACGGCGACGGTTTTCCCGGCGCCGACTTCACCGCTGATCACGCCGAGTTGGCGTTGACTGACGCACCAATCGATGCGGGCGATCGCTTCCCGGTGCGAGGGGTGCGGGTGCAAGGCTTGCGGCGGGATATCGCGGGCGAAGGGCATCCGAGTGAAGCCGTAATGCGATTGGAGGGTGTCGATACTCATCGGGTCGCCTCCAGGACGCTCGGCACGAAGACGACCGCGGCCCGTTTCGAGGCGGACGCTTTGACGAAACTGATCGGCTCACCAGCCATGGTGCCCTTGTGGCGGGTCTCGACCAGGCGGAGGTAGTCGATGCCGGAGACGGCGTTCTTCGCGCCGGTCTCGCTGCTGTCGGCTGCGGCGGACGCGGCCTTCTTGTGGACGTGGCGTCGGATTTCGCTGAGCACGGCGATGCCGGCCGGGACGCCGTTGCCGGCCGAGACGGTGATCAGCCCGGCGAGGTCGAAGGGGTCATAAACCAGTTCCACGCGTTTGCCGACGAGGAGCTGATCGACTTGATAGGTGTTGGACTGTAACGAGACCGTCGCGGATTTCGTCACCGTGCGGATCGTCGACCAGCGGAACGCTTCCGCGATCTCGTCGCGCGATTTCCGCACCGGCTTGCGGCCGGCCCAGCTCGCATCCCAGCGGTGCAACGGGGTTTGCCCGGTCGTGGAGTGCACGGCCTGGTGGTAAACCATCTCCACCCACGAGCTGAACAACGCATTCAACTCATCCAACGACGTCACCATGCTGCCCACCCCGGCATCGATCTCGCCCGTCACGGTGTCGACGACGCTGATTTCGGTGAGGAATTGGGAGTTGACGGTGTTGAAGAACCGTTCGATTTTCCCGCGGCCCTGCGGCCGATACGGCTTCGAGTGCGTCAACCGGATTCCCAGGCGCGCGCAGGTGCGGGCGAGGGACTCGTCCACGAAAGCGCTTCCGTTATCGACATATATCGTGCCCGGAATGCCGCGGGCTTCGAGCGCCGGGCGGAGGGCTGCCGTCAACCGGACGGAGTCTTCGGCGTAGGCCCACCGGGCCGCCGTGATGAGGCGGGTGTGGTCGTCGAGGAACGCGAACAGATACGTTTTTCGCCCATTGATCCGCGGCCCGTGGAGGCCGTCACCGACCCACATTTCGTTGGGGTAATCCGCTTCGAACCGGCCGAAGACCTCCCGCACGCCGGTCGGAAGTTCCAACGTGCGGAAGTGCCGCAGCAACGTCGACTCGGACGGGGCGTCGCCGAGGGTATCGATCATGATCCGGCGCACCTGAGCTGCCGTGCGGGCGGGACGCTCCCGTTTCAACGTCGCGGCCAACGACAGGATCTGCGCCGGCGTGACGGCGCCCTGGGCGCGGCCGCGAGGTTTCAACGCGTCGAAACCGCCGGCCCGCCAAGCCCGAATCCACCGGTCGATGGTGTCTTTGGAAACCGTCACCGTGCCGCCGAACGGACCCGGATGCACCAAAGCCGCGAGATCCCGCACCATCGGACCGCGCTGACGCGTGGTGACCGCGACATCGGCGGCAGCGCGGATGAGTTGATACCTGAACAGGGCGATCTTCTCCATCCGGTCCCGGCGCACGGCCGTTTCCGACGGTGACCCGGCCGGCACGAGGAGCGACACGGCAGGACTCACCGGGGAAACCCGGGGAAACACTGGAGGCGGCGCAGGCAGGAGAGTCGGTGGGGTTGCGGGCATGAAGAGTCCTCTCAAATAGTGAACACGCCGATCACAGGAATATGGCAGGCGCTCCTGCCACCCTTCCCGCCGACCAGGGCCTGGCGTAAGGGCCAGTTGGTGTTGGGAGCGCCAGCCCACCAGCTCGAGCAAAACAAGCGCCCGTTCGTCGTAGCGATGCCAGCCTGGATCCACGTCACCGTGACAGTCGCGGCAAACCGACGAGCCAACCCCACGGCATACGCCATCACTGCCGACAAGGCCTCCCCACCGGCCGAGCCGGCCGGTTTGGGCCAAAGCACGACAGCGTCGGGAGCGTCTCGCACCAATAGCACTGTGAACCGCTCACCAATCGTCGAGGCCACCGCGGCGAATGCGCGCAGCCAGCCACGGACCGTCGAGGCCGGTCGTCCGCAGCCCGCCGCGATCTTCCGGTGCCCCCACCCCAGCACGGTCTTCGCCTCGACCGCCGCCGCGATCACCTCGGCTGCATCAGCCCGGCGGGCGGCCAACCGCACCTCCAGGAGCACATGCGTGCCCTGACAGGCCGCGCACCGCGACCGGCGCGGCCGAAGACCGCGACCAGTCCAATCCGTGCCGAGGCCCTCGCGAATGACACGAGCCCTGGCCCACCCCCACGGGCGCAACCGGCCACCACAATCAGGGCAAGCTACGCGCCCGACCCGCAGGTCCAACTCGACAACAACAG
>JBBRSE010000160.1:0-3250 GCA_038245655.1 Mycobacteriales bacterium | reverse complement strand
GACTACCAAGACTCCATCCTGCCCAACAGCTATCCCGTCGGCACCCCACAAGAAGCACTCGACTGCGCCTGCGGCCTCTACCTCGGCGACCCCACCGCCTGGACCTAAACCCCCGACGAATTAACGAGCAGGGGCACTAGTCGGTGTCAGGCCCTGCACCGCATTCCCCCTGGTGCGCTCGACCCCAAAGTGGCTGATCCTCCGGGCTTAGGGAGTATCCAGGCTCCCACGGCATTCGGTTTCGCGAGTCGGGGAGCACGATCTGCAACGCGTCTACCGGACCACCATTGAGATGCCACGCGACCGGCAGGTTCCGATGGCTCTGCTCCCCATCGACAGCGAGGAGTTGCGCCACAAGCGCATAGGCCTATAGCGAGGCGCTCCCCCGCGCGAAGTACCGCTCCGTCACGGATGCGTTCCCCCAGGACGTTCAGCACCTCCGTCGCTTCGACGGGCACACCGGTAATGACAAGCTCCGGGTGCCCGCAGTGGCGGCTGAGTCCGACCGTGTAGCCGAAGCCGAGTGTGTGGCCGTCACCACTCGCGGCCGTACAGGGTTCGTCAGGCGCAGCGGTGCAGGGTTCGCTGAAAACGTAGACGCGGGCCCATCCGAACTTGCGGACTTTGCGATCCATGGCGACGAGATAGTCATCAATTTCGTTCATGGAGGCAGACTCATCCGAGCCACCGACAACTTCGCGCCGTTGTTCACAGGCCGGAACCAGAACCGCGAGCCGCCGTCGCCGCGTCGCATCGACGAACCTTTTGCCGGTGACTGCTGTCTTACCTGTGTGACGCGTGAACGGAACGAGGTCTTCACCGCGTTCTACGCCGAGCATTGGCCGGCCGTCGCTGGCTACTGCGCCGGCCTCGTGCGCTCGGGTCACCTCGGCGACGACCTCGCGCAGGGGGCCTTCATCAGGCTCTACGCCCGCTGGGGACGGCCCAAGGATCCGCTTGCGTACACGTATCGCATCGCCCACAACCTCGCATTCGATCACCGCCGCTCGCTTGCCCGTGGGCGGCATCAGATCGCCGAGCCGATCTGTGAAGGCACCGATCACGGGCTCCTCGATGCGGTGCATCGGCTGCCCCGTGCACTTCGCGACGTGACGTTGCTGCACTACTTCGCCGATCTGCCGCTGGCCCAGGTCGCGCAGGTGCTCCGCCGGCCACTCGGAACGGTGAAACGCCAACTACACGACGCCCGGCATCAGCTCGCCGACGCACTCAAGGAGGTGCCATGAGCCAACTCGAGGAGCTGAAGTAAGCCCGCCCGAAGCGGGCCCCGCCCGCGGATGGTGCATCCCGCGCGATGGCGGCTGGAAGGCGCCGCCGCCGTACGCGCTACGTGGTTGCAGCGACCGTCGCGGCGATCGTCGCAGTGTTGGTACCGCTGGAATCGGTCCTGCTGTCGGACTCCTCGAGCCCACCAGCTCGGCCGCCGCATTCTCCGGCGGAACCGATGCTCTACAAGGGTATCGGGCAGATCGCCAGCTACCCGAGAACGCATCCCCGGTTCTGCCGCACCGGCGACTGGAAGGGGTCCGACTCAGTCAATGTCAGCCAGGCCGACGAATCGGTGATGGCGGCGTTCGTCGCCATGCACCAGGCGACTTTCGGAGGCTGGTGGCTCGGACGCGGCCCGGGCGGTGTCATCGTCGTCGGCGTCACCACCGACGTGGCAGGCGCCCAGCGCGAGCTGGCCGGCAAGCTTCAGGGCGACGTCTGCGTCACGAAAGTCGCCCACACGGACCGATATCTAACCTCTGCGGCCAATGAGATCACTCGCCTGGTTATGGCAAACAAGCAGCTGTACCTGTCGGGCTGGGGTCCGTCGGCGGTCACGTCCACCGTCGACGTCAGGCTGCGCATCGCCGATCCAGCGACCGTCCGCTACTTCGCCGCGCGTTTCCCCCCGGGCGTGATCCGACTTGAACCCTTTTTGACGCGGCTGGGGTAGCGCCTCAGCAACCCCCTGGCAATTCGCCTGTGCCGCGATCTGCGATCAAGAACGTCAAGATCGGCCCGTTACCCGCACCGTCAGCGTCGAACCATTGACCGTGGTGTCGCTACTCCCAGTGTTGGGGCTCGCGATCGAGGTCAGGTAGTGCGGCGCTCGTCGGGCTTTCGTCAGCTGCCCAAATGAATGGGCGAGTGCGATGACCTTCGGCTCACTCCAGCGCCCAGCGAAGAAGGACAGTCCTACCGGGTAGGTGATTGATCAGCCCCACGGGGACGGTCACGTCCGGGTAGCCGGCCGGCGGCGGGAGTAGAGCTGCTCGCAGGTGTGAAGGTGTCGCCATTCGTCAGGCTGGTGAGCTCGGCGGGAGCATTTGTGGGCGCCGCGATCCCGAGCACTGGCCGCCGGATTCGTAAGCCCGACAGCATTTTGCAGTATCGCGTTGCGCTTCAGCAGGCAAACGCATCCACGCCGAACTATGCGCAGGCTATCGGAGGAGTTCGATCGTGCAGCGTGGGCCGGTCGCGCGCTGAAGTCGTTGGTCGCTGGTGACGAGCGGAATGTTGAATGCTTCGGCGAGGGCAATGTAGCTAGCGTCATAGATGGTCACGTTCTCGCGCAGCTCCCAGCATCGAGCGAGCAACGCTGCATGTGGAGCGCGTCGCATGGGAAGTGCTGCCAGGTCGTCCAAGGCGAAGGCGGCGCGTCTGGCGTCCATATTCCCGGTGGAAAGCTGCCGTCGCCACACGGAAGCGACTTCGAGATCGATCAGAGACGGCGCCGCTAGGCGCTCGCCGCGTAGTCTCGCCCGTGCCCGATCACCGTCGGCGCCATCATCGCCAAGTGCAGGAGCGAGAACGCTGGCGTCGATGACGATCAACGGCGGTCGCGGTCAGCATGCAGCACGGTGACCGCCGCTTTGAAGGGCACCGTCCCGCCGGCCCGCCCGCCGGCGCGGTCGAGGACTTCCTCTAGCGTTGGCGTTTCTGCCTCCTCCGTCAGCCGTTCGAGCAGGTACTCCTGCAACGACTTGCCGGCTGCTGAGGCACGTCGCCGAAGGGTGGCATGAACGTCGCTCGGGACGTCCTTAACCTGAACACTAGGCATGGCGCCATTATGGCGCTGCCCCATGCAGAACGCAACTATCCGCGTTGACTCATCAAAATTGCGCGCGTAGCGGGGTTCGTTGACTCATGAAGGAATGCGCGCGTGGAGCGCGCCTGCCGTGCCGGTGTCGATCGGGGCGATAGGCCCGATCGATGGGACTGACGATGGGCCAGCGCAAGG
>JBBRSE010000159.1:0-3285 GCA_038245655.1 Mycobacteriales bacterium | reverse complement strand
GCGGCCAGAAAGGACGGGACGGACATACAGCCACCGCGCTTGCCGACGGCGGCCAAGCCGGCCGTATCGCCGGCCGCCTAACCGTCGGGCGATACCCATAGTCAGGGTGCCGTTCATCAGAAAATCAGTGTTTCTCACGTGCTTGCACCCCGTGGTTTCAGTCCGGCCGATGGCAATGCCGAAGGTTCACCGCACCTGCTGGGATGAGCGAGACTCAGCGGCCCCCCTGATCGACCTGCTGCAACGAGCCTGCCATGTCGAGCCCCGCCCGCACCCGACGACTGAGCCGCAATTCGTGAACACACCTAACCACCCGAATTGACGTCAGGATTGACGAGCAGGCGCAGCCCGGGTTTATGCCCGAAACCGCGTCCTTCTGGGCTGGAAAGACGCGCTCGCTCATCGCAGTTCCGCGAGTTGCCTATTGTGCGCCATGACAGACATCCCATCGGCTTTAGATGTCAAGCTGCTGTCTGTTGGGTGTGCTGGTTCCAGGCAACGGCCTCGTCGTAGCGGGTGTGCGTTTTGAGGCACCCGTGAAGGATGCCGACCAGACGGTTGCCAAGCTGGCGCAGGGCCGCGTTGTAGCTGATGTCGCGGTCCCGTAGTGCGTCGTAGTAGGCGCGCGCGCCCGGTGATCCGCTCAGCGCGCAGAATGCCTGATGGTGCAGGGCGTCGGTCAGGCGTTTGTTGCGCACGTACCGGGCCAGGACGATTTTCTTCTTGCCCGAGGCTTTGGTGATGGGGCTGGTGCCGGCGTAGTTCTTACGGGCTCGGGCACCGGCATAGCGGGTGGGGTCGTCGCCGAACTCTGCGAGCACCCGGGCGCCCAGGATGGGCCCCAGTCCAGGCTGGCTGAGGTAGATCTCAGCGTCCGGGTGCCGGCCAAAACAGGCCTCGACCTGCCCTTGCAGGGATGCGATCTGCTCGTTGGAGGTTGTGATCAGAGCGGCCAGGGCCCGGACAGTTGCGCCGTAGGCGGCCGCGATCAGCGGCGGCTGGGTGAGGTGCTCGGTGCGCAGCGCGGCCATGATCGCGGTGGCCTTGGCTGCCCGGTCGCGGCGATAGGCCCGGGTCAGGGCCGCGGTGATCTGCGCCCGCGTCAGCCGGGCCGCGCGGTGCGGCTCGGGTGCTTTGGTCAACAGTTCCAGCACGTCGGGGGAGGCGAGGTCCTCGTAGGCCTCCAGTGCTGCGGGGAAGAACTCCCGAAGGCTGGAGCGCAGCCGTAACACCTGGCGGGTACGGTCCCAGATCAGGCTCTGGTGCATCCGGGCCAGGACCTTGGCCGCGCCGGCCTGCTGGCTGTCCCCGGCGACGGTGCGCAGCTGGTGGGACTGAGTGCGGACAAGGTCAGCCAGCACATGAGCATCCCCGGCATCGCTCTTGGCCCCTGAGACGTCGCGGCCCTGCCGGGCACGGGCGGACTGCAAAGGATTGACCGCGTACACCTGGTACCCGGAGGCGACCAGCGCGGCGACCCACGGGCCACGGTCGGTCTCGATGCCGATCTTCAACCCGGCGGGGTCGCCGTCTTCGGGCAGGAACCTCCCGACCAGGCCATGGAACCTCGTTATCCCGCAAATGCCTTCCGGTAGGCGGGCTTTGGCGAGTCGCCGCCCGGTCTCGTCCTGGATCTCCACGTCGTGGTGGTCCTCGGCCCAGTCATCTCCGACGAACAGCAATCTGGCTTCCTCCGCTTCCTTCGACTACCCGGTCAGCAGCCTGCAGGAAAACCCGCGACCTAATGGTCAAGTGCTCACGCCAAGCGGCGGGCACGACATCCCATCAGCGGTTCGTCTCCCTGACCACCGATGGAGGCACGATCTGACACTAGGACTCGAGGTCCAGGCGGAGAAGAGTGCTCATCCAACGGCGGCTACCAGGCACCAAGCCTGTCACTGTGCGGGCCCGGCAGCTCCCATTAGGGCGTTCAAGATGTCGCCGTAACAGGTTGCCCTGGTGAATCAGGAACAGCGGTTCCGAGCCACGTTCGTGCGACCGGGCGGCTGGACCGATGAGATGACCGGTCGTGCATCGACCGAGGTCGATCCTGTCGGCTGGCCAATGAGACCCTCGGACATGGTCGAGCGCATCGGCATCAGCGACTTCGTGCGGGATGACGGACTCGCTGATCCCCTATCCAGCTTCCACGTCGAGAGGGTCGATGTTCAGCATGCGGGTTCCGGATTCCGCCTCGCTATCACCGACCCAAAGGACGACGTCACGCGGAAACAAGCCACGACCTGGCACCACCGAATCGCGGATCCGGATGGCCGCCTCCGACGCTAGCGTCTCCCGCCCTCTCACTGACAACGCGCCTGGTAACGGTCGGTTGCGTACCGCCGCTTTTCGTTGCTCAGAACCTCCGACCAACCGAACGTACGGCCTTCGTGTCATGGGTTGGTGCAAGGCGGTCGCGATGGACATGCGCAGACGCCGGGGCGGCCAGATGAACCTCGCGCGCTGCCTCGTGTGCACTCACTCCCGGTCCGACGAAGGTCACACTCTCTCGGCCGAGCGGCAGTGTTTCCAACGCCGCTGTGAGGGAGGTCAGCTGCCGCCTCAAGTGCCGCGCGGTCGCTGTGGCGCCGTTGGTCTGTTCGGGCTGAACGGCGACGATCCGCTTGTTGGCGACATCCGTTGTGCGCACAACACCTTCGGTTTCGGACTCGGGACCGTTGGCGTGACGCTCCATGGCTGCGAGTAGTCGAGCCGGCGCGTGGAGGTGGCCGGCGTGGGACAGCTCAACTGGCAGCTCCGCGAACCGTTCGGCGCGGCTGCCACTGGCCTCGACGACGTCGCGGAGCAGTACCACCACCTCGGCGAGGTCCACCCGCTCGGCGAGCTGGACAGGGGTTGCCCAGGCGTTGCCGTTGCGGGTGATCTCGTCGAGGGCACGATGGAGTTGGGCGCTCGCTTCCACACCGGCTATCGACGGTGGCGCCGGCGTGCTCATCTGCGCGGGCCAGCTCGCCGCGACATCGCCCCAGGCGGCCTGGGCGCTCTCCAGCCTGGGACGGATCTGGCGATCAAAGTCACCGGAGTCGATGGCAGATGCCCGGGCGGACGCATTGAGCAGGACGACAGTGTGCACCAGCAGGGCTTGTTCGGTGTGGGCTATTCCGGCCAGATCTCGCACTGACGGCGGCTGCGCGTGGAGCACTCGAAGGGCGGTGACCTCCCATTGAGCTACGGCCTGGGCCAACCGGTCGAGGTCGATGTCTAAGGCAGCTTGCCGTGGCTCGCGCCCGGGTTGTCGGGCGAGATGGTGGGCTATGTGGGTCT
>JBBRSE010000158.1:0-3318 GCA_038245655.1 Mycobacteriales bacterium | reverse complement strand
TGTCGCCCGTCGCGTTATTTGACGATGGCGGCGTCATCTCTGGTGACGATGTTGGGTCATGAAAAAGCCCCGCCGGTGGATTCCGGCGGGGCTTTCGTCTGGATGGTGACGTGGTGCTCGTCAGTGGTGACGCGGGGTCATTCGCTGTTCTCCGTGATGGCCGACTGCGCCGCGGCCAGGTCGACGATGGCTTTGTCAGCGGCGTAGGTCGCGATCAGGCTCGCGACCGCGAGGTTGTTCACCGCTCGCGGATAACCACGGGAGGCGAGGTGGATGGCATGGATCGCGTCGTCGGAGAAGAGCGGATCAGACCGACCAGCGAACTTGAGGTGTTGCCGGACGTAATCGGTTGTATCCCCAGCCCCCATCCCGGTGATTGTGTAGCGGGTGGAGATGCGTTGATCCAGCGCCGAGAGCACCGCGAGCTTGAGGCGGCGCCGCAGCGTGGGCTGCCCGATGAGGAGCATCGCGAAGTGCGACCCTGTGTCCATGTCGCTGTTGGTCAGCATGCGGAGGGCTTCCAAATCGGTGTTGGTCAGCAGATGTGCCTCATCGATCACGACCACGGGCAGTCGGGCTCGTTCGTCGAGTTCCCCGGCGAGCAGCGTCGCGGTTTGCGAGGCGAGCACGCCGGAGAAGAACGCCGGGGTTCCACCCAGGGCGGTAACGATGCGGGTGTGGATGCCGCGCATCGTGATCGTCGGGTCGGGGATGTAGATCACCTGGTGCCGAGACGGCTCGAGGCCGGCGAGAGCAGCGCGAACAGCGACGGTTTTCCCGGCGCCGACCTCACCACTGATCACGCCGAGCTGGCGTTGGCTGACGCACCAATCAATGCGGGCGATCGCTTCCCGGTGCGAGGGGTGCGGGTGCAACGCTTGCGGCGGAATATCCCGGGCGAAAGGCATGCGCGTGAAGCCGTAGTGGGACTGCAGGGTGTCGATACTCATCGGGTCGCCTCCAGAATGCTCGGCACGAACACGACCGCGGGCCGCTTCGCGGTGGACGCTTTGACGAAGCTAATTGGCTCGCCGGCCATGGTGCCCTTGTGGCGGGTCTCGACCAGGCGCAGGTAATCGATCCCAGAGACGGCGTTCTTCGCACCGGTCTCGGCCTCATCGGCAGCGGCCGTGGCGGCCTTCTTATGCACGTGCCTGCGGATCTCGCTCAAGACGGCGATGCCGGCCGGGACACCGTTACCGGCCGAGACGGTGATCAGACCGGCGAGGTCGAACGGGTCATAAACCAGCTCCACCCGCTTGCCGACGAGGAGCTGATCGACTTGATAGATGTTGGACTGCAACGACACTGTCGCGGATTTCGTCACCGTGCGGATCGTCGACCACCGGAACGCTTCCGCGATCTCGTCCCGCGATTTCCGCACCGGCTTGCGGCCCACCCAGCTGGCATCCCAGCGTTGCAAAGGTGTTTGCCCCGTCGTGGAGTGCACGGCCTGGTGATAAACCATCTCCACCCACGAACTGAACAACGCATTCAACTCATCCAACGACGTCACCATGCTGCCCACCCCAGCATCGACGACGCCAGTCACAGTGTCGACGACGCTGATCTCGGTGAGGAACTGCGAGTTGACGGTATTGAAGAACCGCTCGATCTTCCCGCGGCCCTGCGGCCGATACGGCTTCGAATGCGTCAACCGGATTCCCAGACGCGCGCAGGTCCGAGCAAGAGACTCATCAACAAAAGCACTGCCGTTATCAACATAGATCGTGCCCGGAATGCCGCGGGCTTCCAGCGCCGGGCGGAGGGCCGCGGTGAGGCGGACGGAGTCTTCGGCGTAAGCCCACCGACCGGCGGTGACCAAGCGGGTGTGGTCGTCCAGGAACGCGAACAGATACGTTTTTCGCCCGTTGATCCGCGGCCCGTGCAGGCCATCACCAACCCACATTTCGTTGGGATAGTCCGCCTCAAACCGGCCGAAGACCTCGCGGACCCCGGTCGGGAGCTCCAGCGTGCGAAAGTGCCGCAGCAACGTCGACTCCGACGGTGCATCACCAAGGGTATCGAGCATGATCCGGCGCACCTGCGCTGACGTGCGAGCGGGCCGCTCCCGCTTCAACGTCGCCGCCAACGCCAGAATCTGCGCCGGCGTCACGGCGCCCTGGGCGCGGCCGCGGGGCTTCAACGCATCGAACCCACCCCGCCGCCAAGCCCGAATCCACCGGTCGATGGTGTCTTTAGAAACCGTCACCGTGCCGCCGAACGGCCCCGGGTGCACCATCGCCGCGAGGTCCCTGACCATCGGACCGCGCTGCCGTGTTGTGACGCTGGCATCAGCGGCAGCTCGGATGAGCTGATATCGGAACAAAGCGATCTTCTCCATCCGGTCCCGGCGCACCGCCGTGTCCGCCGGCGACCCGGCCGGCACGAGCAAAGACACGGCCGGGCTCACCGGGGAAACCCGCGGCACCACCGGATGAACAGATGGCGGGAGGGGCGGTGGTGTTGCGGGCATGGATGGTCCTCTCAAACAGTGAAGACGCCGATCACAGGGATATGGCAGGCGCTCCTGCCACCCTTCCCGCCAACCACGCCCGGGCGTAAGGGCTGGTTGGTGTTGGCAGCGCCAGCCCACCAGCTCGAGCAAAACAAGCGTCCATTCGTCGTAGCGATGCCGGCCTGGATCCACGTCACCGTGACGGTCGCGGCAAACCGGCGACCCAAACCATCGGCATACGCCATGACCGCCGATAACGCCTCGCCACCAGCAGAACCGGCAGGCTTGGGCCAAAGCACCACAGCGTCAGGCGCATCCCGCACCAACAAGCTCGTGAACCGGTCCCCGATCATCGCAGCCGAGCCGACGAACGCGCGTAGCCAACCCCGGACCGTCGAGACCGGTCTGCCGCAGCCCGCAGCGATCTTCCGGTGGCCCCAGCCCAACACGGTCTTAGCCTCGATCGCCGCAGCGATCACCTCGGCCGCATCGGCCCGCCGAACGGCCAACCGCACCTCGAGCAGCACATGCGTGCCCAGACAGAGCGTGCACCGCGACCGGCGCGGCCGGAGCCAGCGATCCACCCGCTCCGTGCCGACGCCCACCCGGATCACCCGAGCCCGAGCCCACCCCCACGGCCGTAACCGACCACCACAATCGGGGCACGCCACCCGCCCGACCAGCAGGTCCAACTCGACAACAACAGAATCATGACTTACCGTGAGCATCAGCGCGGCCTTTACGCGTCAGAACGGCCCGGCGTGATCCTTCAAGATTGCACGCCGGGCCATTCGTCTATCCGGACATCGTCAGCCTGACGCCGCCGACCACCAGGCGCCAAATCCAGGCGCGCTAAAACC
>JBBRSE010000157.1:0-3337 GCA_038245655.1 Mycobacteriales bacterium | reverse complement strand
CAGAGCTCCTGCAACGCGTCGGCTCGTTGGCGACCGTGGGGGTAATCGCTGCGGCCAGCGCCTACCTCCTGCACCACGCCCCACCACTCGCCAACCATGCGCTGCTACCCATGACAGTCGCCGTGGGGCTGGCGACACTCGCCGCAGTCGCCGCAGGGCGGGCGGCCGCCGCTCGTCACCATCCCGCGCTGCCGATCGTCGTCACCGCCGCCGGCGACCAAACCGAGGTGCGGCGCGCCGGCCGCGCGGATCTCCAGTTCAGCGCTTCTCTCCACGCCCGAGCACTTCCGCACGGATTCTTCGTTGCCCTCGGCCCAGGCTTCCTGCGGGCGTATTACGCGACGTTCGTTGACTCACCTCACGCCGTAGCCCTCGTGGCCTCGATGCAAGGGCACCCGGTAGGCGCCTTGGTCGGGGTGCTGCGTCCTCAGGCCCACCTCCGCCGGGTCCTTCGCCGGCGTGGGATTCGCCTCGTACTGCTCGGAGCAATGGCATTGCTCAGCCGGCCCCGCTCTGGATGGCGCTTTGTGCGGACCCGTGTCGCCCATTACACGGGGGCGTGGCGACGCCATCGGAATACGGCGGAGCCGAAGCGCTCCAATCGAGCTGCGGCTGTGCTCAGCCATGTGGCGGTGGTGCCCGGGGCCCGGGGCGCGGGGGTGGGCTCGGTGCTCCTGTCGGCCTTTCTTGAGGAGATTCGGATCGCGGGCATCGAGCGAGCGGTGGTCACCACTCTCGACGGCCCTGATGGAGCTGCCGACTTCTACCGCCGCCACGGATGGCGCGACGCCGGCATCCGAAAAGACGTGGACGGCATCTGCATCAGGAGCTTTGCGATCGAGCTAAAGGAGGCGCAGCAGTGACCCGCGCTCTGGCTCTCATGGCGCTGGTGGGCGCGACGTCCGTCGCGGGCTGCCTGGGACTGGAGAACACAGGGCAAAGCGGCCACGAAGCCCTACCCTCTGCGCCGCCAAAGGTTCCTGCCTTCGAGCCCGTGTCTGTCGAGGAACAAGCGGGTGCGAAGCGAGTTGCCGCTCGTGTCGCGCAGAGGGCCCTGACCTATCCACGCGGAGCCACCCCGGAGGAGGTGGCCAGATCCCTGGTTGGGCCCAACGGGCGGATCGCCGGGCTGGCGAAGGCGCTGCGCCCGGCGGTTCGCCCCGGGGCTCGTTCCTGGGGACGGGTTGTCTATCCGCAGCTCTCCGGCCTTACCGCAACGACGCTGGGGACGATCGTCGTGGTCAGACAAGTAACCGAGGACGCCGACGGTCGCCGCCAGAGTTGGACCCGCGCCGTGGACGTCCGCTTGCGCCGCTCGCATAGCCGTTGGACTCTTGACCGACTCGCTTCCGTCGGAGGGTCACCGGTCAAGCGGCCCGATCAGCTCTCCCAAGCCGCCCAGCGCGTGGTCGAGCATCCCAACATCGACCTGCCCGACTCGGCTCGCTGGGATATCTATCGCGGACGAGTCGACGAGTCGCTGCTGAGCGCCCTTGCCGACGCCGCCGATCGCTACAGCCTCGCGATCAGCGTCTTCGCCAGCGGACACCCCGCGAACGTCTGGGCTACTACACGAACCAGTGCTCACACGGCAGGTCTGGCTGCCGACATCTACAAGGTTCAAGGACGTTTGGTGATCGAGCAACGCGAAGCGGACACCCCGGCATTCAACCTGACCAGGGAGCTCTTGAGCGGCGGCGCAATCCAGATCGGCAGCCCGTGGATCTTTGCGCCCGGGGGCAGCACGTCGTTCTCCGATGCGACTCATCAGGACCACATCCATCTGCAGCAAAGCGCCGCCGGCTGACGATCCGATGCGGGCGCGCGACGATTGCTCAGCGCTCGCTGGCATAGCCGAGGATCGATCGATCCACCAACCACTCGACCGGTGCTCGATCGTCGGTGTAGACCTCGCCGCCTGGGAGCCGCGGCGTCAGCCGCCCGGCCTCCCGTGCCGCGCGGCGGCGCAACTCTGGCGGCAGCAGCCGGGCCGCCTGGCGCATCCGCCAGGCGGATGCTGGCCCCTCGCTGGCCGTGAGCAGCGTGTTGACCGGCTGGATCGGGTCGCGTCGCACGGTCGGGAAGACGGCGGCCATGGTGCGCCCGAGGACCCGCTCCAGGTCGCTGTTGCCCTTTGGGTGGCCGACGTTCACGATCACCGTCCCACCGGGCGCTAGGTGGTCGCGCGTCAGCTCGAAGAACTCGCGCGTGATCAGGTAGAAGGGGATGTAGGGCTGGCGATAGACGTCGACCATGATCGCGCCGTAACGGCGCTCATTGCGGGCAAGGAAGGGGCGCGCATCCTCGGTGTAGGTACGCATGCGAGGGTTTCGCAGGTCGAAGAAACGGCGCCCTAGATCGGTCAGCTCGCCGTCGATTTCCACGGCGTCGAACCAGGTTTGTGGGAAGTAGTGCCCGTAGGCGCGGGCGACCGTCCCTGCGGCATTGCCGAGCATGAGGACGCGGCCGGGCGCCCTGCCGCTGGCACTAAACGGCAGCACCAGGTAACCGTCCCAATAGTCGTCGGTGAGATAGCTGCCCCGCCTGTAGAGCGAATGCACCGCCTGGCCTTCGTTGAGTTCGAGCGCCCGATCGCCGTCGTCCTGCTCGACTACGCGAACGTACTGGTACGGGGTCTCGTCCTCGAACAGGACGCGACCGTCGCCGGCTGCCTTCACCGCCCCTACCGGGAGGGTCGCGATCACAGCCAGGGCCGCCGGCAGCGGCGCAAAGCGCCAGCCGAGCCCCCAGACAGCCACCAGGGCGAGGGCCACGGCGAAGGCGAGGAAGGTCCGCTGGGTGCCGGCGAAGGGGATCAGCAGCAGCGCTGAGAGCATCGTGCCGACCAGCGAGCCCGCGGTCGAGACGGCGTAGAGGCGCCCCGCCACCTCGCCCGCGTGCTCGATGTCAGATACGGCGAGCCTGATCGCGTAGGGCGAGGCGGCGCCCAGCAGCATCACCGGAACCGACACCAGCACGAGCACGCCCAGCAGCGAGCCCACGAACGCTCCGGCCTGGACCGACTCCAGCGCATCCACCGAGACCCGCAAGAAGGGCCGTGCCGCGAAGGGGACGATCGCGAACAGCATCGCGGCGCTCATCACCACCAGGCAAAGCCCGCGCAGGTTCGGATGGCGATCGGCGAAACGCCCTCCGAGCCAGTATCCAACCGAGAGCGCCACGAGCACGACGCCAATCGTGTTCGCCCAGACAATCGTCGAGGCTCCAAAAAACGGCGCCAGCAGGCGCGCGGCGGCGATCTCGGCCCCGAGACTGGCCGACCCGACGACGAACACGAGGACGAAAAGGAAGAAACCGCTGGCGCTTCGGTTCGGTG
>JBBRSE010000156.1:0-3353 GCA_038245655.1 Mycobacteriales bacterium | reverse complement strand
TGACGACTCGCCGCAAGTCCCCCTGAGCGACTCGCGAGTACGACGACGGCACGGTTAGTACGCCCCGCTGCGCCGCAGGACGGCCGCCGGGGTATGCGCGAGGATCCGCAGGTCCCACCAGAGCGACCACGAGCTGACGTATTAGGGTCCAGGCGGCGGCGGGACGGTGGGGCAGCTCGCGGCGACGGCCACCGTGACGCCGTCGGAGCAGAGCATCGGCGCGTTGAACGAGATGGCCCCGCTAGCCAAGCTCGTCCCATCGGCAAACTGCGCCGACACCGCCAGCGAATGCGTAACGCTGGGGGCAAGCCCCGACAGCGTCAGGGACGTACGCAGGCTCGCCGCAACGGACGCCCCGGCCGGGCCGTCGGCTACCCGGGCTTTCAATGTTTCATTCTCTGCCCGGAGCGCGGCGAGTTCTGCGCGCATACTGACAGCCAGGTCCACCAATTCGGCGTACGTCGGCTGGTTTATAAACAAATTCTCGCACCGGTCAACGATCATTCGCAAGCGACATGCCGAAAGAATCAATTCAACAATTCCATCGAGAATAGCCAGGGCCTTACAGCAGACCCGAGACCTGACCAGTTACCCGTTGTGTTGCTGTGCTCCGACAGGAAAGTCAGAACTTGCAACCGCCAATCCGAGTGTGGTTTCCCAGGTGACGGGCCTGCGCCTGTTTCATGTCCGCCAACACAGGGGCGTCTACAAAGCGGTCGGCTCGGCTGTCGCCGTTGTTGTGGTGTGCGGCTTGCGGGTGCCGAACTTCGTAAGGTTGCAGATGACCCCCAACCCGCCTTTCGTCGCCGGGGATGTGCGCGAGTCCGTGACGTCATTGGGCCGGCCACATCGTGTCCACCGCGTACGTGCTGACAAGTGCGCACAGCTAACACGCGAACATCGCCGCTATTCGCCCCCCCCGGCCGTCGCCCCGCCGAACTGAGCCTCGATCCGTGGACCAGCCACCGGATGATCTTCGTTTGAGTTGTTGATCATGTTGGGCGATGGCTGCGGGGCGACCCGCTGGTTTGCCCAGCTTTCCGTGATGGGTTTCGGGTCGGGCCCCGAACGGAACGGCGGTGGGTCGGCCAGGCCTTGGCGGGTGGTCCGAGGGCGGCGTGCCAGAGATCCAGACGGCGGCCCACCGCCAGTGCGCGGGTAGGTGCATCGGCCTGTCGCTCAGGTCGGCAAACACGGTCTCGATGATGGCGTGCCGACTATGGGTGATGTCGGCCTGCGCGGTCGGATCGGTGTTGACTGCACCGGGGTCCCGGCGTCCTCGGCGATGCGGCGATGGCCCGGTTCACCGCCTTGTTCTTGGCCGGGAAGAAGGAGAACCGCACCCCGGCGTTGACACAGGCAGCGATGACCGCGCTAGCCGTAGGCCGAGTCGCCGCCGACCAGAATCTGCCCGCTCGCACCCGCCGCCCGGGCGGGGCGGATCGCGTCGGCGACCATCGACGCGGCACCCTTCCTCGGGCGACCGACGCCAACTGCACCGTGTGCCAATGGGTGAACTCCCGTAGTAACTGTCCCAGCGTCGCCGGGCGCGTACATCCCGCCGAACAGCCGCGGCATCCCACCGGACCGGATTACGTCCGAGTCAACGAAGCAGTCCCCTGCGGCCATCCCAGCGAGGGCGTGTCAAGTTAACGGTGTAACTGATCTTGTGGGGGTTATTTGCTGCCGGCGCTGAGCCGGCCGTCGAACGTGATCTCGAAGGCGTTGAGCGCTGCTTTCGTGCGCCGTGAGGCGCTGCTGTTCTAGTGGAGGTGAGAGACCGACATCGTCGGGCCGTCGCAGCGGTTCGATGGAGCTGGGGGCAGCCTGATCCGGGAGGTGCCGGGGAGGGTGGGGAGCAGCCCCGACAAAGCCGGGGTGCGTCAGCACTGCCAGAGGGCGTGGGTCCGGTGAGCGTGATCGAGAGGAGTACGCGAGGAACCAGTGTCGTAACGCCCCTCAACGCTATACCGGCTCGAATCTGGTGGATGTGGGCCGGGAGCGGTGCGTCCTTGTCGCCGTCGGCGCAGGGAACTTTCTGGGCCGGTGAAACCCGCGTCCGGGAAGGCCACGGTGAATGTCTGCGGCGTAGCCGTGGCGATGCCGCTGGGGCAGAGCTGGGCTCCTCCTCGATCGAGGGAACGGCAGTGAACACGGGAACCGTCTGGTGTCGGCTCCTTGCTGGTGGGTATCCAGCCCGCCGGTTGGGATAGGCGCACCGTCTGCTGAACGCGCCGGGCGGGGCGGAGTCGCCGTAGTACTCCGAGGCCGGGAAAGCCGGTCACATGGGGAAGGGCGACAGCGGTCGGGTGGAGATGGAGGCTGCAATGCTGCAAGGTGCACCACTGAACAGTGGCGCGCCGGCCGACATGTTCGGCCGGGTAGCGGAGATGCAGGCCAAGCTGCACCGTTGGGCGGCGGCCGATCCGGGCCGTCGGTTTGATGACCTATTCAATCTCGTGCACGACCCGGCGACGCTGATCGTGGCGTTCGCCCGGGTCGCGGGGAACCGGGGCGCGAACACCGCCGGGGTGGACGGTCTGACCGTCACCGACGTGGAGCAGCGCTTTGGTGTCCCGGGGTTCCTGGAGGATCTGCGTTCATCGGTGAAGGACGGGGCGTTTCGTCCGTTGCCGGTGCGCGAACGCATGATCCCGAAACCCGGCGGGTCGGGAAAGCTCAGGCGACTGGGCATCCCGACGATCGCTGACCGGGTGGTCCAGGCAGCGTTGAAGCTGGTGCTGGAACCGATCTTCGAGGCCGACTTCGCGTCGGTCTCTTATGGGTTCCGACCCCGGCGGCGGGCGCAGGACGCAATCGCCGACATTCATCGGCTCGCCACCCAGGGTTACCGCTGGGTGCTCGACGCCGACATCGAGGCGTGCTTTGACTCGATCGACCACACGGCCCTGATGGACCGGGTGCGTCTGCGGGTCAAGGACAAACGCGTGCTGGCGCTGGTGAAAGCGTTCCTCATGGCCGGGATCATGACTGAAACCGGGCACGTGCAGAACTCCGACCGGCACCCCGCAGGGGTCTTTATGTTCAGCTGAACATAAAGACCCTCGGGGGTATTCAGCTGACCGGACTATGATCACGGCATGGGCGCGCGGCAGCCGAGGGCTGGCCGGTACTATCCGAGGTCAACCGGGGAGTTCCAGTCCTGGTTCGCCACCGACGCAGACTGCTTGGACTACCTGGAGTGGCTGCGTGAGGATGTCCCGAGTTCCGTGGAACTTCGGTAGCGGCCCGTTGATCGTTTAGGCGGCTTCGATGGTTTCAGTGTGCCTTTGGATACTGACATTTTCGGTGGTGACGCGCTCGAGTTCAGCGGCCAGCTTCGCGAGATGAAG
>JBBRSE010000155.1:0-3377 GCA_038245655.1 Mycobacteriales bacterium | reverse complement strand
TCAACTCTCTCGGTCACCGGGCAAGGGCACGATCTTTTTTCAGGGCTCGAAACCCAGGGGGCTCCAGTGCTCACCTGCCCGGCGGCCAACCAACCGCGAGTCTGCCAATCCGGCCGACCCACAACTCTCATTAGGGGGCTCACCTGCTCGCTGCTCCTGCTGACTCCGCCGCCGAGAAAAACCGACCGGGTGGCGATACCCTCACGCGCAGCCGCATGCTGCTCGCCGGTGAGACGCCAGTTGGCCATCGCATTGCGAGCGCGGCGCCTGTAGCGCTCGGCGCAGTTGGGCGCGCGGTCAGCGCGTGATTGTCCACCAGTTCGAGCGCAGGCCGTCGGAGTAGTAGCCGAACATCCGGGCGTAATAGATGCTGTCGCCGGTCGTCGTGACCGAAGTGGCGTGACCGGCCTTGTCGACACCTTCGAGGGCGACCGTGGCGACGCGCCCACCCCAGTCGCCGTGGCCGTCGCGCGCTGTGACGCGAATACGGGTCAGCTTCCCGAGCGCCGGGTAGCGCGCCTCGAGCGCGCTCGCCGGCAAGGTGGCCGTCCACGTGTGCATCGGGTTGGTCACCGCGCCGTCCCAGGGGTCAGCCTTGGCAACGAGGTACGGCAGCCCGCCCGCTGTCGACCAGCCACCGTTGGACGAGCTGAATTGGGTGAAGGCCGGCTGGCCGTTCCAGGTGCGGATGGAGCCCGCTGTCGCGGCGATGGCCGCGTCGGTCTGCGGGTATTCGACCGGGGTGACATAGCCGGAGTACGAGCGCAACTGGCTGCCGCCGAAGACCTGGCAGGCAGTGGAATCACAGATGTCGTACAGGCTCCACACACCAGCCGACGAACGCTGCTGGGCCGCGTACGTACGCGCCGCGATCGCCTGCGCCTGAAGGGCCGCCGGATACCAGGATGCCGACGATTCCTGCGGGACCACCCCGCGCAGGTAGTCCTCCATGCCGAGAGTCACGACGTTGGTGACCCGTCCTGGGGCGATGGCCGTGCTGGAGACGCTGCCGCGGTAGAGCCGCGAGTAAAGCGAGGGGTAGACGACCGAGAGCTGGTTGGCGGTGTCGGTGAAACGGACCGGGCTGGTGAGGTTCGAGACGCCGGCCACCGCGACCGGCGACCAGCCGCCGTTCACGTAGCGCTGCAGGTGCTGGCCCGCCGAGTCGGCGATGACCCGCCACATGCTGGCCGGAGCGGTGAGTCCCATCCGTCGTCCGGCGCCGTCGGTGACGGTCAGCCCCGCCGCCGGCCACACGGCCAGGTCGTAGCTGTTGGTCGCGGTGAGCTTGACCCGGATCGGCCGGTTCGCCAGCACGGACGCCTGGGTGCCGGGGTAGTAGGTGCTGACGATCGTGCTCGAAGGAACCCCGAGCGCGGCGGCGCCCTGCGCGCCCCACTGCGACATGCCGTGACCGTGCCCCCAGCCGTGGCCGGTCACGGCGAAGACGCCGCTGGCCGGGCGGTTGTAGACGTTGGTGACGGCTGGGCCGGTCGGGGTGCAGCCCGCTAGTACCGCTGGCGCGAGGAAGGCCACGCCCAACGCTCCCGCCAGCACCCGGCGTCGCTCAGGTCGTATGAATCGCATTTCGCCTCCGGCCGATCGCAGACATTTCGCTCTTGTGATCGGCACTTGGAGCAGGTCGGTTAAGCCCATCGGGTGAATGGTCGTCCCCGTGCTTGGCTGAGACGTGCGCGTTCTTATCGTCACCAGCGCCTTCCCGCGCTGGCCGGGCGACGACGACCAACACCTTCATCCTGCATTTCGCGCAGCGACTGATCGTCCAAGTTGTCGACGTCGACGTGCTGGCACCCCCACGCTCCTGGCGCCTCACTGAAGGAAGTGCTCGACGGCGTACACGTGGAGCGCTTCCGCTACCTGCGTCCCGACTCGGTCGAAACGCGGACACCACGTCAGCCGACCCGGCCGGGATCTTCTCCGCCAGCCGCGCCTCGCTCACGTTAGCCCGTGCGAAACTGGCCTTCGGATAGGCCGGGGGCCCAGGTGTTGACGCTCGGCCCGAGACGGCGGAAGCCGACGCCGGTCAGCGAGTAGCCCTGGGCAAGCCGCTCCTCCCAGTACGTTCGCGCGTCAAAATCCGAGCCGGTCATCTAAAAGTCCTCCATGCCCAGGAATGGACGTTGCCGGACAGTCTCCCGTAATGCGAGGGGGTTACCGCCCTGACGCGGCCGAACAACACGCAGCAGCTCAGCCGCCACCCTTTTTGGCGCTGCGCAGGTAGATCAGCAGCGACGCCGTCAGGCAGGCGAGACCGACGAGCAGGCCGAGCAGCGGATGACCGGCCGCCCCGAAGGCTTTGACGGCGATGACCAGCACGGCAGCCACGAACAGGCCAGCGAGCAGGACGGCCAGCACGCGCCCCGTGATCGGGCGCGACGGCGGGGGTGGACCGGGCCGGGAGCGAGCGTGAGGGCTGGCCGACTGGGTACGCGGCCCCGGCGGGCTCCTACGCACCATCTTTCGGGGCGGTGTGCCGCGCTTCGCCAACCGCTCGACACCCCTCACTTGTCTAGCGCGGCCCCCGTGACCACCGACGATGCGCGGGTGCGCCACCGGCAGGGGAGCGGCCCGAATCGTCGACGGCATACCTTACGCCGGCCCTGGTGAAGGCGTAGGCGTGCTCGATTTCGCCGCACCGCAGGAGGCCTTCGCCCATCGCCGTCAAGTGGCCCCGAACCGGTGGAAGGCAGCGGGATCATCAGCCTCGGCTACATGGCAGCCGCGCGTAGGCCGCTCTCGCCGGCGGTTGGCTCCCCCATTGCGAGTGGACCGAGAAGACACGGGCAGCCAGCAGGCCAAGGAAAACCGCCGGCTTGACGACCCTGACGACGCGCCTGCGACGCATGGCTCGAGCACCCTCAGCTGCCACGAGACCTGACGACGAGGTCTCCGATGAGCGCGAGGACCGCGATCTGGAAGCCCACGACGATCAACAGCAGGCTGGACGTCGTGATGTGCCAGTTGTAGCGAACGAGGTCGAGCACCAGCTTCACGACTCCCAAACCCATGATCCACAGCGCCAGCGGCATCAGGACCTTGAGCGGGTTGAAGTACATCACCATCCGCAGCACCTGAAGGATGTAGCGGTAGGCATCCCGGAACGGGTGGAACTTGCTGACTCCGGAGCGCTTCGCGTAGTCGATCGCCAGGTAGTCGACAGCGTGCTGGTTGGACAAAAACGCCATGGTGATGGTGGTGACACAGCTGAACCCGGGGGGAAGCAAGCGCAGGTACGGCAGCGAAACCTCCCGCCGGAACGCGCGGAGGCCGGAATTCAGATCGGGAATCGCGGTGGCGGCCAGCGAGCTCGCAATCTTGCGAATGACCCATTTCGCCGGCACCCGGGCCCACTTGTG
>JBBRSE010000154.1:0-3515 GCA_038245655.1 Mycobacteriales bacterium | reverse complement strand
CCAAGTCGACTCCCTGCCGGGACACCGCGTTGCTGCAGCGCGTACAGCACCGCCGTAGGCGAACCTGGCGCAGAACCCCCGGTCATGGCGGAAGGATGGCAGTCTTTCGAGCGCGTTTGATGGTGTACATGGCCTAGTCGGCGTGGCGAAGAGCCTCAGACGCGGGCTCGCCGGTGGCGGCAAGGTAGGTGCCGACGCTAGCCGGGACTGTGCTGTGCGTGCCGTGGATCAGCTGTGGTTCGGCGAGCGCGGTGGTTATGCGGTCCGCTAGGCCAAGAAGGCCGCGGGCGGTTATCCGAGGGGCAGCGACGGCGAACTCGTGGCCGCCGAGACGTGCGACGGTGTCCTGGGGCCGGCTGACAGTGCGTAGCCGTTGCGCAGTGGTGAGCAGGACTTCGACGCCGGCGTCGTGGCCGTGGGTGTCGTTGATGGCTTTAAATCCGTCGAGGTCGAGGTAAAGCACGCCGACGTCGCGACGCCCTTCCCGTCCAGGTCGGGGGGCGAGCGCATCGGCAAGCCGGGCGTTGAACAGGGTGTGGTGGGTGTCGTCTTCATCGTGGTCTTGGCGCCTTGGGGCGGGATCTGGGTAGCGGAAATTGAGCAAGATCTGCGGCTGGTAGGGCAGGGACTCCAAGCCATCCTTGTGCCCAGTGGATTGCGAGTTGGATGAGGTGGCGGCGGACCTCTTCGGCCTCGGCGCCTCCGGCGACAACGTCGATGCCGAATGGATCGGCGGCAGTCATGGTCGCGGCGACGATAGCGGCGGCAGGGTCATCAGAGGTACAGCACCAGCGATGCTGCGGTCGATTTTGATGGCGGTGACGGCCATTCCATCAGCCGGGAGTATTTCGACCAGCCGACACCGAAGTCGTCGAGCATGATGTGGACGCCAGCGTCAGCGAGCGGAGCGAGTTCAGCGGCGCGCGGTTGGGGCGTCGGGCTGGCCGGAATGCCGTCCGTAGGCATCGGGTGCGTAGTAGAAGCGCTTTGAGGATTCGCATCCGCACGGCCTTAGGGACTTTCGATTAGGGGCTCGACAGCTATCTCACGGTAACACCCGAGTCACGGAACGTATCGCTGGGCGGAATGAGATGCCTCCTGCCCAAGCCCTACGTCGCAGTCCGGGACGCCTTCGCACGGTAACCGAAGATCGCCCGCAGTCGCAGCGGAGGACAATCATGCAGCCGGGCCGCCGTGCCGAAGCCCGATCACGACGCTTCATTGAGAGACGCCCGTTAACTCGCCCTTACCGTGACACCCGTCCCGAAGGGTTCGAGTGAAACTGTCGCCCGTAGCCGGCCGATTGCGCTGTGAGTGCGGGATTTCACGGTGCCGAGCGGGAGATTGAGTAGTTCGGCGATCTGGGTCTGGGTGTATCCGCCGTAATAGGCGAGTGAAACTGCCTGCCGCTGGGTGGCGGGTAGTCGGTTGACCTCGGCGCGTACTCGGCGTCCCTGGTCTGCGCGGACTGCGTGTTCCTCGGGGCCGGTCGCCTGCGCAGGTATTCGTTTGGCCTCCTCGAATCCGAAAGCGCGGATCTGAGGGGTAGCGCGCCGGACCTGATCGACCGCGCGGCGGTGGACCATGGTGAAGAACCAGGCGCTGAGGGTCCCGCGAGCGGGGTCATAGCTGCCCCTGCCGCGCCAGGCTGCGAGTAGCGCCTCCTGGACGGCGTCGGCGGCGAGCTCCCTGTCCCGGGTAATGCGGTAGGCCAGCGCGTGCGCGCGGGTGCCGTACGTCTCGTGCAGAGTTCGCATGTCGACCGCAGGTACGCCCGGCTGGGTCGCAGTCGGCTCGGCGGTGGCGCTCATCGTGGTCACAGGCTGGCTCCGTTGGCTGAACGCAGGGTTGGATGCTCTCGCCAGGGGTATGTCCTTGAACAACCACGACTAAACAAAACTAAAGTTCGCGATCGGCCGCCGGCCGGCTCAGCTACAGGAAGCAGGGTAGGTCGGATGAAGCTGCAGGACGCCGCGCAGCGGCTGGGCGTCCATTACCAGACGGCCTACGGCTGGGTCCGGGCCGGCGAGCTGCCCGCCACCAAGATCGGCCGCGGCTACCAGGTCACCGAAGAAGACCTTCACCGATTCGAGGCCGATCGTGCCACCGGCCAAGCGCCGTCACCGGCCCTGCAGGTACGCGACTGGAACGAGCAAGTCAGGCGCTTGTTCGGTGCCCTCGCCGCCGGGAACGAAAAGCAGGCGCGCCGTCAGATCGACCGACTTCTCACCGGGCAGGTCCCTGCCATCGAGCTGTGCACACGGCTGATCGCACCGGCGCTGGCGGAAATCGGCCAGGCATGGGCGGCCAATCGGATGTCCGTCGCCGAAGAGCACCGCGCAAGCGCGATCTGCGAACGGCTTCTCGCACCCCTGGCGCAGCCCCGACCCGGACGACCACGCGGCGTAGCCGTCGTCTGCACACCACCCGACGAGCAACACGGATTGCCCGCCCTGATGGCAGCGGCAGCCTTACGCGAGGACCATTGGGTGGTCCACCACCTTGCCGTCAATGTGCCGTTAGCCGATCTAGCCGACTTAGCCGAACAGGTCGCAGCCGACCTCATCGTCCTAACGACGACCACAGCCGCCCCCCCCAAAGCCGCTGGACTCCGCACACTAAGCGCCCGACTCCCTCACACGCGGGTACTCGTCGGCACACCAGGCGCCAGCCTCCACACGCTCTTAGCCAGCGCCCGCGGCCACCGATAGTCCCGGGCGGCCGCGCTCGCCATCCAGTAGGGGCGTGGAGATGGACCTGGCGCACCGCCTGGACGACAGACTGTCGCATAACTTTGCGCCAATGCGCGCATAGTTGACGTCGCGCCTCCTGCTTGACCTCGGTCCCAGCTCCGCCGTCTTGGATCTTTACGAGGCGGCCACCCCGGCCTTTTCGACTTGTGCTGGCACGTACTTATGCCAGGGGGTACCGGCGAAGGCGTCCCGGGAGTGGATGGAGGTGAGTTCGTTGGGGGCGACGCCGACGAGTGCGTGGTCTGGATGGTCGACGCCCATGCCGTTGGGGAGGGATAGGTGGCCAGGCTGCATCATGTCGGTGACCTCGATGGGCGCAATGGCAGTGCCGGTGTGGGTGGTGATGCGGGCGAGGTCGCCGTCGGTGAGGTGCAGGCGAGCGGCATCATCGGGATTGATGCGTAGCGCTCCGGCGCTGTCGCGTCGTCGCCAGGTGGGGTCACCGTAGATGGTATTGGCGGTGAAGGAACGGCGTTCTCCGGCCGACAGCACGAACGGGAATTCTTCAGTGGTCCAGCCCGGGGTCGTATCGGGCAGTTGGCGCAGCTGTTCGAGCAGTTCGGGGATGGCGAGGGTGATGCGCTGGTCGGGACGGCGGACGTAGTTCCATACGTCCTTCCAGTCCGGACTTCCGAAGATCATGAGCACACGATGGGCCGAAAGGGGCCGTTGAGCTGCGGGAACGCGGGCGGGGGCGATCTGGGTCGTGTTACTACGGTGAGCGTAAGGGCCGTGTGGCTGGGTCAGTCGCTGGGGACGGTG
>JBBRSE010000153.1:0-3754 GCA_038245655.1 Mycobacteriales bacterium | reverse complement strand
CTTCAACGCCTACCTGACCGACCCGAACGAGTACCGCGCGATCCTGCGGAACCTGCTCCACCTCGGCGGCCAGATCGACTACACCAACAGCCAGATCACCGTCACCCTGAACCGACCAGACAGCCCCCGCGTCGCCCACGCCCTCAATCTCCTCACCCAGGAACTCAACGCCGAACCCGCCCACCTGCCGGGCGACCGCCGACCCCTGACCTACCAGATCACCGCCGCATGAATCTCAACAGTCAGCCCGGAGCTACTACCGGAGGTCTGAGGCTGGCGAAGCTTGCTCACGCGACCGATGGTGACTAAACGTCATCGACCACGAAAAGAGGTAGAGCTTATGATGGCCGCTATGGGCGACCCCGCGGCCGAGCCGGCCGGCGCCGACGAAGGGCTGGTGCGCGCGCACGCGGGCGAGCTTGCGGTGCTGGGCGCCACCCATGGCGTTCACGACCTGCGGTTCGCGTCAACGGGGCGGCTGGTAGGACGGGTTGACCTGGACCGGGACGCCTTCGATATGGCCGCGTTCGCCGCCGCCGCCGAGCGGCTGCTCCAGGCGCCGGTTGTGTTGTTGTCCGATGCGGTGCTGACCAAGCAGAACGTATCTGCGGACCTGGTTCACGCTCGCGCGCTGTGACTGGCCCGGTCCGGCCGGAACGGGCCGTGCTGCTCGAACTGGATGCTCTGCTCGAGAAGATTGAGCAGCTATCCAGTGAGGGCAGCCGGGAACGTTACGACGCAGATGAACGCTACCGCTGGGTCCTGCACCGGTTGTGGATTGCCGTTGGCAATGAGGCAGCCTGGATCGAGACCCAGCTCGCCGGGTCTGAGCCGTGGGCGACCCTGCGCAACCTGCGCAACGAACTCGCGCACGTCCGGCTGCCGGACATCGACGAGGACAGGGTGTGGCGGATGACCACAATGCGTCCAGCGCCATTGCGCGCGCGGCTGCGTGAGCTTTGGCGTTGAGGCTCTGACGCTGCGTTGTGTGGGGCACGCTGCCAACTCGGTTATCACACACGCAGATCAAAGCGGGGGGCGCCCACAAAGCGCGCGAGGCGGACCGCCTTTGACTTACGCATTTTCGTTCTTCCCAAGTGGGCGTCCGTGCCACTGGCGGCTCGGTCAAGGTAAATACTCGTTTGGGAGAAAGCGGCTGGCATTGTCAAGATTGATGAATCCGCGGGATCGCGATGTTGCGATAGCACTCGCCGAGATTCAGGTGCAGCGACGGGTAGAAGGCCGCTACCGGCGTACTCAGGCCGCACTGTGCGACGCGATCGTCGCTGAGTGCTTCAGCGGCTGCGAGCGCACGAAGGTCCCACGCCAGCTCGTCCTCGACCTTGTCCTGAACGTCGGCCATGAAATGAGCGATGGCGCAGCGGTGGAACGTGTCTCCGGCGTCCCCGCCGATCTCGTCCCAGAGTTCAGCGAAGAGCCGCCGGGCCGCTTCGCGTTCTCCGCGCTCGCGTAGACCAATGCCGTCACCCACGGTGCGCGCGGAAGGAGGTGAACCATCACCAAGGCCATTACCATCGAGAACATGAAGGCCGCGACGGACGAGCAGCTGGACCGTACAGCTGCGGACCTGCGCGCGCTCGGAGAGACCTTAGGTCTGTCGGGGCTGCGCCACGCTGGCCAGGGAAACATCGTCGCTGACGTTGCTCCCGGAAGCACGTACTTCGACGTCGCAGGCTTCGAGGCAGCGGCAGCTCAGCTGCTGAGAGCGGAAGTTTTCGTTACCCCCTCCGGGGCACCCGGCGCCGCCCACATGGCAGGTCGTCCGCTCGAGGCGACCAGCGCAGCGTGAGCGGCGCCCCAGTCGGGGCCGACGAGATCGACGCGCGCTGGAGTCGCTGGCGGTCATCACCCGTCTCACCGCACGCGGACGGGGCGAGTTCGACGCCTCCGCGGAACGCCGGCTCAGCCTGGCCTACTGCTGAGTCTGCGTCGGCCACTCGTCGAACCCTTCGCCAATCCGATCGCGTTGCGCAACAAGCTGGCGCATCAGCACCTTTGGCAGCTCGCCGACGCGGTCCTATGGGACACCTGCGCCGCCAACACCGGCGGGCTTGTCCAGGCACTCACCCGGCTCCGCACGAACCTGTAGCGCGGTCGCGTGGGTGCTGGTGAGCGCCTCGTGAGTGAGTCCGTCAGGCACCGGCGGTGGTTGTCCACAGGCCTTGTCACCTGTGGCGATCCTTGTTAGTATCGAACACATGAGCGAATCAGCGAGCGACAGCGAGGTTGGTGAGGCGGCGCGGTTACGTGCCGCCGGCGCCCTGCTGCTGTCGCTCGCTGATGGTGCGGAATCGGGTGTTGTGGCGCCAGGGTCGGCTGCTGACGATGCGATTGCGCTGCTGGGCGTGATCGAGCAGGTCGAGCTGACGTTGTGCGAGCGGGTGGAGAGGGTCGATCGGCTCGGGGAGTTCGCCGAGGCAGGGGCGACGTCGACAACCGCGTGGGTACGCGCGTCGGCCAATTGCTCTGGTGGCCTTGCTTCGCGTCGGGTGCGGATCGGACGCGCGCTAGCGGACCGGTTGCCTTGCAGCCGGGCGGCCTGGGCGGCGGGGACCGCGACGACGGAGCATGTTGACGTGATCGCCCGGGTGGTGCGCGGGCTTGATGACGACCAGGCAGCGGTGCTGGATCGGGAGCTGTCGGCGGCGGCCGCGTTCGCGTCACCGATCGAGCTGTCCCGGCTGGCAGACCGGTATCGCTTCGAGGCTGATCCCGACGCGGCCGAAGCCAAAGCTCGCAAGGCGAAGCGGGATCAGAAGCTGCACCATTCGCAGACGTTCGGTGGTGGCTGGGTGCTTTCGGCGACGTTCGATGCCGAGACCGGAGCGGTGGTGAATGCGGCGATCGATGCGTTCACGCCGATTCCTGGAGCGCCAGCTGAAGGCGAGTTGCCGGAGTCGGCGGGTTACCGGCGGGCGCAGGCTTTGGCGGAGATCTGCCGGCAGGCGTTGGAACATGGTGAAGGTCGGGGCGCGGGGGGAGAGAAGCCGCAGCTGACTGTCATCGTCGATGACGAGGTGCTGCGTACCGGTATCGGCTACGGCATGCTCTCTGACGGCACCCCGATCCCGTCGCGGGCGGTGCGTCGCCTCGCGTGCGACGCGAAGATTATCCCTGCGCTGTACGGCACGAAGTCGTGCCCGCTCGACATCGGCCGAAGCGCCCGGGTCGTCACCCCAGCGATGCGCAAAGCCCTGGTATTGCGAGACAAAGGGTGCCGGTTCCCGGGCTGCGATCGCCCGGCGTCATGGACAGACGCACACCACGTGATTCACTGGCGTGACCTGGGGCCGACGGCGCTTTGGAATTTGATGTTGATTTGCCGGGCCCATCACCACAAAGTCCATGACGACGGATGGCACATCGACATTGTTGGCGATGGTGAGTTTCGCTTCCGGCCACCTGATCCGCGGCCGGGTGATGAGTCGCCTCATCCATGGCCGCCAAGGGGTCGATATGCCCGAGCGGCCTGAAAGTCCACTTCCGCATCGTTGACGAGTGGGGTGCACCGGTAAGTGCTGATATGGGCTACGCGGCGCTGAAACGGGACGGGCGGGAGATGACGAATGAGGTTGCGGTTGGTCGGCTTGCGGGGTCAGGCCGGACTTCCGAAGATCATGAGCACACGATGGGCCGAAAGGGGCCGTTGAGCTGCGGGAACGCGGGCGGGGGCGATCTGGGTCGTGTTACTACGGTGAGCGTAAGGGCCGTGTGGCTGGGTCAGTCGCTGGGG
>JBBRSE010000152.1:0-3842 GCA_038245655.1 Mycobacteriales bacterium | reverse complement strand
CGGCTATTGATGAATAGTAGCCTACATCCTGGCATTGTTCAAGCCGCCGCTGGGGTTTGTGTGGTCTGGAAGTCGGTTTCTGCTTGGGCGGGTGTGCGGTAGCCTATGGCGGAGTGGAGCCGCTGCCGGTTGTAGAAAACGTCAATGTATTCAGCGATGGCTTTCCGGGCATGCCGCGGTGTCGGGAATGCGGTGCGGTAAACAAGCTCCTTCTTAAGCGAAGCGAAGAAGGATTCGGCGAGGGCATTATCCCAGCATTGACCGGCTAATCGGGGTCGGAAAACTCCGATGCCGTAGGGGTTTCAGCTTGTCTTGCGGGCCGCTTGTCGTTGGAGCCGTCGGAGTTGTTCTTCGTGTCGTCGGACGTTGTTGGCGACCGCTTCGAGGGCGGTTCGTAGGTGCGCGATTTCGTGCGAGAGGCCACTGAGGGTGCGAGCTTCGGCTTGTCGGGTGCGGTGCTCGTCGATGACGGCGCGGAGGTCGGGGTCGCGATAGAGGGTGGCCCGGGCGACGCCCGCGTGTTCCGCGACCGCGATGAACGTGACTTGTTGTCCCGCTTGCAGAAGTTGGGCGCAGGCACGTTCGACGCGGACGAGCGTTGGTTCGGTCATGTGCCGGCGGCTTGGGCCATGACCGCGTCGAGGCGGGCGATGAGGCGGTGGTGCCGGTCGGCTTCGTCGATCCAGCCGCGCGCCTCGGCATCGGCGGCGAGGGCCCGGGCGTCTTGGCGCTGCGCAGCCAGCACGGGCAGGTGGGCGCTGTCGCTGCGGAAGCTGGGACAGTGTTCGCAGATGTTGGCGTAGGGGCAGGCGCCTTGCGCGGGCGCCCGCAAGCAGAACCCGCCGGCCATGCTGGACTTCAGCGTCGGGGTGTCCTTCCAGTCGCCGCTTCCGGTGACGTCGAGCAGCGGCAGCCCGGGGCGTCCCGCGGGTTCGACGGTGAGCGGCCCGATGTGGCTCTTGGCGAGGTCTAGGGCGCGTTCGTATTCGGTCCGGACGGTGCTGTCGAACAGCCGCCCGTAGCGCAGGCTCATAGTCGCGGAGACGTGCCCGAGCAGCGCCATCAACGCCTGCAGGGACACCCCGGCGTTGATCAGGGCAGTCGCGTAGGTGTGTCTGAGCTGGTGTGGTGTGGTGTGGTCCAGGCCGGCCTCCTGGCAGGCGCGTTGCAGCTCGAGCCGAACGGCGTTCTGGCCGAGGCGTTTGCCGTGATGGGTGAAAAGGAACTGTGCTGGTCGACCATCGCGAGGGTGCGGCAGGGGACGACCAGCGGAGCGGGTCGCGACGATCCGGTCGATCAGTGCGACGGTCTCCTCGTCGAGCGGGACCATCCGTTCGGTGTCGAGCTTGCCGAGCGGCACTTTCAGCCAGGAGCCCTGCTCGGGGATCTCGTGGACGGCGTCGAGCTGCAGGTCGAGCAGCTCCCCGATCCGCAGGCCGCAGGCCCGTTGCAGCAGGAGCGCGTCGGCGGCCAGCCGGTTCAGGGCGGTGCTGGCCGACAGCGCGGCGGTGAGCCTTCGGTCCGCGTCGACAGGGAGGTAGCGCGGCAGCGGCTTGGGCAGGCGGGGCAGGTCGGAGCTGAACAACAGTTTGCGTCCCGGTGCTTCGTCCCAGCCCCACTCGGCGATCTCGGCGAGAAAGTTGCTGACGGCGTGGATGCGACGGGCTCGGTCAGCCACGCTGATCAGGTCGCCGCTGGTCATGCTGGTGGCATCGAGCAGCGAGGTGATGAACGGTTCGATGTGGCGGCGGCGGTCCAGCCCGGCCAGGGAGGTGAGGTCAGGGTCGATCTCGCCGAGGAACCGGCCGAACTGCGCCAGCCGGGTGGCAAGGCTGCTGACCGTCTTCGGGTGGCAGGTCGCGGACTTGCGGCGCAGGTAGCCGATGAACGCCTCCTGCAACGCCGCGGGAACCAGCGCCATCCGCTGCTCGAGCGACAGCGGCACATTCATGGGCGGGTTGGGGCTGTCCAGGATGTCGAGGTGGAACAGCACCTGCCGGGCGGTGTGGCACGAGCCGCGGTAGTGCTTCCAGGTCCGGCCGGTGAGCTGCTCTCGCCGTTTGCCGGCGGCCGCGAGCTCATCGAAGTCAGCGCCGGTCAGCTGGTCCAGTCCACGGCCGCTTTGGATCAGTAGCCGGGCGATGACTTGGGACGCGACCGCGGAACCCTGACGTTCGCTGAACCCGAGTTCCCTTGCTGCGCAGACGAACCGGTGCAGATCGGCTTGGAGGGCACTGCCGGCCAGGTCCCGCCAGAAACTGGAGAGCTTGCGGGCCATCAGGTAGTCGTAGCCCGGCCGGAGGCGGCGGCTGACCATCAGGAACGTGATGAACGGCCGGGTCGCGCTGTTCGCCGCAAGCAGCCCGTCCAGCGGCATCTCGGCCCAGGTCTGGACCTGCGGCCAGCGCCGCAGGAACGACCGCGCCGCCCGCTCGGAACCGGTGTTCCCCCGCCCGGTCAGGCTCTGGTGCGCGGCATAGGCCGCGAGCACGCTCGCCGGCCTCTCGTGCTCGGGTTCAGCGGCGAGAGCGCTGACGGTCGCGAGCTGCATCGAACTCCGCCTTCACGTGAGTCGGGGCCAGGTGGATGTAGCGGGCGGTGGTGTCGACGTGTGCATGGCCAAGCAACGCCTGCATCACAGCCAGGTCCACCCCCGCCTCAGCCAGGGCGGTGCCGAAGGTGTGCCGCAGCGCGTGCGGATGCCCGGCCGGGACGTCGGCCTTGTTGCGGTGGTAACGGAAGATCGTCCGCAGCCCGGCGGGGGTCAGTGGCTGGCCTCGGTTCGGTCCCTTCGCGACCACGAAAAGGCGCCTGCTGGTGGTGTCCGGGCGCTCGGCCAGCAGGTAGGTCTGGATCACTCCGGCGACGTCGACGTCCAGCGGGACGCGCCGCTCCTTGGCGCCCTTGCCGGTCACCCGCAGCCAGCGGGCACCGATGTCGACGTCAGTGACATCCAGGGCCAGAACCTCGCACGAACGCAGTCCGCTGAACAGCATCAGCCCGGCGATCGCTCGGTCCCGCCAGGTTCGCAGACTGCCGAGCAGGTCGGTGGTCTCGCGGCGGTCCAACGCGCGCGGCAGCCGCTTGGGCTCACGCAGGCGCAACGCCGACCGTGGCTTGGGTCGGGTCGCCAGGTGCCCGAGCAAACCGTTGCGTTCGGCCGACGTGACCCGCCGGGCCTCCCGGCCTTTCGGCACTGGGTTGGCGGCGGTCGGGTCGCGCATCGTCCTGAATGTGAACAGGCCGGTGACCGCAGCCAGACGATGGTTGAGGGTGCTCGAGGCGTACCGGTCCGCGCGGACGCCCGACATCGAGACGACATTGCTCGGACGGCCCGGGACTGAGGCGTCACGGCAAGCCCGTAGGTAGTGCAACAGCACCTCCGTCGTCACCGACTCGAGCGGCTGGTCCTTGCTGAGGAGCCACCGGCAGAACGCCAGCAGGTCAAAGCCGTAGGCCCGGCCGGTGCGGGGCGAGTAGTTCCGGTCGGCCAAGTAGCTCAAGTAGTCGTTGACCAACACGAACCGGTCGACGCCGTCGCCGACCAGTTGCCACCGATCGCCGTCCTGCTCGAGTCGCAGCTGCGGGCTGTCCGTCATGAGAGACAGAAGTACCCCCGATGTCCCGCAGCAGGCAAGGACATTCGGGACTGGCGTGTCGCCCGAGAA
This sequence comes from Mycobacteriales bacterium, assembly GCA_038245655.1. Taxonomy (GTDB): domain Bacteria; phylum Actinomycetota; class Actinomycetes; order Frankiales; family Frankiaceae; genus DATAZK01. The sequence continues at coordinate 174 of JBBRSE010000152.1, read as the reverse complement.
TGCCTGGCCCGTAGAGGATTAGCCGGTCAACAGGCAGATCCCGGTCCGTCCCATTGAACCGACCATGCCATGTTCTTTCAGGGCCGTGGCGTATTCGACGGAACAATATTGGACACCCCGATCCGAGTTAAGCCGGATCCGGCTTAACTCGGATTACGCCGAGGTTGACGTTAT
>JBBRSE010000151.1:0-3953 GCA_038245655.1 Mycobacteriales bacterium | reverse complement strand
GTGCTCGAGCCCGAGCCGGCCGGCTTCGGCGGTCTTCGCCGTCACCGGCAGCCGATCGGCCAGTGCCCGCCCGACCGCGACCCGTTTGGCGACCCATTCGGCGCGTTCGTTGATCCGGCTGCGGAGAACGCGGTCGTCGAGGCGGCCCCGTCCACCGCGAACTGTCCGCTGCGGTCGACCCGTTCGATGAGCCGGCAGGTCAGCAGATCCAGCTGCCGGCCGGCTGCCAGCACCTCGGCCAGCGCCTCGTCCGCCTCAGCCCCGGACACGTTGACGTCTACGCCGGCGGCAAGCGCGACGGCGTCCTCATGCAGCTGCGCCACCCCCGTACCCGTCGACTCGAACATACGTACGACTATATCGAACGGGAAGCCATCTGAACAGCCAACATGCCGCCTGTGGATAACCGGATGATGTGCAGCGCGAGCTGCGGTACATCAGGTAAGACTCAGCGCACCCAGCGTGGCTGCTAGCACCAGCGGAACCCCGACCAAGCCGAGCCGAGCGAACTCGCCGGCACTCACGTCCACCCCTCGCGCCTTACACCTCTCGCGCCAGAGCAGGGTGGCGAGCGAGCCCCAGAGCAGCACGAGAGGTCCGATGTTCACGCCGCAGAGCAGCGCGAGCAGGTCGTGGCGTGAGGTCTGACGCTCGAGGGCGAGGTAGGCCGGCAGGTTGTTGAAGACGTTTGCCGCCGCCGCCGAGATGCTGCCGACGCGCCAAGTGCCGCCGCCACCGAGCACGTCGTGGAGCAGCCGATCCGGCCCATGACGCCCCGCCGCTTCGACGACGAGAAAGAGACCCTCCGTCAAGATCACCAGCCGCCAGGGGAGCAGGCCCGGGCGCAACGCCGAACGCTGCCGCCACGCGAACGCGGCCACCGTAATCGCGGCCGCCGGGGTCGCAGCTGCCCAGGCCGGCGAACCAGCGATGACGAGCGGCCCGAAGCCGATACACGCGATCGAGCTGACGATGAGCAGCACCCGGTCAGCGGGCCTGCGCGGGGCCGGTGGAACGTAGCGACCTCGAAGGTCCTTGCGGAAGCGCACGCGTAGCACCAGGACCGTCGCCAGAACGGCTGCCGCTGCCGGCAGCAGCATGACGCCGACGTACGACGACGCCGACCTTCCGAGCTTGTCCGCTGCCAGCAGGTTGGTGAGGTTGCTGACCGGCAGCAGCATGCTCCCCGTGTTCGCGAGCCAGACCGCCGTCATGGCGAACGGTAGCGGCGGGAGTCCGAGCCGCGCGGCCAGTGCAAGTACGACGGGGGTCAGCAGGACAGCGGTCGTATCCAGGCTGAGCAGGATCGTCGTCGCCGTCCCGAGGGCGCAGACCAGCAGAAAGAGCCGCTGGACACTTCCGCCGCCGAGTCGCGCAACCCGGTCCGCCGCGAGGTCGAAGACCTCGGCCCGGTCGGCCAGTTCGGCGAGCAGCGTGACGGCGACCAGGAATCCGAGTACGGGCCCGACTCGAGCCGTGACGTCGCCGGCGGCCCGCAGCGGGAGCAGTCCGGTGACGATCGTCAGCAGTCCGGCGACCCCCGCGGCCGCCCACATGCTGCCAGGCTAAATGTTCTGGCCGCGCTTGAGCGCACGTAGCTGGCGGCGTGCCGCCATCCAGGGGATGAGGCCAAGGAAGAGCCCGGCGACAAGGCCGGCCAGGGCCGCCGCGCCCAAGGCCACCGCGCTCTTGTTGAAGTGATGCTTCCAGCTGAAGAACTTGATATCGATCGGGTTGTCGTTCTGCAGCACGAAGACCACGACAGCGATGAGCACGAGGAGACCGATCACGGTCACGACATACGCGCCCCACCCCGGTCCCTTGCGTACCGTCCGCACCGGCATTGGCTGCGAAGGGCCGCCGCCAAGGGGCGTGCCGACGGGCTGGGACATGGGGTCGTGCGGCGGCTGCTCAGGCGTCGTCATGGCGGCAGCGTACGACCCGTCGTACCGTGATCGTCGGCGGACGAGCCGGCCGGACGGTCGCGTCGCGCTTTCAGACCCGTTTCGACTGGTTTCTGGGGGTGTGCCGAGGAACGTCCGGGCTCCACAGGGCGAGGTGGTGGGTAACGCCCACCCGGGGTGACCCGCGGGACAGTGCCACAGAGAGGAGACCGCCGTCGCACAGGCTTGCCTAGTGCGGCGGTAAGGGTGAAAGGGTGCGGTAAGAGCGCACCAGCGCCCGGGGTGACCCGGGCGGCTAGGTAAACCCCACCAGGAGCTAGGTCAAAAGGGTGGTTCGGGGCTATGTCTCGAGTCGCCTGCGCAGGCGTTTGAGGGCGGCCCGCCCGAGCCTGCGGGTAGACCGCTAGAGGCTGTCGGTAACGGCAGTCGTAGATAGATGACCGTCGCCGTACCGCTTCGGTGGTGCGGCACAGAACCCGGCGTACAGGCTGACTCGTCCGTCACTCACCTGTTTGTGCAGTTCAGAGACCTGTTTATAACCCAGATGCTCTCGCTCGGCCGTGCTGAGGCCGTCAACGGAGTCGAACTCTGCCCCGAACAAGATCGACGGCGACGCGGGTGCCGTCATGGTGTCGTAGGTATTCACGGCCTGCAGCACGCCGTGCGCGGTTCCGGACCACGGCGCCACCCGCGGATCTGAGCGGTAGAGCGCGCCGAACGTCTCGCGCTTGTTGTCCGTCAGGGTCAGGGACCGACCGGCTAGCGGTTGACCCGTCTTGGCAGCGACGCGCGGCACCTGGACGTCCAGGAAGCGGGCCCACCTGGCCGGCGTCGGGACTGCCGCCCATCATCTTGAGCATTGGTACCCCGCCCGATCGGACGAAACGGATGATCAAGACGGCTGCCAGCAACAGGAATGCGATGTTCAGGAATGTTGTGTAGTTCCAGGTGATGCCAGCCTCAGTCACCTTGGCGTTGCGGGTAGTTGGAACCAGGCCGAGTGGCTGGAAGATCAGTTCGATGACATATCCGGCAATCACCATGACGAGATGGAAGATGCCGGTGAGGCGCAGCGCCATCTTGGCGCCGTAGTACTTCCGGTAGATCAAGATGATCGGGATGATGATCAAGTCAGCGAAGATGAAGGAGATGACGCCGCCGAAGCTGATGCCGCCGTTCCACAGCACGGCCGCCAGGGGGACGTTGCCGATCGAGCAGACGAAGGAGATGACGGCCACCAGCGGGCCGATCAGCGGTCCCCAGACCTTGGCCAGCACACTGTGGCCTTCGAAGAAGAAGGCCCGCAGGAACGATTCGGGTACCCAGGCAGCGAAGGCTCCGGCGATCAGCAGGCCGCCGAAGATGTCCTTGTAGACGGCTGCCCAGTCCATGACGAAGTACTGGCTGGTGCTGGTGAACCCGGCCGTGCTCCTAAGCCGGTGCCAGATGGAGCCTTGCTCTTGGACGCTCATGTCCATGGTGGCGTGGCCTTCCATGGAACCAGCGAGGCCCTTGTCGGCCTCTTCTCGTGCCGCCTCGACAACTTTGCCGCGGACCCAGACCCGAAAGGCGAGCGCCAGCAGGATGAGCATCAAGGGTCCGCCGATGAATTCGGCGAGGGTGAATTGCCAGCCGATGAGGATGGCCAGGATGATGCCCAGCTCGATGACCAGGTTCGTGCTGGCGATCTCGAAGGCCATGGCGGCGGTGACGAGCACGGTGCCGAGCTGGTGGCGGCCGCACTCGCGGCACCCACTCTGACCCAGATCAGCGCTCGGGCTCAGCATGCCGACCTGCTGCGCCTCTTCGCTGACGAAAGGAACGCTTTTCGCTCGGTCTACCACCCCATCGTGGCTCTTGGTGCGCGCGACTCGGTGCCTGCCGTCATCGGCTATGAAGCCTTGCTGCGCGCAGCCGGACCGGTCGGGCCGGTGATGCCGGATGGAATGTTCGCGGCGGCGGCGGCGGGATGGCTGCACGTCCTTGACCGGGTTGGCCGAACGACGGCGCTGCGAGGTGCTGCCGGTTGGCTCGGCAATGCGCAGCTCT
>JBBRSE010000150.1:0-3975 GCA_038245655.1 Mycobacteriales bacterium | reverse complement strand
CCGCCACAGACCCGCTACCCGAAGACCTCGCCGAGGCCCTCCAAACACTCCGCAACGCGAGCGGCCCTGCGCACTAGTTTTGGCCCAAGTCAGGTTCTACGTCGCCTGGGTTGACGCCAACCTACGCGTGGCCGACCGGCACGCACCCACCATCGGGATTCTGCTGTGCGCGGGCCGCAACGACAACGTCGTGCGTTATGCCCTGGCTGGGAGCACCGCGCCGCTGGCCGTCGCCGACTACACGTACGACGCCCTGCCACCAGCCGCCCGCGCTGCAGTCCCCACCGAAGCAGAGCTAGCCGATGCGGCAGGCGCCGTCCTGGATCAGCTAACAGCCAATGCCGGACTATCTGCCGACGACAGCGACGCCGGCAACGACCGTTCGTGAGCGTTCGTGCATAGGGTTTCCTTGCCGCTGGTGGTTCTGTCATCAACGAAAACCGTTGCCGCGTAAGGCTATTCATAACGCCGATAACCTTATGTCAACTTGACTAGCGCTCAAGGGGCTTCGCCCCTCGACGCCGCCGGGGCACGCCCGCCTCGTCGAGCGCCCGCCGCACCGCAGTCTGGGTCCGCCCCGTCTGCTCAGCCAGTTCCCGCAACGACCCGCCCTGCTGATACTCGACAGCCACGAACTCAATCAGCCGCCGCCGCTGAACCGCACTCTGGTGCACCGACGCAGTGCCGCGGAACTGCGGCAGCACCTCGAGCACGGGCCGGGATGGATACGCCATGACCCCATTCTCAGGGGCCAGGCCAATCAGGTGATTCAGGTCTGAGGTGCGATCGTGCAGGATCCTCCGCTAAGGGCTCCGCCGGCCGGTCAGTCAGTTGTCCTGCGATGAGCGGTTCGGCCGGGCGTGGTGTGAAGGACCAACGCGTCGACCGCGTTCCGATCCTCGTGTGACCGGATGACCTTGACTACTTCGACACCTGACAGGCCGTCGGCATCGACTGCCTCTCACCAAGTCGGATGAGACGCTCAGCGCATGCGCTCGAGCCGAGTTAGACAACCGTCAGCCGAAGGCCAGCGCCCGTAAGCTCTTTCGGGTCAGTGTCCATGAGCACAGCACCGAGCTCCGAGTACCGGCGCCTCCGGCGGGTGACTGTGGCGCCGCGGACCTGAGAGGTAATCCCACGGCGACCCGCTGGTATGTCGTGAATCAGTTCCTTAACACCGACCCCGACACAGGCGTCGGCCGCTCGCGGGGCAGCGAAGACGACCTCTTCGGTATTGCTCGTCGGGTCGAGGACGGCCAGATGAGCGCTGGCAGCGGGTGCGTGCGCTGTTGCTGCGGGCCGTCGGCGTGCTGTGCAGATACCCCCAGCACGAGCCACGAAGCGTGAGGCCAGCCGCGGCGCGCCAAAGGGGGCGACTACGGTCACTGCCATGGAGAAGCCAGTGCGATGGATGACGTTGCCCGAGCTCCGCGATGAACTCGAACGGACGCGGCCAGTCGGGGAGGTCGACCGCGCGGACCTGGATCGGTTCCTTGCCTGCGGACAACTCCCGGCTCCGACAGGTGCCGCACATCGTCACCAGTTAGTCGCAAACGAACTGATACGGCGACCGAGCAACTACTAACCGCCCAACGCGATGCGCCCGGACACCGGCCGATGCGTTCGCGCGGCGGCGGCGCATATGCGCCGGCCGCGGTTCCGCGCCCTGCATCGTCGCCGAAGTTCAGGCAACCACTATCGGGGCGCGGGACCCGTGGCCGGGTCGGTCCGCCGGACCCGGCACGACGAGTTGCACACCCTGCCGTGACCTCCCACACACCCTGCCGTGGCTTTCGGGTGTTGAGAGGGGACTTTGGCTGACCGCTTCACGAGCGAAGGAGGCGAACCGTGAGCAAGCAGAGCCCCTGGAGGGCTGACACCACCACTGAGATCCGCATGCGCCGACACTCGGATCCACCGGCCGCACCTCCCCAGATGTTCGGGCCGCGACGGTGAGCACCATGGTGCACCCGCGGCCGAGCCCCCAGAGCCTCCTGGACTCCTCTAGTCACTCGGTGCGCTTGGCCCAGGCCCAGACCGGCCGCAGTGCCTTGGCGCTGGCTCGACGACGCGAAGACCTGACCGCCCTGCAGCAGCAGATCCGCGCCGTAAGCATCGAGCGTTCCGCCGCCGCGGTCCTCATCGACCAGGCCGGCGATCTGCGCCGGGCGCTGCTGCGCGACCACGAGCACGCCAGTGAGATCCTGCGCTGCCTGCATGTCGCAGCCCGGCTCATCGAAGCGCACGTCATCGACAACGTGCGCTTCGATCCCGGCGCCGAGAACGGCGACGAGCTGGTGACCACGGTACACACCGCGACAGAGGCGGCCACCGCGATGTGCGGTGCCATCAACGCCGCTGGCCACGCGCTGACCTCCACAGCGGCTTCCCTGGCGTCCGAGGAGCACCTGCTCAGCACGGCGCGGACCTCCAGCGGCGTCTGCCGGCGATTCCTCGACGCCGCTGCCGCCGCTGGAGACCAACTGCTCGCTGACGTTCTCGACGAGCACACCCCACCCGCGACCGGACGCGCCCCGCTGCGCCTGCTGCGCTCCCCCCAGACCCCAGGGATTTCCGGGTCCCCGCCGCCCGCCACCTGGTCCGCGCGGTGAGGCTCGTCCTGGCGGTGTCGCCGCGGTGGTCACCCGGATCACCGCCGCCCACGCCGCAGCGGCAGGCCGAGTCGGAGAGTGGGGCGCGTGCCCCGAAGCCACTGAGTAAGAAGGGAAACCCATCATGGACGCGAGCGACCTTCCCGACCGCCGGCCCTACGTCGGCGAGGGCGTCGACGGCGCTTCGCGGTCGGCCCAGATCGACCGCGAAGAGGCCGACGCCCTCCCATCCGGCGGGCAGCGCGAGGAGCGGCTTGCGTCCGCGGACCGTTGGGAAGCCCAGGGGTCGGCCGCCGTAGAGCGCATGGGCGACCACCGCCACGACGATGCGCACCGTAAGGCCGCCGGATACGACGTCGACAAGGAGCCGTGCGGCCCTACGCGATGATCACGGCAGGTGTCACGGCGGTGGGTTGCACCACGGCTGGCAGATCACGCCGGAGTCTGCACCACACCCAACGCGGGCCGGGCGACCCCGCGCTCCAACCGGAAGACCCGAGCCCGGATCGACACGGTCGACGGGCAACGGCGCAGGAAGGTCGACATTGCGACCCCTAGACCGTGCAGGAGCACCGTCTCGTCGCCGGCGGCGAGCAGGATCGCCTGCCAGCGCGATTCCCAGACTGGGACGGCGTAGCTCACCGCCGTCACCGCGGCGATGACCGCGCCCACCCACAGGTGACCAGCGACGGTCGCCTGAACCACGGCGATCCCCGCGACGATCACCCGCAACCGCCAAGCCAGCGCTGTCAGAGGCAGCCGCCCACCAGCTCGGCTCACACCGCGCACCAGTCCCCGCAGCAGCTGCCACGGCAGCGACCAGAAAGCGATCAGCACATCCGCCCGGACGAAACCGCCGCGTACCAGCCCGGCCGCGTGCGCCATAACCGCGGCGCCCTGATCGGCCGGCAACTGGCGCTGCGCAAGGGCCTCGAGCAGGCCCGAGGACACCACCAACGACCGCCGGCCGACACCCCCGGCCGCCACTGCGCGCACACCGGGCCGAACCAGGACGGTCACTACCGGAGGACCCAGGCCGTGGCGGCACAGCAAGGTCATGGCCGGCGCGAGGACCTCGAGTTGTCCCGGCGACGGACGACGGACACGGAACAGCACCCGGGCAGCGAACCGCTCCCCCAGCCCGACACCGAGCAGTGCCGCCACCACCAGACCCGCCCAGAACACCACCAGGCCCGCCAATGCGGGCAGTACCGCGCCGATCATCGTGGTCAAGGCGGTGCTCACCAGCAGGCCGGGAGTCACTGGCTAGGCCGTGCTCGCATCGCTGGGGATAGCTCTCAGGTCCTTCCCCGTCTTCTCTAGTGAGTCGGGGTAGTCTTTCCTAGCCGGTGATGAATGTATT
>JBBRSE010000149.1:0-4016 GCA_038245655.1 Mycobacteriales bacterium | reverse complement strand
GTGATGCCGGCAGCGAGCTGATGCAGCCGGGCAACCTGAACGGCCAGCGGATCTGCAACAGTATCGAACACATGTTCGACTCTATCGGATGTAAATGCGCAGGTCAAGCACATCTTGGCGAGAGCTTGGGGCGGGTGGCGACGACGTGCCTCTCGGACCGACCGCTCCATGACGGCCCGGGCCACACACTCCCAGCAACTCGGGTGACCGGTTCGGGGTCGAAGGTGAGGTTGCAAGGCGAAGCGACCACGCTCTGGTCTCGCCCTTCGTAAGGCGCAGCTTCGCGGTACAGACGCAGATGTGCCGAGCCCGTACGTCTCTTCGGCGCGATAACCCGGCACTATGCGCGCATTCCTGGGCACGATGTGAATGTGGCTGACGCCTTGTGATGGACGTCGAGGAGGTCTGGCGGATTCGAAGGAAGACGCGGCCCCATCGTCACCGATCGCATCCGCCCTACCGTGAATCCGCGTCGGCACGAAACGCGGCTTGTACGACATTCAACTGCCTCGTGACACTGCTCCTCCGCTCCGGCAATATGCGAGGCATGACCGCCGTCTTCGTCCATGGCGTCCCCGAGACCTCCGCCGTGTGGGACGGCGTGTTGGCTGCGCTCGACCGCCCCGACACCGTGGGATTGCCGCTTCCCGGGTTCGACAGTGCCCGCCCTGCCGGTTTCGGAGCGACGATGGGGGAGTACGCCGGTTGGCTTACGGCAGAGCTCAGGCGCCTGGGTGACCCGGTCGATCTCGTTGGGCACGACTGGGGCGGCCTGCTCGTGGTCCGGGTGGTCTCGACCCGGCCTGGGCTGGTCCGATCCTGGGTCACCGCCGCCGCGGGCATCGGCGACGTCGAGTTCGAGTGGCACGACTTCGCCAAGATCTGGCAGACGCCACAGGCGGGGGAAGACTTCTGGGCTCAACAGCTGGCGGCATCGACCGAGGAGCGGGCCGGTGTTTTCCAGATGTTCGGGGTGCCCGAGGAGCCGGCCTTGGACCTCGCATCGCACCTCAACCGCACCATGGCTGATTGCATCCTCGACCTCTACCGTTCGGCCGTGGACGTCGGAAGGCGGTGGGGCCCGGATTTCGCGGCCATCCCAGTCCCCGGATTGGCGATCATACCCAGCGAGGATCCCTTCCTGAGCGCGGCCTCGGCGACCAGGGCCGCCGCACGGGCCGTCGCCAAGGCGGTCGCCCTCGACGGGTTCGGCCACTGGTGGATGCTCCAGGACCCTGCCCGGGCCGCGACCGTCCTGCGCGACTTCTGGGCCACCCTGGCCTGAGTCCGGACTGGGCGACGACTGTTGAGTTGCTCAGCGGTATCGCCCGCTTGAAACCGGCCGAGCATGACGCGGCGCGGGGATGGCAACCGGGTCTGGACGCGGTGTGGGGTGCTATCCCTGGCGACGTTCCGATCGGGGTGGTGCCGCTGTTCTCGCGGCCGGAACTGGTCGCACATCAGGACTACTGCCCCGGCAACGTCGTGTTCCGTGATCACCAGCCGGTTGCATTCATCGACTTCGACCTTGCCCGTCCGACAACCCGGCTCGCGGACGCCGTGAACGCCCTCTATTGGTGGGTGCCCCTATTGCATCCCCAGGACCGGCCATTGGTACTGATCGATGCCGACATCCCCGCTCGCATCCGCGCGTTCGCTGATGCCTACGGCATGAGCGACGAACAACGCAATCGGCTGGTGCCGCTCGCGATCCAGCGTGCGCGGAACGTGCATCTAACTGCACGTGCGGCCGCTGATGTCGATCCAGTCTTCCGAAGGTTTTGGGAAGAGGGAGTCAAGGACCGGAAGATTGTGGTCGCCGTCGAGAGCGGCGCCGGTCCGCTGCGCATGCTCGGGAGCCCGATGCGTTTCGATGGCGTACGCGCGCAATACCGGCCGCCGCCGCGGCTGCACGAACACACCGACGAACTGCGGGGACCCGGAGAGCTTGGATCGGCACCGCAGCAGATGCGAGCATCGCGGATACGTACCGGGTTAGCGCTGCTGCTATTCCGGCCGGCGTGGTCAACGTGTTGACGTCCTCTGACATTGCGGTCGGCGCGCAGATGACTACCCACCCCGACATCGACGTCATCACGTTCACCGGGGTTCGACGCCGGTCGGGCGGTAGATCATGGCCGCCGCGGCGCCGACCTTGAAGCGCACCTTCCTGGAACTAGGCGGCAAGTCGGCCTTCGTGCTCCTCGACGAAGGTGACTCGGCGGGTGCTGCGATGATGTGCGCGTTCGCGGCGACCTCCCACAGTGGCCAGGCTTGCGCTATCACCTCGCGGCTCGTCGTGCCCCGCGACAAGTTCGACGACGTTGTCGACGTCACCCGCCAGATGCTGGCCGGCGTTCCGTACGGGGACCCGACCGATCCGGGGATGATGATGGGCCCGCTGATCAGCGCTCGCCAGCGCGAGAAGTTCGCGGGCTACGTCGATCGGGCGCTCGCCGATGGCGCCAAGGCCGTCATCGGAGGTCGGATTTCCGAGCGTCTCCCGCGGGGTTTCTACTACGAGCCCACGCTGATCGTCGGAGCCGATGAGAACTCCGCTATTGCCCAGAAGGAGCTGTTCGGTCCGGTGCTCGTGGTGCTGCCGCATGACGGCGACGACGATGCCGTACGCGTCGCCAACAACTCCAGCTCCAGACTCTCGGGCGCCGTGATGGGAGCCGACCGTGAGCGTTCTCTCGCGGTGGCGCGACGATGAGCGTCAACGGCGGGTGATGGGTGGACAAGTTGCTGGATGGCGGCGGTCAAGCAGGCGGTCGGCCACGCGGCGCTGGCGATCGGCGGCGGAGCCTACGACGGGGCTGAGGGCGTGGGCACCTGGCTCAAGGTATAGCTCTACAGCCGGGCCCAGAGCGTCGTGGGCGGCACGTCGCAAATCCAACGCAATCTCATTGCCGGATGCATTTTCGGGCTGCCCGCAACATGAGCGAATACAACCGGCCCGAGCAGTTGACGCGCCGGATCGCTAAGCTGCCGCAGCAGGCCGTCGAGGACACGAAGCGGGTGATTCAAACGGCCGTGACAGTAAGGACTTGCGATGACCAATGACCCGTTCGCCAGGTGCCCTGACGTGGCGTCGTTCACCGTGACCAGTACGACGGTTGCCGACGGGCAGGCGTTCGAGCCCGCCCAGATGTCAGGCCTCTTGGGGGTGCCCGGCGGGCAGGACGTCTCTCCGCAGCTGTCCTGGGAAGGCGCCCCCGAGGGCACGAAGGGCTACGCCGTCACGATGTACGACCCTGACGCGCCCACGATGTCGGGCTTCTGGCATTGGGTGCTCGCTAACGTGCCGGCGTCCGTGACCTCATTGCCGGAAAACGCAGGCGACGAAGGCAGATCCGGCCTGCCGCAGGGGGCCTACCAGCTGCGCAACGACGCCGGCGGCAACCGCTTCATCGGCGCCGCCCCTCCCGGTGGACACGGCGCTCACCGGTACTTCATCACGGTGCATGCGCTGGATACCGACGACCTCGGCGTTCCGGCCGACGCCTCACCCGCGTACCTCGGCTTCAACATCTTCAGCCACATCCTCGGCCGCGCGACGATTGTTGCTCGCGCGAAGATTCCGGCTGGCTGAGCGTCACGCGCGTTTGTGCCCGTGCTGACTCTGCTCGAGGGTCTGCTTGATGAGGGAGTGCTGGCCGGCGTCCTGCGTCCGGGCCTGCGAAACGATCGTGTCGCCGGGGTCATTCTTCAGGCGATCATGTTCAACGCGTTCACGGCGACCATCAGCGTCCCCCCCGTGCGATCCAGGCGGTTGATCGCGGCGATCACGGCACAGAAATTGGACGCTCAGGTAGATATGGCTTCAGATTCCCTGATGTGTGGCCGGGTTCGGCGCGGGGGAGGGCGAGGCAGTCAGACCGGACTTCCGAAGATCATGAGCACACGATGGGCCGAAAGGGGCCGTTGAGCTGCGGGAACGCGGGCGGGGGCGATCTGGGTCGTGTTACTACGGTGAGCGTAAGGGCCGTGTGGCTGGGTCAGTCGCTGGGGAC
>JBBRSE010000148.1:0-4036 GCA_038245655.1 Mycobacteriales bacterium | reverse complement strand
TAGAACATGGTGCTGTGGGTGACGGCGCGGGTTGGACCTGACGTGTCAGCGGTTGTCGCACTTTGGTGGAAAGACGACAGTCGTGACGCGGCTCGTCCGCGACGCGGGGCGCGCCCCGGACCCGTCTGCACGAGTTGCTCGTATGGCTAAGAGATGAGGTTCCGGCCATGGCTCGTGATGGGATTGTGCGCGTTCGCCTTGGCGGCGCTTGGAGGAGCGTCAGCCTCTTCCTGTACGGGTTCATGTGCGCTACCGCCGCCGAGCTTTCGTCCAGCGTCCGGTTGGGTCGTACTCAAGCCTGGCCGATCGGAGCCGAATCTGTCCGCCGGGATGGTGGTCGCCGTCACCGCCCGCGACGCGGCCGCTCTTCAACCGTTCGCTCCCTTTGTCGGCTTCAAGCGTTTGCGGCCTCAAGGCATCCTCGTCTGGGCTACCACGATGGGACGAGGACCAGGCGGACCGACGTCCAATTTCCCCCGTGCGAGATGGCCGCTCCGGCTCTCCACCTTCCGACTCGACCGAGGCTGGGAGGGCCAGCCTGCGCCCAACATCCAGCAACGGCTCCGGTGGGCCACCATCCGTGGCTGGCATCTTGACGTGCGCGTCTACTTCGCGACACAACACCCCAACAAGAGACTGGTCGCGGAGGCGCAGGCACAACTAAATCGGCTACTCCTACCGAGCACCCACTGAGAAGACGCTCGATTTCACATCAAGCCTCTGGACGGGTATGCATAACTGTCGTCTTTCCACCAAAAAGCGACAAGCGCTCGTGTCGGCGGTGTTCTGCAAACAAAGGGAGGCAGGGGTTGGCACCCGGATCAGGTTCTAGCGAAACGGCGAGACCTCTTTGGGGTGTTGGTACCTCTGTTTCCAGCGAGACCGGGAAAGCGTCGACGCGACCTGGTGTCGGTTGATCGGTTCGGTGTGGGGGGCTGCTTGTCGCGGCCGGTTACTGGTCGGTGGGCGGGCGGGGCGGTGGAGGATCTAGCGCTGGCGTTCGCGAGCTCGTTGTTCGCGCGGCGGGATGATGCCGCGGCGGGCGTCGTTGTCGTTCAGCAGGTCGATCTTGGAGCGGAGGCGGCGGTCGCTGTACCAGGCGATCCAGGCGTTCGAGAACGGCTCGAGAGTCAGGGGCGGGTGCCGGCCGTGGCTGGGGGCGGCCGGGCGGTCGCGGCGCTGCGCGCTCTCTGGCCCATCCTGGCGTTCCTCGGTGCTGCTGGGGGGCGGCGCTTGGCGGCTGGCGTTTTGCTCGCTCTCGGCTTTCGGGTGGCGCTGTTGTCGGCGCGCGGCGGCGCTGTTGTCGCTGCTCTGTGGGCGCTGGCGGGTGCGGTTGCGGCGGAGGTGCGCTTTTACCAGTTCGGTGTCGAAGCCGGGTAGCTTTGTCCAGCGGCGCAGCGTCCGTTCACTGACGCCGAGCCTGGTGGCGGCCGTGCGCTGGGTGTAGGGGGCGGCGAGAAAGTAGGCGGCGGCGTGCGTCCTCGCCTGGCGCGCCCGCACCAGGGCGCGGCGGCGCTGCCGTGCCTTGGCCAGCCGCTGCCGCTCGGCCGCTTCCGCCGCCAGCGCGGCCGCGTCCGGCCGCGGCGGCGCGAGCGCCGCTGCCGCCCGCGCCGCCTCGCGGGCGCTGCGGCTGCCGATCGCCTCCCCCACCTGGGCGCCTGTCGCCCGGTACCAGCCGCCGCGCTCGTGGCGCTGCGCCAGTTGACGCTGCACATCGGCGCAGGCCGCATAGGCCGCCGCCGCGGTCGCGAACCGGTGGCAGCCGGCCAGCTCGAGCGGCAGCGGCGAGCCGACCTGCATCTGCCGCAGCCGCTGCCTGGCGTCGGCGGCCACCCCGATCCGGGTCAGCCCCAACTCGCAGCCGATCGCGTACACCTCGGCCTCACTATCGGCAGCAAGAAGTCGCATAAACCGGACAAAGTATATGTCCGCTGTAACCGCCCCCCGCCCGTCTGCTCGGGAAACCCATAAAAAACCCTTCTTTACAGGCCTTTTCCCAAAACGACGCCCGGCTGGAGCCGGCTAAAACGTCTACGTGTTTCTACGTGTTTCTACGTGTTTCTTGGCACGGTCGGGCCGAGGTACCACGTCCGCGTCCACGCGATGTTCTCTTCGGTCGTTTCCGGCTGCGTCCAGACCGACGTCATGAGGGCCGATACCCGCGCGCCGCTGGCTCGCCTCAGCGGCGCTCGGCGTGTGCGCACTCGATCCCGGCGCAGTATTGGGCTGCGCGCGTCAAAGAGGTCGGCTGCTACGGGTGAACGACTGCCTCTCGTTAGGTGCCGATTTCAGCGGCGCAGGAAGAACATGATCGCCGCGATGACGAGGATGACCACGAGGATCGTTCCAATGATGCCGATGCCAAGTGCTGCGACCACGATCGCGCCTCCTTGTTCAAGTCCGCGCAGAGGCGGACAATCAGTGATGCGCTGATGATGACTCTCCCGTCGGCGTGTGGGGTGCGTAAATTCGGTCGTACATCACAAAACATTCGATTTGCAGGCAAGACCGAGTTTACGCACCCCGCAGGCGAGAGTTGACTAGTCGCGGACGACTACCTCCGATCCGACGCGGACGACCCGCTCCCAGGGGATGACGGGGTGCCCGTGCACTTTCGCTTGTCCCGGCCCGCCGCTGCCGTGGGTGCCGACGCCATAGCGCTCGAGGATGCCGAGCTTGCCGGCGATCAGGCCTGTCACTCGTAGCCGTCCTCCGACGAGTTCACCGCGGATGTCGTGCACATGGCCCATGCCCTGACCGGACTCGCTGACGACCTTTCGGTTCAGGAGCTCCGACAGGCGCATCAGGATCCCGGCACCTTCCCGACGAGGGGCGCCCAACGGTCGTCGCCGCGGTTCAAACGCAGCTCAGCGGCAGGGCGTTTCAGGGTCACGACCGATGTGACGGAGTCGACCTCCGGCCACGGCACGTGGACGGCGTTTCCCGAGAGGCGGGCCGCGAGCCTTCCAAGCAGGCCGCGAGAGCGCCAGGCGTTGCCGCCGACGATGATCTCCACGATCTCCGGTGAGTCGCCGTCGAGACCGCCGATCTCGAGATCATCGACCTTGCCGCAGTTCTGGCCGTCGCCGTCGATGAGCTGGTGATCGAGGACGCTGAGGGCGATGTCGACTTCGGTGACCTTGCTCATCCCTGCCCTCCGTTCGTCAGGAGCATCAGGGGGATGGCGGCGACGGCGATCACGAGGATGAGGAAGAAGTAGAGCACGGCGAGGAAGTTGGCCAGCTTCCCGTTCACGTTCGCACCCATATAGGCGTGGTCGTTGGCGACGAGCAGGATAGGCAGATAGGTCAAGGGCAGCGCCACAACCGAGAAGATCACCGAGTACTCCGTCAGCTTGACCGGGTCGTAGCCGGTCATGACGACCAGGAGGGCAAGCGCGAAGATCACCAGCCACGAGAGGGTGAAGCGCGAGGCGGCGACGGGCCGCTCCTTCTTGCCCCACTTCCAGCCGAAGAACTGGGCCAGGTTGTAGGCGCCGGAGAAGGACGTCTCGATGGCCGCGCCGCCGACGGCGAAGAGGATGCCGACGAGCGCCAGCAGCAACCCCATTTGCCCAAGCGCGTGCTCGGCGGCGAGAGCTGGCGTACCCAGGAACTGGGGCGAGATTCCCCTCGGCAAAAAGAGCACCCCAGCAACGATCATCAGCGCGAAGGAGAGAAAGCCGCCGAGAGCGTAGCCGATGATCGCAGTCACCTTGTTCAGCCCGAGCTCCTTGAGGCCCCAGCGGTCCTCGACGGCACCCGAGGAGTAGAAATAGACCTCATAGGGAGTCATCGCCGCTCCGAGCAGCCCGACGACGAAGTAGAGGTAGACCATCAGGCTGCCGCCGGAGTGGGAGCCGGGCACGAAGCCGTGGGCGACCCGGCCCCAGTTGGGGTGGAGCTTGATCGCTGCGACGGCGAAGACGAGCAGGCAGAGTCCGAGATAGCCGAAGACACGCTCGATCCACCTGAACGGCAGCACCCAGGAGCTGACGGCAAGACCTCGGACCGCGAGCGGGATCAAGAGGCGATAG
>JBBRSE010000147.1:0-4048 GCA_038245655.1 Mycobacteriales bacterium | reverse complement strand
GAGCCTTCGAACTGCTCGGCACCCGCATCCCCGTCAGCCTGACGTAGCCAGAACCACCAACAACTCAAACCGCGAAACCCCTGCTCAACAGGGGTTTCGCACGTCCCAACAGACGTAACTTCGGTCTAATGTCACGGACCGCCGCGGCTCGTCCGTCGCCGTCGTGCCGGCGAGCAACGCGTCGCCGACGCAGCTCGTGCCCGACCCGACAGTCTGATCGGCCGAGACCCGCCACGCTAGTGGTGCCTCGTCATGGGTTGACCGCTTGGAGCGCGACGCGGCCGCGGTCGACTTTGGCGAGGGTCTCGTCGGCGGTGGCGGTCCACACGAACGGTCTCAGGCTCTCGGACGGGATGCGAGGACGCGGATCGCCTCGCGGTGAACCGGCGACCCTTTGGACATGACGGTCCTTGTTCGCTGAGGAAGGGCTGGCGAAGCTGGGCAAAGGTCCGCTCGGGCCAGGGCCGCAAGTCGACGATCGCGCAGGCCAAGATCGACGAGATCGTGGAGTCGACTCTTAACAGCGCTCCGCCGGGGCAGACGCACTGGTCGTGCTGCACCGTGGCCGCCCATGCGGAACATGTCATCGCGGAACTGGGACCGACCGACACGTAAGCCAGGCTCACCACGGTCGAGATCTCAGCCGGCATCGGGCCAGGACAAACGTCGACAACGGTCAGGTGCGGTCCGCGAGAACCCAGACGGCGATCTCGGTGCGGCTGGTCAGGCCGAGCTTGGCGAGTGCGCTTCGGACGCGGGACTCCACGGTGCGCACCGAGACGAAGAGCCGATCGGCGATCTGCTGGTTCGTCAGGGCTCGCCCGACGAGCTGGGCCACCTCGAGCTCCCTCTCCGTCAAGCCGCCCGGGTGGTCGGCGCGACCGCCCCCTGACCCCGACAACCTGTCGCGCAGCGCTCTGGCGCGGGCCAGCGGGCCGGGCATGTCGAGTCGGTCGAGCTCATCAGCAGCCGTGGTGGCGAGGTCCAGCGCCCTGATCGGGTCCTTGCTTTCGAGGCACTCCGCCAGCCCCAGCCGGCCGATCGCGGCATACGGTCTGGCGCCGATCCGATCGTCGACGGCGATGGCGTCCTCGAAGTGGCCGGTCCACCGCGCGCTCGGCGAGAACGGTCGCGGCCACCGGAACCAAAGGTGCCGCGGCAGCTTTGCAGCACGACGTGATAGCCCCGCGACGCGAACAGGCCGGCGAGCATCTGCGACATGATCCAGATCCGTTGGTAGGGGCTGCGCAGCACCACCGTGCCCAACGCGCGCCCGTCGGGAGCGTAGTGCTCGGTCAGCAGCCGCGCCCCGTCACGCGCCCGCACGGGAATCGGCGACGTCACTGAGTACCCGCCGCGTCGGGGCGGCAGCCGGAACACTCGCGTCGTCGCGGCGTCGACGCCGCTGTCTTACGCTCACGGCTCGCGCAGTACCCCCGACGCTCCCCGAAGCCGTTCTGCTCATCTGTGCCGCCTCGTCGCTAGGCCCGCTGAGGCTGGTCACTGGCGAGGACTCGACCCTTCTGGAAGATCAGGTCGAGTCCGAGAACGACGCAGACCGCTCCGAACGGGACAGCGAAGAGGACAAGCGCCGTCTGCTCGTAGGCAAGCAGCAGCAGCGACGCCGTCGCGACGACAGCCACCGCGAGCCAGGTCGGGACCAGCTTCGCCCGCAGCAGCACCACCCCGAGCAGGACGGCCGCCGCCACGAAGAGCGCGACGGCGGGCAAGACGAGCAGCGGCATCCACGGGACGTCACCATCGATGGTGGTCGTCACTACTGCGGACGCCGCCCAGAACGCCGATGCGCCAGCCGCGCAGGCTAACGCTGCGCCGCCAAGCTTTCCCAGCGGCCGCGTGCGACTCGCGACGACCAGCACAGCCACCGCGGCGATCCCCAGGAGCACGGCCGTGACGACGCCCAACGGCGCCTCCCCCGTGGCCGTCCCGCGCATCGGGTGGGTGAGGCAACCGTCGCCCACACAGCCCTCGGGCAGTGAGGCGTGCCGCCGCGTCAGTGCGATCAAGGTGGTCCCGCCGGCGACGCAGCACCATCCGCTGAGCCGGGATATCGATGCAGTGTTCATGGGCACCCCTTTCGCGCTTCCCAAGAGTGACGTCGCTCAGGGTCGGATACGGCTACCGACCAACGTCGCTCTGCACCACAGGTTCGCCTCAGCGTGCCCCGGTCGGCATCGGGTGACGCGCCTTGTTCAGCGCCTCGAACGTCCCTATCCACGGCGGTGCTCGTCCCCGCGTCAGGTCAAGATCCGCCGGTGAAGCCGTTCAGGCTCAAGTTGATGGTTGCGCAAGCACCGGCAGCGAGCAAGCGCTTACCGGCATGATGAGGGGACCGTCGCGGGGGCCAGGTGCCTGCGTCCTGGGCGGAGTCGGCGCCGGTGGCGCCAGACCGTTCAGACGCAGGCGAGGTATGCCGTCAGGAACTGGACGCCGTGTCGGTCGAGCTGCCTCGGGCGTTGGTGATCGCGGCGTGCCGCAGCGAGTGGGGGCTGATGTGCCGTGGGATGCAAGCGGCCTTGGCGATCCGGGCGACCATGCGGTAGGCGTGGCAGAGCGGTGCGTCTCGCGGTAGGTCAGGGTGTTCCTGGGAAGACCCGCACCTGGGCCTCATGGCCAGCGCCGGCCAGCTTGGCGTCGCAGGTGAAGAGCGGCGCGTCGAGCGCTTCGGCCAGCGCGAGGTAACAGGCGTCGTGGCTGGTGTACTGATGGCGCAGAAGCCAGATGCGATCCGCCAGCGGGTGGATCTCGTGGCGGGTGATGGACAAGGCGAAGTGGTCGTGGCGAGCCTCCTCGGCCGCCTTGGGCTCGAGCTTGCCGCCGAGCAGGAGCCCACGCAGGACGGAGAGCACCTCGACGTCGAGCAGGTAGGGGGCGGCCATGGCGTCGGCCAAGCCGTCCAGCAGCTCGCCCTCCGGGTCATGTCCGATGAGCGCCTCGACCATGGCCGAGGCGTCGACCACGATCACTGGCGACCGGCTCGCACCTCGGCGACGATCTCGTCCGAGGTCGGCCCGCTCGACCGGTCACGAGCCTTCAGCCTGGCGACGATCTCGGCGTTCGTCGGGCGAGCGGCGATCTCGGACAGCTCGCCCCCGACAAAGGCCGAGAGCGACTTGCCCTCGGCCGCGGCGCGCTCCTTGAGCGTCTCGGCGACCTCGTCAGAGACGTCGCGGATGTAGAGAGTGGTCACGTCATTGATGCTAGCGCTCGGCAAGCGGGGGGCTTTGGCTCTTGACTGGGCCATCTTGCCGCCGGCCCCAAGCACGGCTCTGCCAGTACGCCCAGCTGGCAGGCATCGGGACCCGAGAGGCCTACCGCGCTGTGCGTCGTGGACCGACCGGCTTACCTTCAATGGCACCGTCATTGAAACCGGCATCTACTCCTACCGCCTCGCCCACGGACGCCAACAAGCCGCCAGCCGACTCGACACGGTGGCCGGTCCCGGTTTCACCCACATGAATGCCGATGTGCGGACGTTCACGTTGCTCAGCTGGGGTCCTCACGTTTGTCAAGACGTGACCCTCACGTTTGTAAGGTTAACGAGCGCACATCTGCTAGGTTGACCGGATGGTCCTCCATTCTCTGGTCGAGCGTCGAGTGAGCGAGCTACTGCTGGACCTCGTTGCCGTGGAGCCGGTCATCGCTCTGCACGGCCCCCGCTCGGTCGGCAAGTCAACAGTGCTGGCTGAGTTCGCCGCCCGTACGGACAGGTCGGTGGTGGACCTCGACGACGTGGAGGTCCGCGAGGCCGTCACGGGCAACTTGACGGCGGTGGTCGGGGGTGCCACCCCTTTGTGCGTGGACGAGTACCAGCGGGTCCCGGACATCCTGGATGCGATCAAGGCACGTCTGAACCGGGAGGGCAGCCGGCCCGGCACGGCCGTCCTCACCGGATCGACCCGTCAGGACGCGCTGCCCACGACGGCACAGGCTCTCACCGGACGTCTACATTCCCTCACGATCTGGCCGCTCTCTCAGGGCGAACTCGCCGGTGTTCGAGAGAACCTGCTGGAGAGAGTGCGGGTGG
>JBBRSE010000146.1:0-4049 GCA_038245655.1 Mycobacteriales bacterium | reverse complement strand
CATCAATGAGTGCCTGCTCCTCGAGCACGTTCATGTCGAGATTGTTTCGCGGCCGTCAAGACAGGCGGGGTCTCGCGCGGGTGCCCCGGGCATTTGCTGACCACGTCAGCCCGAGGGGCCAAGCCCGCACCCAACGCGGCAAATGCGGACGTTGGCGGCGGCCGCGGGCCCTTGGCGCTTTGCGCCGCCGACCGGCCAAGGGCGCGCTCACGATGGGACCGTTGGTTGTGCGGCGGCGTCTAGCCTGGCAGTTATGGGTGACGTCCTGGTAGGCGACGAGCTGGCGCTGCTGCGCGCGCTTGGCCAGGGGATGGATTATCGCGATGCGGAGAGCATCCTGCGCGATGGCGGGTGGACTTCGTGCGGCGCAGGTGACTGGGCCATTGCCCTGCGGTCACCCTCAGGTGTCCATGCCGCACGGATCAGCCCGTTCGACCCCGCCGCGCCCTACAACGCTGAGCTGTACCGGCGCGCCTTGCACACCGGGCAGGTTCCACGCCTCGAGGCCGAGGTCGAGCTCGACGGCGGAGCCAGCTTGCTGGTCCTCGAGTTCCTGCACCCCGTGGATCTAGACCGGGCGGCCGCCTTCCACCAAGCCATCGCTGTAGGCGCGCCAGAGGTGGCCGAGTTGTCCGAACTGGTTGCCGCCGTCCATCTGGAGGCCCGCCGCGAGTTGCGTTGGTGCGGCCCGGTCGACATCAACCCCACCAACGTCATGCAGGCGCAGGGTGGGCGTCTCGTGCTCATCGACCCCTTCTACGCGGACGGACCGAACCTGTACGGCACCATCCTGACCGACCCAGCGCGGGTGGCGGCCACCATTCCTGAGAACCGACGGCGCCACATGTTTGACCTACCGCTACGCAGTTCCGGGGCGCCCACGCCGGGCGTGCTCGCGCAGATGCGCGACGCCATCACCTCCGCCGACGCCCATCAACACTCACCCCAGGACTAACTGAGCCACCCGCGGCATGAGCGAGCGCCCCGCCTCAAGAGCTCCGACCGTACGATCTGCGGCATTTTTCTGAAAAGAGCAAAATCCATCGGCAGGTTCGGCATCATCTAGGGCGTGTGCCACTTCGCCCGGATCCGACCGTGACCCCTACCGAACTCATCGCCGAGGTCAGTGCGGCCTTGGGCTTCGAGGACGCCCAGCCGCTCGCGCAGGGGGGGCAAAAGCTCGTCCTTAAGGGCACGTTGAGCGGTGCGCCGGCCGTCGCCAAGATCGTGCTCCTGTCACAGGACCCGAACGGCGACATCACGCTGCAGCGGGCGCACCGCGAGGTCGAGCTGCTCTCTGCTGTCGACTCGGAGCGTGTGGTGAAGGTCCTCACCGACGCCGTCGAGATCCGTGAGCCGCCCGCCGCTGTCTGCTGGGCCGAGGAGTACCTCGACGGCGATGACCTTGGCGTGTCCCTGAACCGCACATGGGAAGAGTCAGAGGTGTGGCCGCTGCTGCACGACATGGCCGAGGCGCTCGCCGCCTGCCACGACCTGGACGTCGTCCACCGCGACCTTTCCCCGGGGAACGTGCGGCGGACGTCGGACGGGCACTTCGTGCTCATGGACCCCGGACTCGCGCGGCACCTGGCGAAGACGGCTTTGACGGGTGCGTTCCAGCCCGGCACCCCCGGCTGGCGCTCTCCGGAGCATGTGCCGGGTGGGGACCCGACCCCGGCCAGCGACATCTTCGCGCTCGGCATTTTGGCGTTCTTCGCCCTCACGGGGACCTTCGCGGTCGACCCGAACGGCGACCAGGCGGAGTACGACCGCAGACTCGTCGAGCAGCAGGTACCCAGCATCGCCACCCTGACACCGGGGATTTCGCCGGAACTCTGCGAGGTCATCGACACCTGCCTGAGCCGCCAGCCCGCCAGACGCTACCTCGACGGGGCTGAACTGAAGTCGGCGCTCGACAGCGTAGGAGCCGGGCGATGAGCGGCGTCCTGATCCACGACGGCCGACGGATCGGCCACCGCAAGTGGTGCGTCGACGCGGTCTCCGGCGGTTCCGCGGACGGCGTGGTGCTCAACCCGTTCGCGACCCCGCGTGTCGCCGAGCCGCGGCACCCCAGCGCGTCGGACGTCGCCCAGGCCGTTGGCGGCGCGATGGGCGAGGTGGTCTTCGACGCCATGACCCACGCCCTGTTCCTGCCTAGCACCAACAAGCAAGACTTCTACGACGCATGGGAGCTCTGGGGTCCGGCCGGTGCGAACCTCGAGGGCGCGGCGCACCAGCTGGCGCACGTCGAGCGCGTCTTCGACCGCCAGAGCCAGGTCGGCGCACCCCACCTCGCCCCGACGCTGCAGCTCCAATCGCCGCAGTCGCCCAACGCCTACGTGGCCCGTGACCTAGCACGCGTCGCCCGCGGGCTCGACAAGGGCTCCTGGCAGTCTCTCGTTGGCACCCGGTCCTTCTGGTCGTCAGGCCCGCATCTCGACGCATACGTCGGGAGCCTCGCGGCACTCCGCGCGCCGGTCTGGATGATCACGGTTGCGAACGAACTGGTGGTCGACCACGTCCCCGACCTCACGGACACGGCCGCTTTCGTCGGCCTGTGCCGGACCGTCCACTCGCTCTCGCTGCGGTCCCGCGTGATCCTCGCCTATGGGGACTTCGCCGGCCTCCCAGCGGTCGCTGCAGGGGCCGACACCGTCGGCAGCGGCTGGGACCGCGCCCAGCGGACGTTTGACCCGCTCGCCTTCCGCGTCGACTCGGACCCAGGCATCAGGATCCCCGCGTCGTACGTGACCCAGGGCGGGCTAATCTCGGTCCTGCGCCGGGACGCTGCTGAAGCCATCGCGCGGTGGGACGCGGCGCTTGCCCGCGCGATCCGCGGCGGTCCGATGCCCCCGAGCGACCAGGCGCAGCGGATGCACCATCTCCTCCAGCTCCGGTCCGCGGTCCAGCAGATCAACGCCGCCGGCTCACGGCAGGCCCG
Organism: Mycobacteriales bacterium; assembly: GCA_038245655.1. Classification (GTDB taxonomy): domain Bacteria; phylum Actinomycetota; class Actinomycetes; order Frankiales; family Frankiaceae; genus DATAZK01. Next base: position 1,108 of record JBBRSE010000146.1, on the reverse strand, counting down.
GGTAGGTGAGCTCAGGAACCTCTACCACACCGCGACCTCGGACTACGACAGCCTGATCACCGACCTGCGGCCAGTCGTCCGTGAAGCCGACAAGACCGCCTGGGTGTCGAACCCAGCCAGTGCACTGGAGGCGTACGCAGGTTCAGAAGGGTTCTGACTCGACGATCAGCCGCGCGAACTGCTCAGACATTGAGAGACGGAGGCCCGCATGCGGCCGGCCGATGCGTGGCCTAACGACCCAACGGCCGCTGGTCGCGAGGCCCAGGCCCAGCTTGGAGGACCGCTCCTTGGCGTCCGAGAGGTCCCGCGGAGGCCTCAGGAGCACGACCGCTGCGGCGTCGCACCAGGTCGAGTACCGCAGCGCCTGGCCGACGCCCTGCTGCCAGTCGCTGACCTTCGCCTCGAGCGCGTATGCGCGGCCGATTGGCTCAAGGCCCCGCACGCGCCGGAATCCCGAGCCGCTCGACTCGACGTACCCGGCGGCCGCTAGAGGCCGGAGCCTCCGCACGACTTGCTCGTCGCTCATCCCGAGCCGCTTGCCAATGCCCGTGACCGTCCGGGTCTGGTAGGGAGAGAGCGCTGCGACCACGGAGCAGTCCGTCTCGTTGTCGAGGAGGGGCAACTGCAGCGCGATCCGCTGACGCACCTGTTCTTGCCACCCGGTTACCGCGACGGCGTCGGCCACGCCCCGCCCGCCCGGGAACTCGCGGACGAGAGCCAGCCCCTCCGCAGCACGGGGCAGCCTTGTCGCGAGTGTCACCAGGTGGTCGTCCAGGAGCCGCTCTTCCATGGGCTCGAAGCGGCGGCCCGGCCTTGTGTGGCCGAGCAACTCACGTGGGGCTTGCGACCATGACACCTCAGGGTGGTGCGCAGCCGTCTGGGCCAACGACATAGCGACACCCTATCTATGCCCGGCCGGGCAAACGGGCCGGGCCGACGCGTCTTACTGGAGCCGGAAGGACGCGCTCTCATCGGCATGTGGGGACGTTCGCTCGTCCTCTTGCCCAACCGGATCGGGCAAGGGATGAACCACGGGCGGCCTCTCGTGCAGTTGCTTCCGCGGACCATCGGCGGCCGCTCCCCGAGCTGACCCGACGGCACCGTCCTG
>JBBRSE010000145.1:0-4317 GCA_038245655.1 Mycobacteriales bacterium | reverse complement strand
CGTCGTCGGCCCCTTCCCTCAGGTCACGCGTCACATTTAAAGTACTCTCATCCTTAATATTCTGCACGCGGCGCCTCTATCGAATCCTGCGGGCCAGACGCGGCAGTTCAGACCAGCCATCGCGGGAGGCCAGCTACGAACTGCCTGACACCACCCCTGGCTGGTCGGCCGAAGAATCCCCTTGGTGTTATCAGCCGGAGAACGCCGCTCCTTCACCGCTAACACCATCTACCGCGACCCCGCCTGGCGCCGCTGCGACAGCGCCTGAGCGCTACGCATCAACCCCGACGACGACGCTAGTCGGCGAGCCGGCCCCTGAGTTTTCGCACGTACTGGCCTGCCGCCTCGGGGTCGCATGCGGTAAGCAGTTCAAAAAGCTGGACTGCAACGGAGGCTGCGGCATTGGCGGCCGAGGTGGCCAGATGCGGCTCTTTGACCGAGCGGTCCATGAGATCGCGGTGGAGTCTGGCGAGTTCGTCGGCATTGATGACTTCGGATTCTCCCGACAGTGTTGCTTCCAGCCATTGAAGGGTCCACGCCAATCCATCTGGAGACGCGGGCGGCAGCTCAACCATGGGCGGACTATCTCACTCCGCTAGGCCATACGGGCGCGCTGCGGCCGGACGAAGGCTGAAACTTTTAGCCTGTTCCTCTGCAAGCCACGGTCCCTCGTGCATGAACGCCGCCAACTGATGGATGCACAGGTGTGCCGATCGAAAAATCCGATTTTGGAACCCCACGCGCCAACACGGCCCGGGTCGGCGGCCGTCAAGGCTGGCCGGCTCACCTGCCGGCGTGACACCGCCAACTCATGCCGCAGCACGACAACCTCGACTGCCAGCTCATCCCCATCACCCCTGCGCAGCCAGCGCAACTCGAACAGGCGAACCAACGACACGTACAAGAAGGAACAACGCCATAACCCATCGTGAACGCCCATCACACCAACGCAAAACACCAGGTCAAAGCACCCAGATGGCATTTTCGGCACCCACAGGTAGCGGTAGATGGTTGGCGGCGTCAGGATCATAGGGAAAGCGGATCCTCTGGACCGGTGCCCGTAAGCGGATCGTTGAGCGGCACGCGTGCCCTCAAGATGTATGCTTGCCTTACCAAAGGTAAGGAGTCGGCATGACGTCCGCCACGGTCACCAGCAAGGGTCAGATCACGATCCCCGTCGATGTGCGCACCAAGCTTGGTCTCCGCCCAGGGTCCCGGCTTGCCTTCGTCCCCACTGACACGGGCGGATATGAGATCCACCCGGAAGCAGCGTCGATCCAGGACCTTAAAGGTGCCGTGCCGCGACCGGCCGGGCTAGTTACCCTCGAGGACATGAACGAGGCCATCGCCGCCGGCGCCACTGCATCTGCCCGGTGATCGGTCTCGATACCAACGTCGTTGTCCGCTACCTGGTTCAAGATGAGCCGAATCAGTCGGCGGCGGCGTCCACGGTGATCGACGCGCTGACCGAGAAGGGTCCGGGCTTCCTCAGCCTGGTCACAGTCGTCGAGCTGTACTGGGTGCTTCGACGCGCTTACAAGGTCAGCACCGCTCGCTGTGTCGAGCTGGTCGAGGGCCTTCTGGATGCCCGTGAACTCAGAGTCGACCAGGACTCGATCGTCCGAGCCGCACTCACGGCAAGTAGTGGCGGCCTCGACTTCGCCGATGCCGTCATTGCAGAGCTCGGCCGAGCCGCAGGGTGCGAACACACCGTGACCTTCGACCAACGAGCCGCACAGTTGGATGAGATGCGACTCCTCGTCCTTCACTGAGCGCACGTCACCCTGCGGAGATGGTCCGCCTCCCGTGTGCCGCTCGATAATTCGATTTTGCCTGCTCAAAGCCCTGCGCCAAGGTTTGGAACCCCACAGCCTTCATTCAGAACCTGCCTCGCGGCCACTACGAGATCGCCACTGAGGAACCGACTCCCGAGCACCTCAGCATCGCCTTCCAAGCGCTCGCGGCCACCCTCTGAGTCCGCCCTATAAACCGTTTCGGTGCCTCCGCGACGCCAACTCAACACTGCCCGCTGACACCCCGTCGTCATGCGGTCCAGTGCCGTCGATGACGCGAGGGATGTCGCCGCGCAGAGGATCCGTTTGGGCGGGCCGGATTGTGCTGCGTCAGGCCGAGTTGCTCAGTTCGTGCTCCGCAGCGCGGCGGATCCAGGAGGACAGGTACCGGTCGTCGGCTTCGGCGCGACGGCGGATCTCATCAAGTAGCTCCGGCGGGATCGAACGGGACTGCCTCGCGCAGGCAGCAGTCGCACTGTGACGTCGGTCTGATCGAGCAGATGGGCGGCGATCCGGCTGCCGAGCATGCCGGTGGCGCCGGCAACGAGCACGGTCGTGGTCATGGCAAATCCTCCTCATTCGGGGGTACCTTCCCTTGGCTTTGTGGCCACAGAGTCTAGTCTGGCTCCCCGTCCGACCGAGCATGACCGCCCACCTGCTCCGTGGCGCACGGGTCCCGGTCGCCTCAGCCGCGACGAGCTGATTGCCCGTTGCGGTTGGGACGTGACACAGTGACCGGCGTGGCGATGGCGCCGAACCCGCTCGACAGGAGAACCGGCAGGTGCGCGTGAACCGTCGTCCGGCGCCGCGGCTAGCTTTCAGTTACGTCCACATCCTGCCAACCCGACTGGGGCTCCTCGTCGTCGCCGTGGCCGTAGCTCTGATCGGCTGCAGCAGCTCGTCGTCGTCATCCTCAGCGGCGTCGCCCTCATCCGATATCGCGCCACCGCGCCAGAGCGACCACGTGCCTGCGGTGCCGAACCTCGGGCCGCGCTCGTTCACCGAGCCCGGCCCGTTCGCGGTCGGCGTGACCACGCGGAGCCTTCCCGGCGACCACGCACCGGTCGAGGTCTGGTACCCAGCAGCCCCCGCGTCGGTCACCGGCAAGCCGAGGGCGACGTACGACGTACAAGACCTGCTTCCGGTCGCGCTCAAGAAGCTCTTCCCGCCCGGTTTTCAGGGCGGCGTTTACCAGACCGACGCCTACCGCGGCATTGAGGTCGCGGCCGGACGGTTTCCGCTGGTCGCTTTCATCCACGGGTACTCCGGCTTTCGCAACCAGTCGACCTTCCTCACGACGCACCTCGCGTCGTGGGGGTTCGTGGTCGCCGCCCCGGAACTCCTCGACAACGATCTGACCGCGGTCCTCAGCGCCACCAAGGCGTCCGGTTCCGGGGCGGACATCGCCGAGGTGTCGGCCACGATCTCGCTGCTGGGCCGCTTGAATTCCGCGTCCTCGAGCCCGTTCGCCGGTCATGTCGACATGTCCAGGGTGGCGGCGATCGGTCACTCACTCGGCGGCGCCGTCTCTGAGGGCGCAGCGACCGCCGACCCCGCCGTCACGACGTTCATCGGCATGGCGGGCGCCACCGTCGGCTCGTTTGGGCAAGCCTCGACCGGGCCAGGCAGCACAGTTCCCGACAAGCCCGGCTTGCTGATGGTGGGGACGACGGACCGGGTCGCGGATCCGGCCGGGATCGCCAAGGCGTACGACGCGATGACCGAGCCCAAGCGCCTGGTCACGTTGGCGGGCTACGGCCACCTGGTATTTGCCGACATCTGCCAGATCGGCACGAGCCAGGGTGGCCTGGTCGGGCTGGCCGCCGGCGCCCACCTCACCCTGCCCGGCGAACTGAAAAAGCTCGCAACGGATGGCTGTTATGCGCCAGACCGGCCCGTCACCACCGGCTGGCCACTAATCCGGCAGACGGTTACCGCCCAGCTGCGACACGTGTTCGGGTTCGACCGCTCTGCGGCCGGGCTCGCCGGACTGAGCGCTGCCTTCCCGCACCTGGTCGCGGTCGAGGCCACCTCCCCCTCGGCCGGCGATTAGCCCGCGTGTTCCGCGCGGCGGTGTTGCGCTAGCCGATCGTGGGCACGTGATGGTTGCGTTGCTGGGAAGTCAGATGGCTGCGAGCACGTTGAAGGGGCGTTGTCGCGTTGGCTGATTCAGGACAGCGCGGATCTGTCGAGCTTGCTGAACTAGACGCAGAGTGAGAGCTCGTCGAAGGCGATCCGGAGTCGGTCGTGAACCGGTGTGCTGTGGCGATCCCGTAGTGCCGCGCCGCGGGTTCTGCACGAAGGCGTGCCCAGCCGACACGGTCTGCGCTGATCGAAGTCGCTGCAGTCCGCGCATTGGCCGAAGTCTGGCTACGCCGCGAACCTAGTGCCCCTGCTCGTTAATTCGTCGGGGGTTTAGGTCCAGGCGGTGGGGTCGCCGAGGTAGAGGCCGCAGGCGCAGTCGAGTGCTTCTTGTGGGGTGCCGACGGGATAGCTGTTGGGCAGGATGGAGTCTTGGTAGTCG
>JBBRSE010000144.1:0-4318 GCA_038245655.1 Mycobacteriales bacterium | reverse complement strand
CGGCCCACCCGCGCCGGCGGCCACGAGGCGGTGATCCAGGCGGCGGAAGCACAGTTCGTGCCCCCACTCGGTGGCGTGCCGCGGCCGTATCGCCGGCTGCGCAGGCAGCGAGCGCAGGGTGACTACCTGGCCTCGGAGGGCGCCATCGGCAGCGCTGACGTCAGGGCCGACCTGCCCGCTGCCGCAGCCATCGTGGACGCCGCTGCCCGGGTGGTGCCCTCCCTGCCGGTTTTCACCGGCTGACATCCGGCGATCGATCAGACCGCGCATCCCACCCGCGGCTGCGTCCCACCATGCCAGTGCCACCGGGAAACGGCGCTATGGCTCGCACTGTCACTGATCGTCCGACCGGGCGGCCCCGCGCTCAGCCGCACCACTGATTACGTGAGGCTCGGCCAGACGTCGAGACTGGTGAAGAACTGTTCGACCTCATCGAGATCGACGACGGCGTCCTCAGCACGGGCTACCACCGGACTGGCCACCCACCAGTCCGCCCCTGGCAGCCCGGCCGAGAGGTAGTCCCGCGAACCCGGTTGGTACGTCTGCTGCGGGTTTCGGGGCCGCGCTAGCACCGTCCCCTGCCCCGGCTCCCAGAGGCTGACAGACGTCCCATCCACCTCCAGCACGACCGCATCGAACCAGCGCCAGACCACCACCTGCGAGCCGTCGGCTGCAGTGGCGACGGCGACCAGATGACCGGGAGCCACCCGATCGGCTCGAGGCTTGGGAAACGCCTTCGCATAGGGCATTTCCGCCGGCGCGTCCTCAACGAAGACGGCGCACTCCTCCTCCGTCGTGCGCAGGACGATGGCTCGGCGCAGCCGCCCGGGTGCACCTCGATTCGGTGGGCTTGTCACACAGCCATCTTGCCGGGATCGGCACGCACTTGGCTCCGGACCGGTGTCGGAGCGATCGCCTAAGTTCGCTTTCGTGATGAGCGGCGAGCAGGAGTTCGTGCCAGGGCGGGCTCATCCGGAGGGCAGCGGAACGGACAGGTCGTTGTCGATCACCCTGCCGACAATTACCGATAGCAACGGGGGTGGATTGAGAAGCGTCCAGCTGGGGCAAAGGAGCCCCACGCGCATCCAATATTGGTTGCACTGAGTGAACAGAGGGCCTCATGAGGATTGGCGCAAGCCTGGCTTTGATCGCCATCGGGGCGGTCCTGAAGTTTGCGGTAACCAAGCAGATCAGTGGGGTTTCGATTGGCACTGTCGGGGTCATCATGATGATCGTCGGCGCGGTCGGACTGCTCATCACGCTGATTCTGATGTCGACCCGTCGCCGCACCGACGTGGTGTATGGCCGCGATGGCGTCCACTACGTCGAGCCCGTCAATCAGGTCGACCCGCGGTACTGATCGCCCTGCACCGTCCGCACGTCCATCCCCAGCTCGGAGGTTTCTCGTGATCATTCTCGGAGTAGTACTGCTGGTCATCGGTTTCGTCGCCAAGATCGCCATCATCTGGACGCTCGGAATCATCGCCATTGTCGTCGGCGCCGTTTTGGCCATTGCCGGCGGCACCGGACGCGCCGTGGGTGGTCGTCGCCACTACTACTGAGCAATCCGGCTTGTGTGAACTGACTGGCCAGAACTCCGTCCTCTTCATGGGGACGGGGTTCTGTGTGTCAGAAAGGTGGATCTAGCCGGTGGAGATGGCGTGCAGTGTTGGCCAAAACGCAATGGTTCCTGAGCATCACCGAACGCCAGAACGCGCAGACTCGGGTCGATAGCCGTCACCACGACGGCGAAGCCTGGACGGCGGGAAACACCGTCGATGCGCTCGTCCACGGCGCGAGCTATTTCCCGGAGCTGCTTCGATCCATCCGAGTTATGGCCCCCGGCGATCTGCTGCTGTTCACCGATTGGCGCGGTGACCCGGATCAAAAGCTCGACGGGCCGGGCACCGAGGTGTCACGAGTGCTGTGCGAAGCGGCCGCTCGGGGAGTGATCGTGAAGGGTCTGGTGTGGCGCTCGCATCTGGACCGGCTCTCTTTCAGCGAGCAGGAGAATCGCCATCTCGGCGAGGAGATCAACGCTGCCGGCGGCGAGGTTCTTCGCGACATGCGGGTACGGCCCGGCGGGTCCCACCACCAAAAATTTGTTGTGCTGCGTCACCCCGGGCGCCCCGAGCTGGACGTCGCGTTCGTTGGCGGAATCGACCTTTGTCATAGCCGAGGCGACGACGAAAGCCACGGCGGCGACCAGCAACGCCAACAGATGGCGAAGGTGTTCGGGCAGCGACCGCCCTGGCATGACGCTCAGCTGGCCATCCGCGGGCCCGCCGTCGGCGATGTCGAAACGGTGTTCCGGGAACGTTGGGAAGACCCTGCCCCGCTGAACCGAAACCCGATCGACCGCCTGTCAGACCGGCTCCATGGTGACGACCGCGTCGACGCGGGCCCGCTTCCCCCGCAGCTGCCCGACCCTGCGCCGTGCGGGCGGCAAGCGGTGCAGGTGCTCCGCACGTATCCCAAGCGTCTTTCGCGCTATCCGTTCGCACCCGACGGCGAGCGAAGCATCGCCCTTGGCTACCAGAAAGCCGCTCGTCAGGCGCGCAGCCTGATCTACCTCGAAGACCAGTATCTGTGGTCCACGGACGTTGTTTCATGCTTTGCCTCTGCGTTGAAAGCCAATCCGGGGCTGCGTCTCATCGCCGTCATTCCTAGCTATCCCGATCAGGACGGTCGCTGGTCCGAACCGCCGAACCTGATCGGCCGGCTGCGGGCTATCAACCTCCTCAAGCAAGCGGCCGGCGACCGGGTGGCCATCTACGGCCTGGAAAACCGTGAAAACTATCCCGTGTACGTCCACGCGAAGGTCTGCGTCATCGACGACGTCTGGTGCTGCGTCGGGTCAGGCAACCTCAACCGTCGCTCCTGGACCCATGACTCCGAGCTTTCCTGCGCAGTCCTGAGCGACGACAGCAATGGACCTCCAGCCCGACCCGATGAACAGGTTCTGAGTGCAACAGCGAGCTTCGCTCGAGAACTGCGACTGAAGCTGGGCTGCGAACACCTCGGCCGCGCCGGCGACGACGTCGCTGATCTCGTTGACCCGGTCGAAGCTTTCTCCGCCTTTGCGGCCAGCGCCACTCGACTCGATCAGTGGCATCGCAGCGGCAGGAACGGGCCTCGGCCTGCTGGGCAACTTCGCGAGTACGCAGTCCCGCAGCTGGGAGTGCTTACCAGGGCCTGGACCACCCCGCCGTATCGCCTCTTCTTCGACCCAGATGGGCGATCGCTGGCTGACCGCGTGCGGCGACGATTCTGATCGGGTGGGCTGCAGGCGCCGTCAGCTGGCTCTGATACGGCCCGGGACCGTTGTTATCGCACAGCTATGCACTGATAACAGCTAGCGCGTGTTCCAATCCGAAGGGCCAGTCGCTGATCTACGTCCGGCTCTCCCCGGGACCGCTGCCGGCGAAGAACTGGTCGACGTCAGGAATGGCCCAGCAAGAAGCGCCGCGCGCCTTCAGAGATCGCGTACGCGATGCGGTCGCGGCCGGCGATCGAACTCATGAACGCGGCATCGGTCGCGTTACGCATGTTGCCGCATTCGATGAAGACCTTGGGCACCCGCGACAGGTTGAGCCCCCCAAGGTCAGAGCGCTCCAGGATTCCGCCACCGTCACCGATGTAGGAAGCCGGCGGCATCCAGGTGTCTTGCGCGTACGTCGTCTTAAGCACCCAGGCCAGCCATGCCGACCGCCCGTAAATCGTGTCCGTCAGTCCGGGCAGCAAGGCAGGTCGGATGACGTGGAACCCCCGTACGTACGGCGAAGCGCCGTCGCCATGGACCGAGATCGCGAGGTCGGCGTGCTGCGCGTTGCCGATGGCGGCCCGGCCGTTGATACACGGCCCCCAACCACTGTCGCTCGTACGCGTCAGGACAACCCGGGCTCCCAGGGCAGAAAGCCGCTGCGCGATCCGGTTGACCACGTCGAACGTGAACGCATGCTCCGGATAGCCGGCGTTGGTCGCGGTGCCCGTGGTGTCGCATTGCTTCCAGCTATTGCCGATCCAGACCACGCGGTTGATCTGCGCTGGGTAGGCCCAGTTCGCGCCGTTGTGCCCGGCGTCCAGCACGACGACCTTGCCTGCAAGTGGCCCCGGAACGCAGCCGGTCAGACCGACCGCCGCGAGCACCAAGACCAGCGCCAGCAGCAACCGCGGCGCCTGACCGGAGTTCCGAAGATCACAGGCACATGGGGGTTTGATCGACAGGGTCTGTCCAGGTCACGGGCTGGTCAGCCTCGGCTGGAGCCTAATCCGTGTAGGCACACGACTTTGGGCGTGTCGCTCGACGGTGCCGGTT
>JBBRSE010000143.1:0-4398 GCA_038245655.1 Mycobacteriales bacterium | reverse complement strand
TCGGCGTAACTGACGAACGCGGAGCTCGATTCGCACAGCCCGTTCGCCTGCCTGCTCGTCGGGCAACCCACCCTGCGGCGCCGGATCAAGCTCGGGACCTTCGCAGCCCTCGATCAGCGGATCGCGCTGCGCTACGCCATGAACGGGATGCAACCCGCTGAGACCAAGTCCTACTTGGCGCACCACCTCAAGCTGGCCGGTCGCAGCGACCCGCTGTTCAGCGACGACGCCGCGGACCTGATCCACCAAGTCAGCCGCGGCCTCCCTCGCGCCGTGAACAACCTCGCGATCCAAGCCCTCATCGCCGCATTCGCGACCAACAAAAGCATCGTCGACGAGGCCTCCGCCCGAGCCGCCGTCACGGAGGTCACGACAGACTGACGACCACCCCGACAACACGACCACGAACCCCGCCGCTCCACGACCGGCGGGGTTCTCTTTTCAGCCACCAACCGTCCTCAAGGAACGTGACGCCACCGTCCTCATCAGACGCGTCGGCCTACAGCCGGGGTCACCGACGATCGCCAAGACCCCACTGCGACCCTGAAATGCTTGGGCTGCCAAGTCATTGAGCTGAGCCAGCTCATGCGCGCGACCCACGAGGCCGCGCGACGCCGCTCCAGCCTCCACGGCGCCACCTCGATCTTCCTGTACTCCCAGGGAAAGCGTAGTAGCTATTTGATCCTGGGTGTGTCAGTCCTAAGAAATTCCGTGAGCGGTACGTGTCAGAAACTAGGGAAATCCCTGATGCGAGCCCGTATTTCTTGTGTCAGGTTGGCGACCTCGACTAGAAAGGACCTGTTATGCTAATTCGTCCGATTTTGGCGTCTATCGTCGTAGGCGGCGTTCTGCTCGCGGAGGCCGGGACGGCTTCTGCGGCGGTCTCGGGGACCATCAGAGCCTCCCAGACGGGTTCGGCGCAACAGCTGGCCCCTACCCCCAGAGCGCAGTGCTCCCAGATGCCGGTCACCCCCGCCGATTTCAAGTGCCGGTTCGCCGTCACGACCACCTTCCGCAACAGCTCAGTGCACGGTGTAATACAGGGCGTCGTCGTCTTGGACAACACCGATGTCGGCAGCGCCGGCTGCTCCCGGCTATCAGGCCGCCTGACCGACTTCGTTTTTCGCAACAACGGCGCATTCCTTGGCAGTTTTACCCAGCAGATTCAACCGACAGAAAGCACCAGTTGCCGCAACCCGCAGCTGCCCGACGTCTCAGTCCAGCTACTGAAGAGTGTCGTGGTCTCTGGAACCGGCGTCTATGCCCACCAAGAGGGCTCCGTCGAGAGCCACACCGCATCCGTCCAGGCAGTCAACCCGAATGAGCCTTCTCTAGTGATTGCCGGGACCTTCATCGCTGACCTGCACAGGTAGCGAGAGGCGAGGCTCCGCCGTCGCTACTGCGGAACCCTGTGCCTCTCGAAAATTCGATCTTGATCCTGCTCAGAGCCCTGGGCCAAAGTTTTGGGAACCCCAAAGCCTAGTAAAAACAACAACATCGCAGGCCCTGGCTTTTCGGGAGTCAGGGCCTGCCATGTTGAGCGAGCTTCTTGCGGAGCCGGTGGCGACGCGGGGCCATGTTCACGCCCGGACAATTCGATCAAATGCTGAAGCCACAACCGCCACCCCAACCCGAAACAGGGTAGCTACGGTGTGGGGGGTCAGACCAAACAGGGTCGACCTGAAAACCCCGGTTGCAATGCTCAAATGGGCTGTTTCTTGCACCGGATCGGGTGCCGAAAATGGCATCCGGGTGCTTTGACCTGATGTTTTGCGTTGGTGTGATGGGCCGTCACGATGGGTTATGGCGTTGACGTTCTTGTACGTGTCGTTGGTTCGGCTGTTCGAGTTGCTCTGGGTGCGCAGGGGTGATCGGGATGAGCTGGCAGTCGAGGTTGTCGTGCTGCGGCATGAATTGGCGGTGTTACGCCGGCAGGTGAGGCGGCCGGCCATGACACGCTCCGCCGACCGGGCCTGTGCCGCTCGATAATTCGATTTTGCCTGCCCAGAGCACGGCGCCAAGTTTTGGAACCCCACAAGCTCTCGGTGGCCATTGCCGCGACCGTCGAGGACCGCCTCTGGGCCGCTGCTCACCCGCAGCAACTCCATCGCCCGGCGTGCCAGCTCCGGCTACAACTCCGCGATGCGCTTCTTCGCCGCGATCAATTCGGTATTCTTCACATTAGATAGCCCGGCAATCAAGCGTCGGCCAATTGCGCGCTGCCGCCGCCAGGAGTAGACGGACTACTCGCTGACCCGAGATCGTTTGACACGTCAGCGATACCACGACCGGAGTTCCCCAGATCAAGAACCTTCCAGCGGAACCCGGCGACCAGGCCCAAACCAACCGTCCACGGTGAGCTGGCGATAGGCGTCAGATGCAGTCGTGACCTTCGGCCCTGCTCCCGAAAGGGCATTCTCCGTAGGGTGAAATCATGACAAACATGGACTCCCCGAAGGTGGCACCCGCCGCCGACCAGGAGCTCATCGAGCGCTACCTACCGACCTACGACGTCGCGATCACCGAGCACGTCGTCGTCGAGGCCGACACCGAGCGCACCTACCGGGCCGCCGGGCAACTCGACTTCCTCACCGTCCGCTCACCGCTGCTTGTCGCCTCCTTGTTCGTGCGCGGGTTGCCGGCGAGGCTGCGCGGTCACGCCCCCGAGCCGCTTCCCGAGCTGCGGTTCGCCGATGGCTCGGCGAGCCTACCCGGCTGGCTTTTCCTCGGCGAGGTCCCCGGCCGGGAGACGGCCTTCGGCGCCGTCGGCAAGTTCTGGAAGGCCGACATCGAGTGGCGCGACATCCCCGTCGAGCAGTTCGCCGCCTTTGACGAGCCTGGTTGGGGCAAGATCGCCTGCCACTTCCTGGTCCGTCCCGATGGTCCGGGCCGCTCCATCTTGACCTACGAGTGTCGAACAGCCACCACCGACGCGATGGCCCGCCGCATGATGTTTCGCTACTGGTGGCTGATCCGTCCCTTCGTCGGCCACATTTTGCGCGCCACCCTCCACACGATCCGCGCCAAGTCAGAGAGCGATACGTGAGTCTGGTTGAGCGGCTCAGCCCGCTGGATGTCAGCAACCTGCGGGTCGAGGCACACGGACTGCCTATGAACGTCGCGGCGCTCGCCATCCTGGAGAGGGCTCCCTCGCTGGACCCGTCGGGAAGCCTGGCACTCGAGGCGATCCGAGCCAGGTCGAGCACCGGCTGGATCGCGCCCCGCGACTGCGGCAGAAACTCTGGGGACCGCCGTTCGGCTGCGGTCCTGCCGTGTGGGTCGACGATCACAGTTTCGACATTCGCGAACACGTTCAGACACAAGCGCTTCGCACTCCAGGCGACGAGGCAACACTGCTGCGATCGTGCGCGGAACTCAACGAGCAGCCGTTGGATCGGACCCGTCCGCTGTGGGAGATCTGGCTCCTTACCGGACTCGATGACGGCACCGCTGCCATGCTCATCCGCTTTCACCATGTTCTGGCCGACGGCGTCGCCGCTCTCGCGCTGCTGGGCAACTTGTTCGACGCGGCGCCCGAGGCGCCCGACCCCGAGCCACCAGCGTGGACCCCTCGAGCTGCCCCAACCCCACGGGCCTTGCTCCTCGACAATCTGCTCGGGTGGGTCGCCGCCACACGCGCCGGACTGATCCAGATCGCCCGTCCTCGATCACTGCTGCGTCGACTGGGCGTCTTCGTGGGCCAGGTCCAACAGATCCGGCGCGAAGGCCGAGCGCCGCGGGTGTCATTCAATCAGCCCGTCGGCAAGCACCACGGACTGAGCCTCGTCCGTGCAGATCTCGATCGTGCCAAGACGGTGGCTCACGCCCACCACGCGACCGTCAACGACGTCGTGCTCACCGCCGCCGCAGGCGGGGCGCGAGCACTGCTCGCCGGCCGAGGAGAGCTCACGCCTGATCTGATGCTCAAAGTCTCGGTCGCCGCCTCGGTCCGTGCTCCGGCGCGCGAGAGCGCAACGGGGAATCTGGTCGGGATCATGGTCGTCCCGTTGCCGGTCGGCGAACCCGATGCGATCCGCCGGTTGGAGCAGATTGCCCAATCCACCGCCGAACGCAAGCGACTCCCCCCGTACCAGCCCGCCGGGCGCTTCATGCAGCGGTGGATGGTGTGTGGATCACCAGCAACTGGTCAACCTGCTCGCCAGCAACGTTCCCGGCCCTTCCGAACCCATGTACTTCGCCGGCGTGAAAATCCTCGAGGTCTTCCAGGTCGGAGTTGTGCAGGGGAACCTCGCCCCCCTAAGCCTCGATCCGTGGACGGGTAGCGGATCGTTCGGCGCGCTAGCAGCGAAAGTGCCTTCTGGGCAAGGAGAATCGGGATTGTTGAGGTCCTGATCGTCTCTGCTGCGGAAGGCACTTTCGGTGCAACTATCTCATGGC
>JBBRSE010000142.1:0-4407 GCA_038245655.1 Mycobacteriales bacterium | reverse complement strand
GTACCGGGATTGCAGGTTGACGGCAGTGCCGCAACCGAACATAAGCATGCCAAGGATCAGCAGCGACAGGCTCATGATGGTCGCGGAGACGACCAGGACGATTCCGCCGATGGACGCGATCGTCCACCCGAGGCCCAGTGCGGAGTTGCGCCCCTTCTTTCTCGCCAGCAGGGCGAGCGGCAGCGCGACTGCAGCCGCGCCCAGGGTGGTGCACGTCCGCGCCAGACCCGCCATGGACTCGGATCCCGCGATCGCTTCGGCTAGCAAAGCGCTCAGGGACGCGCTCGCCCCAATTCCTACACCACCGACGATCTGCGCAGCCACCAGCATGCGGACGGTCCGCCGCTGGATTCGCACGACAGTCGCATCCGCCTGCCATTCACGCACAGGCACCAGGGGAACACCTGGCGCGCCGAGCGGGTCCGAATCGTGTTTAAGCGATTCACCGCCGATGGCATCTCCCATGGCATCACCAGAGGTCTCAATGAGGAGCTCGGCGATGACGTGGGGTGCGGCGGCGGGATGGCCGTCGCCTCTCATGCCCTGCTCAATCGGATAGCGCTCGCTCATCTGTTTCCATTCGGCGTCGAATCAGCCGGCAAGTGCCCGGCGACGGCCGTAGCGATGCGACCGCCAACATCAGGCACGTCGATGTCGCCCAAGTCGATGCCTTCCCCGGCCAGTAGCCGAGCCAACTCTCGGATCATCTCATCGGCCAAGGTGGGCCGATACTCGATGGGTGGTTTGCCGGCAAGGCCCCTGCAAAATCTTGACCAATGTGACTGGTGTCACATGTGGAACTTGCCTCGCGCCAGGTCTTGATCGCGTTCGGCGACACCGGGACCACCGGATGGCCTATTTCCAACAGCAGATCGACCAGGCGACCGTTCGGTCGTTCGGTCCCGACCTGCACGTCGGTCGGGTCGCCGTGCCCGGCGACTCGACCGGTCAAGGTCGCGATTCCTTCGGCGGGGTGCTCGATGGTGAACTGCGCCAGCACCTTGCCGACCGCGGACATCACGTACACAGCGTGGACGAGCGAGCGCGGTCCAGCCCTGCGGGGAACGCAGCACGATCATCGGCCACCGCTGATCGGTGCGCTAAAGGCGATCCGACAGCGGGTGCCCGTCGCCCTCTCCAATTCCGTTCTGCTGCAACGGAATTGGGTTAGTGGTCCCCGTCGGGCTCGAACCGACGACCTACGGATTAAAAGGGTGGCCAAATCCCGTTCACGATGTTTGCAATCTGCCGTTTCGTGCGTGTTTGGTTGAGGCTGGCTGACACTGTTGAACAGCGTTTCTCACTCTTGTGTGCCATAAATGTGCCACGGGACCTTCGAGGCTTCTCCTTCGACTGACCTCGGAATCTTCACCCCTGGGACTCGACCCGGATCAGGTCGAAGACCCAATTGACACGCTACCGCAAGGGCCACGGTTCGGCCCCGGCACTCACAACGGGTCCGTTCCCGGATCCCTAGATTTTGTACAAATCTCGATTGAACTGTTGTACATTGGGTAGATGGACGTAGCGATCAGCACCTTGCGTGCAGAGCTGTCGACGTGGATCGAGCGGGCTCGCTCCGGCGAAGAGATCGTCGTCACCGAGCGAGGCACGCCGGTGGCGCGCCTGCTAGCTGTCGACGCCGCGCCGCTACTCGACCAGCTCATTGCGAGTGGGGTACTGAGCAAACCGCGCCGTGATGATCGGCCGGCCGCCCGTGGAGCCGCGCGGGCCCACGCGAGCGGCCCGGTGTCGGAGCTGGTGAGCGAGCAGCGGCGCTGACCTTCATGACCATCGTGTATTTCGACAGCAGCGCCTTCGTCAAGCTGGTCGTCGAAGAGGACGGAAGCGAGGTTGCCGCCACACTGTGGGACGGCTGCGATACGGCAGTGTCCAGCCGCCTCGCTTATCCGGAGGTGCGTGCCGCCTTGGCCGCCGCTGGCCGAGCTCATCGCCTGGACCCAGCCGAGCAGAAGCGTGCGGAAGTGCTGTGGGAGGACTTCTGGGCGGCAACAAGGACCGTCGAGCTGACCGAGACCATCACCGCCCATGCCGGTCACCTGGCTAGTCGACACGCCTTGCGAGGCGCAGACGCGGTGCACCTTGCCAGCCTGCTCGCAGTCGGCGCGGCCGAAACGCTGTTCGCCGTCTGGGACCAGAAGCTAAGAATCGGGGCCGAGGCGGCAGGCGTGCGGCTGGCTCCTATGGCGTAGTCCCCGCTCGGACGTGTCCGTATCCCGTCGCACAACAGAGGCCTGGCGGAAGCGAGCTAGGAAGTGAGAACGCCGAAGTGCCCAACACGATCTTGGGACTTTCAGCGAAGGGCGGCACGGTCTTTTCAGTGTCATGTGGCAGGTTCGGACAGGCATGTGGTCCGGCACTTGGGGGGTTGGGCTGTTTTCGTGCGGGGATCCCAAGCCCGCCTGTCCCAGGAATGCGTTAGGCCTGGCGGACGACCGCTCGTGCGGTGGTCGGGACGGCTAGGTCGGTGCCTGTCACCCGCCAGCCGGTGCGCGCCGCGCCGGCCAGTTCGTCGAGTACATCGAGGGTGGGACTGTGGGCGGGCGGACGGGAGTATGAGTCGCTGTCGGTCCGCCAGCCGAGGGCGTGCAGCAGGTCGGCGATCTCGTCGCCCCATTCCTCGGCCGGGATGCCGCTGCCGGCCACGGCGAGTGCGAGCCAGCCGGCCTGTCGATCGAAGTCCTTCGTGCCCAACGGGAGCCGGCCGACGATGTGCTTCCAGAGTGCCTGCGGGTCGTTGCGGCAGCGGGTGCCTGCCACGGTCGGGGTGAGTCTGCCCTTGCGGACGGTGACCAGGCCGAGGGCACGTGCGGTGTCGCGCACCCCCGCGACCGGTGGCGTCAGGTCCTCGCGGTTGGCCTTGCCGATCCACCAACCGGTGATGCCGCTGCGCTCCGTGAAGCGCTCGACGATGGCGGGCGGGAGGTAGCCTGCGCCGGTCAGCTTCAGCCCGTCACCGATCACGTCGAGGAACACCTGGTAGGTCTGGGTGAGCCGGGCGGCCTCGGCCTCAGTGACCTCGGCAGGTCCGTGCGACAGGGGTCGGCCAAGCACCTCGCGCAGGGCATGGATGCCACGCCGTTCCAGCTGCTCGAGCAGTTCGCCGAGCTCGCCGGTGACCGCTACCGGCTCGGCGACGGCCACGGACAAGGCGGCCTTGACCTCGCCGGTGTCGAAGTGGTCCGGATGCCAGTCCAGCGGCAGCCAGTCGTGGGCGTGCGCAGCGTTCTCGAAGACATCGGGCAGGAGATCGTCGTGGTACCCGCTGCGCACCCAGCTCGCCAGCTCCCCGAAGCCGCCGATCCCGCCGCAGTCCTCGGGCGGACAGGCCTGCCGTCCGCCAGTACAACAGGCCTGCGCCGGCGGAGCGTCCAGGATCTGCTCGACTCTGAGCACATGGTCCCAGCCGTCACCGAAGTCGTACTCGTACCAGAGCTCGTCGCCCTTGTCGGCGACGAGCTGGTCAAGGCGTACGTCGTCCTCCGGCACGCCTTCCTCGCCCTCGTCGAGGTCGAAGGCCGTGACGAAGTATGGCGACCGGTGGTCGCGGCCGGTGCGGAATCGGTGCAGGTGACTGTCCGTCCAGCCCATCGCGGCCTGGATCACGTCGTGCAGTCGGGGCAGCGTCAGGTCGCCGGGCAGCTCGAGCCGCCTCCAGACCGGTGGCTTCGTTCCGCGCAGGTCGAGGCGAACGCGGAAGCCGCAGACCTCGGTTGGGGCCGGTCGCAGCGTCGGCTCGGCCGACTGCAACTTCTCGAAGATGCTGGAGACCCGCCCGCTGAGAAGGGAATCGAGCAGAGCCCGGCCCTCTCCGGGCGTGGCGCCCGTCAGTAACTGTTTCGCGAGTCGTTCGGCATCGGTCGGCTTGGCCACAGAGATCAGTCAACCATCCGGGAGCGCATCTTCTCAGGTCACCTGAAACCGTACTTTGCCGAGAGGTACCCCGTGAGTCGCGTAACGTCCTTCGCACTGCCGGTCCCAGTCGCAGGACTCCGCGGCATGGATCGTCCAGGGCGAGATCCCAACCGCCATCGAGGCCGTCGGCGGAGGCCTGCTCCTGGGAGGAGTCGCGGTCGCAACCCTTCGCCGCAAGACGCAGCCTGCAGCACATGGCGCGGGTAGGCGCACAGACACGCGCCAGAGCGACAGCAGTATGCCGGCCACGACAAGCCCAGCGCCAGCTCAGCCCACGTCCTGCAAGGGACTGCCCGGAATTGATCTGGAGCACATGGAGCATGCCGTAGATTGTTGAGCGACACCGTGGCTGACCACGTGTAGGTAGGTCAGCGTCATTGAGCATGACGATGTGACTTTCTGGTTTTCCTCTACTGTTCGCGTCACGAGCATGACCATGCTCTGGAAATGCGCGACGACCCTCCCAAGCTT
>JBBRSE010000141.1:0-4436 GCA_038245655.1 Mycobacteriales bacterium | reverse complement strand
GTCTCCTTGAGCTGTCGTACCGTCTCGGGCTCGAACTGCCGCTCGATCCTCGTACGCGCCGTCGACACCGCTTCGAGCGTCGAGGAGTAGACGACTTTGTCGGCGTCGCGCCAGACCTCGGCGTACACGCGGACGACCGCCGGCTCGGTCGTCAACCAGTCGTCGTTCTCCCACACGCGCATCGTCTCGTACATGCGGCGGCCGTACAGCGATGTGCCGATGTGCCGCTCGTGCTCGTTCCAGAACGCGTGCACTTCGTCGTCAGGCACAGACCAGTCGAAGGAGCCACTCTCGTCCTCGAGAAAGCCGTCGAGCGAGGTGTTGGCCGCGTAGATCAGCTTGCCCATCGGTGCCTCCGGTCGGACGGGTGGCTTACAGCCTGCAGCGTCAAGGCGGCACCGGCAAGAGCATCGACGGTGAGACTCGGTTAGGCGAGCCCCTCTGACATTGTCTTGCCGAGCACTTCGACACTGCGCAGGATTCGTTCCTTGTTCACGTTGCCGAAGCCGAGCACTAAGGCGGCTGGTAAGTTCGCCTCAGCCCTTATTGCGAGTGGATTGCAATAGTCCAGAGGCTGCCTACCCGAAGGCACTTGGCCCTGACGGTCTGACAGCGCACTTGCCGGGCCCACTTGGCATGCTCAGCGCTGTAGACCGAACCCATTGCAGGAACCCCCGCAAGTCATGGGCCCTGGCTGCGGAGGGGCGTGTCGCAAGACTCGTCGGCGACGATCCCGATATAACCTAGATGCTGGGCTCATGGCAGTCAACGGGGCTGGGAGTCGATTGTGTACTGCCAACACCGTTGCAAACATTCGCTTCTGCACGATGAGCGCGCGTCGACGTCCGGTCGGCCATCCGCTATCGGTGCAGCTGGTCTGGCGCCCGAGCTCCGTCGCTGATCACCGGATGCCCTGGGGTTGAGAAGATGGGCGGTGGCTCTTTACCGGGCTGGGAGGTCTCGCTAGGGTTGCCCGCACGGCGGACGCAATTCCTGAACCACCATCAACGAAGACGGCTTCCCCCGCAGGACCAGACATGAGCGGATGGAATACCGACCAGGTCCCTGACCAGAGCGGCCGACGGGTCGTGGTCACCGGAGCGAGCTGCGGTCTCGGGGAGATCACCGCCCGAGAACTCGCTCGCAAGGGCGCTCAGGTTGTGCTCGCCGTCCGCAGCACCAGCAAGGGAGAAGCGTCCGCGCAGCGGATCCACGACGCCATCCCCGGCGCCCTGGTCGAGGTGGCAGAACTCGACCTGTCCGCGTTGGAATCGGTACGCGCCTTCGCCGCCGGACTTCTCGCCCAGTGGCCGACCCAGGACCTGCTGGTGAACAATGCCGGCATCATGATGACCCCCAGAGCCGGACCGCCGACGGGTACGAGCTGCAGCTCGGCACCAACCATCTCGGTCACTTCGCGCTCACCGGGCTCCTGCTCGAAGCACTGGGTCGTGGCACCGGGCCACGGGTGGTGACCGTCAGCTACATCGCACACAAGGGGGGACAGATTCATTTCGACGACCTGCAGCTGGAGCACGGGTACGCGCCGCAGAAGGCGTACCAGCAGTCGAAGCTCGCGAACGCCATCTTCGGGATCGAGCTCGACCGCCGGCTGCGCCGCGGGCTCACCGACCCTCAGCGTCCTGGCCCACCCCGGGTACTCGGCCACCAACCTTCAGTCGACCGGCCCTACGGGCATGTCAGTCTTCGCGATGAAGATCGGCAATGCTCTGGTCGCGCAGAAGGCAGACCGCGGCGCCCTCCCGCAGCTCTTCGCCGCGACCGCGCCCACCGTTCGAGGCGGCCAGTTCTACGGACCTTCCGGCTTCCAAGAGGCGCGCGGCGATCCCCTCGAGGTGCAGGCCATCAGCGCTGCCCACGACCCCGCAACGGGCCACCGGCTCTGGTCTGTGTCCGAGCAGCTCACCGGTGTGACCTTCCCACTGCCGACGCCCACAGCTGAACCGCCCGGCCAACATAGGTGACCAGGCGACGACCGGTAGCGGATCGGCCACCGGTCAGGTAGCCGCGGTCTTTGGTCTTTCTTCGTGAGGGTGTGCGTGCTTCTCCTGAGCGGTACGTCGGCGGAGGCCTACGTCGACCACAGCCGACCGGCAGATCGGGTACGGGGCGCGGGCGTTCCCCCACGCCGTGATCAATCTCGACTAGATCCGGCGATCGCGGCAGCGCTCACCCTTGTAGGGAAAAGGCACAAGGATTTACGATCCGCTAAGGGCCTGCGCTACCGCTGCGCCCACCTCTGAGAGGAGACACAATGCCTACAGTCATCGGCCATCACGACGTGAAGGACACGGCGCATTGGCTTGCCTCGCCGAAACGCGAAGAGGTCTTCGGACCCCTTGGCGTCACCAACATCCGGACGTTCGTCAACCCACAGAACCCGACTCAAGTGGCGGTGCTCATGGACGTTGCCGACATGGATGCTGTCATGGCCCTGATGCAGTCCGAGGTAGGGGCCGAGGCGATGGCGCATGACGGCGTGCTGGCCGACACCATGGTGCTCCTCGTCGAGTCGTAGTCCTTCCTCAGAAGCCGCAGCCGGTGGGAGCTGTCGGCCTTCCTTGACGTGCCCGTTGATCTCACCGCTGCCCGGATGGCCGCCCGTGACGGTAGCAGCCCCGACCCGAACCATCCGAGCATGCGCCGCTACGTCGACGCGCAACGCACCTACTTCCAGAACTGCTCGCCGACCAAACGCGCCGATCTTGTCATCGACAACACAGACTGGGACCGCCCAGTTCTACAGACCGACCGGTAGCGATCCCCAGCGACGGCAAGGGGCCACTCGACGACGCCCTCTTCGAGCGTCGTGACGTTCTGCAGGGGTTGGGCTATCGCGACTCACTCTCATGGCGGTGGGCGATCTTGTCGAGATCCCGTAGGTGTTAAGGATGTCGGGGACGTTTCGGCGGCGCCGATGAGATGCTTGGCTCATGCGCTCGAGTGCCAGAGGCGGCCCTGAAAGTCCGCGCTCGACAGGTCCTGCGCGCGGTTTGGTCTTCGTCGTTTTGCTCGCCCTCGCACTCGGACTGGCCGTCGGCGCGGACAGCCTGGTCGGGAGTTCTGCCCGGTCGCCGTCTCGAACCCCGTTTCTCGACGCGCCAAGCCTCATGGGACCCACACTGGCAGACTCATCTACCAGCCCTCGCCGGGTAGAGACCGCACTGCCGGCGATCGGAGGCTTGGCGCTGATGGGACATCGCGGCGACGCATTCCTGACCCGAAACGACCCTGCCGCCGCCGCTGGCGGAGCTTGGACGGTCGTGGTGCGACAGACCCGCGGCTCTCTGGGCCGCAACGGTGCCGTGGTGACATACCCGGCACCCACCAACGACTTCACAGACATCGGGGCACCAATCCGCGTCGGTTCCGTAACTGGCACGGCCGGTCGCGGCTTCATCCTCTGGCCGCTCGGCAACGGCTACGCCCGGATCCGCGGCGACTTGCCGCAGACCGATCTGGTGCGCATCGCGCAGTTCACCATGCTCTTGTCCGGCCTGCTGCCCGAGGTGCGCCCCACGCAAGGGTTCAGGGTCATCGCCCGGGGCCCATCCCGGCTTCCCCTGATCCACGAAGTTCGGTATAGCAGCGCCGACCTCGGCCTCGTGCCAGCTCTGGGCGAGGGGCTCATCTACACCGGGGTGACCAGCGGCGGGGGGTTCGAGGACGCGCTCTACGCCGCCGGTGTCAGACCTGCCGGTACGGTGCACGGCTCACCTGCGGTCCTGTCATCGGTGCAAGGCGGCAACGCCACCCTGGCCTGGGAACCGTCGGCCGGCGTCGTCGCCTACGTCGGATGGAGCGGCGCCGAGATGAGCACCAAGGCAATCACGGCCCTGCGCGAACTTGCCGCCGGCTCGTACATGCTTACGCCCAGCCAGTGGCTGGCCACCAAACCGGAGCTGGTCGAGCAAGAAAACGACCCAACCGGCTAAAGACAGCTGCGCGATTGATTCTCCGATCATCACGGCATGCCAACATCCGGACATGGCGCGAGTTGCGCGTTAGCGGGCCTCGATGGTCATCGTGCCCTCTCTGGCGGATTCGATAAGGTTTGTTCTCGATTGGTCTCGGGCGGTGGGTGGGTCTGGGTGTCGATTTGGCTCTGGCAGCCTCCTTGTCGGGGTGACACAGTGGCGCCTATGGATGAGGACCCATGGGGGAAATACATGCCGTCAGCGGTTGCCGGTGAAGTGCCGCCGTTGCCGCCGCGGCTCGTAGAGCTGGTCGGCCTGGCTTCCCTGGGAGAGGCGCGGGTGCTCGAGCCCGGTGAAAGGTGGGTGGACCCGTCTGCGGATGAGCTGCCTGAGGTACAGGCTTTGGCCCCCGACGGATGGAGACCGCTGGTCGAGGACGGGATGAGTTGGCTGCTGCCGGCGCTGTGGCCGTCGCGCCATCGTTGCTGGGTCCCGGAC
>JBBRSE010000140.1:0-4460 GCA_038245655.1 Mycobacteriales bacterium | reverse complement strand
CACCGACATCCTCGCCACCGGCGACATCCTCGACATCCTGTTTCCCGAACAGCCCACGCCGACCGGGGTCCAGCGACTCGACACGCCCCAGAAAGCCCTGCAGCGACTGCAGATAGAAGTCCTCAGCCGCAGCCGGCTGCTCGCCGACGCCGACCTTCCCGACGCCGCTGTCTACCGCCAACACCACCCCGAAGACCCACTGCCCGCGCTGCTACTTCTCACCGGCCAGCCGCTGGCAGACCAGCCAGCGCTACTCGCATTGGTGCAAGCCAACGCCTACCTCGACATCGTCGCCCTCACCATCGACGACGAACAACACCCCCACCGGCAGCAGCTGCCCGGCATCTGCGTTGCCGCCGACGGTACTGTCCTCGGCGCCCAGCCTGCGACGCTCCACGTGCAACTGACCGGGGTCAGGCTGTACCGGGTGACCGACAGTGACGCCGCAGCGCTTCTGCGGGCAGCCTCACCGGTCGACACGCGCGACACGATCCCCCCGGCTCGGACAGACGCCGCAACCGACATCGACTGGGCAGCCGCCGCCGAACTGCCACCCGCCGCGCCACCGGCCGCCGCGTCGCCGGCCGCCGCCGTGTCGCCGCCGGTGGACCGTCCGCCGATCCGGGTTCAGCTGTTGGGCCCCATACGCATCTGGGTTCACGACGTTGAAATTGTGACCGGACTTCGCCGGGCCGGCCGAGAACTACTCGCCTGGTATCTGCTGCACCCCGAGGGCCGCCCCATAGAGGCAGCCGTCGACGCCCTCTGGCCCAACGACGACCCCAGCCATGGACGCCAACGATTCTGGAACGCCCTGAACAGCCTTCGTGCCCGGCTACGGTCAGCCGAGGACCAGACGAAACTGCAGGTTCTGGGCAGGTCCGGCGACAACTATCAGCCGCCGTTGCCTGAATTCGAGGTGGATCTGTGGACGTTCCAAGCCTGCCTGCAAGCTGCCGCCCGCGCGTCCGAACACGACGACAAACACTCCGCGCTGCAGCGAGCGGTCGACGCTTATACCGGTCCTTTCGCCGCCGAGACTGACTTCTTGTGGGCTGAATCGATCCGTGAGGAATGTCATCGCCGGGCCCTCGACGCGCACGTCGGCTGCGCCACTCTCGCCGCCGCCGCCGGACACGTCGACCAAGCCATCTCCACTTTGGAGCACGCGCTCAAACTCGACCCCTACGCGGAAGACCTCTACCGCCGGCTCATGCGGCTCCACCACACCGCCGGCCGACAGGAATCCGTCCGGCTGCTGTGGCAACAACTCAATTCCAGGCTCTTAGACATCGACAGCGAACCGGAAGGCGACTCCTACCGGGCCTACCGGCAGTGCCTTTAACATTGCAGGTACTCAGCCGGGTGGATGCGCCAGGCCCTCAGGCAGGCTCAGGCTGATGTCACACCGGCCGCTCCAACCTGCCTAATCACCGTCGTAGCCGACGCGGCATCGCGTAAACGCGGCCGGATGGGTGGCCCGGCCTGGGAGTTATGACGGAACTCGTATGCGCCGTCGACCGCAGAGTCCCGTCACGGTCTCGGATGTTCGCCGTTCGGTATTTACCGAACGGCGAACATGTGGGAGCTTAGGTCCATGCCGTTGCCGGATGCCGTCGAATACCTGGTGGCGGCTCTTGCGGACCTCAACGTGGGGACTCACCTTGTAGCAGAAGACAACGCGGACCACAGCTGCGACGTCGAGTTGATCGTCGAGCCTGGTCGAGAGCCGCTGAGCTTTGAAATCAAGTACTACGCCTTGGTCGACGCTGCTCGTGCCGGTCAGCTCACGAGCCGCAAGGACGATACGAGGCGCGGGAACACCGGCCTGATGGTGGTCAGCGACCGCATTGTCGAGCTTGCCCGGGATCAACTTCGGCGAGCCCAGATCAGCTGGTTCGACCTGCGCGGACATCTCTTTGTGACCGGAGCAGGGCTGAGGTTGGATACGGCGACGGCTCGGTTTGCCCACGCCCCTTCACGTCCTCAGCCCTTTGCTGGACGGGCCGCCCTGGCGACCGCTGTCGACATCTTGTTGAACCAGCCTGCTCATGTCGCCATCCGGGAGACCGCGCGCCGCATCCATGCGGCTGCCAGCACAGTGTCCGTCGCGGTGGCCGTCCTGCAAGACGAAGGCCTGGTCGATGGCCGGGGTGTTCCCGACCTACCCGCGTTGTTCGCGGCAACGGCGAGGGTCTGGAAGTCCGATTGGGTGCCGGTGGAGACCTATCCACACCCGGATGGCGCACTGCGCAACCCCGCCCTCAAACTCGGCTTCGACAGGCCGCAAGCGCCCGGTTGGGCACTCACAGGTGACGTAGCGGCCGCGAGCTTGGGAGCGCCAGTCGGTCTGACCAGCGCTGCGGCACCTGACTTTTACCTCCCTTCGGCAAGCGCCCACCGGCTCGCTGTCTCGATTCTGGGACAGGCCCGACCTTCCGCCCAGCAGGCGGCGCGCCTCGCGCTGGCACCGATCCCCGCCGCCTGCGAACACCGCATCGACGCAGGCGACACACAGAACGAGCATTGGCTGCTTTCTCGAACCCTGTTCGTGGCACTTGAATTGGCACAAGACCCCGCACGCGGCGCCGAGATTCTCCGCGGCTGGAATCCGACGGTTGGCCGCCGTGTCTGGTGACGAACCCAACGACAGCGTGCACCTGGTGGGGTCGGCGATGGTCCGGCTCGTCGGCGCCATTCCCCTTGTGCAGGAACTGCTGGGGGAGCCCGTCATCGTTGGCGGTTTGGCGGTGATGTGCCGATTGCGCAACGCCCACCGCATCACCGAGGATCTGGATGCGCTGCACCGGCGGCAGGCTGGGGCGACGAGCGGGCTCGAGCTGCTGCGCGCCGCGGGTGCCACTGGCATGAACGAGGTGGGCGGCTTGATACCAACTGCCCGCGGCGCGGTTCGCGTCGATGTCTTGGAGGCCGGCGGCGGTGATCTCGACCGTGAATTCACCGACCCGACCGACAGGTTGGAGGCGACGGCCCATCACTGGACCCTTCAGACCGCGACCCCTGTCCTGATCCGTGCGGAAGTTGACCTACTCGTAGGGAGCAGTCAGGAAGTCTTGAAGGCAACCGCGCTGGTCGCTCGGCCCGGGCCGCTGGTGGCCATGAAGCTCAAAGCATCTGTCGACCGAACCTCGGCCAAGACGGCAACCGATCTGCTCGATGTTGTCCGCCTGGTGACCGACCCGAACACCGCAGAGGCGGTTCTCGATGAGTTCGACCAGACCGACGCCCAGCTGCGCGCCGACGTCGCCCTGCACGCCAAGCTGCAATTTCGGACGCGAGGGACACGAACCCGCCAGCTGATCCGCAGCCTTGGCTCCCAGTCACCCGACGCGCCGCTGATCGTTGCCGCGGCAGACTTCCTTGCCGGGATGCTGGAGTACTAACCATGGCGCCGCTAGGTGGCGGCTCGCAGTTTGACGCCAAGTGTTACCGCCCACCGGGAATTTGCTGCTGAAAGGATTGAGAGTCTGCTGACCTTGCCGGGGAGAGCTCACGGTTCTGTAAGCACCGCCTCATAGCGCTGACGAAGTTCACGCGGGAGGTAAGTAAGGCGACGGGTCGACGGTCTGACCATTGATGCGGACTTCGAAGTGCAGGTGGGGTCCGGTGGCGTCTCCGGAAGCCCCCTCGGTGCCCAGTGGCTGCCCTGCTAGCAGCGTCTGTCCGACGGCGACGGTGATGGTGGCGAGGTGGGCGTAGCAGGTGGCGAAGGTGGCAGCGGCGGCCAGGCAAATGTAGTTGCCATAGCCGGTTTCCCAGCCGGCGTAGGTGATGGTTCCGGCGGTGGCGGCCAGGATCGGGGTGCCGTCCGGTGCGGCGAGGTCGATGCCGGGATGGAAGGCGCCGTCGGTGTGGGGTCCGTAGGTTTGGGTGACGACGGCCCGCACCGCCAGCGGGTAGCTCAGCTCGCCTCCGGTACCGGTGCGGGTTGGGGAAGCTGCTGCGGCGAGTTCGGGTGCACGTGCTTCGATGGAGGCGACGTAGTTCTCGGTTTGTGGGATGGCTGGCACGCAGCGGCAGGACAGGACGGTGCCGAGCCCGGCGTTGTAGGCCGCCAGCATCAGCCCGGTGGGGTCGCCGCTGATGCCGGCTGTTTGGATCGCGGCGAGGTTGTTGCAGTCGAGTCGCGCAGCGCCGTAGATGGCGTCGGCCGGGTCGAAGATGTTGGCTTGACCGTCGTGGTTGCCGTCGATGCCTTCAGTCGCCCATGTCCCGGGAAGGAATTGCATGATGCCGACGGCGCCGGCGCTGCTGATCGCGTCCACCTGGTAGCCGCTTTCGACTTTGCTTTGCGCGGCCAGTAACGCCGGCGGGAGCCGGCAGGTTGAGCTGGCCGCAGCGGCGGTGAACAGCGGGATGAGGTAGCCGGGGACGGTCCCGGCGCGCAGCGCGCCGTTTGCCGGGCCGGTGGCGGCGCTGTCGCCGGCTGGCCGGCCGGT
>JBBRSE010000139.1:0-4494 GCA_038245655.1 Mycobacteriales bacterium | reverse complement strand
CTCGGACCAGGCCGCCAGGGGCCACCATGTCCAAAGCGCCTCGCTGGAATCGTGCAGCGCCGACCGTAGGCGCCGCGACGTCTCATGGTCGACGATGCCGGCAGCGGCAACGGGCAGCATGGCGGGGTCGATTCCTGGGCGTAGTTCTACGAGCCGACTACAGTCGGTGTACCCGTCGACCGGTTCAACCCATCCGCTTCGGGAGGCGATGTCCGTCCATGTCAGAAGTGTCCCGTCGGGCAGTCGGCCGGGAAGTAGCAGTCGAGCGACAACGCGTGTCGTTGTCACCTTCACCATCCGATGACTCCTGTCGATGACCGTCCACGGGCTTGGACGCCGCGTTGAGGATATGCGAAGGCCGCGATCGGCGGCCGCGGAGCAACGACGTCCTCACTTCGACAGGACTGAGCACCATTCGCGGCATGAGCGGACGTCCGGGGCGGAGCGGACCTGGCCGGACGCATGCAACAGTCCGGTCAATCGCGGCTACCGGAGTGACGCGGGGCAAGTCGGCGCGACGCGCGATGGGTTCTCCGGGCGCACTCGCCAGCTCCCGCATCGCTTGGTCAATCGTTAATCCGGTCCTGTTCGGTCCTGCAGACTCGCTATGGCGGCTGTGTCTGGATGGTCGGGGAAGGAGCTCAGGCGCGGCTCGGCCGGCGCGCTGGGCGATCGCTGCCTCGTGTCAGCGGGACTTGGTGCCGTCGGCTGCGCGGACGTACGCCCTACGAGCGACCGGATCTGACCGTCACGCTGGGGGTAGGAGTGGGACGTGTCGAGCACGACCCTGCCCGCCAGCTCGCTCGTCGGCAGGTCGGTGTGGGCGATACGCGGGATTGCGGCGATGACGATCTCGGCCTCGCGCGTGACCTCATGCGCGGTGGCGGCGCGGGCGTACGGGATGGCGGCGGCTCCGATGAAGCCGAGTGGAGCGGTCATGCGTAACCGCAGGAGAGGTGACTCGTGGGTGGTGTGGACGCTCAGGCGTCGTAGGACAGCGAGGCGGAGAGCTCGCGGTTGGCGTCGATCTGCTGCTGCACGGTGGCCTGCTTCTGCTCGATGGCGCCCATCGCGTCGGCGCCGGCGACGAACCGGCCAGGGAGAACGCCGCTGTCCGAGAGCGTGACGAGGGCAGCAGCGAGCTTGGCGGGGTCGCCGACTTGTGTGCCGTGCATCTGCCGCCATGCCTCGATCGTCTGCGTCGTCTGCTCGGCGTAGTCGTCGATCTCGATCTCGGGCCAGAGCGTGGAGGAACCCTCGACGAGCAGCTCGGTGCGGAAGAAGCCGGGCTCGACCGACATCGTGTCGATGCCGAACGGTGCGACCTCCGGCGCGAGTGACTCCATCCATCCCTCCAGTGCATGCTTTGAGGCGGTGTAGGCCGAGGTGAAGCCGCCGCCGACGAAACCGGCGGTCGACGTGATGGTGATGATCTGGCCCGACCGCTGCTGGCGCAGGATGGGAAGGATCGTCCGGGTGACGTTGAGAGCGCCGAAGAAGTTGGTCTCCATCTGGGAGCGGACCTGGTCGGCGCTGAGGGTCTCGAAGAACCCCGCGTAGAAGTTGCCGGCGTTGTTGACGAGCACGTCGATGCGGCCGAACCGCTCGACGGTGGCCGCCGCCGCCGACTCTGACGCGGCAGGGTCGGTCACGTTGAGGGCAAGGGCGAGCAGGTTCTCGTGTGCGCCGACGGCGTCGATGACGCGTTGCGGGTCGCGGCCGGTCGCCACGACGCAGTGGCCCGCGGTGAGCGCCGCCTGGGCGATGTCGATGCCCATGCCGCGGCTCGCGCCGGTGATGAACCAGACCTTGGTGTCAGCCATGGTGGATGCCCTCCCTTTCGGGTTCCGCTATGACCGACCGGCCAGCGGTGTCTCGTCTGATGCCCACAGTCAACGTCGTCCTCGCGGGCTGAGGCAGTCCCCGTCTATAGAGTCACTGGTGGTACCTGCCAGCGGATCCCGTCAGTGGCCTACCGTCGCCACCATGGACATCCGGGACGACATCCGTCAGTTCCTGACCAGCAGACGGGCCAGGCTTACCCCCTCCGATGTCGGCCTGCCCGACTTCGGCGGGAGGCGACGCGTCGCGGGGCTGCGCCGCGAGGAGGTCGCACTCGTCGCCGGCATGAGTGTCGAGTACTACATCCGACTCGAGGGCGGCAACGCCACCGGCGTCTCAAACGCCGTACTCGACGGCATCGCCAGGGCTTTGCAGCTCGACGACGCCGAGCTGAATCACCTGCACGACCTCGTGCGGGCCGCGAACGACGGCGCAGCCCCCAGCCGGCGCCAGCCCCGTAGCCGCGCCCGAACGGTGCGCCCGGGGATGCAGCAGCTACTCGACGCCATGCGCGACGTACCCGCGGTCGTGCAGAACGGCCGCCTCGACGTCATCAGCATCAACGCGCTCGGCCGCGCCGTGTTCGCTGAGATGTTCGAGGACGGGCATACGCCCGCGAACTTCGCGCGGTACCTGTTCCTCGACCCCCGCGCGCCCCGCTTCTACCGCCACTGGGACGACTCGGCGCAGCAGATCGTCGCGCTCCTGCGCAGCGAGGCCGGCCGCACGCCCCGGGACCGCGACCTCAGCGACCTCGTCGGCGAGCTCGCCACCTGCTCCGACCCGTTCCGCAGGCTCTGGGCGTCACATGACGTACGCGAGCACCGCACCGGCACCAAGGCCGTCACCCATCCCCTGGTCGGCGACCTCGACCTCTCGTTCGAAGCGCTCGACATCAGCACCGAACGCGGACTGCAGCTCATCGCCTTCTCCGCCCAGCCCGGATCCCCCACGAGCGACGCCCTCCACCTGCTCGCCAGCTGGACCGTCGCAGACGCCCCCACAACAGCAGAGGTCACCTGATGAACATCACCCGGCGACCCACGACCAAGAACCCCCCCGAGTGGTTCACCGGCCACGTCTGGCTCGACCCCATCGCCGCCCCAGCGTGCGCCGGGCAGCAGGCCAACGCGGGCATCGTGCGCTTCGCTCCCGGCGCACGAACGGCCTGGCACTCTCACCCGGGCGGTCAGACCCTGCAGGTCACCGAGGGCGTCGCGCTCATTCAGGCGCGCGGCGGCGACGTCGAGGTGCCCGCCGGCTCGACCGCGATCTGCCCGCCGGGCGAGGAACATTGGCACGGCGCCGCGCCCGACAGGTTCATGACGCACATCGCGATCTGGGATACCCTTCCCGACCAGCCGAGCGCAATCTGGGGAGCGCACGTCACCGACGTGGAGTACCTCGCCGGGCGCTGACAGCTCCGGCCCTTTCTGCCCATACAGACCTCACGCGGGCCGGCCCGTCGCACCAAGCCTTGTCGTTTCTCCACGCTCGGGGGTCACGTTTGGTTATCTGGGCATCTTGACGAGACGGTCGTACGACGTGCATCGCGTCCTTCTGCGCGGAAGAACGCGCTCGCTGATCGGCACGTTGGGCGGCCCGGGATGTGTCATCGATCGAGCGCTCAT
This sequence comes from Mycobacteriales bacterium, assembly GCA_038245655.1. Lineage (GTDB taxonomy): Bacteria > Actinomycetota > Actinomycetes > Frankiales > Frankiaceae > DATAZK01. Next base: position 1,021 of record JBBRSE010000139.1, on the reverse strand, counting down.
CGGCATGAGCGCGCACCCGGATGAGCGCGCGAACAGCATTGGCGAGGCCGTTGTCTTCGGCGCGGTTCGGGTCCTCGCTCGCTTGAGTTGGTATCCCGAGCCCGCCACCGCCACTATGCACCCCTTCTCAGCGAGGGCTTCATCATCGCCTCGACGTCGTTGGGATCGACCCGCAACAGACGAGGACCGGCACGGTAGGCGTTGAGGCGCCCCTGGGCTATCCAGCGTCTCAGCGTGCGGACGCTGACGTGAGTGCGTTCCGCCGCCTCAGCGAGGGTCTCATAGTTCTTGCGGTTCATCGCCAGCTCCTTGGTCTGCTCGTGTCGCGTTCATTCCTGTAAGCACCGAATACCCCTTGGGCTCGACATGGGCCGCTGAACTTCTTCGTGGGCTCCCAGCTGACAATGGTCGGAGCGCGCCTGGCGCTGCGACCAGGGGATGAACTGGCCACAGTGGGTGGCGTGGCTCCACTGGGAAAGCGGATCGCCTTGGAAGGGGAGCTGTGAGGCTGTCGATAGCCAGCAGCACCGCCATCGACCCGTGACCGTCGGCGAGCAGGTCGGCGCCGGCCAGGACTTCGAGGCGAGCCCGGCCGCGGGCGCCGTTGGCGGTTTACGGTGACTGGCCTCCCGCGCCGGGCAGCAGCCGATTATCCCCCGGTCAGAGACCCGGCCCACCAACAACCCCGGGACCCGCCAGGCAGCCCCGACCTTCGCTCGCGCCCAGCGCCGCGTGCATACAGCCCGTCGGGACGTAGCCCCCGCTCGAGATGCACGTCGACGGGCCAAGTCACGGGGCACGCTCCAAGTGCGTCAGAGGCCTGAATCGGCGGGGTGTTCAGACCCTCATCAGACACGTATCAGACACGCAAGCAGATTCTGGAGGTGGAGCCAAGCGCGTTCACGCAGGTCAGCCGGCACGTGGTGGTGGTGGACGTGAAGGGACTCGAACCCCTGACCTCTCGCGTGTGAAGCGAGCGCTCTAACCAGCTGAGCTACACGTCCGGGCACCGTGGCGCGCG
>JBBRSE010000138.1:0-4928 GCA_038245655.1 Mycobacteriales bacterium | reverse complement strand
GGGAAGCAAGCGCAGGTACGGCAGCGAAACCTCCCGCCGGAACGCGCGGAGGCCGGAATTCAGATCGGGAATCGCGGTGGCGGCCAGCGAGCTCGCAATCTTGCGAATGACCCATTTCGCCGGCACCCGGGCCCACTTGTGGGTGCCCTCCTCCGTCGTGCGCGCACCAACGACCTGGTCGACATCCGGGTTGTCATCGAGGTAGCGGACGAACTCCGGGATGCGCTCATTGGGGTACGTCATATCGGCATCTGTCCACACCACGATCTTCCCGCGGGCTTCAGACGTGCCGATGCGCCGTGCCGTACCCGAGCCACCATTGCGACGGAATGGCATGAGCCGCATGGTCGGAAAACGTGACTGCGCCGCGTGGAGCAGCTGCAGGGTCGTGTCGGTCGACTTGTCATCGATCACCAGCAACTCATAGGAGTAGCGGCTCGCCATCATCGCCTTGTCGATGCGCTCGAGCTCCTCGATCACATGGTCCTGCTCGTTGTAGCAGGGCAGCACAACGGTCACGTAAGGAGCGCCGGCCGAGGCCGGCAGCGGCTCGTCACCGGGCGAGGGCGTCTCGTCGTGCTGCGGCGTCAGGCTGACTGTCACGGTGTCAGGGTCACGATCTTTAGCTCCTCGGGCATCGCGTCCATGGTTTCACGCGTACGACCACCCGGGTAGTCGGCGCGCGGAGAGTATGCCCACTGCGACGCTCGAGCTGACTAGGGTGCCAGCGTGACCGCACTACGCAGCGAAATCGTTGAATACGCCCGGGCCATGCACGGGCTGCGGCCTTCGAAAGAGACGTCGAGGCGGGCGTTCGTGTCCGGGTTGCGCTACCCGCTGCGCCACCGCCAGCCGATCTGGATCGGCAGCAAGACCGTCGTCGACGGGCGAGAGCGGATCACCTTTGCCTCGGGCGCTTCCCTGCGGGTCGGGCTCGGCCCTTTCGGACTGACCAGCAGCGCTGACGTATCGGTGATCCGGGTGCGGCCAGGCGCGGCGTTGCACTGCGCCGGCGTCGTCTCGCTCCAGCGCGGGGTGCGGGTCGTCGTCGATTCCGGGCGGCTGACGATCGGACACGCCACCAACGTCAACGGCCTGACCAAGATCCTCGTGGCCGAGGAAGTGACCATCGGAGCGGATTGCACGCTTTCCTGGGACGTCCAGATCCTCGACAACGACTTCCACCGGCTCACCATCCGCGGCGTCCAGCGGCCGATAAGCGCGCCCGTACGCATTGGTGACCACGTCTGGATCGGCACCGGCGCGATCGTGCTCAAGGGTGTCACCATTGGCGACGGCGCTGTGGTCGCCGCCGGCGCCGTCGTTGCCGAAAACGTTCCGCCAGCGGCCATCGTCGCCGGTGTCCCAGCCAAACAGATCGGCAGCGCCGACACCTGGACCTAGCGCTCGCGGTATGAAATCCCGTCCGGCCACTGGCTCAACATCACGCTCTCATCTCGGGCACGCTGATGTCCGCGACTTTCTTCTTTCACGGCGTCCAGGACTTCTCGAACGTCAATCGAATGAACGTGTAATCGAGATGCTGACGTTTCCAGTGGACCGGTCGCTCCGGGTGCTGGAGGTCGCCGAGTTCACCGGAGAGCTTGAGACCGAATCCGGCGGCCTGATCGACCAGGTCGCGTATCTGATCCGGCGAGAAGATGTGAACCTGCGTGCCGTAGGCGACCTTGCCGGTCGTGTCCGGTGGCTCCGCATCGAAATCCGTGGAAACCACCAGTACGCCGCCGGGGCGAAGGATGCGGGCGGACTCCTTCAGGAAGCCCACCACAGGAACCCCGTGCTCGATCACCGACATGCACGTGATGGCGCCGACAGTGCCCTGGTCCAATCCGGTGTCGGTCACGTCGCCGTGGCGGAACACCACTCCGTCCCGGCTGACCGGCTTACCGAACTCGAGGTTGATCCCGGTCAAATGTTTGTAGCCGTAGAGCCTCAGCCACGGCAGCACCGGCGAATAGCGAGCGCTGCCGGCATCAAGTACCGGCTCGTGGCGCTGCGTCGCTTGCAACACACTCGCGATGGCACCGAGTGCGTCCCAGTTTTTGGGGCGGTCATGATGTAGCGGCAGCTTCAGCCGACGGGCCTCGTCGGTCGCGTCCTGCCACTCCTTGAATGTCTTGAGAACAGCCGTCGGCGGCTGCGTAGCGGGAGCAGGGCGCGGTTTCGCGCGGCGCCGATCGATCGCCACCCGGGTCCAGAGCACGCGCTCGGCAACCCGCTTCGCCACATTGAGGGGTAACCCCCCTGGAGCCGCTGCGCGCGCCACGACGCCCACCTTCCAGACCAGAAAACACGGTGCAGCAGCGCGAATGCGAGGCTACGGCTTGCTACTTCAGACTCCGGGGCAGACTACTCATGGCCTGGCCGATTGGCCCGCCGGACAGACCGCTCCTTGGGTAGTGCGGCGAGGATCGCTCCGGTGCCGAGGTCCGCCACGGTCACCGTCAGCCTCACGAGCAACGCGACGACGAGAGCACCTCCAGTGCCGATGCGACCGCCGAGTGCGGCCACCAGCGCAGGCTCGCGGACTCCGAGGCCGGCCGGCGCGATGATCACTACGATCCCAAGGGCGGATGCCGCCGCGTAACCGCCGATGGAAAGCGGCAACAGCTTGAAGCCGCCGCCGAGCGAGAGCGCAAACGAGTAGACAGCGAGCCCCTGCACCACCCAGCCGGTGGCCGCGTATCCGCCGGCGATCAGGAGTCCGCGAGGCGTCAGCGGATGATCCATCGGGGGTCGGCGCAGGACGCGCAGGCCCCAGGTCAGCAGCCGGTTGAGCAGCGGCGGACTGGCCGCCACTAGGCTGGTAGCCAGTCCGGCGATTACCAGCAGACGCCAGCCGGTGCTGCTGACGGCGAATGGCAGCAGTGCCCCGGCGACGACAAGTGTGCCGACCAGCCCTAGCCCGATCGAGACGATCGCCGCCGCGCCGGTCCGGGTCCGGGGGACATCGTGGTCTCGGGCTAGCTCCATCTGGGCCAGCACCGGCCAGACGCTGCCCGGCAGATACTTGCCGAGCTGACCTACGAAGTAGACGCGGGAGGCCGCCCGGATCGGAAGCGGGCTGCCGAGGTCGGCGAGCACCCTGCGCCACGAGAGCATCGAGAGCCAGAGCGAAACGGCGACCGCGACGATCGCCCCGATGATCGAAGCCACCGAGATTTTCTTGAGCCCGTCCGAGACTGCGGTGTACTGATCGCGAACGGCAAACACGGCAAACACGGCAACTGCGAGAAGGAAGCCATACCGCACCACACGACCCAGCCGTTTGCGGTAGGAGCTGCGCGCTTTCGCCGCGCCCGGCTCGGAGCTGGGGGTCACAGGCGGATCCGACAGCCCCTCGGGGGCCATCACCCTGCGGCGGGGCCGGCCGCGGTACCCGAGAGTTCGGCCAGCGTGGTGAGGTAGCGATCCCAGATCGGGTCGGCTGAGATCGGATGTACACCAGCCCGCAATCTCGCCAGCACCCCAGGCTCGTACAGCTGCCGCAGTGCCTCAGCGAGCGCCTCCAAGTCGCCCGCCGGGATCGAGAGCCCATCGACCTCGTGGTCGACCGCCGTCGCGAGCGAACCGACCTGAGTGGCAATGACCGGGAGTCCGTGGGCGAACGCCAGCTCGACCTGCTGCGAGGCGGTTCCGCTGCGATAGGGCAGCACCAGAGCATCCGCTGCGGCGAACAGGTCCGCGATATCGTGCGCTGCCACATAGCCCGGCCGCAGCTCCACACGGTCACCGAGACCCAGAGTCACGATCTGCGCCTGGAACTCCGCGACCGGCGTCCAAAATTCACCGGCCACAGTCAAGGACACGTCAGGTGGACCCTTCGCGAGCGCCTCAAGCAGGAGGTCGAGCCCCTTGTACGGCCGCACGAGTCCGAAAAAGAGGAGCCGGTGACGGACCTGCGCACAGTCGTCACCCTCTTCGGAGCCGTCGACGCGAGACCCGTCGAAGAACGGAGCCAGCGGCGCGACCTTGATGTTCTTGGTGCGGATCTCCATCAATTCGCGAGCGCGGTCCGCTTCGCCCGCGGTGTGTACGAGAACGCCGGTCGCTCGCCGCAGGATGGTCCGAACCAGCGGGCGATCGACCCTGCTGGCTTCATGCGGCAGCACGTTGTGACACAGCACCACGACAGGAACGCTGGTACCGAGCGCGCGCAGCAGGACCAGATACGCCGGTACCTGGATCGGGCTCACCAGAACCAGCACGACCCAGTCCGCTTCGGTCCGCAAGCGGCGGCCGGTGCGTACCCAGGAATCGGGCCGGCGCCACGACAACGGATAGCTCGTCCGATCGAAGACAGGCATCTCGGGCTTGCTCGTATCCGCGACGCGCTGTTGACCGGGATAGAGCCGCGCCGGATATTGCTCGGACCACGAGACCAGCTCCACGTCGTAGCCACCGGCAGCCATCCGATGGGCGAGCTGGGTCGTGTGTTGGGCGATGCCCCCTTTGTACGGGTGGGTCGGACCAATGACCGCGACCCGAGTCGCCACCACTTAGCCCCGCACGACGAGGTCTGCGATCAAGGCAGGGACGGCGATCTGGCGCCCACGAACAGGAGTGACAGCGCGTTGGCGGTGACGCGCAGAGCGTAGCTGAAGAGGTCGACCACGAGGCTCACGACACCCAAGCGACATGATCCACAACGACAGCGGCATCAGGACCTTGAGCGGGTTGAAGTACATCACCATCCGCAGCACCTGAAGGATGTAGCGGTAGGCATCCCGGAACGGGTGGAACTTGCTGACTCCGGAGCGCTTCGCGTAGTCCGATCGCCAGTAGTCGACAGCGTGCTGGTTGGACAAAAACGCCATGGTGATGGTGGTGACACAGCTGAACCCGGGGGGAAGCAAGCGCAGGTACGGCAGCGAAACCTCCCGCCGGAACGCGCGGAGGCCGGAATT
>JBBRSE010000137.1:0-5026 GCA_038245655.1 Mycobacteriales bacterium | reverse complement strand
TGCTCTCCCAGCTGGCCGGCGAGGACTACGACTACCAAACGCCGGCGGCAGACCCCGTGGAGGCTGAGCCCGAGCCGCCGGCGGCACCGGTCGAGCACGCACCGCGGCCACGTCGCGACGACGGGCTGGCGGATACGGCCGCACTGATGCGCGAGCTCAGCAGCCTCGGCGCCGACACCCACAGCACTCCGCCGCCGCGCCCGGTCGCTCCGCGGCAGGCTCCTAGTCAGTCCGCTGCCGGCGCGCAACATCGCAAGCGCAAGGGCCTCTTCGGCCGCGGCTGAGCACGGCAGCAGCGTGACCTGGTGTGCGTAAATCATGGACGCAGCGGGCTGACACAACAGCTGAAACGAGTTGCCCCGGCCGGGAGCGCGTGGAAGGTGACCTTCAACCAACAAAGGAGGTGATCGGCATGGCGTACAGGAAGCGCGCAGTACGCATTGAGCCCGCTGCTCCCGGAAACGCCGACGTGCTGCGTGCCCTCAGCAGCGGACCGTTGCTCACACGCGAGGAGCTCGAACAGACGACCTGGGCCAACCATGACAGGTACGGCTTTTGGGGTGTGTCGGTGTCTGTCGCCATCGACGCTGGGATCCGCCATCAGCTCCTGGCCGATCGGCTCGCGAGGTTCGAGTGGGTCGCTCGGTTCTCGGCCGAAGACCTACGCTCCGGCGGTGTCACGCTGCTGCCAACCGGTGCCCGACCGCACCACGATCTCGTGACGCTCACCTTGTCGGCAAACCCCGACCGGAACGAAACAGGATCTGGTCGACCTGGTGGACCGGGTCCTAGCAGTGCCGCACAATGTGCTTGAGAACGAAAACTACGACCCGCAAGGTGGAGCGGCATGATCCACATCGACCTGCCCGCCGATCTCAGCTTTGAGGACGACGCGGGTCAGCTGCTTGCCAAGGTTCCCCCGTCGGGGCCACCGGCGGCGGGCGCGGTCCTGGTCGCCGGAACTCCCACCGCCTGGACCTGGGCGATCGTCACCGACATCGACGACGGCTGGGTGCGCTTTCGCCAGGTCAGCGCTCGCGAGGCCGCCCGGCACGGCACCCTCGTAGCGCCGTAGCAAAACGAGAATCCTCGAGCGCCTCTGTCCAGTGGACGGTGATGATGCCCGCCGGGTGGGCGACGCCGGGCTGGCCGATGCGTGTCGTGGGCGGCGTCGAACCCTGGGGTGTTCCGCGCTGCGCAGCGGGCTGGAGCGCCGGCACCCGCTGCACGAGGGCTGCAGGACCGCAGGAAGGCCGGCGCCGTCCACGCCCCCGACGTCCGCGATTGAACGAATGGTGAACGGGCAGCCGCCGAGCCGGGCGCGCCGTGCTCAGCCGGTCTGCCCGACGTCGGCCACGGTCGGTAGACCAGGACACGGACGTGTCGAACGATGAGTACGGCAGCGCGGTGACCCAGTGTGCGTTATTCCAGCCGCGCCAGCCCTACCCCTGAGGCGTCCGGGCGGGTATCCGGCCGGCGCCCCATCGCCTCGTTGGCGCCGGACGCTTGTCATTTGGTACGGCTAACACGGCGAGTCACGTACCAACTGACAAGGGTGGGCGCTACTCCGGGTCGATCGAGGCGGCAATCCCGCCGGCGGTCAGCACCGCGTCATCGGCAACGTTGCGCTTGATGATCGCCAGCGCGATGGGCCCGAGTTCGGCGTGATAGGCGGGAGTTCCCACCCGGCCGATCACCCGTCCGGCGCTCTGGACGTCAGCGTTGCGCTCGGGCAACGAACCGTCGAGATGCAGCAGCACGAGCCGCCTCGGTGGGCGCCCCAGGTTGTGCGTGCGAGCCACCGTTTCCTGCCCGCGGTAGCAGCCCTTTTGCAGATGAACGGCGCTCGCAAGCCACGGCAGCTCGTTGGGAATGGTCCGGTGGTCCGTCTCGAAGCCAAGGCGCGGGCGCCGGGCCGCTACCCTCGCCGCCTCGAAGGCATCAAGACCCACCAGCGGCAGGCCTAGCCCAGCGACCGTCTCCTCGAGCGCCGGGCGCGGCACGACAATGTCGACGCCCCAGGGCATCTGGTGTGCCCGCAGATCCGCCGAAAGCTCCCCCGGGAGCGGCCCGGCACCGACGACAGTCAGCAGCGCCCGGTCCTTGCGAGCAGTCACCTCAACTCGCAACATGAACCGCATCCGCCCGAGGTACTCGACCAGCGGCGCGGCCGTCCCGCCCGCAACGTCGATCCAGGTCGTCTCCCCGTCGTCGACGAGAGCCAGGTGATGCTCAACGTGCCCGTGAGGCGACAGGATCAGGGCCTCGATACCGGTGCCTGGCGCGAGCTGCGACAGGTGCTGGCTGGTCAACGTGTGCAGCCAGCTCAGCCGGTCCGGGCCGGACACCGTAATGACGTCGCGGTGGGAACGGTCGACGATGCCAGCTGCCGTTCCAGCCGCGAACGCCTGCTCGCGTAACGGGTCGCCGTAATGGGCCGCGACGGCGTCGTCCGGAGGATCCCCGGCCACCGCGCCCGGCCTGCTGAGCAGGACGCTCGGCGCCGTGGGGGTGAGGCTCACACCGGCCTCGGGAGCGGCACTCATGAGCACTCCCGGCAAAGCCCGCTGAACGTCACGTGACGCACGTCGACCCGAAATCCGCGCTCGCGATCCAGCCGGGAGACGAGCTCGTCGACAAGGTCGGTCGGCACTGCCTCGACGGCGTCACAGCGGATGCAGACCAGGTGGACGTGAGGCGCCTCGGTCGTCGCGTGATAGGTCGGCGCGCCGTGTCTGAGGTGGGCGTGGGCCACCAAACCGAGCTCCTCGAGCAGCTCCAGGTTGCGGTAGACAGTCGAGATGTTGACCGCGTGGGCGGTCTCGCGCACCTCCGAGTAAACGTCTTCGGGGCTGGCATGGCCAAGTCGGGACACCGCTTCGAGCACCAGCTGGCGCTGCGCGGTTAGCCGGTAACCACCTTCACGAAGCTTGGTCTGCCAGCTAGGCGCCGCCGAACTCGCCTCCTCGGCATGGGGGTGCGCGTGCGAACTCATCCTCGGCTACCTCACAGGTCCACAGCTCAACTCGTCGCAGGTCGCACCCACGGCCCCGCACCAGAAGTGGCGCGCCTGCCAGTCACACGAAACCAGGCTACGCCCGCGGGCATGCCCACTATCGACTTGCGGGAGCCAGACCGGCGATTTACCGTGGTCCTACACGGGAGAGGAGGTGGTCCAGTTTTGTGTATTCAGAGGACTCGTGAGGTGACTGTCCGCTAGTCGCCGGTCTCGCGATCTGGCCCGGCCAGGGTGCGCTGAGCACCGGCGCCGGCGAATGCCAGGCAGACACCCAGACCCCCGGGTGCCGTCCAGTCCAGACGGCCCGTGTTCGCACGGAAGCGCCCGGGGGTTGTCTGCGTTCCGTGGCCGTTTCTTTCCCAGTGGTTACGCCTGCTCAACCGGCCGGTGCAGGCGCGCCGCCATATGCGGACGCATCGGTTGCCCTTCCGCCTCGATGTCGATCGCGTACGCCAGGTCGCCCTCAACCAATCCGTAGAGCCGGTGCGAACGCTCGACGTGGCGGGCCGTCGCAGTGCGCACGGTGACGTTGTCGCTCAACTCGATGTTCCCGCCCTCGACGTCGCCGACGTAGACCTCCGCCATGCCGGTCGGATGCGCGAGCGTCACCTCGATGCGAAGGCCGGATTCGAACGTGCCGGCCGCCCGCCAGTAGCCGACTTCCATGCTCAGCGGATCACCCGTCTGCGGGTTCCAGGTGCGCGAGGTGTAGCCCAGGGCCGCAATCCCCGGAACCCGACGGAAGGTGACTTCCTGGGCGAAGGGATAGTCCGGCTCTCCCGGATAGCCGCCGACGCCTTCGCCGACCCAGGTGCCCAGCAGCCAGGAGATCGGGAACAGCTCGGTCGGAAGGTCAGCCTCGGAGGATGTCACGCGGCTAGCGCTGACCCTGATAGAGGCGGTAGACGACGAACCCGGCGAACCACGCGAACATCAGCAACACGACGACCAGCAGGCTCGTGTACGCGACCTCCAGCACGCGCACATGCTAGCCCGGCCACTGCCCGATCGCCGGTAGCGTCGAGGTCATGCGTCGCCTGCTCGTCAAGGTCACCTCCGGCGCCGATGCGCCGGAGCGATGCGCCCAGGCTTTCACCGTCGCGGCTACCGCCGTCAGCGCCGGAGCCGACGTCGAACTCTGGCTCACCGGGGAGGCGGCCTGGTTCGCCCTCCCCGGCCGCGCTGCGAGCTTCGAGCTCCCGCACTCTGCTCCGCTCGCCGACCTGCTGGAGTCGGTGCTCGCGGGGGGGCGGGTACGGCTGTGCACCCAGTGTGCGGCGCGGCGCGAGATCGGCCCGGACGACGTGATCGACGGCGTGGGGATCGCCGGAGCGGCCAGTTTCGTCGAAGCTGCACTCGCCGACGACGTTCAGGCGCTGGTCTACTGACTCCCCCACGTGGTCCTGCGGGTCGAACAGGGGCAGGTGGAGCGTCCAGACATAGACCTGGTCGCGGCTAAACGCAGTTGCTTCGCCTCACTGGGTGTGTCCCTTTTCTGGATGAGACTCTCGCTGTCGCAGCTTCGGCTGATTGCGGGGATATCCCCACATGGCACAGTGTGGGAATATCCCCACTTCTCGTACCGTGGGGTTATCCCCACACCGGAGGTGCGAGATGCCAACCCTCAACGCGCGGAAGCAGCAGGACGTCGCCGCGGTGATCAGGGCTGCCCGCGAGGACGCCGGCATCAGCCAGACCGACCTCGCCGAACGCCTGGCGTTCTCCCGCGACTACATGGTCGATCTCGAGTCCGGCAAGGGCAACGTCTACACCTCGCGGCTGTTTCGGGTGCTGCACGAACTCGGCATCACCGTCACCCTGACCTACGGGGAGGACCATGCCGGCGCTTGATTTGTTCCTGCACGGGGACTTCGTCGGCACCATCGAGCCGGCCGCCCGCGACCGCAGCCGCGTCACGCTCGCCGTGGACCGCAGCTATTCCGGCGGCGCCATCCTGCTGTCCGAGGCGTTCGCGACGCTGCCGGGCCGCCGCTCGCCGGTCGATGC
>JBBRSE010000136.1:0-5118 GCA_038245655.1 Mycobacteriales bacterium | reverse complement strand
GCCGACGCGGACGTCGTGGTGGATCAGGGCGAAGGCATCTGTCGATTCTGGGTGCGTCACTGTTGATCCTTCGGCCGAGACGCCTTTGCAACTACTAGTGATTGGAGTAATCGGCTGATTAGCCATCGGGGGTTCCCTCCGTGAGGACCACGGCGAGGAAGCATTTCCGTCCGCGCCGTTCAGCGAACCCGAGCGGCAAGACTACGAGTCAGGCGCGGGTGCCGGTCCGATCGCCAAGGCGCACGCCTCATTGGTCCTTAACGGCCACGAGCACGTCTACGCCCGATTCAAGCCGATGGACCCACCGGCAACTACGACCCGAAACACGGCATTACGCAGATCACCGTCGGTACCGGCGGTGAGGACCTCGACACGCTTGCTACGACCAGCACCGGCTATAGCAACCCCAACGTCGTGACCGGTACCGACCAGTCCTTCGGCGTTCTCGACCTCCACCTCGGGGAGCACGGCTACTCCTTCAACTACACGTCGGCACTCGCCGGCCCAGGATTCAGCGCCTCTGCGCTCACCTACAGCGACGCCGGCGCCGGCACCTGTCACGGGTAGACGGTGAGGACTGCTCGGGCGCCGGACAGGTCAACTCCATCGCCACCGACGGCCCCACAGGCGCAGGGCCCGCCGGCGGCGTGACCGCCACCGTCGCCGCCTGCTCAGGAGCCTTCGCCGCCTGGACGATCGTCCCCGCCCCCTATTCCAAACAAGAATCAACCGCGACGGCGTCACTGCAAAGGGCCGCCCCTACAACCGGCCAAACCTCAACGCGGGCGGCACCACTTGATCCTTCCGAGGAGTGTTCATCGGGTAACGCTTCTCAGCATTTCAGGAAGGCATCCGTGCCCTGGCACGGTGGAAGTGCGTAGTGGCTACGTCGTCAATCAGGCGTGTCGTAGGCTTGCCGCCAACGGTGATGGGGCTCACCGACTGAACCGCCGCAAAGGCTGACGGTCCCTACTTGCCAAAAGGCGAGGGGAGAACTGTCGGTATGCCCGGTCCTCGATTTCCGGTCACGTCTTGCCGCAGGCAATCGACCGTCAGTGAGTTTGCCGTCGATGAGCCTTCGAACCCGTCCCGCACGCCTGCCCAGCGTTGGACGAACTGACCCATGGACGACTCCGAATTAAACGCCGACTTGACTCCTGACGCGCAGGGCGTGGATCCCACGGCGGTCGGGCTGCTGGGCGGCGATGAGCCGCGGGATGGACGCTGGCTGACTCCCGGGGTGCTGGGGGTGGGGAGTGCGTCGTTCTTCAGCGATGCCGGGCACGAACTCGTCACCAGCGTTCTGCCAACGTTTCTGACCTCGACATTGCACGCCGGTCCCGGCGCGCTCGGCTCTATCGAGGGTGTTTCGGACGCGCTGACGGGATTGTCGAAGCTGGCGGGCGGACCGCTGGCGAACGAACCGCGGCGGCGGGCCCGGCTAGCTTCCAGCGGCTATCTGGGGACGGCGATCGCGACCGCTGCGATCGGTTTCACGACGGCGGTCTGGCAGGTGGCGATCCTGCGCGCCATCGCGTGGATGTCACGGGGGATACGCTCGCCGGCCCGCGACATGTTGCTGACCTCGCTCGCCAGCCGCGACGCGTACGGCCGCGCGTTCGGCGTGGAGCGCGCCGGTGACAATGCTGGCGCCATCGTCGGGCCCCTGATGGCCTCAGGTCTGGTGGCATGGCTCGGCGTGCGACACGCCATCCTGCTGGCATTCGTCCCTGGCGTCCTTGCCGCCGCTGCCATCACGCTGGCCGCCCGGGAGGCGCGCCGTACGGTCGGCAGTCCGCTGGGACGGCGGACTTTGACGTTGAACCTGAGGGAGCTGCGCCGTGCCGGGATGGTGCGCGTTCTCACTCCGGTGGCGTTCTTCGAGCTCGGGAACGTGGCCACCACCCTGCTGATCCTGCGGGCGACTGATTTGCTGCATACCGGCGGTGGACACGGCCGCAGCATTACCTCGGCGACGAGCCTGGCGATCTTGCTGTACGCCGCGCACAACGCGGCAGCGACACTGGCCGCGCTCGGCGGTGGCCAGCTTGCCGACCGCCTCAGTCCGCGGCTGGTTTTCGCTGCCGGCGCCGGTGTGTATGTGGCGGGCTATTCGCTGTTCGCCGTCTCGACGCATGCCTGGGCAGTACTGCTAGCCGCGTTCTTGCTTTCCGGCGTGGGAATCGGTTTCGGGGAGACCGCCGAATCGACCGTCGTTGCGCACGGCCTGCCTGAGCGGCTTCGTAGCAACGGCTTCGGCGTTCTCGGGCTTACCCAAGCGGTGGGGGACCTTGGCTCGACCGTCGTTGCCGGGTTGCTGTGGTCACTGGTGTCACCCGCTCTAGCGTTCGGGTACCTCGCCGCGTGGATGCTGGCGTCGGTGGTGGCGTCTGGAATGCTGCGACATTCGCGTCAGGCTGCGCAGTGACCGGCCTGGTCATTCTGAGCTGATGACGTTCGACCCTGGTCCCGCACCGAACCGCATGCCAGCCTGAAGCCGACGAACGGAGACCGAAGCATGCTGACAATCGACACGCTCCACGCCCTGGAAATCCTCGACTCTCGCAGCCGGCCCACCCTGACCGTCACCATCGGCCTGTCCGACGGAACGGTCGCCTCCGCTGGCGTCCCGTCGGGGGCGTCGACCGGGACGAGAGAGGCGGTCGAGCTCCGAGATGGCGACCAGTCGCGTTACGCCGGCCAGGGAGTAACCCGTGCCGTCGCCAACGTCAACGGGCAGATCGCCGACGCGCTATGCGGCCGCACGTTCATCGTCCTCGCCGAAATTGACAAGGCGCTGATAGAGCTTGATGGGACGGCCACCAAGTCGCGGCTGGGGGCAAACGCCATCGTCGGCGTGTCGATGGCAGCAGCCCGTGCGGCGGCCATCAGTGGCGGGAAGCCGCTTTGGCAGTACTTGACCCCGGACGGGGTGGCACCCCGGCTGCCGTGGCCGTCGTTCAACGTCCTGAACGGCGGGGTTCACGCGCCGAATGAGCTCGACTTCCAGGAGTTCATGATCACTCCGCTGGGCGCCTCCGGGATGGCGGAAGCGGTTCGCGCCGGGTCCGAGGTGTACGCCGCGCTCAAGCGCCGGCTGGCCGCCGCGGGCTACGCCACCGGTCTGGGCGACGAGGGCGGCTTCGCGCCGGAGCTGACCCATCCCGAACAGGTGCTGGAGATGATCGTCGCCGCCATTGGCGACGCCGGATATGCGGCAAGTCGCGAAGGTGTCGCGATCGCCCTCGACCCGGCCTCCAGCGAGTTCTTCCACGACGGGAGCTACCACGTTGCCGGCGAGACGCTCTCAAGCGACGACATGATCGCCCGCTACGCGGACATCGTCGACCGGTTCCCGGTGTGGAGCCTGGAGGACGGCCTTGCCGAAGGTGACTCCGACGGCTGGAAACGGCTCAACGAACGCCTCGGCGGCCGCATCCAGATCGTGGGCGACGACAACCTCGTGACCAACCCGCAAATCATCACTGAGGCGATCAGCGCCAACGCCGCGAACGCGGCGCTAATCAAGGTGAACCAAGTCGGGACCGTCACCGAAACACTCGAGGCAATGCGGCTGTGCCGCGACGCCGGGTGGGGCGCAATGGTCAGCCACCGGTCCGGTGAAACGCCAGACGCCTTCATCGCCGACCTCGTCGTCGGCTCCGGCTGCGGTCAGCTCAAATCCGGCGCACCGGCCCGCGGGGAGCGGGTCGCGAAGTACAACCGGCTCCTCGAGATCGCCGACGCCGCACCTGACCTGCCGTACGGCCCTCGCCTGTAACGGTTCCTTGGCGGGGATTGGTCGCCATGCGTTTCCTCATCATGTTCCGGCACGCGAAGTCTGATTGGCATGCGGACTACGGCGACGACGATCGGCTGCGCCCCCTGTCGCGACGGGGCCGTCGAGCGGCACAGACAATGGGCCGCTTTCTCGACAGCGTTGGACAGCTGCCCGACCGCGCCATCGTGTCGCCGGCAACAAGGGCGCGCCAGACCCTCGAGCTGGCGATGCGCGCCGGGTCATGGGACTGCCCGGTGCAGGAGTCCCATGCGCTGTACGGCGAGGTTGAGGACGTCTTCAACGCGGTCCGGCAGCAGGCCGCCGATGCTCGGGTTCTGCTCATCGTGGGCACGAGCCGGCCTGGTCGGGCGCCGCTTCGGCGCTCACAGGTGGCGTGGCACTCCGCCTGCCCACCGCGTCGATGCTGTGCCTCGAGTTCGATGCAGACCAATGGTCAACCGTGAACGGCGGAGCCCGGATCGCCTGGCTCGTCGCCCCGCGCCTGCTGTCCAACACCGAGTTCGCGAACGGCGCTCGGAAACCCGCGCCGTGACCGGATCGGGTAAGTCGGCCCGGGAGTTCGCTGCTTGGCCGCTTGGACGGTCGCCATCGAGAAAACGTCTCGGTGGGACGCATCAGCGACCTGCAGGCATCGCTGTCCAATCTCATACAAGATGGCCCGGGAAAATCCGCTGATAGAGATCTTCGCCTCCGGCCTTGCCGGTGGTCGTCAACTGCGGATAGTCGAAAGCCAGCCCGGCCTGGCGAAGGGGCTGGATGTGCCGTAGCCAAGCGAGATAAAACTGCACCTCTCGATCGAAGTCGCGCAGAGTCACCTCGAGGAAGTCGGCGCGTGCCGCGCAGAACACGTCCAGCGCTCCGAAGGTGTCGGGGAACAGCAGGGCGACCAGGTCGAGGACCGCGGCTTCGACCGGGTCCATGTCGGGCGCATCCGTGAAGTTGCTGAGCTGCTCGCTGACGCTGCCCTGCTGAAATCGGGCGAAGGTGGCGAGCACCTAGGCGCCGTAGTCGTCCTCCCCGTCATAGCGGGAGACGTCGATACGGCCGACGCTGACGAGTAAGCCGTACTCGATCGCGACAACTTCTTGGTTCAGGGTCGACGCCCCCTCGCGCAGGACGCAGAAGTCTTGCGAACGGGCGTAGCCGGCGAGGTAGGCCGCGAACTGGCGCATCCCTTCCGAGCGGAGGTCGACGCGAGTCAAGCTGTCGGCGAACTCGGCGACCGCCGCAACGTAAGAGCGGACCCCTTCGAGGAACCACGCCTGCTTCTGCCGGTGATGGCGCAGTTTCGCTGCGAATGCCAGCTGCGCTCGCAT
>JBBRSE010000135.1:0-5121 GCA_038245655.1 Mycobacteriales bacterium | reverse complement strand
GGAGGCCGGGGACGTTGCTGGCGACGAAGTCAACATGCTTGGCCATGCCCTGCAGGTAGGCGGCGGGCAGTCGGTTGACCGCGCCGAACAGTCCCTCCACGTGCGCCAGTGCGGGCTCGGCGCGAAGGTGCGCGACTCGGGTGCCAATCAGGCGGATGCGCTCAGCGGGGTTGGTGACATCGATCGGGACGACGTAGCGGATCAGCGCGATCCGATTGCCGGCCACCGCGTCGCCGTCGGCCCGCAGATTGATCGGCAGTGTGCCACGCAACTGGTTTACCGGGCGCCCATGACCTTGGTGGTAGATGCGTAGGCCGCCGGTCACGGCGGCCACGAAGGCGTCGTTCAGCGTGCCGCCAGCAGCGTGCCCTGCCGCCTTCATCCGATCCGTGGGCGCTTCGAGCAACATGTACCGGCGCCGGAGCCCGCGGCCACGCATAACCGGGGAGAGAGTGTTGTTCGCTGGGGCCAGCACTTCGGCGACCGATCGTACGGTCGCGATGACGCCGTTCGCGGTCCCCACGGGATGACGGGCTGCCCGTGCCATCGTTCGGAGCGCGGTACCCGCGACGAATCGGCTGGTCTCGAGCGCCTGCCGGCCATTGAAGGTCAGTGTCTCGCGCAGCGATCCGCTGTCCGGACTGGGCGGCGGCGGCAGCGGGGGAAGCCGGCTCAGATCGATGCCGTCTGGGCGGGCATCGAAGAGGTGCCGAAGCAGTTCCATGCCGCCGACGCCGTCGGTCAGGGTGTGATGCACCTTGAGGATGACGGCGCTCCTGCCGTCCTCGAGCCCCTCGACAACGATGCACTCCCACAGGGCACGTATCGGGTCGAAGGCGGTTGTACCGATCTTGGCGGCAAGTTCGAGGACGGAAGCGAGCGTTTTCGGTTCGGCGGCCTCCACGCACCGAAGGTGCCAATCGAGGTCGAAGTCAGGGTCGGCAACGAACATCGGCGGGGCGAGGTGCAGGGCGGGCTCGATGACCCGCTGCCGGAACATCGGTGCGACCCGGCTGATCCGTTCCAGCCGATCCGCCAGCACCGGCATGGCCGGGGTGCCGTCCAGCACGGCCAACAGCACGATGGTCATCCGGAGCTGCGGATCCTGCTCCATCCTCCAGGAGAAGGCGTCAGTCTCGCGCATGTGCGCGTCGATCGAAGCAGGCATTGCGAACCCCTTTTCTATCCGGACGGCGGCGTCAGCCGGCGCGTCGCGAAGCGGACGTCCGCGGCGAAGCCGTGTGAACTACCCACAGCGGTCGCTCGCGATCGAGACGCTGGGCCATCAACCGGCTAACCAGTGACCGCAGCTGAGCCATCGTTCCCGGGCGGGGAAGCGCCGTCCGCCGCAGGTGGTAATCAAGCAGGAAATGTGGGTCATTTACCCAGGCCGGTCGACCGAGGTCGTACGGCACGCGCCGTACCTTCTGGCGGTATCTCGGGATGAGTGGCAACGCCTGACGGATCAGGTCGAAAATCACGTTCTGCGTCGGCGCCGCCCCTTCGAAGATCCCGATCGCTGCGCATGCCATCGAGGTACGGAGGTCCTCGTCCTCGGCTTCGAGAAACGCCGCATTCAAAGGGCTCATCCGGTCCATAGCGACTCCCTCCGCCGCGCTCAGATTGGCCGCACCGAACCGGCTGGGGCAGAGCAGAATGTCCTCGGATCGAGGGACCATCCGACGACCGAACGGAGCGTGATCCAGCAAGGCAACTCGGCGAGCGCCTCGGGCATTGCCTGGACGATCGGCCACGGGTCGGGCACGAGATCAGGGCACGGGTTGATCCCGACGTCGATGGTGTCGACGTACCTCATTGCGGTGATGATGAGCCCGAAGCCTTGGCTCAGGTGGCCGAAGACGTAGCTGCGGGAGGTCTTCTATGAGTTCCTTGGTTGGTTCTCACAGAGCCTCACGCGGTGGCCCCCAACGTCCGTGACCCACACGAACCGGGGTCACGACCAGGCACCCGAGTTACACCACCCCAGGGGACTCACCCGTGGTCCGCGTTCGGAAGCCTGGTGTGGTCACGCGCTCGCTAACGCTCCCGATCTTTCGCTCGACTGTCGGAAGCCGGTCACCCTCTTGGCGGCACCAGGGGCAACAAGGACGATGAACGTGCTTCCAACGCATCCGTGTCAGCCGCCAAATTCGACCACGAAGGAGCGCCCCCATGGTCGCGTTCATCTCAGCGTCGCCGAATCCGGTCATCTTCAAGTATTCGGACGTGGTGCTCCATCACCTGGTCGACTTCAGTGTCGGATGGGATACCGGCGATCCGGCGGTAAAGGCCCGGGTGTTTCGCTCCGTGAACGGCTCGGCTGAGCCGCCGTCGCCTGGCGCCCCAGTCGTATCGGGCACCGTGACCCAGAAGATTGCGCTCGATGATGTGCAGACCTTCGTGTTACGCCGTTCGACCAATGCGCAGGAACTCGCGCGCATCACCGTGCGCACCGAGAAGAACGCGCTCGCTCAAGCAATGACCGATCCGGATCTGGGCTTCATCCACACCTTGAAGGTGGATCCGCTCGTCGACACGATCAACGTCGCCTTCAAGACCAAGCGCCCGGCGATCCCGTACGTCGAAATACGGCGACATGACAACGCGAAACTGGTCGATTCCTGGATGGGCAGCAGCTTTCGGCAGGAGCACCAGAACGTCTTCACCGGGTTCGGCCGAGGGCTCGCGCAGGACACTGTTTTCGATGTGCGCATCGTCGCGCTTAAGGATATTGGCGGCGGTCGCGTGTCACTCGGGTCGGGCGCCAAGAACCCTGAGATCAAAGGATCGGTCACTACCGGATCCCGCACCGTCGCCTTCCTGTTCGACCTCATCCACGTGCGCAACGACGGTGATCCTGCGGGCGCCGGCGAGTTCACCTTCCGGTTCGGGGTCGGCGACGTCGTGACCCAGCAGCGACTCGGGACCGCGCCGCAGTGGGGTGAGGGCGATATCCCGGCAGGGTTTGACCGCGAGGTCGCCAGGACCGTCACGATCGAGCACGCGCCACGTCGCATGTGGGCCCAGGTCCTGGCTTGGGAGGATGACACCAGCATCGGCGACCTGCTCGGGCATCCGTTTGGTCTCGGCTTTGGCCAGCCCGGCGGTACCTTTTATGCGCTGCCGGGAAGCGACGGGTACGAGGTCGACGAGGGATCCGCGGCCTGGGTCACCGCACACTTCGACACCGACGAGACCGCGTCCGGCCGGCAACGCGGCTTCGAGATGTCGACGGGCGACTTCTCCATCGCCTACGACGTTTTCGGGACGATGACGGTCGTGCGCCGTGACGGGGTCAACAACTTCAAAGGCATCTCTCTCGGTCGGGTCCCGAGGCGGCCAAGGCGTCCCGAGCGTGCCCAGCTCGTGGTACACGCCAGGGTGCTGCTCGCCGGGCAAACCCAGAAAATCGCGCTGTCCGACGCTGTTGCGTTGCTCAGCCTGG
This sequence comes from Mycobacteriales bacterium, assembly GCA_038245655.1. Classification (GTDB taxonomy): domain Bacteria; phylum Actinomycetota; class Actinomycetes; order Frankiales; family Frankiaceae; genus DATAZK01. The sequence continues at coordinate 1,676 of JBBRSE010000135.1, read as the reverse complement.
GCCCGGACGGGTCGGTCCTGCTGCGCACCGTTGATCCGCCGGCGAGGGCCGGATTCGTCGCCGATCTGGGCGGCTGCTTCCACGATTCGGTGACAGTGGTGGATGCGCCACCAGCCGTGCACATTCTCGGGGTCACTCATGACGGTCAGCTGGTCATGCGCACGGTGACGGCAGAGCGGGCCGAAGGCCGGTGGTGCAAGCTTGGCGAGACCTTCACCGGCCCGATTACGGCAGCCACCCGAGGCGAGCTTTTCGATGTTCTCGCGCGTGACGCCGAGGGTCATGTGTTTCACCGAACGGTGACCACGCACACTGCTGAATGCGACGGCATCCATACCGGCGAGTGGGAGCGAGTGGGTGATGGGCGCGTTGCAGCGCCAGTCGCCGCGATCGGGACGCCCAGCGGCGACCTTGCTACCTTCGCTCTCGATGAGGGCGGACGCGTCCTGCATCAGCGCCTCGACGCCGCCGGAAGGTGGTCACCGGGGGACTTGCGGTGGGATGAGCTGGGTCGCCTTGGCCAGGGCGCCACCGAGCTCACGTCCGTCGTTGCTGAGTGGCTCTCCGGGGAGGATCTTATCGTCAGCGCGTTCGACGGTGACGACCTTCTCGGTGCCTTGTTGTGGCACGGCTACCCGCGTCCCGACCCAGAGGCGGATTGGGTCCCGGTCATTGCGGAAGCCGCTCCGGACGTGGCCGCGGCAGGATGCGAGCGATTGCCGGACATCTCCTCAGGTTCGTGAGGGGACTTTTCGACCAGCCACCGTTCGTCTCTGAGCTAGTCGACGACGGCCCCCAGGAGATCGGCCGTCTTCCCGGCCCCGGACCCTTTCCCAAGAACCGCCTCAACGTGGCGATCAGCCGAGCCGGATGCCTGGCCTACCTCGTCTGCACCGATCAGCTCCTCGACAGCAAGGGCCGCGACGTGCAGAAGATGCGCCTGATCTCGACCTTGTACGCCTTCGCCGAGTCGAGCGAGGCACGGGGCCGGCCGGCTACGCCTGGACCTCCTGTCGCGGTTTAGCATCCGACGGTTTGCCAGGTCTTGCCCCACCTTGCGGGTGACGTTATCCACAGCCCTGACATTCGGTCTGCTGTCTTCTCACATCTCACATAACGTCACGGCAACTTGAGGTCGGGGGACTCTTCGTGGCGGTGCCAACCGTTCGTCCTGTCACGACCGGATTTGCCTCAGATCCAGTGGCAGCCCCGGTCGCGCTGGCGGCTGCCCGAGTCGAAGAGCAGCTCAGAGCATTGATACGGGACGGTCAGATCGATCCTGTCGCTGACCGCAGCCGGGTCACAGCCCTCGTTGCGGAGCTCGTGGCGGACGATCAAGAGCTGGCCGCGGCGAGCGACAACCCAGCAGAGATGTCACACGCTGTCCGCACGCTGCTCGAGCGGCGTCTCGTGGAGGCGGTGTCTGGATTCGGCCCCCTGCAGCCCTACCTCGACGACCCCACCGTCGAGGAGATCTGGATCAACGAGCCCGGCCGGGTATTCGTGGCCCGCCGCGGCGTGAGCGAGCTGACGACAACCATCCTCGGCGACGAGCAGGTGCGGGACCTTGTCGAACGCATGCTGATGTCCAGCGGCCGGCGGCTCGATTTGTCCCAGCCGTTCGTCGATGCCTCGCTGACCGACGGCTCCCGGCTTCACGTCGTCATTCCTGACAT
>JBBRSE010000134.1:0-5359 GCA_038245655.1 Mycobacteriales bacterium | reverse complement strand
GGTCAGTGGTAGTCGACGATCTCGACGTTCTCGGGTCCGGCGGGGGTCCAGGTGAAGCAGATCCGCCACTGCTGGTTGATGCGAATGCTGTGTTGACCGGTCCGGTCGCCTCGGAGGGCTTCGAGCCGGTTCCCGGGCGGGACCCGGAGGTCATCGAGGGTCTCGGCGGCGTCCACGATGACGAGTTTGCGCAGGGCGGTCCGCTCGATCCGAGGGTCGAGCTTCTTGGTGCGTTCTCGCGACCAGAGGCGTCCGGTCATGGTGTTGCCGAACGACCTGATCACCGACAGAGCATAACGCGTCGCGTTATGCCGTGTCCATGAAGCGGCAGGAAGACACGCGCCGAGGTAGCCCACATCGCCGCGAGTCGGCCGTGTCCAGATCGCAAAAGCCACGGACGTTCGCAACACCGCCAGCGCCGACGAGGTTAGGGAAGGCAAACCGAACCCTTGACACCAGTCGTGGCTCGCTGAGACCGTCTACATGCACTTGACGCGCGATGGTCCGGGCGATCGGAAGGTCGACATGGCGGAAAAGAGCACCCCTAGCAGGCCACCGCGGACGACCGGTATTCTGCGCCGCAAACCGATCGAGGACTCCGGCGAGGACTCCGGCCTAGAGCGCAGCATCGGGCTGTTTCAGCTCACGGCCATCGGCCTCGGTGCGATCATCGGCGCCGGTATCTTCGCCCTGGCCGGCCCGGTGGCCAAGAACGATGCCGGCCCGGCCGTGTCTATCTCGTTCATCCTCGCCGGCATCGCCAGCGCCTGCGCTGCGCTGGCGTACGCCGAGTTCGGCGGCCTCATCCCCAAGGCCGGGTCCGCCTATACGTACGGCTACGCGGTCCTGGGAGAGGTCATCGGCTGGGCTATCGGCTGGGACCTGCTGCTGGAGTACACCGCCATCGTCGCGGTGGTCGCGATCGGAGTCTCGCAGTACGTGAGCTTCCTTGTCCTCAGCTTCGGGGTGCACCTGCCGTCTTGGATGCTGGGTGCCCCGGGCACGGGGCCCGGTCATAAGGTCGACCTGTTCGCGATCCTGCTGTGCCTGGCGGTGGCCTGGCTGCTGAACCGCGGGATCAAGACCAGCGCGCGGATCGAGACCTATCTGGTGTTCGTCAAGCTCGCGATCGTGATCGCCGTCATCGTCGTGGGAGCCTTCTACATCAAGACCGACAACCTGACGCCGTTCGCCCCATACGGCTTCGGCGGTATCGCCACCGGTGCGGCCACCGTCTTCTTCGCCGTATTCGGGTACGACGCGATGAGCACTGCCGCAGAAGAGTCCAAAGACGCCGAACGCAACCTGCCTAAGGCGATCATCGCGTCGCTGAGCATCGCCATGGTGCTCTACCTGCTGGCTGCCACGGTGCTGACCGGCATGGTGAAGTACACCAAGCTGTCGGACAGCGCTGCGTTCGCTTTCGCCTTCGAGTCGGTCAACCTGCACACGTTCGCCAAGATCGTGGCCCTGGGCGCGATCATCGGCATCATCACCGTGCTCTTCTCGTTCTCTCTGGGTGCATCACGCATCTGGTTCGCGATCAGCCGCGACGGGCTGCTGCCCGGGTGGTTCGCGCACACCAACTCCCGGCACTCGCCCTCGCGGCCGGTCTGGATCGTCGGCATCGTCGCGGCCGCCATCGGCGGGCTGGTGCCGATCGGAGATGCAGCCGAGCTGACCAACATCGGCATCCTGCTCGCATTCATCTTGGTGTCCGCCTCGGTGATCGTGCTGCGCTACCGCTCACCGGACCTTCCGCGGACCTTCCGGACACCCTGGATGCCGTTCATCCCACTGCTTGGCATCGCGTTCTCGATCTGGCTGGTCAGCCAGCTTCAGGTCATCACCTGGATCCGGTTCCTGGTGTGGGGCATCATCGGCGCACTGATCTACACGTTCTACGGGTACAAGCACGCCAAGCTCGGTCACGGCGAGGTCGTCGACACCAAGGGCGGCTGAGAGCCGATACGGCCGAGCGCAGCCGCTGCCTGCACCTCCGCCGCTGGCGTTCGACTGATGACTCTCAGTCTTCAGTGGGGTGCGCGGCGGCCATGCGCAAGACGCGCGACAGCACGACAGCACGACAGCACGACAAGCGTGGGCAGTGCCATGATGCCGATCGGAACCATGACCGACCATCCCGGCTTGTCACCTCGGAGGTTGGCGATGAACGGGGTGACCCGTATCGGCAGACTAGTGCCCCGATCCAGACCAGTTGCCCACTGCTGTGCCGTAGCCGAACCAGTGGCGGCGGAGCAGCAGGACGCCACTGAGACAAGCCGCCGGAAGGAAGAACGCGAGGTCGAGAAATCGTTCCCCTCTATGGCGCGATCCGCGCGGGTGGACGGCAAGCCTCATTCCGCGAGTAGGCGGACGTCCCAAGGTTCGGCGGTGCTACACGAGGTGGAACTCGATGCGGTAGACGAGCGTTTCGCCCGTGATCGGGCCGGCGTGGGCGGCGCGATCGCGAAGCGCCTCCCGATCGCGTTCACCCGCGCAGCAGACGTCTCCGTGCGTCACGGCAGAGAACGGCAGCAGCTCGACGGAGTCGATCTCGATGACGACACCGGCAGTCGCGTAACGGCCGCCGACTTTGACCTTCGGGCGGCTCCAGAGTCGGATCGACACGGTGATCTCGCCGCTAGCCACAGCCTCGCGAAGCTCTCGACTAAACATCACAGCCCAACACTACGGCGGACACCCTCCGTCGCCGACGACCTCAACTGCCGTGACCAGTCGTCCGGCCAACCTCGAGTAAGTGCGGCATTCCGCCGCGAAGGACCGCACTTCAAGACCGTCCGTCCCAATCAAGGAACGTCTGCCGATCGTCCCCACGACGCGCGGTCTCCAGGTGGAACCTGGGCGCCCCTGTTTCGCGTATGCCCAGCTTTCACCGGGACAGGGGCGTCAAGCGGAGACAGCGCCCGTCTCACATCCTCGTAGTGGCACGGTCAAGTCAGCTTTCAGGTCACCGCGCAGTCTCCGGCACCTCACATCTGTCTGAGTGTCAGAGGGCCCGTATGCCACTTCGTGGTGCCCAGTGACAACGACGACGCCGATTGGCCATCCGATTCCTTGCCGCCGCAGTCAGAAGGCTGACCTGAGCAGCGATACGCCTTTGCGCGGGACCGGTTGCCGCTGGATTTCCTAGCGCCTTCCTGCCGACACTGACCACATCGTGAAATTGGCGTCTCAAATTCGACACGACAAAGGCCCCCGCACAGCGTTTCCGCTGCTCAGGGGCCTGTCGTCTGTCTCAACACAGAGCGCGCCCGGAGGGATTCGAACCCCCAACCTTCTGATCCGTAAGGAGGTTCGGCGAATTCCGTTGCGTATCAACGCCTCTCGCCCCGTGCTGGCTGAGCACGAAACCGGAAACCGTTGCTGTCGCCCAGTATCGGTCAATGCCAGGCCTCCGTAAACAGTCTGCGCCCACAAATGCGCCCACACGCAGCCGCTCGACCCCGCTGCGTGCCTGCAGTCCCTGGTGCATCTTCCCGATCCATCCCTGACGCGCTACTCCCTAGGGGCGGCGGTCGAGTCAGCCCTGCCCACCCTCAGTACGCCTGCTCGAAAGGCCCTCACCGTGACCCGACAAGCCTCACCGCCACACACCGCTCCCCCAGCCGCCGGGACCCTGGTCGTCGAGGAGGCGCGGTTCGCGATCGTCCCCGAATGGGTGATCGACGCCGCCATCTCCGACGGCGCGTTCCGCCTCTACTCCCTGCTGCTTCGCTACGGCAACGGCTCCGGCTCCCGGATGCCGTCCCGGCAGACCCTGGCCCGGCGACTGCGCCGCTCGGTCGACGCCATCGACCGGGCGATGCGCCAACTCACCGAAGCCGGCATCGTCCGCGTCGAGCACCGCCGCAACGGGGAACAGTTCCTGTCCAACCGCTACCACGTGCGCACCACCGCCCCGACTCAGGTGGCGACCGCCGATGGGGGTGGCCGCAGATCTGCGGCTACCCCCGAACCCCCCACAACCGGTAGCCGCAAAAATGCGGCTACCCCTGGCCGCACATCTGCGGCCAGGGTGGCCGCAAAAGTGCGGCACAACCCAGAGATCCTTACCGACAAACCTCCTCCCCCTACCCCCTCACACCGCAGCCGGCCGGCGCCGACGCCGGTGCAGGAGGCAGACCACGACCTGCTCGAAGCCTGCGCCATCACCGACCTCGACCAACTCGCCGCGCAGTGCATGACCGCACGCCAGGTGCTGGGCAAACCCACCGCCCGGTGGACCGCCCGGTGCCTGGGCGTCGTCATCAAGCTGGCCGTGGTGACCAGAGGGTGGCCGCCGGCCTCGATGGAACAAGCCCTCCTGGCCGTAGCCCAGGACCCAGAAAGCCGCTCGCCCGCAAGAGTGGCCGAAGCCGGACCGTGGTGGGACACCCAGACTCCCGGAGCCGACCAAGCCATCAGCGCCCAAAAACTCGCCGACCTGGAGGCACGACTGGCCGAGACCAACGGGCTGCGACCTGCCCTCCAAGCCCGGGCCCGCGCCGAGCTCACGGCAGAGGGCATGCCCGTCATCCGAAGCACCGTCGCGCGCCGTGCCTGCGCAATCCTCGACCTCCACCAGCTGCAACGAACACCGAGCAGCCCAATTGATGGTTCCCCGGGCGGGCAAAGGCCGACACGAAGGGGGTTGCAACAGAGCGCCACTGATAGCATAATGCAAGCATGACTAACGTGCTCGTCCGTGACCTCACCGAAGAGACACACCGAGAGCTCCTGCGCCGGGCGCAAGAGCGCGGGCAGTCGCTGCAGCAGTACCTCGCCGCGGAGCTGACCCGGCTGGCCGTCTCGCCCACCTTGGACGACGTCCTGCGGCGGATCGAGACCCGCAGTGGGGGCCGTGTTGGCCTGGATCAGGCAGCAGCAGACCTGGCCGAAGAACGTTCCAGCAGGTGATCGTCGTCGACGCCTCCGTCCTGGCCAACGCCATCGGCGACGACGAGGAAGCCGGTCGGCAGGCCCGTGAGCTCCTTCGCGTGCACCGCGAGCTGGCCGCACCTGATCTCGTTGATGTTGAGACGACCGCCGTTCTCCGACGGCGCTGGCTCGCCGGCACCATCAGCGACCAACGATTCGAGCAAGCCATCGAGGACCTCACTGACATCCCGCTCGCCAGGTTCCCCACCCTCGGGCTGATGCGCCGAGCCTTCGAGCTGCGAGCAAACGTCACTGCCTACGACGCGTGCTACGTCGCCCTCGCCGAGGCGCTCGACTGGCCGTTGTGCACGGCCGACCGTCGTCTGGCTCATGCCTCCGGACCACGGTGCACCATGCAGCTGATCACACTCCCGGGCTGAGCGCTGGGACCGAGGATCCACAAGCAGAGAGGAACGCC
>JBBRSE010000133.1:0-5402 GCA_038245655.1 Mycobacteriales bacterium | reverse complement strand
TAAGGACCCTTCGGGACTATTCAACGCAAGTCTCAAAGGCAACACCCGGCGCGCCATCGACTTCCACGAGGACGATGAGATCGATGAAGCGGCTTTCGCGACCCTCATTCGAGCTGCCGTCGGCCTGAACGAGTCGTCGTCTCACTAAGCCGTTCGCGGCTCGCCCGATAGGTCCGGGTCTGATCCGCAGCTCACACGTCGGTGAAGCCGATGTGCCCGTAATAGACGGTCAAGGCCACGAAGAGCCACAGCATTCCGGCCACGAACAGCGACACAGCCGCAATGCGCGCGACCACACGTCCCTCGGGGGCGAAGGGCGCAGTCACCGCCGCCAGGCCAGTGAACCCATACGCACAGGCGATATAGATCGGTTCCAGTCCCGTGCCGGCGAGCAGCCCGGCGATCGGCTCCTGCGGCGGTGGGCGCCACATTCCAAACTGCAGGCCGCTGACGGCGATCATGAAGAGCCCCAGGCCACCGAACGCCCCGGCGTACAGGAACGGGCGTGCTACGGCGACCACATCGAAAGGAATCCCGCGATCCAGCAACGCACGCTCGGCACGGGCAAGTGCGAAAGCACCGAAGAGCAGCAATGCCCCGAAGTACATCGCCGGCTCTCCAAAGGTGATGTTGTCCACGGCGCAACAGTGGCTCGCACCGTCCACATGCTGCAGCGGCCATGTCAGCGTCATGTGCGTGCCAGTGACGAACAGGTAGAGTCCGAGCGCCCCGAACATCCATGCCCAACCCTCGATCGTGGCCCTGCCGGGACGCTGGACGACACGAGCGAACACGAGGATCAGCAAGGGCACCGCACCCGCGACCAGGGCCATGGTGGTGTTGGAGGTGATGCCTTGTGCTGGCATGGCTATGCACGCTCCGCGAGAATCGCCTGTCGGATGATCAGCACACCGGCGGTCACGGCAAACAAGCCGGAGAGGATGGCAGCGCCGAGCTCGGCGCTGAAGACCGCCCAGGCGACAGCCGCCACGACCGAGCCGAAGACGATCACGCCGAGCGCGAACTTGGCCAACCCTGCTCCCCATCGGGCGGCATCCTGGTCGCTGACATCCGATGGGAAGCCGTCCAAAGGGTTCCGTCCTGACATCTTGGAAAACTACCACGCGCTCGGGACCCCCCGTCGCCCTGTGGACTACCCCACCTCAGTCGGTCGACGCATCCTCCGTGATCGTCGATACCCGACGGTCTCGTTGGGCTGACGCTCGTCCGACACCTTTCAGGCGTCATGCCAGCATCTGGCAGCGCGACGCTCGGGCAGCCGCGGAGCAAGGATCCAGCCCCGGGGGCGGGTCGCCCGCCAGTCCGTTCAGCCGACGGGTGTCGGCTCCGGACGCTTGCCCGGGGTGGCGCCGATCTGGAGCATCAGGCCCAACTGGTCCGCGATGCCCCAGTGCTCCACGAGCTTTCCATCCTTGAAACGCCCGATGTCGATGACATCGACCTCGACGGGCTTCCCGGATGGCGGGTTCCCCATGACCGCTCCCGTGTTCACGCCCCGGGCGCGGTTCCGCGTCCAGACCTTGTCGCCGTCTGCGACCAGATCCTCGATGGTCAGCGAGAAGTCCGAATTCCATCGGTGCAGGGTGCGGATGATTTGCTTCGCGCCTTCAGACCCCGGGTTGTTCCCCCGCTGGTGCTCGATGCAGTCGGGTGCCACGAGTTCATCGATGACATCGAAGTCGGCGGTCGAGAAGGCGTCGATGATCCTGCGCATGGCCGCGATATTGTCTGCCTGAGGTGACGACGGGGGCAGGGACATGGCCGACTCCTACTAGACTGTCGCTATAGTTGTAACTAGAGTGATACATCAGTTCTATGGACGATGTCAAGACCCCACCCGACGATGCCACCGCAGCGCCTCGTCGTCGCGACCGGGCAGAGACCCGGGCCCGAATGCTCGAAGCCGCGCTCCGGCTCTTCCTCGAGCGCGGCTATGCGGCGACGACGATCCCGGCCATCGCCGAGGCGGCCGGCGTGGCCGTGTCGACGATCTACTGGGCCTTCGGGTCAAAGCGCGCGATCGTCGGCGAGATCCGGGAAGCGTGGTTCGCGCAGGCCCAGACCGCGGTGCGCATGCGAGAGGTCCTCGCGACCGAGGACCCGGGACCGCGACTCGAGGCGTATGCCCGGTTCATGGGCAACCAATGGGCGACCGGGGCAGACGCGCTGACGGTCCAGCAGGACGCGATGCATGCCGATCCGGAGGTCGCTGCCGAGATCGCCATGGTCCTCGAAGGACGCGCCACGAGTCTGCGAGCGGTCGTGGAACCTCTCGGGCCGTACCTTCGCGAGCCGCTCACGATCGACGCCGCTCATGACCTGCTGCTCGCGCTGAGCATGCTGGAGCTCTATCGGGAATTGCGCGGCCGCGGATGGTCGGACGACGCGTACCAAGTTTGGCTCGGGAGCGTCCTCCGGGAGCAACTCCTCGAGCGCACGACCGCGGGATGACGCCTCGGGGCGGCCGTCGTCGATCGCCTGACCTTCCGCTCTCAGGTCGGATCTCTCCTGTTACTGGGTCGGTCTTGTGCAGGTTTCAGCGAGGGCGTCGAGCCGCTCCAGCGCCCGCTGCCCTGGCAGGTCGTGGGCCTGTTGGGTCCCGATGCTGTCCAGCTGATCCCGGCTGGCCGAAAGACGCCGCTCACGGGCGCGCTGAGCCGGCCCAATTGGCGGTTGCCACGCCTTGTTGTCTGCAGGCTGCAACTTCCCAGCCCTGCGTGCGCACGGCGGGTGGCGCGCTGGCCCGTACGCTTTTGCTAACGCCAGCGAACGCTCAAACTAGGAGGCGATTCCGATGGATCAGTCCATGACACAGGCCGGGGGCCAGTCAACCCAGATGCAGGATGGCGACGATTTCGTGTGCTCAAACTGTGGCTGCGAGATCATGCTCAAGCACCAGGGCGACCCGGCGAAAATGCAGTCGATGCAGCCGTTCACCTGTTGCTGTGGGACCAAGATGGAACCGGAGCACGCAAGGCAGTCCTGACCCAGAGTCAGCTCGACGGTTCGACCGAGCCCTGCGTCGATCCGTCGAGCTCCACTCAGTCGAGCACGCGCGTAATCCGGTCGATCCGGAGGCGGGTCGGCCAGACGCCACAGAGCCGAACGTCGCAGGTTCGCATCCTGCCGAGCGCGATAACCACCATGTTGGCAGCGCCAGTACGTGAGCGGTGGCCACGTCCGCCGGCAGAGACGATCCCTGCGACCGACCGACTCCCCTAGCCCTAGCCGGCTACCTCATGACAGAGTGTCGTCGCACCCAGCACGGGATCCATACACCGGTCGCGCAGGAATTCGATGGGATCACTTCTACCCGGATGCGCGGCCGGTACGGCGTCCCACGCGGCTCGCCAGTCGGCCACCGTCTTGCATCCGCGGATCGCGTCATCGAGCGGCGATGCCCCATACGGGGGAAGCGCCCGAGGATCGACGTTTCGGAAGGCTGACGTGCAGGCACCGCCGGTCCCGCCGGCGCCCTGGTCCCCGACGCACGCGCCGACTCCGCCAACGATGAGGATGGCAACGAGCAGGTATCGCGTCACGGCGCCGCCTCGAACGACGGGACCGGGCGCGCCGCGGCATCGGCCGCGGTCGCGGCCACGCCGTTTGCCGCGAGGGCACGGACCCGGACGTCCTGAATCCCAGATCGGTCGCTGGTCAGGATGGCGATCGAGTGATGCGGGATCATCCCCCGCATGTAGGTCACGTCGCCCATCAGGACGGCCATGTACAGGCGCTCCTGGCTGAAGTGGATATGCGCGATGTCGAAGACGTTGGCATACGTCAGCGCGAACATGACGAGCGTCGAGGTCGCGATCATGCCTGCGAACCGGAGGTAGGGGTCGGCGCCGGTCTTCTGCTCGGCGGCCCTGGAACCAGGGGCGTGGTCTTGCATCATCGCGGTCATCGCCCTCCCAAGCGGCATCGGCCCCGGGCACGCTCAACCAGCACGGAGCGCCCATCGGGCCAGTGTCCAAGACCGTAGGCCGAGAGTGCCCGGGCTCAACATCAACGAGCCAGACATCCCTGTAGCGGTCGCCTCGCAAGCCGGCTACTGGTCAACGGACACGATCCCTGAGACCCGCAGGACCAACGATGCGACGCCCGGTCACGCTTCGTCAGGCGGATCCGCGGCGGCAGGCGCATGGGCGGGCGTGATGACGTCCTGAGCCCTCGAAGTTCGTTGCCAAGGCCATTGGCCGGTCAGCTCGACCTCGAGGCTGAAGCTCAGGAACGTCCGCACAATCACGATCACGCCAAGAACGACAACTGATGCGAGCGTGGGCGTGACCGCCACGGTCCGAATGATGTCCGCTGCGACCAGGAGCTCGAGACCGAGCAGGATCACCCGGCCCAGCTGCTGCCGAAATCGGTCATAGATACCGGCCTCGCCGCGCGCCATGGAGCGGGCGGCCAAGGCGAGCACGAGGGCGATCCCGCCGGCGATCGCCACGACACCCGCCAGGTCGATGGCACGTCCGACCCCCTCGACCAGGACTTCGAACGTCGGCATTGCCATCCTCATGTGGTCCGATGTTGCGACAGCTCGAGGTCGGCGCTAGCCATGCTAAAGCACAACGACTGAACGGAATGCACAGGCGCGTTGCTGTCGCACGCCCAGTTCCTGTCGAGCACAGCCAAAAACGGCATCTGGCAGGCCGAGGGCCAGTCCATGCCGGTAGGTGGCCGGTGTGATCGAGGCGACGACGGGCGACCCCTCGATCACGATGCGATCTCGTTGTCTCCACGCTGCAACTTCCCAGCGCGGAAGTGCGCACGGCGGGGAGCGCGCCCGCCCGTACGCTTTTGCTAACGTCAGCGAACGTCCAAGCTAGGAGGCAATCCCGATGGATCAGTCCATGACAATGGCCGGGGGCCAGTCAACCCAGATGCAGGACGGCGACGATTTCGTGTGCTCAAACTGTGGCTGCGAGATCATGCTCAAGCACCAGGGCGACCCGGCGAAAATGCAGTCGATGCAGCCGTTTACCTGTTGCTGTGGGACCAAGATGGAACCGGAGCACGCAAGCCAGTCCTGACCGCGCAAACGGGCTCTTCGGGCCGCGGAGCAATCCGAACGTCTGCTGACCGGGGACTCCGGTTGCCCGTGGCTCCCTAATCGGGCCTCGTACCTCGCGGAGCGCCTTCAGGCATACGAGGGGCGCACCCAGGCGTCTCTCGTGTCGTGGGTGAACCGGTCCACCAGGATCGGCGATCGCCCACTGTGACGGGAACCCAGGTTGACGCCGGCGGTCCAATCCATCCAGGGAACGACGACTTACCAATGTCAGCGTCGTGCTTGTCGATCTTGACGAGCTAATGCGCTTATGCGGACTCAGGTTCGCTGGCCGCCATGATCGGTAGCGTGAATCCGAACGCGG
>JBBRSE010000132.1:0-5507 GCA_038245655.1 Mycobacteriales bacterium | reverse complement strand
GGAGGCCGGGGACGTTGCTGGCGACGAAGTCAACATGCTTGGCCATGCCCTGCAGGTAGGCGGCGGGCAGTCGGTTGACCGCGCCGAACAGTCCCTCCACGTGCGCCAGTGCGGGCTCGGCGCGAAGGTGCGCGACTCGGGCTGTGCCGCTCGAATATTCGATTTTGCCTGCTCAGAGCGCTGCGCCAAGTTCTGGAACCCCACCGGGAAAACCCGCCGGCTACTCGCCGCTCAGCTGATCGACGAACTTGCCGGATCGACCAGAAGAGCAAGCTGACGAACGAGCAGTTTCGCGAGATCGTCGACGACGCCGGCGGCCACCTGCTCGACGTCTGCGGGATCGGGCCGTTCCAGCTCGTGTCCCGCTCTTCGACTCAGTCCGTCGAACTCGGCACGGGTGACGGCGGAACGCGCTGTGGCGCGAGCGGCTCGTTGTCAGAGCGCAGCAGATGCTGCTGCTGCGCGACCGCGGCCCAGTCGTCGTCGTGAATCGTGCGAGTCATCTTCCTCAGCGTGCCCGTCGCCTCCTGCACGGTTGGCGGCGGCCCTGTGACGGGCTGAGTCAGGACCACCGCGAAACGGGCGGCGAGCGCTTTGAAGGCGAGGTAATCCGGAGCTCCATCCGAACCCCATGGGATGCGCTTGTTCTCGCGCAACCCCTTGCGCAGGGCTTTGAACGCCTGGCGCAACGCCGCCGTGGCGTCAAGCTCATCATCTGCGAAACGACGCTCGGCCGACAACCGGACCAGCAGCGCTTCGAAGCGACCCTCGGCCGTCGTTGCGCGTCCGATGAGCTGCCACCTCGTCCGCTCCCGCTCCTCGTCCTGCCCTTCGAGCACCGGGAAGCGCCGCAGCGTGTCCCAGTCCTTGCGCACGCTGAGGAAAAGGCCGAAGAGCTCGGCGATTTCCTGCATTGCTGCCAGGGACCGTTCCCGCCGCCCCTTTTTCCGGTCCCAGTAGTCGGAGACCCGGTTGCTGACGAACCAGCCGAGCAGCAGCGTCGTCACGGTCGCGATCACGGGCATCAACGTCTTCACCCAGTCCGTGGACGCCACCTCCCCTGCTTTGCGTATCCCGCCCCGTTGGACGTCGAGGCTCGTGTTGACAGCCTGCCCGCGGTGCATCCGCCGAGGCAAGGTTCGACGCGACCTGCCTGATCGGTAGGTGTTCGTGGTGTCGCGTGACAAGGTCCGCCGTACGACTGGTCAGGGAGGGCCAGTTGGAGTCGGGCCGCCGCTGCCACGGTATGGACTGTCGCCGGGGTGACGATTGCGCTGCTGCTCGACCCTTGGTGTGCGGTCGGCTACGCCACATTCCCAGCATGTGCCGCTCGAAAATACGATTTGCCTGCTCAGAGCCCTGCGCCAAGTTTTGGAACCTAACAAGCTGTGCCGGGCGAACGCCACCCGTATTGCGGTCGCCGTCTCGCGATCTTCATCTCGGTGAAGCGCGTCCTTGAGGTGAGAATGGTGGACGTCTGGTACGAGCGCCGCGCGATCGGGGATGCCGCGAATCCTGGCATGTGTTCAGCTGGTGATACGGACCAGTATGGGAATGGGAGCAACCATGACCGAGACCGGCACCGATCCGGCGGCGCCGAATCGCTCGGGACGTATTTCCGCTTCGACGGAGCCTTCTGCGCAGGCAGCGTCGTCCGCGCCGGACGGGACCCACGGCGACACGAAGTGGTGGACCCTCGTCGCGGTGTGCATGGGCACGTTCATGCTGCTGCTCGACGTCACGATCGTGAACGTTGCACTGCCTGCCATTCAGACGTCGCTGCACTCGAGTTTCTCGGCGCTGCAGTGGGTCATTGACGCGTACGCGCTGACTCTGGCGGCCCTCCTGCTGACTGCGGGCAGTTTGGCCGACATGTATGGCCGGCGCAGGCTCTACATCATCGGGCTTGCTGGTTTTACCGTTGCCTCTTTGCTTTGCGGCGTCGCCGGTGACACCTTGCTGCTGCAGCTCTCGCGCGGCCTTCAGGGAGTCGGCGGGGCCATCATGTTTTCGGTCTCGCTGGCCCTGCTGGCCGACGCATTTCGCGGCAAGGACCGCGGGGTCGCGTTCGGCGTCTGGGGCGCGATCACGGGTCTCGCGGTGGCGGTCGGACCCCTGCTCGGAGGGGTGCTTACCTCTGGCCTGTCGTGGCGCTGGATCTTCTTCGTGAACCTGCCGCTCGGGCTGATTGCCATCGGCATAACTTTGACCAAGGTGGCGGAATCGCGTTCGCCCGCCGCCAGGCGTCCTGACTGGGCTGGTTTCGTGCTGTTCACCGTTGCCTTGTCCAGTTTGGTCTACGGGCTCATCGAGTCCAACCAGCGGTCCTTCAGCGATCCGCTCGTGGTGGGCTGCCTGGTAGCCGCCGGCGCGCTGCTTGTGGTGTTCCTGCTCGTCGAGTCCCGTGGGCGGCAGCCGATGTTCGACCTGTCGCTGTTCCGGCTGCCGACGTTCAGCGGAGGCGCCGTAGCGGCGTTTGGTTTGAGCGCATCGATCTTCGCGATGCTGCTGTACCTGGTGCTCTACATCCAGGACACGTTGGGATTCAGCGCGATGTCGACCGGCATCCGGCTGTTGGTGCTGTCGGGCGGAATCCTCGCGACGTCCACGATCGCCGGTCGGCTCTCCGCGCACGTTCCGGTGCGGCTGCTCATCGGGCCCGGACTGGTCTTGGTTGGGGTCGGGTTGCTGTTGATGCGCGGCCTTTCCGCGTCGTCGGAATGGACGCACCTGATCCCTGGCCTGATCGTGGCCGGCTGCGGCATCGGAATGATCAACCCGCCGCTGGCGTCGACCGCGGTCGGCGTGGTACCTCCGCGGCAGGCCGGCATGGCCTCCGGTATCAACTCGACCTTCCGCCAGGTCGGTATCGCCACCGGTATCGCCCTGTACGGAACCCTCTTCTCCAGCCAGACGAAGTCCTACGTCCTGCACCACGTCGGCGGCATTCCCGGGCTATCCACTCACGGGCCCCAATTGGCCACGGCCATCCAGTCCGGCTCCGTCGGCCAGTCCCTAGAAAAGCTGCCCGCGGCGCTTCGCCGCCCGGTCGGCCTGCTCACCAAGTCAGCCTTCACCACCGGCTTGAACAGCATCCTGCTGGTCGGTGCGATCATCGCGCTGGTCTCCGCCGTCATCGCCTTCTTCGCCATACGCAGCAAGGACTTCGCCCACCACCAAGCAGCCGGAGCCTAGCGTCGGGACTGACGTTCACCGCGACGTCCGTCAGTGAGCCTGTGCCGCTCGGGAACTCGATTGTGCATGGTGACCAGCCCGGTTACGGCTTGGTCGCCGAGCCCGGGATCATCGAGTGATGTCGTTTCGGGTGATCTACCTCCTGCTTCGTCGGTTGTTGGCGATGTTGGCGCTTCGCGTCCGGGACGACGACGCGAAGGACGCCGAGTTGCTCGTCCTGCGTCATGGGATTGCCGTGCCGCGACCGTGAACGCTGCACCCACCGGTAGACCGTGACGTGATCGACCGGATACCGCGCTCGGCGAGCAGCTCCTCAACGTCGCGGTAGGACAGCCCGTAGCGCGGCATGCCTGCCCCAGTCTGGGGCGGATGCCGTTCGATGGCTGGTGCGCGTGGGATGCCTTGCCAAATGGCGCCCGCACGGGCGGGTATGCAGTGCGACAGCGACGTTCAGAAGTCTCAAGACGCGAGTACCGGGATGCCGACTAACGACAATGAAACGCCGCTCCCGCTGGCCGCTTTTGCGGTGCTGGGCGCTGCTGTGCTGTTCGTCGTG
The DNA here is from genome assembly GCA_038245655.1 of Mycobacteriales bacterium. GTDB lineage: Bacteria > Actinomycetota > Actinomycetes > Frankiales > Frankiaceae > DATAZK01. The sequence continues at coordinate 1,756 of JBBRSE010000132.1, read as the reverse complement.
TTATTGCGCTGGCATCCGGGTGGGCCTCGCGTGGGCCGTGCGATCGATGACCTGGGGCAGCTCTTGGCGGCCGCGACGGCAGCTGCCGCTGCTGGTTGGCGCTACCGGCGGTCATCGCCGCTGACCCGACGGCCGTGGCTGCTGCGCTGGCCGTCGACCGCCCTGCACGGCGCAGCGCGCTGGCGAGGACTGCTGGACGGTGTGCTGGTCGCCGGGTCCCTTTTCATTGTCAGTTGGGTCACCGCCCTTGGCAGCGTGATCCGCAGCCCCGCCGACAGCACGTTTGCGTACGCGGTGTCGCTGGCGTATCCCATCTCCGATCTCGTCCTGCTCACATTGGCCATCATCGTCGCCTCCCATGGCGACCAGGGCCGCCGCTCTGGGCTGGCCATGCTGACAGTAGGGCTGCTCTGCCTATGCGTCGCGGACAGCGGATTCGCCTACCTGACCGCCATAGGCAAATACGCCACCGGCTCACCGGTCGACGTCGGCTGGTTCGGCGGCTTCCTGCTCATCGCCGCTGCCGCCTACACATCCGTAGCCCAACCAGCCGACGCTGCCGATCAGGCACTTATCCAAGAGTCGACAACGAAAGCGCTCTTGCCGTATGTGCCAGCCGGTATCGGTCTGGCGGTGGCTGTAACTGGCGAACTCGCCGGCCGCAGCCAAAAGGTCACCCTCGTCGCCGCCACTCTCGTCATGGCTACGCTGCTCGTACGACAGCTACTGGCCGTCCTGGACAACCGACGACTCGTCCGTCAACTCACCGCCGCGCAACTCGAACTGCAGCACCAGGCCTTCCACGATCCCCTCACCGGCCTTGCCAACCGGGCACTGTTCGCCGACCGGCTTCGCCACAGCCTGCAGTTGCACCGCCGTGATTTGCGTCCCTTAAGCCTGCTCTACTGCGACGCCCGTTGACGGCTTCAAATCCATCAATGACACATTCGGGCATCACGCTGGCGATGACGTCCTGAAGGCCGCGGCAGAACGCCTGCTCGCGGTCACCCGTCCAGCTGACACCGTCGCCCGGATGGGAGGCGACGAATTCGCCGTCCTCATCGAGAACGACGGCGACGCCACCGCGATCGCTGCCCGCATCCTCGCAGCCTTCACCCAACCCGCCACCGCCGGCCGGCACTCCATCTCCATCGGAGTCAGCGTCGGCATCGCCGGAACTGTCGCCAGCCGCTCCCACCGTAAAGGCAGACGCGTTCCTACAACGGGCCGACACTGCGATGTATCACTCCAAACGCCAAGGCAAAGGCACGGCCGCCTTCTGGTCCGACCAACTACAAAACCCCGCGACGCTCCGAACCTCACACGCGTCGGGCCAAAGCGCCCAATCCTCGTTCACGGCCGCATCTCGTCAGACTGTTCAACCCGAAGGGTCCAAGTACTGACTGGCGGCCGGAGCTTGACCAGGCACGAAGCGTCCGATGATGCTTGTGCCGCTCGAAAATGCGATTTTGCCTGCTCAGAGCCCTGCGCCGAGTTTTGGCACCCCACACGCTCGCGGAGCATCTGCGGGCTCCAGGAGCTGACACCGACTTCGTCTTCACCGCGCCGGCCGGCGGACCGATGCGCATTCCGCACTTTCGCTCCCGGTTCTGGTGGGCGGCAACCCGCCGAGCGGGGCTGGACGGGCTGCGGATCCACGACCTGCGGCACACCGCTGTTGCTCTGTGGATCGCAGCCGAAAGTCATCCCAAGGAGGTGTCGGCCCGGGCCGGTCACGCGTCCGTGAGCTTCACGC
>JBBRSE010000131.1:0-5538 GCA_038245655.1 Mycobacteriales bacterium | reverse complement strand
TGTTCAGTATTTCCCAGACTGTGGAGTGGGCGATGGGGTATCCGAGGCCGGTGAGCTCACCTTGAATTCGGCGATGACCCCACGTCGGATTCTCTTTCGCCATCCGCAAGATCAGTTTCCGCAAAGCGCTGTGGGTTGGTGGCCGCCCCGGTCCTCGGGTGGTGGGGTAAGTCAGCACCAGTAGCTCGGCGTCCTTCGCGCCCTCGTCGCGGACGCGAAGCGCCATGAATGCGAGCAGCCGGCCGAGCAGGAAGTAGATCACCCGTAGGGACACCGCTCCATGATCCCGCCACGACGACGGAGCTGCAGCGGGCCGTTGAAACGGGTGTGATCGAGTTTTCGAGCGGCACAGGGGTGCCAAAACTCGGTGCAGCGCCGTGAACAGGCGAAATCGAGTTTCCGGGCGGCAGGCCTCGTCGCCGTCCTGAAAGCGGTCTTTCACGACGGCTGGGCCAAAACTGGGCGCAGAGCTGTGAGCAGCCAAAATCGAATTTCCGAGCGGCACAGGCGCAGAGGCTGTTACTGGTCGTCGGCTCCCTGCCTCCCGCCGACTCCTAAAAACAATATTAGGAGAGAATTTCTATAAGTGCAGGTGGCAGCGTTCTGGACGGTCTCTGGGAGACCGTCGAGTCGTCACTGGAAGACCGTCACGCTGACAACTCGTAGCTACCGCTCAGGGCACCGTATTGGTGGTCAGGCATAAACGGCTGGGTTCAAACCGTCTGCGGTTGGGGAGCATCGGTCCAGAACACGGCGGAACCTTTTCCGTTGCTTTTGGCCCGATACATGGCTGCGTCGGCGCGGTGGAGGATTTCGGCCGCGTCGATGGTCGGTGTGGATGGGCTTAGTTCGGCGATACCGATGCTGACGCCGAGCGAAATGGAGTCGTGGCCAACCACGGTGGGTTGGGTGAATGCGTCGAGCAGCCGGGCGGCGATAGCAGCGGCGTCGTCACCGTCCTGGATGAGCACGGCGAATTCGTCGCCGCCCATCCGGGCGACAGTGTCGCCGGGGCGGGTAACGGCCCGTAGTCGTTCCGCCGCTGCTTTGAGTATGTCGTCACCGGCTTCGTGGCCGAGGGTGTCGTTCACTGTCTTGAAGCTGTCGAGGTCGCAGTAGAGCAGGCTCAACGGCCGTAGATCGCGGCGGTGCAGCTGAAGGCTGAGGCCCAGCCGGTCGGCGAACAGGGCGCGATTGGCCAGTCCGGTCAGCGGGTCGTGAAATGCCTGATAGTGCAGCTCCTGCTGCGCGGTGACCAGCCGGCGGACCAGCCGCCGGTTGTCAAGGACGGCAAGCAACTGGCGGACGAGCAGCGCGGTCATCACGAGTGTTGCGGCGACGAGTGCAACTTTGTGCCCTCGGCCGGTCAGCTCACCGGTGACGGCGACGGCTAGCCCCAGGCTGGCGGGGAAGTAGGGCAGCAGCGCCTTGCTAGTCGACTCCACCGTTGAGTTTGCGTCGTTGCCGATGTCGGGTTGCGTCGTTGCCGAGTAGGCCGCTGCGGCGATGAGCAGGAACCCGCCGAACCAGCCGGCGTCGACCGGGGAACCGGTGGCGTACCTGCCGAGGGCCGTCAGATAGGCAAAGCCGCTGTCGGCGACGCACAGGAAACCCAGCCCTACCGCTAGTAGGCCCAGCCCCGAGCGGGAACCCTGACGGTCGTGTGCGACAACGACGATGGCGAGCGTGAGCAGCACCAGATCCGAGATCGGGTAGGCCAGCGATACCGCGAAGGCAAAGGCGGTGTCGGCGCCGCCGTGAACGACCGTACCGAGAGCGGTCACCCAGCTGATGATGAACAGCGAACCGGCGACCAGCACACCATCGAGCAGCGCCCGCCAGCGGGCCCCGCCGTGCAACGCCACCGACGGCCAGAGCAACAAGGCAGCCGCCGCGAGCCCGGCGAAAAGCAGGAAACCGCCGTCCGCGAGCGACGGGAACGGCGTCTGCCGGCCCGCGAGCAACTCGTAGTAGGACCAGGCAACCTCACCCAGAGCCCACGACCCCGTCGCCGCCGACAGCAACCACCACGACCGGCGCACTCGGCCAGCCGAACGCCGAGCCCGCCAACCAGTCGCTACCGCCGCCGCCGCCGCGGCCAACAGTTGGCCCACGTCGTCAATCGCCCGACCCACCCGGGGGCCGCCGGGATGCACCCGCACCAAAACGACAAACATCACGACGGCAACGGGCATCACCCAAAAGGGGCCCTGCCGCACTCGCCTCATGACACCGGATCGGCATCCCGCCCTACGTGGCTTTAGCGAATCCGACACAAGGTTAGCCGCCGGTCGCGCCTTGGACTGGGGGAGGCGAAATTGGTTGAAGCTTCAGCATTGGCAGCGAATCTCCTTCTGCCAGCGGGCTCCGCCGCACCTTGGTAGGCTTGGTGGAGCGCCTACGCATCCCTTTGCCGCTCGGCACCTTTCCGGCTGGCCGGGCCGACCGAATCCAAGGGCCTCACGTCTCGCAATTCTCGCTTGGCGGCTGCCGAGCGTAGCGCCTGCGCTGCCGCGACCGCAAAGCTTGGCTGAATCAGCGCGAGCCCCAACGGGTTTCACGGGGAGCCTTATGTCCGGATCCACCGCGCTGATTGGTTTGGTAGCAGGTCGTGACGCCGAGATGCTCTTCGGTTGCAGGAGAATCGATCTTGTCTAGGGATCGGATCCGCCGCAGCAGAAGGGCATGTGTGCGCTACCGCATCGAACACTGACCGACCCGCGCACCTTCACCCAGCTCTGACGCGCGGGACGTCGTCGGCCGCCCGCACAATCAGCACGCCATCGGGGGACCCCGCGATGTTCGAACCGCTTGCCAGCGTGCGATTCCCCACTGTGTGGAGACATCCAGCGGCAATCCACCACAGACCTCGACATCGAGCCATCGACGCGTCCCGCTCGACGATGGTCAAGCGAACGTCCACCAGAGCCGGGCGTCGAGCCGTACAGCGACCTGTGCAGTGTCGCTGGGGTGTTAGGCGAGTGCGGCCTTGATGTCGGCAATCTTTTGGACGAGGACGAGGCTGTTGGGGATCCGGCGGAAACCGAGGCGTTCGTAGAAGCCGGCGACATTTTCGTGGAGTGCGTCAACGACGACGACGCGGGCCGCAACGATGTGGGTGGCTTCCAGGACTCGGGTGAGAGCGTCTGCCAGGAGGACCTCACCGAGGTTCTGGTCCCGTAATGATTCGCAGAGCGCGAGGCGGGCGAGGAGTACCGCAGGTATTTCGGCGGGTCCGCCGCGTCCGATCTTGCCGGGTACGTCATCCCGGGCGATTTTGTGTGCGGCGAGGGCGTAGTAGGCAACGACAGCGTCGTGATCATCTATCCAGACCCAGGTGCGGGCTGTGCGCCGGGCAGTAGCTGGCCCCGCCCGTTCACGTAGCCAGCTGTCCAGTGACGGTTCCCCGCAGCGGAAGTCGGCGACGTCGTGTAGTTCGGGGTTGAACGGCTGGGAGTGGTAGGTCACCCGCTAGTCGCGGGTGACGATCTTGGCGGCTCGGCGGGCGGCCTTGGACATGGCGGCGTTCGGCTTGGCCGGCTGGCTGAGCGCGGTCCACAGCTGGTCGAAGAACTCTGCGGGGACCTTGGTGGTGGCCTGGTGCTCCCGGAGTACCGCTTCTGCGCGGTCTTCGGCCGCGGTGCGCACAAAATCGCTCAGCGGTACCTGGACGAGCTCGGCTGCTTGCTCTAGCCGGGCTTTGCTGTCGGGGCGGACGCGTACCTCGAGTCGTGCAGTTGCTGCCATGCCCAACCAACTCCTTCTGTACGGCTAACTGTACGGACGTTCGAGGTCGCGTCAAGGGCCGCGTAAGGCAGGCTTGCTGAAGGTGATGGAGATCTGACGGAAACTCCGGGGCCGGCCCAACGCCGTGACGGCCACCCGAAAGGGCCCCACCTCAAAGGGAGCGCTGCACGGTCACCAGGTCGCCGGCATTTCTCAGAGAACGAGCGCGTCTGCCTGACCGTGGACTTCGCGTGGACTTAGCCTGGATCCGTGTGCGCCGTGAGGCGCTGCTGTTTGAGTAGGAGGTGAGAGACCTTCGCCGCTGTCCCTGTCGCAGCAGGGCGGTGAAGCTGGGGGCAGCCTGTGCCGGGAGGTGCCGGTGTGGGTGGGAGCAGCCCTGACAAAGCCGGGACGTGTCAGCACTGCCAGATGGTGCGGGTCCGGCGAGCGTGATGGAAAGGAGTACGGACAGGAACCAGTTTCTACGTCCCTTAAAGGCTTGCCGGCTCAAATCTGGCGGATATGGGCCGGGTGCGGTGCGCACCTGCTGACCAGGTCGAAGGCCTGATCAGCGGGGAACTCCTGGGTGGTCTTGTGGATGTCTGCCGGGAGGCCACGGTGAAGTGCTGCGGGTTAGCCGTGGCGATGCCGCAGGGGCACAACTGGGCTCCTCCTTCATCGAGCGAACAGCAGTGAACACGGGAACCTTCACGATGCTGCCTGCCGCCACGCTGCCAGCGTGGGCCGGTTGGGCTGGGTCCACCGTCGACCGATCGGGTCGGGAAGGGGCGGAGCCGTCGTAGTACTCCGAGGCCGGGAGAGCCGGTCACATGGGGAAGGGCGGCAGCGGGTGTGAGAAGGGAAGGAGACTGCAATGCCGAAAGACACGCCGGGGAATCCCGGCGCTCCTGATCCAAGGCGTGAACCTTGGAAAAGGGTATCGGGTATGCAGACCAAGCTTCACCGTTGGGCGGTGGCCGATCCTGGTCGCCGGTTCGACGACCTGTTCAACTTCGTGCATGACCCGGCGACGCTGTTGGTGGCGTTCGCTCGGGTCGCCGGTAATGCCGGTGCCAACACTCCCGGGGTAGATGGTCTTACCGCTGCCGCCGTGGAGCACAGCATCGGCGTGCCTGGGTTCCTGGACGATCTGCGCGCATCGCTCAAGGACGGATCGTTTCGTCCGGTGCCGGTGCGTCAAAGGTTGATCCCGAAGGGGCATGGGTCGGGGAAACTGAGAAGTCTCGGTATCCCCACCATCGCCGATCGGGTGGTCCAGGCCGCGTTGAAGCTGGTGCTGGAACCCATTTTCGAGGCCGACTTTCTGCCGGTCTCCTATGGGTTCCGGCCCAACCGGCGGGCCCAGGACGCGATCGCTGAGATACACCAGTTCGGCACCCATGGCTATCAGTGGGTGTTGGATGCGGACATCGAGGCGTGCTTTGACCAAATCTCACACTCCGCTCTGCTGGATCGGGTGCGGGTACGGGTCAAGGACAAGCGCGTCGTGGCGTTGGTGAAGGCGTTCCTGAAAGCCGGGATCATGACCGAGACCGGCCGGTTCCAGGACACCCATACCGGCACCCCGCAGGGCGGGTTATGTTCAGCTGAACATAACCCGCCTAATGAGCAGCGCTGCGTTATGCGCAGCGCCCGGTGTTTGCCGCCGGTGGGGTGGTCGTGACGAGCGAACGCTGCGCATAACTGCGGACGAGATCAGAGGCTGACGAGCCAGTCGAGCAGCTCGGAGTTCTGGTTCCATTCGGCCAGGTCGGCGGTGACGACGCTGTCGTAGACGGCTTCGAGTGCTCG
>JBBRSE010000130.1:0-5737 GCA_038245655.1 Mycobacteriales bacterium | reverse complement strand
GTTCGACCAAGTCAGCGCCGATGCTCCTACCCTGTGCGCGGGATGGTCGGCGCACGATCTCGCGATCCACCTGTGGACTCTCAAGCACGATCCGCTCGGATGGCCGGGCATCGCAATCCCCGCGCTGGCCGCGACGGCCACACGGCGCGCCGATCGCATCCGACACCGTTGGTCGTACGCCGAGCTGGTCGCGAGGCTGCGAGCCGAACCAGGCGCTATCGCGTGTATGCCGCTCGACCGGTTCGAGGGCCACCGGCACGCGTTGGGCGAGTACTTCGTCCACACCCAGGATGTGGTTCGCGCGAACGGCGTCGATCAGGAGAAGCCAGGGTCGAGCTTGGAGGATGCGCTGTGGTTGCGGGTCCAGGTTGCAGCCCGGCAGCTGTATCGCCGGCGCATCAAGGGACTCGTTCTCGAAAGCACGGACGGCCGCTCTGCGCACATAACGGGAGGTGCCACAAAGACGGTGGTCAGCGGGGCCCCGTCCGAACTCATGTGCTGGGTGTACGGGCGTCAAGGAGTCGCTGCCGTGACCGTCCGGCGTTGAGACGGGTTCTGCTCGAAGCGGCTCCTTCTGCGTGCCAAATGGGACTGGCCGGTTCGCGGCGAAAGGACGACGCGCCCAGCCCTGGAGAATTGCACCCGCCTCGCCGTCCAGCGTTCGACCGGCGGCGGTGGTACCCAGGCTTCTTCTCGGTTCGATGCCGTCAGCCGCTACGAGTCGATCCGATCTTCGGCGGATTCGCCGTCGATTGTGAGCACGATGAGCGGGCTGTGCCGAAGCATGTCCGGCACGTCCGTGCGACCCCATCGCTTGGCGGCCGCCTCAATGAGGGGCCGGCGTTCGTCGGGGTCAGTGAGGACTAGCGCCCTCGCCGGCAGGTCCGCGACTACCGACTGCTTCAAGTGGACAACGACGTGTGGGTCGGCTTCGATGTTGTAGATCCAGTCACGCACACGGTCGGCCCGGGGCATCCCGGTGATGAACAGTTGGCCGTCATCGCTGTGGAGGAAGATCTCGATGCGCCGCAGTTGGCCAGAACGCCGGCCCCTCGTCGTCAGATCGATGACCTGACTCTGGTGCAACGCGGCCCGACTGACTTCACTCAAAGCACTCTCGTGGTCCATCGCGCGATCCTCTCAACTGAACAGTCCCCCGACGCCCTACGCCGGGGCCGCGGCTCCGCAGCCTTATAAACAGGTCAGCGGTTCGCGTTAATCCCCACGGGTCGTGTCGCCATCGAAGTGTGCCCTCCCATGCGCTTCTCCGAGTGGCGTTCGGCCCCTTGCGCTCTGCTAATTGATGGGGACGGGTGCTATGTCCGCGATGCGTGAGCGTGGGCTGCCGTCGAGGGCAGGTGAGTTGGTCGGGTTCGACCAGACCTCAGTCTCGAGGAACTGCTGGAAGCGTCGCGCCGCTTCGACATTGGCGAACTCGAGATCGATGAGCACGTAGTGCGGATCGTCGATCGGTTGCATGATCCGCTCGCGAAGCACGCCGCCTTCCTTGCGCCGGGCAGCGAACCGCCCGAACGCGTCGTACCAGGTGTTGAAGTCACTGATCGAATGCTCGATGAACAGCGTGGACATGGTCCCTCCCGGGCCTAAATTCGACTGGTCCATCTCAACGCTAGGCCGGACCGACGACGGCCACCATCCCAGCAATCTGGGAGTTCGTCCGGCGATAGGCTGGCAGCGTGACAGGTCGGGTACCGGCTGCACGCCTCTACGCAGCCCTGGAGCACATCGCCTTCACTGGCGAGGACGATCGTGCCTTACGCGCACGGCTCCTGGACGTCATCGAGGCCTACATACCTTTTGATGCCTATGCTTTTTTGCTCACCGATCCAGTGACCAGTGTCGGCTGCTCGCCTGTCGCTGAGACCCCGAACCTGCCCGCACTGCCGGACCTGATCCGCCTCAAGTACCTCACGCCTGTAAACAGGTGGACCGCACTTCCCGCGAACGGATGTGCGAGCCTGCAGCAGGCGACAGGCGGGCGTCTCGAAGCGAGCTTGTTGTGGCGCGAGCACCTGGCCGGGCTCGGCATCGTCGATGTGGTCTCAGTCGTCTTCAGGGACCGTTTCGGCTGGTGGGGGTTCCTGGATCTGTGGCGCCGTGAGAGCCGTTTCACCGACGACGAAGTCGCCGCCCTGGCCGACGTACGACCGGCGCTCACCTCCCGTTTACGCGGTGTGCAGGCTGCTGGGTTCACGGCTGGCGACATTCATCCGGGGGCCCGCGGTCCCGGCGCGCTGGTTCTCGCCCCCGATCTCACCATCCGCGCCCAAACCCCCCAGACCCAGGAGTGGTTGAGCGCGCTCATCCCTCCCCCTTTGGGAGGAAGTCCCGTACCGGCAAGCGCCTACAACGTGGCGGCTCAGCTTCTGGCTACCGAAGCGGGCGTCGATGCCCATCCACCGCAGGCCCGTGTGCACCTGGGCGGCGGCACATGGCTCACCCTGCGGGCAGACCGTCTCGGCGGCCCCGAGCAGATCGAGACTCGAGACATCGCGGTGACCATGGAGGCAAGCTCGCCGGCGGAACGCCGTGACGTCTTCTGTCGCTCCCATGGACTGACGGGCCGCGAGGCCGAGGTACTGAAGCACCTCGCCGACGGGTCTGACACCCGCACAGTGGCGCATTTGATGTCGATCAGCGATCTCACTGTTCAGGATCATCTCAAGGCGGTGTTCACCAAGACCCTTACGTCGAGTCGTCGCGAGTTGCTCGCCATGTCTGGCGGCGGATGAGGCCGCCGAAACGGGGCCCTGGGGGGACTGCCCGCACATCGGCGCACTGGTCCCCGCCGCCGGCTGGCGGCGGTAGGACGCATCAACGGATGGGGCCTGTGGCATGCTCGGGAGGAGAGAGCGCGAACCGAATGCGGCGCGGGCACGGCGTCCGTGGCGGGATCGGTGTGATCGCTGGACGAGGGAGGGCCGGGCAGTGCCAGGACACAGGATTTTCACCACCAGCTACGCCAGCATCTACCCGCACTGCATGGCCCAGCTCCAGGGCGAAGTCGAACCACCAGCGTCCAGGAAATGGTGCTCGCCGTCTGGCTGCTGGTCAAAGGCTTCAGCCCGTCGCCCCTTACATCCAGGGCATCGTTCGAAAGCTCAACCAGGACAACCCGGACAACCACCCTCAGCGGGACGACCGCACCAATCACTGACCCCCCAGCCGGGACGCTGAGACGCCTCAGGGCGACCGCTAAGCCTTCGCGGTCCGAGTGCCAAGCAGCCTCGGGCTGGAAGGCCTTGAATAGTTGTAGGCGAAGGAGAGACACGATGAAGGCAATGGCTCAAGACAGGTACGGCTCGGCCGAGGTCCTGGAACTTCGGGACATCGACACGCCTGCGATCGGGGACCACGAGGTGCTGGTTCGCGTTCGTGCGGCCGGCGTCAACCCGGCCGACTGGGCGATTATGAGCGGCCTGCCGTACGTCGCCCGCCCGGCGTACGGGCTGCGCAAGCCAAGGAACAGTGTTCGAGGCACGGACGTCGCGGGTCAGGTCGAGGCCGTCGGCTCCGCCGTGACCCGGTTTCGGCCAGGTGACGAGGTCTTCGGCTGGTGCATCGGCTCGTTTGCCGACTACGCGGCTGCCGCCGAGGACGCGCTGGCGCTGAAGCCCGCCAACGTCACCTTCGAACAGGCCGCATCCGTGCCCATGGCCGGGCTCGTCGCGCTCCAGGCAGTGCGCGATCGCGGCAACGTCCAAGCAGGGCAAAAGGTCCTGATCAACGGTGCCTCCGGAGGCATCGGCACCTTCGCAGTGCAGATTGCGAAGTCACTCGGGGCGGACGTGACCGGCGTGTGCAGCCCCCGAAACGAGGAGATGGTCCGATCGATCGGCGCAGACCACGTGATCGACTACACCCGGGAGGATTTCACCCGGAGCGAGCAGCAGTACGACTTCATCCTCGACAACGTGGCGAACCACTCCTTGTCTGACCTCCGACGCGCGCTCACCCCCACCGGAACGCTCGTCCCGAACGGCGGAGCATTCGACAACCACTGGTTCGCCGGCGGGGGTCGCGTGATCAGCGCGTATGTGTTGACACGGTTCGTGAGTCACAAGCTGCGGCCCTTTCTCGTCTCGTTCAATCTTGACGACCTGACCGCCCTCAACGAGCTGATCAAAGCCGGCAAGCTCACACCGGTCATCGACCGCACCTATCCGCTGAGCGAAACCCCCCAGGCGATCGATCATGTCGGACAGGGGCACGCCCAAGGCAAGGTCGCCATCAGCGTGTGATCGCCGCCCATGGTCCCGGGTCGATGGAAAGGATCCCCAGCGGACCGATGGCCGAGACCGCCCGGCTCTGGCGGGTCAGTGCTGACTTGGTCGGCCTTCGCAAAGGGGCCTGAACGGCCAGCAGACGTTGCTGAGCCGCCTCCTCCAAGGAGAGAGACCGGACGCAAACGCGCGATCGGTTTGCGCCACAGGTCCTGCCCTTTGCGGCACCCTTGCCCCTTACCCAGGACGATGGATCACATGACGGATGTACGTCGATACTCGGCCTTCACCGACCACGGGCAGGGCGGCAATCCGGCCGGGGTGGTCCTCGATGCCACGGGCCTGACCGAGACCGGCATGATCGCGATCGCCGCCGAAGTCGGGTATTCGGAGACCGCGTTCCTGACCCCGACCGGCCAGTCCGCCAGGTTCGGGATGCGCTACTTCAGTCCCCGCGTCGAAGTCGCGTTCTGCGGCCACGCCACGATCGCATCAGCGTCCGCGCTCGCCGAACGCGCCGGCCCCGGCGCAGTCACCCTGGACACGGTCGCTGGTCCGGTGACAGTGGTCCCCGCCAGACCCCGGACGGGCTCACCGCAACCTTGACCTCGGTGCCCACCCGCACGGCGCCGGCCGGGGACGCTCTGGTGTCCCGCGCACTCGACAACCTGGGCTGGGACCGCGATGACCTGGACGACCGATACCCGCCTCACATCGCCTATGCCGGCAACGACCACCTCATCCTCGCCGCCGCGACGCGTGAGCGACTCGCGGACCTGGACTACGACTTCCCCGCGCTAGAGCTGCTGACGGCCGAGCAGGGCTGGACGACTGTTCACCTGTTCTGGGCCGAGACGCCCACCCTGTTTCACGCCCGGAACCCGTTCCCTCCAGGCGGTGTCGTGGAGGACCCTGCTACCGGCGCTGCAGCTGCCGCGTTCGGTGGCTACCTCAGAGCGCTGCACCTGGCCCCGGTCCCGGGCCGGGTCACCATCGTGCAGGGCCAGGACATGGGTGCACCGAGCCGGCTGATCGTCGACCTCGACGACTCCGCTCCTGGCGTCGAGGTCACCGGGCGGGCCACCCGCCTGACTGGTCCAATCATCGACTGACCGATGCGTGAGTAATCGAACGTCGCGATCACCGATGGCCGTCGCGCGCCCGTGGGGCAAGCGCTGACTTCTATACTCGGGTCGTGCCCGATGTGTTGACCCGGCTCCGACGCGACGTCGATATACCGACGCTGATTGGCATTCTCGCCCGGCAGCAGGCTGAGACGCAGTACCCGTTCCGCTGGCCGCCAGATCGCGCACCCGAGCGCTTCCTCCGTCGTCCCAGCGAGCGTGAGGCCTGGGTTGCCGAGCTCGGCGGCCACGTCGTCGGCCACGTCGCGATCCAATCAGTCGCGGACGACGAACTCGGGCAGATGTGGGCGGCCGCCCACGGTGTGCCGATCACCAAGTTGCGCTGCATCAGTGTCCTATACGCCGATC
>JBBRSE010000129.1:0-5913 GCA_038245655.1 Mycobacteriales bacterium | reverse complement strand
GTGCCGTCGCAAGGGTGTCCAGGTCGGCGTCCACGTGAGCCTCCAGGTTCGACGTTGGGTAAGCAACGCCGATCCTGGACACCCTTCTTTGATCTTCAGTGGCAACGCGCCGTGACCCACCCCTTGGAATTACTCATCTAGGGGCGGATAACTCATTTGCGCACATCCCATGACAGACCGCAACCGTTCTGGAAATTAAGTCAGGTGTCCGCGGTGCTATCACCCGATCGGCCTAACTAACGCTCACCCTTGACCTTCGTGAGACCGAGCGAACGTCGTCGGCAGCCTGTGCCGCTCGAAAATTTGATTTTGCCTGTTCAGAGCCCTGCGCCAAGTTTTGGAACCCCACAGGCCGCAGACGACACGACCTAGTACCTGGCCGGCGCCGAGGGTCTGCGTCGATCTCACGAAGCAGACAACGTCGTCGGCCTGGTAGCTGTGACCGCCGCATCAGCGGGGATCTTCCTAGACAGAACTATTCACGACTGACCCGGTCAACGGTTATCCGCCCGGCACGGCCGATGTTCCGGCGGAGCGCACTGTTTCAGGCGTCATCCACGACGCCGTGTCGGTCTCTACGTTCTTCGGTCTCCCTCTCGCGGCCGCGACCTGCTCGGCGGCTTTCGGCCGGTCAGGCCAGTGGAAATGGTCGACCTACTCCGCCGTCAGCGGTCTCGGCATGCTCGCGGCACTCGCCCCCGCTACGTCGGGATTCAACGGATCGGCACGGTTCGCCAACCACGCTGGCCGTTGGCAACGCATCTGCGTGAGCGTAGGACACCTGGTTGAGCGCGCTCATGGCGCGCCATCAACGTCACCCATAGAGCTCGACGTGTGGCCGTCTTCGTCCGAGTCATGGATCCCGCTACGGCACGCTGACCAGTCCGGCCCACGACCAGTGCGGGACGTCCAAACCGTCCGGGACGTCATCTGCGGATCGGTGAAAGGGAGACATCGTGGTCGTGGTCGCCCACCCGAAGTAGTCGTGCAGCACTTGTCGGAGCCGCTCGTCGTCGGCAAGGCCGACGTCTGCCAGGGCCTGATCGAAGCAGTCGATCGCTCGACGGTCCATCTCGTCGTGCGGGCCGTTTTCGCTGTGCATCCGCACGACCGAAGTCTCGTCGCCGTACTCGGTCGAGAACGTCATCGGCCCGCCCAGCGCCTCCGCCCAGTAGGTGGCCAGCCGCTCGGTGTACTCGGAGTGAAAGCCGTGGCTGAGCGCATGGCTCACCACTTCGTCAGCCATCACCCTGGCATGCCACGCGCCGGCTAGTTGCTAGTAGCGTGTCGCCTCTAATCTGATGGGTATGTGTGTTCGGTTGTTCTGGTTGATACTTGACCAGAAGGAGCTGACGGCATGCCTCGTCCGAAGAAGTTCACGGTCTCCTTGACTGCTGGGGACCGGGCGAAGTTGATGAAGGTGGTCTCGTCTGGGCGTCATCCTGCCCGGATGATCATTCGGGCCAGGGTGTTGCTGGCCTTGGACGAGACGCAGGGGCCGGCGTCCGATCGTCGCGTGGTGGCCGAACGCCTCGGCACGTCGCAGAGCACGGTGTACCTGGTCGCCAAGGCGTTCACGACGCATGCCGGGCGGGTTGAGGACGTGATCGGCCGCAAGAAGCGGGCCACACCGCCGGTGGAGCCAAAGGTGACCGGCGACGTGGAAGCCCGGGTGATCGCGTTGGCGTGCAGCCAGCCGCCGGCGGGGCGTCAGCGGTGGACGCTGCGCTTGTTGGAAAGACAGGTGGCCCTGACCGAGGGGATGCCGCCGATGGATCACTCCACGATCGGGCGGGTCCTAAAAAGGGGGCGCTTAAGCCTCATCTGAAGGCGTGCTGGACGATCCCGCCGCACGCCAATGCGGCGTTCGTGGCGGCGATGGAGGACGTGCTGGGCGTCTACGCCCGCCCCTACGATCCGGCCTACCCCGTCGTCGTCATGGACGAGAAACCACTCCAACTGCTCACTGATGCCAGAGCGGGCACGCCCGCCGCACCAGGGCGGGTGGCCCGCGAGGACTCCGAGTACGTCCGCTGCGGCACCTGCTCCATCTTCGTGTGGGCCGAACCCCTGCGGGGGTATCGCCGCGCCTACGCCGAGTCCACCCGGACCCGCGTCGACTGGGCCCACGGCGTCGAACATCTGCTGAACGTCGACTATCCCGACGCGGACAAGGTCGTCCTCGTCATGGACAACCTCAACACCCACTCCACCGCCTCCCTCTACGAGGCATTCCCACCCGAGAAGGCCTACGCCCTGGCAGGCCGGTTGGAGATCCACCACACCCCCAAGCACGGCTCCTGGCTCAACATCGCCGAGATCGAACTGTCCTGCCTGACCAAACAATGCCTCGGCCGGCGCATCGCCGACCTCGACGTCCTCAACGAGGAGCTCACCGCCTGGACCCGCGCCATCAACGCCGACGAGCGCCAAGTGGACTGGCGGTTCACCACCCGCGACGCCCGCATCAAACTTCGGCACCTGTACCCAGCGCTTTAGAGGCGACGCTCTACTAGTAGCACCTAGCAAGCCATCGGCACCGCCCGCAGCGTCGTACACCGTCTCCATGACGTCAGGATTCATGGCACCCGTTCCGATCGGCGATCCCATCGATTACCGGGCACAGGACGCACCCTGTCCGCAGCATGACCGGACGCCTTCACGACCGGGCGACACTGGCGAGTGGGCGCAGTTAGTAGTTCTACTGTCAAGAGTATGGACAATCGGCGAGAGTCGCTCATATTTGCGATCTTTGCGGTGATACTCGCCGGCAACGTTGCGGTGCTGGCCTCGATGCACAATCAGCAGCCGTCGCTCATCGCGGTACTGATCATCATGGCCGTGCTGCTGGGGTTCGCCGGGTACTACGCTGGGGCAGAGTCGCTCCTAACCAATGCCCTCATCCACAATTCGGCTACTTGTCCGGACGGATTCGGCCAGACAGCCCAGTGCCCGCAAGTGGAACGGGATCAGGTGCGCGTTTGCGTCCGGCGATGCCGTCGATGTCTCAGACCGGCTGCGCGCCCTCGTGGTCATGGTCGTCCCGAAAGACGCACCTCTGCGGAACGGCCGACCGCTGAGTCAGTGGGGATCCCGCTACGGGACGGGTTCAGGAGCGACGATTGGCGACGGCTACTCGTAGTGGGTCCACATCCGCAGAACATGCACGACGTGGCGATCGGGGAAGACCTCGTACACAACCCGATGCTGGATGTTGATGCGTCGCGAGTAGCAGCCCGCGAGGTCGCCGACAAGTTTCTCGTACCGTGGAGGTGTACCGAACGGGTCCTCGGCGAGCACGGCGAGCAACCGTTGGGCCCGCTCCTTCAAGCCCGACGACGCTAGCCGTTTCGCATCTTTCTGTGCCTGGCGCGAATAGATCAGCGTCCAGTCACTCACCAGTCGAGTTCGGCCGAGGCGGCCTCAATACCCTCGGTCCGCGCCTGACGGATCGACTCGGCAAATCCTGGAACCGACTCCAGGAACAGCGTCTCCTGGATCGCCTGCCAGTCAGCCTCGCCGATCAGCACCGCGTTGCCCCGCTGTCCTGTGATCGTGAGCGGCGCAGAGTCCTCGTTCACTTGGTCGATCAGTCGGTACAGGTTCGTCCGAGCCGTCGTTGCACTCACCGCAGTCATGCCTACCACCTCCGCTTGTAGCGTACGTCATTACGTACGTATTGCAAGCTGCATCCTGGCGGCTCGTGTTAGGAACGCCCCGCCCGGATGCAAGTCAGCATGTCCCGCAGCGCGATCCCATCTAAAACAGCGGTCGGCCTGCCCGCAAAGTGCGGCGGGCACCCGGCGGTGTGCCACCTTTCAGTGTGTTGCTGCGGCTTTGAAGAAGGTGTAGCAGAACACGCCGTCGGGTTGCGTGGTGCGTAGCAGGTCGCGGATGCCGTCATCGAAGTGTCGGGCGTCGATGAGTCCGGCGGCCAGTGCTGGTTGTCGGACGCCTTCGATCATGGCGGTGAAGGTCTTGCGGGTGAATCCGTCCACGAGGCCGGGTCGGCTGGCGTCGACGTAGACCTGGCGTGGCGAGACCGCGACGTCGTGGTAGCCGGCTGCGGTGAGCAGTGGGTAGAGGCGGCGGCCGATGAGAGCGTCTCCTCCGGCCAGGCGTTGCAGGCTGACCTGGCAGGCGATCGCGTCTCGCGCGGCCTGGCTGTCCGGGTGGAAGTAGGTCGAGCCGTGATCGCCTTCGATGACGGTGATCGTGCCGCCGGGCTTGAGCATCGCCCGGAGCCGGACCAACGCTGCGGTGGGGTCGGTGAGGTGTTCGAGCAGGAAGCAGACGAACACGTGGTCAAAGCGGGCGGCCGACAGCGGTCCGTCGATCGCGGGCAGGTCGAACACATCGGCCTGCAGGAACGTGACCTGGTCGATGCCCGCAGCGCTCGCCCGTCGCCGGGCCTCGGCAAGGGATTCCGGCGAAATGTCGACACAGGTCATGACGGCGCCCGGGCTGCGTTCGGCCAGGGTGAGGGTCTGCGCCCCGACTCCGCAGCCGACTTCCAGAACGGACGCGCCGGGTGGGAAGCCAGTGTCACCGTGTAGCAGTTCGACCAGCGTTCCGGCCTGGTCGTGCAGTCGCTGGTTCTCCTGGCTGTGGTAGCCGTGGACGTACTGCTCGAACATCGTCATCGATTCGATCACTTTCATCAGAACGTGCGCTTGTCGGTCGCCGGCGTCATCGGTGAGGTCGTTGTTCTCGATCGAGGTCAGGACGGCGGCCAGCCGATCGCGCAGTTCGCCGCGATGGCGCAGATCCTCATCCAGCTCTTGGACGTGGGCCCGCAAGGTCACAGCCGGATCTGGGTCCTGCTTATCGAGCAGCGCGGCGATCTGGCGCAGACCCAAACCGGTGCGGCGAAGCGCCAGCGCCCGATACAACCGGGTCACCTGAGTCGGGCCATAGCGCCGATGCCATTCGGCGAACGATCTGCCGAAATTAGGCCCATGTCCTCCCAGTGGCGCAGCACCCACACCGACAGTCCGCTCGCCTGTGCGGGCTGGCCCACGCTCCACGACGACCGCGCCCGAGGCCGCTCGACATCCACATCTGAAACGGTAGGGCCTCACAAGGTGTCAGGTTCAACACCCATGGATGAATCTCCTGCGACTGGACACTTAAGCCGCCGGCCACCATTTCGGCCCGTCCCGCTCGATCGCTCTGCGGGAAGGAGCGGGGTCCGGACCGGGCCGGGAGGGTGCGCGACGCGAATGTAGGTGAGTTTTGAGTTCTCAGTGATTACGGGCTTTCTTCCTAGTCTGGTTGCACGTGATGCAGCCAGATTGGGGGATGATGGACGATGATTGCTGTGGAGGTTTCGTTGCCGGAGCTGGAGGCCCAGCGTGCGCAGCTGTACGCGCGGCTGGCTGAGCTGCGCGGTTTCCGCCGCGGCTCGGTCAGTGAGAATTACCGGCGCTGCGGCAAGGCGAACTGTGTATGCGCCGGTGCGGGGCATCGCGGGCACGGCCCCAGGATGCTGTGGACGCGTCGTGGGGCGGACGGCAAGACGGCGGGCCGGCAGTTGACGGCGGGTGAGGTGGACAAGGTCCGCCGGGAGCTGGCGGCCTACCATGCGTTTGCGCAGCTCAGCGAGAAGATCGTGGCGGTGAACGAGGCGATCTGTGAGGCCAGAGTCGCCGCGCCGGTGCCCGAGACCGGCGCCAGGACACCCGACGCCGGCACGGACGGCGAAAAAGGGGGCTCTACGACAGGCTCCAGGAAGCGTTCGCGGCCGAGGTAGCCCGTCTCGCCGAACTCGCTTCGACGGCGCTGACCGCCCATCAGCATCAGGGTCTGGTGGTGGTGGAGACCGCGGTCCGTGCCGCGATGACGGCTCTCGGCGCGTCACTGCTGCAGGAGTTGCTCGACGCCGATGCCGGGCACCGCGGCCCGCGGGTCGGC
>JBBRSE010000128.1:0-5936 GCA_038245655.1 Mycobacteriales bacterium | reverse complement strand
GTGCACCGCCCCGGCCGTTTCGTAACCCCTTCGGCCCCGAAATCAGTGCGGATTCCGGCCGTTTCGAGCGCTACCACTTCCGACCGTTAGGCCCTTTAGGTGACGTCCGAATGGCCGATCCTAAAAGAGTGTCCACCCGTGACCGACGGTACGAATTGCCCCTTTTCGTCGCCAGTCCGCCCAGGCTCGGCCCAGCTCCGAGAGGTTCTTATGCGTAAAACCCTTGGTCGACTGATCCTTGGTCTGCTCGCCGTCGTGCTCGCAGGTTCGGCCTGCTCCCCCGTCGGTACGACCGGTCCGCTCTCCGGCCCCTACAGCCGGCTGGTGTGGGGCCCGGATGTTTCGAGCTACCAGCACCCGTACGGCCGGGCCATCAACTGGACCTCGGTGCGCGCGCAGGGCGCGGCCTTCGCGTTCGTCAAGGTGACCGAGGGGGGCAACTACACGAACCCGTGGGCGGGCACCGACCTGCGCGCTGCCCGCGCCGCCGGTCTCAACGTCGCCGGCTATCACTTCGCCCGCCCGCGGCTGCCGCTGTCGACCGCGACCGTCGACGCCCGGCGCTTCGCCTCGCTGCTGGGCCCGATCATGCAGGCGGGCTACCTGCCGCCGGTGCTGGACATGGAGTCGACCGGGGGTCTGTCGTCCACCAACGCGGTTGCCTGGATGCGCACCTTCCTGAACGCGCTGCAGAGCGCGACCGGTCGGGTGCCGATGATCTACACCGGGGCGTGGTTCTGGTTGGGCTACCTGAACAACCCGACCGGCTTCTCCAACTACCCGCTGTGGGCCGCGCAGTACACGCCGGGCACGGGGCCGAACCTCTTCGGCGGCTTCGCGTACTCCACGTTCTGGCAGTACACCGATGCCGCGCGGGTCAATGGCATCAGCGGCGCCGTCGACGTCAGCTGGTTCCACGGCACGCTCTCGCAGCTCAGCTCGTTGTCCTATCGCGCCAGTTCGGCCGCCACGAACGCCTCGCCAAACACGCAGCTTCAACGCCTTGCCCAGCGGAGTCCGGCAGCGGGCGTCGGCAGCGGCGGGACGACCGGCGCGCAAATGGCGCAGGATCCGGGGACGCTCGGCACCCGCTAGACATCGGTTCAACTGAGATGGCCGCGGGAGTGGCCTGACATGCTGCCTGCATGACCGCAGATGCACCGGTGCTCGAGGAGCTCGGTTCTTACACGCTGGCGGGCTCTCCCGACTCAGCTCGCGAGCTCATTGCCGAGGTAATCGACGGTGAGCGCCTCGGCCTGGGCACGTGCTTCATCTCCGAGCGCTACAACCGCAATGAGATCGGCGTGCTGTCGGGAGCCGCGGGCGCGGTGAGCGACCGGACAACGATTACGACCGCCGCCACCAACCACAACACCCGCCACCCGATGGTCACGGCGGGGCTGGCCCGCACGACGAGACGACCGCGCGCTACGTTCAGACGGTGAAGGCGGCGGCGGAGAAGGCCGGCCGCGATCCGGCGTCAGTGCGCGTGTGGTCGTGCTTCGCCACGATCGGCGACCACATCCCCGCGGACCTCCGGCTCATGAAATCCGTGGGTCGGCTCGGCACGTACTTGCAGGGCTACGGCGACTTGCTCGTACGGACGAACGGTTGGGACCACGCCGTGCTCGACCGCTTCCTGGCCGACGAGGTGGTCTCCAGCGTCCGCGGCCTCGACGTCGTCGGCACGACCGAGCAGCTCGAACACGTGGCGACGCTGATCCCCGACGAGTGGCTGGCCCCGAGCGCGACCGGCACCCCGCAACAGTGCGTCGCCGCCATCCGCGGCCAGTTCGACCTCGGCTGCGACGGCGTCATCATGCACGGGGCCAGCCTGGCGGAGCTCGAGCCCATCATCGCCCAGTACCGCGCCTCATCCGCGGGGCAGGCGGCCGGATGAGTTCGGTTGTCGACGATCCAGCGGCGCTGACGCCGGCTTGGCTGACCGAGGCACTGCGCTCGGGCGGCCATGAGATCGTCGTTCGTGGGGTGCGCCACGAGCGGATCGGTACGGGCCAGATCGGCGCGAGCTACCGGCTGCATCTTGACCTGGCCGGGGACGCTGACGGCGTACCGAAGACCCTCGTCGCCAAGATCGCCGCGGGCAGCCCCGAGAGCCGCGATCGAGTCAAAGAGGGCTTTCGCAAAGAGGTCGGCTTCTACACGCACTTTGCCGCCCTGACCGACGTCAACACTCCCACCTGCTGGTACGCGGCCATCAGTGACGATCTGCTCTCGTTCACCCTCCTGCTCGAGGATCTCGCCCCTGCAGTGCCCGGCCATCAAGCCACCGGATGCCGTACGGACCAGGCGGTCGCCTCCGTCGCCAATCTCGCGGCCCTGCACGCGCCGCTCTGGTGTCACCCGGTCCTGCACGAGCATGCCGGGTGGCTCACCCCGATGAACGAGGCGAGTGGAACGTTCCTCGGCGATCTGATGGGCATGGCGACCGAGCAGTTCGTCGAGCGCTACGCGACCGCGCTCGGTGAGCAGGACATCGGAACACTTCGCGCAGCTGCAGCGGCGATGGGTCGCTGGACCATCGCCGGCGCCGGCGGCGGCGCGCCGTTCGCTCTGATGCATGGTGACTACCGGCTGGACAACCTGATGTTCCAGCCGTCAGGCCCGGGAGTGTCGGCGGTGGACTGGCAAACCGCGACGACGGGACCGCCGGTACGCGACCTGTCCTACTTCCTGGAGACCAGCCTGCGCAGCGATCAGCGCCGCGCGGTCGAGCACGACCTCGTCATCGGTTACGCCGCTGCCCTTTGCGCGCGGGGGGTCGACTACCCGGCCGACCGGTGCTTCGAGGACTACCGGCTTGGGATGCTCCAGGGTCCGCTGATCACCGTGCTCGGATGCATTTACGCCACCGCTGATCCCTCGCCGGCTGCCGACGAGATGTTCCTCGCCATGGCCACTCGTTCGTGCGCGGCCATCCGGGATCTGGGCACGCTGGATCTGCTGGCCGGCTGACGAATCAAAGGTGGTACCGCGCCATGAAGTTCCACAGGTCGCGGTCGCCGTTGAGGTTCCAGGCGCCGTCGTCAAGCCGCGGCCAGGAGTGCAGCCCCGTCTTGAACACCTCCACCGAGACGGTGGTACGCGAGAAGCGCGCGGACTCGGTCGTTGAATCCGGGAAGCTGCAAAGGCACCAGTTCGGCGCAAGTTGCAGCCACTGCGAACCCGGAGAAGTCCCGCCCCGGTAGGGCACCACCGGGTCGTCGACGCCGTGCAGGTGCCGCCAGATCGGTCGGGCGCAGCTGGTCCCCAGGTACGGGCCCGCGACGCTGCCGGCCGCGGCGAACACGGTCGGGGCTTCGCAGATCGCGCGCAACGCCATCATGCCGCCGTTCGAGAGGCCGACGACGTACACCCGCCTCAGGTCGATGCGGGTCCGAAAAGCGATGGTGGCCACCACGTCACGGAGGTAGCTGACGTCGTTGGCAGTGCTCCCGCCGCAGCAGTCGCCAGCGTTCCAGGCGCGGTCGGAGCCCACTTTCCCGAGCGCCCGAAGGTCCTCGACCACCCCTCGTGCCAGTTGCGCACGCTGAACACCGATCCCGGCTAGCGACTGTGTGGGCGATGGAGTCGCTGTGGTGGGAGTCGGTGTGGTGGGGGTCGGAGTGGGGGTGGGACTGGAGCTCGGGGTGGGTGTGGGTGTGGGTGTGGGTTTCGGGATCGGCGTCGGCGGTGCGACGCGCGCGTCCGGGTACGCAACCGCGAACCCGTTCGCGTCGGCGAAGGCATTGAGGCCGGTGGTCTTGGCAAAGTCTGCACCGGTGGATCCGAGGCCGTGCAAGGCCAGCACGAGCGGCTGAGGCGCCGACCGCGGCGCATAGTGCAGGGTGACCCGCAGGCCATCGACGAGCAAGGTCGTGTCGGTCGTGGTTGTTGGGGTGCACTTCGCTGCGGTCGTCGAGAGCAGGATCAGCGCTCCGGCAGCCGCGGCGGTGCTCCGCAAACGCATGCGCATTTTATCGGCGCATTTTCGAGCCCCTAAAGTCGGCCATTCATGATCAGCTCAGTCGGAACGCCGGTTCTCTGGGAGCGCTGAAACAATTTTCCGCGCGCGGGCATGCCGGCCGGTGAATCGCCGTTGGCCCGGTCATGAACCTAGGCATCATCGGTGCGGGAAATATTGGCAGCGTCCTCGCGAAGCTTGCTGTTGATCACGGACACACGGTCGTCATTGCCAACTCTCGGGGACCTGAGACGCTGAGTGATCTCAGCGCCCAGCTAGGCCCTTCCGCGCGTGCAGCCACTGCGCAAGAAGCCGCAGAGGCCGGCGACGTGGTCGTCGTGACGATTCCGCTCAAGGCAATCGACGCCGTCCCCGTGGCACCGCTCGCGGGCAAGACCGTGATCGACACCAACAATTACTACCCGGGCCGCGACGGTCAGATCGCTGCGCTCGACGACGACTCCACGACCAGCAGCGAGCTGCTGGCCGCGCACCTTCCCGAGTCCCACGTCGTCAAGGCTTTCAACCATCTCTACGCGGCAGATCTGGCCTCGCACGGCACGTCCGCGGGGACTCCGGGACGTCGGGCACTGGCTGTTGCCGGCGACGACTCGGCCGCCAAGCAACAGGTTGTCGACCTAATCGACGAGTTTGGTTTTGACGCTGTGGATGTCGGCCCGCTGGCGCAGGGGCGGCGCTTTCAACCGGATACCGCCCTTTACGGACCTCGGCTCGATGCCGCCGGAATGCGTGGCGCTCTCGCCAAGGCCTAAAACCCTCTAGATTTTGGCGGTCACCCCGTCACCGGCGGCGTATTTGACGGCTATTGCGACAGGTGTCCATTACGGTGTTGCGACGCCCGTCGGATGGAGGTCGTTCATGGGGGTCGCCGGACCGGTCAGGCGAAAGGTGGGGGCCGCGGTCAGCGCAGGCGCCCGCCGGTGGTCACCCACGCCCAGCACCGCCGACGTCCCACCCGGACGCATGCTCGTGCTCCCCGGCCGTGGTTCGACATTCGTCAGCACCGCCGGCGACGTCACCGGGGATCAACCGCCGCTGCTCCTGCTCCACGCTCTCGCCTGCACGGCGGGATTGACCTGGTTCACCGCCTTCCCGGCGCTCGCCGAGCGTCAGCCCGTTGCGATGTTCGATCAACGCTGGCACGGTCGCGGCATCCGGGCCGGGCGACGTTTGCGTCTCGATGACCTTGCCGACGACGCGGTGGCCGTGGCGGATGCGCTCGGGATCGACCGCTTCATCCCCGTCGGTTACAGCCTTGGCGGAGCGGTCGCCCAGCTGATCTGGAAGCGCCATCCCGAGCGGGTCAGCGGGCTCGTCCTCGCCGCGACGTCCCGCAATTACCGCGGATCCGGGCTCGAGTCGACCTTTTTCCGGTTGCTGCCACCGCTGCTCGTCCCGCTCGCGCTCACCTCCCCGCCGACCCTTCACGCTGCCGCGCTGGAGGCGGGCCTGCTGAGCGAATACGCGGGTGGCCGCGTCGACGGGCCGGAGTTCAGCCGCTGGGCCATGAACGAGTTGCGCATGACGAGTCGCAAAACCACCTTCAGCGCGCTCAGCGCCCTCGGGCAGTTCAACAGCGCCGAATGGGTCGGCGATGTCGACGTCCCGACGTCGGTCGTTCTGACGCTGCGCGACAAAGCGATCCGCACCAGCCGGCAGCGCTCCCTCGCCAACGCCATCCCTCATGCCTCGGTCTTCGAGATCGACGGGGGTCACGCCTCGCTCGTCACCAAGGCGGACACGTTCGCGGGGGTCATGGTTGCGGCCTGCGACGCCGTACGAGCCGAGATCGCCGCCGAGCTGCCCGCTGCCCGGAGTTCCGAAGATCACAGGCACATGGGGGTTTGATCGACAGGGTCTGTCCAGGTCACGGGCTGGTCAGCCTCGGCTGGAGCCTAATCCGTGTAGGCACACGACTTTGGGCGTGTCGCTCGACGGTGCCGGTTGGATG
>JBBRSE010000127.1:0-6665 GCA_038245655.1 Mycobacteriales bacterium | reverse complement strand
TCGCGTCGCCAGGTTTCGATGTTCTCGATGATCGATGCGGCTGTCGCGGCGGGGCTGTGGTGCGGGGTGGAGGACCGATCGAGGAGGCCTGCGTTCCCGTGGCGTCGCCAGCGGTTGACCCACTTCGACGCACAGGCACGTGAGATACCCATCTCGGCCGCAACATGGGCGATTGGGCGGCTCTTGCAGCGCTCGATTAGCCAGCGCCTGCCTTCCAGCGAGAGCGGAGCGTTGCGGTGCGTCACCGGTCACCGCCGCGATCCACGTCACCGGTGGGATGCGTGCTGGGGTTGCGGCGCTCTGCACGGCGCTTGGCGTCCTCGTGTGCACGGCGAAGGAGGCGGGATGCCAGCTCCTGGGTCCTGGTGGCAGGGTTGGTGATCGACACCCAACCTTGCTCTCGGTACACCGGGTGCGGGAGGACAGCGTCAGTGACGGTGTAGTCCCGCGGTGTCGCCTCACTCCGGGGGTGCTCGCCTGTGAGTTCCTCGAATGCGTCCGTCCCGACGTGGATGTTCAGTCGCCAACGATCGGGATGGTCGAGGTCGCACAGGGCGTCGTCGGGGTAGTTCTTCGTCACGATCGTGGCGTACGGCTGCTCGCGCTGTGGCACGTCGCCGCTGGGTGCGAAGTAGAAGAAGTGATCGCCCCAAGCGATCTGCGGGAGCCCGCTGCCCTCGTCGGGGGCTAGCTCGAGGACGCCGTCGAATGCTCGGATGGTTTGAAGAAGCTTGTCCATACTCATGGTTCAAGCATGAGCTTAAACTGCTAGTGGAGGGTATCGGGTGAGACGGGCGACGGGAATGTCAACACTCATGAACACGGCAGCTGTTGCGGCTGCTTCTGGATACTCTGGGCAGTTGGTGCGCGACTTGGAGGCGCAAGGCGTAATTCCCCCTGCAGCGAGATCATCCAACGGGTATCGGCAGTTCTCGGTCACGCACGTCAGCGACCTTCGCGCCTACCGAGAACTTGCTCGGGCGGTGGGACCCGTTGTGGCCCGACGCGCGATGCGCGACATTCGCATTCTGCCGCCCGAGCGGGCAACAGCGTTGATCTGCGGGTTCCATACGAGGCTCAATGACGAGCGCGAACAGGCGCTCGCGGCGCGCTTTGCGCTGGAGTCCATCCGCGCCGAGGCGACCAGAGAGGCACTGCCAGTCGAGAGTGACGCCATGACGATTACAGAGCTGTCCCATGCCCTTGGAGTTAAGGCGTCCACGCTGCGATTCTGGGAGAAGGCTGGCTTGGTAGCACCTGAGCGGGTCAACACGCGGGCAGGCACGGCGCGCCGCTACCCACTCATGGCCATCCGTGAAGCGCGCATCACCGCAGCCCTTCGAGCCGGTGGCTACCGCATTCCAGACGTACAAAACGCGATCGCAGCAGTCCGAGACCTCAGCGAGGTCAGCCACACGGTCGCCGCGCTCGAGACGCGACTGGCGACCATCGCGCAACGCGGGTTGGCACTTCTTCGCGCGGGAACTCTTCTGGCCGGGATCATCGAATCCGCCAGCGAGCGTGAGCCCCGATCCGTGAGCCCCTCTTAGTTCGCGTCAAGAACGTCCTGCCCCGCAACATCTAGGGGAGAGACAGTACGGCCCGACCCGTTCAGTTGATGGGCTTTGCCCTGGTCTGGGGGCCCGTTCGGAGGAGGGGAGCGCGGCGTTTCGGGGGTGTCCGTGCGGGTGTCACGGGTGACGGGCACACGCCCTGACGCGCCTTGAGCCGTCACACTACTGAGCCCGTGGGTACTGCAAAACTCACTATGAGAGGTACTATTGCAGTAACAGGAGGAGGTCTTGGGATGTCTGCAGCTCTCACGCTGGCTGACGTCGCGGCTGAGCAGTGGGGTCTGGTCACGACGGCGCAGGCGCGCGCGCTCGGGGTGTCGCCCCAAGGAGTGGCGCGTCTGACGAACCAGGGTTCGCTGGAGCGGATGACCCATGGCGTGTACCGGGTCTCTGGTGCACCTCCTGACCCGCTGGATGAGCTGCGAGCTGCGTGGCTCACGCTGGATCCTTCGCGTCGAGCGGCGCAGCGGGTCCGGGACGCGTCGCCGGCGGTGGTCTCGCACCGGTCTGCCGCCGCCCTGCACGGTCTGGGCGACCTCGAGGCAGACCTGCACGAGTTCACGACCGGTGGCCGCAAGCAGTCTCGCCGTCTCGACATCAGACTCCATCGCGGCCGCCTTGGCGCGGGGGAGTGGACGGTGGTCGGCGGGCTGCCGGTCACCACGGTCGCCCGGACCGTCGCGGACCTGGCGGCCGCCCGGATTGACGGGGGCCACCTGGCCAGCGTCGTTCGTGACGCGCTGACAGTGAGGCAGGTGAGCGACCAGGTGCTCAGCGCGGCGCTGGCTCCTCACGCGCATCGCTACGGGGCCCCGGCCGGGGATGGTGAGGCCCTCCTGGCTCGGTTCATCCAAGAGTCCGGGGTGTCGGTGCCTCTTGGTCGGGCTGTTGAGCTGTCGGGCGTGGGGACCCTTGCGGCCTCTGCCGCGCAGATGGTAGCTGCGTCCCCTGGGATGGTCCGGCTGCAGGAGCAGATGGCCGCGATCGCGAAGGAGATCGCGCCCGCGATGTCCTCTCCGGAGCTGGAGCGCAGCATGAGCCAGATCCGCGCCATGGCTGCGAAACAGCTGGCGGACTCGGGCGCGTTCAAAAGCATCCAGGATCCCTCAGTGCTGGCGAACCTGGCCGAGATGTCCGGAGTCGCCGAGCAGATCCGAAAGCTCGTGGCCACGCCAGAGTTCCGGCGCTTCGTCGAGCAGCAGTACACGGCGCAGCGGTGACGATCAACGGATCGCCCCAGTACGCCACGGCCACTTCGTTCCGCCGCGCCCTGGAGGACCGGCTCAAGGCCGAGGCGAAGTCCCGAGGTCGGTCCCTGGAGGAACTGCGCCGTGAGTTCCTCTTCCAGCGTTTCCTCGCGATGATCTTCTCAGCACCGGACAGGCAGTGGGTGCTCAAGGGCGGCGCGAGCCTGCTGATGCGCCTGGTCGACGCCCGGTTCAGCAAGGACCTGGATCTGCTGCACCTGGGCAAGCTGAGCCCCGACCAGGCGATCGTCGAGCTGCGCGAGCTCACCGCTCCAGGCGAGGGTGACCACCTGACGTTCGTGATCGAGGACGGCGTCCACTACAGCACCGTCAACCCGGTCGTGGAGGTCAGCGTCACGGCATACATCGGCGCCAGGTACGGCCATTTCCCGATCGACCTGGCCACAGATCTGCACCTGCTCGCAGCCCCCGACTGGATCCGGCCCCAGCCCGTGGTCGACGTGCCCGGCCTGCCGACACTGCCTGAGCTCATGGTCTATCCGCTAACCGACCAGGTCGCCGACAAGGTGTGTGCGATGTTCGAGCTCTACGGGCAGAGCCAGGGCCCCTCGTCTCGATACCGCGACCTGCTCGACCTGGCCCTCATCGTGTCGACGAGCGAGCTCGACGGCCGCCAGCTCGCCCTTGCCGTCGCGTCCGAGACAAGGCGCCGCAACGTCAGCATGCCGGCCGCGATGCAGTCACCGGGTCCGAACTGGGCCGCCGGGTATGCGGCGATCGCCCGCCGCAGCCGGATCGACGAGGAGCTCCACGAGCTGTCGGCAGCCCTGGCTGTCGTGGGCGCCTGCCTGAACCCGATCCTTGTCGGTGCCCGCTCGAGCGGGGCCTGGAGTCCTGGCCTCGGTTGGTCTGACTGAGGTCGGTCCCTTGTGCTCTCTGTCAGCACTAGCGGACTTACGTGGTTGACGTGCGAGGAGCCCGTTCAGGCGCTTGGGCGTCCCAGCCCTCGCCGCCGGCGGCCGCCGGTCCGGCGCGCTGAGTCCATCCAGGCCTGCATGGCCGCCCTTAGTTCCTCGGCGTTGCTCGAGGAAGGTCGATCTCGTAGGTGACGCCGTCGAGGGCGAACGCGACGGTCTCGGCGGCCGGGCTGTCGTCGATGTCGGCGACCAGGATCACTGCTATTCGCTGGCCGTGGTCGCGGCAGGTGCGGCAGAGCCGCGTGGAGTCCTGGATGGACTCAGCGGGTGATGGTATGCCGAACGGAACTCCTTTCCCGCGGTCCCTGGTTTACGCGGTGGCCGCTGTGGCTGCAGCGCCCCGACCCCACATCTCGGTGCGGACAGCATCGGTGAGGCGCCTGCTGGCGCGACTGCACCGCTGCCGTACCGCGGCCTGGGAGAGTCCGAGCTCCGCGGCTGCCACTGCGAATCCGGACGCGCCGGGATCGGGTAGGTATGAGGCTGCGAGGAGGCTGCCTTCGTCGGGCGTGATGGTGCCGCGGGCCACGCCCCAGGTGATCACTTGGACCAGGTCGGCGTCGGCGTTGATCTCGCCCGCGGCCGCATCGTGGTCGAAGGTATATGCCGGCAGACCGTGGTCGCCGATCGGGAGCTCGGTCGGGTCGACGGGGATGGCTTCTTCTGGCCGCCGGGTCCCGCTGACTCGATGCAGGGTGTCCAAGGCGAGGTTGCTGGCGACCTTGGAAGGCCGCCGGCCGATCGGGTAGGTGGCTAGGACGTCCCAGAACTCGGCGATGGTGATGTGGTGCCGGTCCTCGGTCCAGGCGTTGTCCGTGGATGTCGGGGAGGTACGCAAGGTGATCCGGATCAATTTGGGAAGCATCGTCTGCAGAACCACACGTCCGGCCAGCTGGTGCCCGCCCTGGAAGAGACGGACCAGCGCCAGCAGCAGCATGTCGGTCTGGGCCCCGTCGGACTGGTCGATCGCGTCGACGATGTCCCCGGGCCGGCCGTAGCCGGCTAGGGCGCTCTCGAGGCGGCCCCACCGTCGG
This sequence comes from Mycobacteriales bacterium, assembly GCA_038245655.1. GTDB lineage: Bacteria > Actinomycetota > Actinomycetes > Frankiales > Frankiaceae > DATAZK01. Next base: position 1,872 of record JBBRSE010000127.1, on the reverse strand, counting down.
ACCGTCGTCGTCGATGACGTGAGGCGGTTGAGATCGACCCACTCCTGCAGAAGCTGGCGATAGATCGCGGAGGCGACCCAGCCAGGTTGCTGATCATGCTGGCGAAACGTCTTGGTGTTCACGGGGGCTCCATTCCGTGACGGCTGGCTCTGTCCGGACCCACGCTGCTCTGCACCCCTTGCCCGGGGTCTTGCCCGTTTTGTGCGCCCCGGAAAGTTCTTTCTGGCAAGGCCCGGGACACGGGTTGCCCGCACCTCCCGTAGGTGGCTTGACCTGCGCAAACACGTCACCGGGGAGCCATGGCGGCTCACGGAAAGTTCTTGACGTCCGTCGGTCACAGATCGGCTCTCCCCGGCACCTTCTCTGGGTGAACGCGCCCCGATGAAGGAGATCCACCCGATGAGCGATGACGACCGTGCGGCCGCTGAGGCCCCCGAGCTGGCTGATGCCGCGACCGTGCACGCTGCCCGCGAGGACATCGTGCAGGCCTTGGGACCGCTGGCGGCGAGCCCGTTGGACGAGCAGGCCGTCGAGAGAATGCGTCGGGCACTGGCCCGGGCGGACTCGCCCGCGGTCAAGGCCGCTCTGCGCCGTCTGCGGGTCGCGGTGCGGCCGGCGATGCCGCGCCCTTTCCTGGTCGCGCTTCCCACAATCGCTGACAGGGCCCTGGGCTCGCGGCTGCCGGCTCCGCGTCCGCGAGCCCGGCCCTGCCAGTCGGCCGCACCCCCCGTCGCTGGAGGTGCCGCATGAGCCCTACCTTGTCCCTGCGTCGTCGGCGCACCGAGCCCGATACGAGGTCGGGCGAGGTCGCTGTGCCCCCGCCGCCGATCGCGTCGGCGACCGAGCAGGTCGCGTCCAACCTCGGCGCCAGGGCCGCCACTATCGCGCTGATGAGTTGCCTGGTCGCCGGGCCGGTTGGTCTGGTCGTCGGCGGGTTGGCGTTCGTCCAGTCGGCCCAGCCGGTGGTGCCGGTCCAGTCCGCCTTGGTGGACCACTCCAATGATCGGGCGGTCGTGGGCGAGTTCGCCCAGCGCGTCGTCGTGGCGTGGCTCACCAGCACCCGTGACCATCCTGAGCAGCTGTCCGCTCTGGTTCCCGGATCCCAGGCGGCCTCTCTGCCTCTCGTCGCGTTCCGGGCCAGTGACCCGACGGTCTCCTCGATTCAGTCCACGAGCGGGGTGTGGTCGGTCACTGTGGCGGTGACCGTCTCTGACTCACGTCCGAGCACGGCTCGACGGTTCTTCCAGGTGCCGGTCCTCCTGTCCGGGTCGAACGTCTCGGCCGCGACCCTGCCGTCGCCGGTGTCTGGCCCTCCGGTCGTCTCTGGTGCGGACCTCGGCTACCAGGTGCAGGCCTCGGCGGCCGGCCCGGTGGCGTCCACCGTTGCCCAGTTCTTGGGCGCCTATCTCACTGGTGCCGGTGACGTCACCCGGTACATCACCCCCGGCGTGCAGCTGACCGCGATCTCGCCGGCGCCGTACACCAGCGTCCGCGTCACCGACCTGCGTTGCGACCTGGGAGTGGACACCACGACCACGCCCACGGACGGGACCGTCCTACGGCTGCTGGTGTCGGCCGATGCCACCGCCACCGTCAAGCAGACCCTCAGCGTCAGCTACGCCCTGACCCTGCGCGCCCGCGCTGGCCGCTGGGAGGTCGCCGCGCTCGACCCGGCGCCGGCTCTGGGCATCAAGTCTCCCGGAGCCGCTGCTTCGGGCCTGCCGTCCCCGTCGGGGCCGGCCATCACCCCGACCGGTCCGACGTCGTCGGCCAGCACTCCCTAGGAGCAGCCCATGTCCACCCTCATCTCCTTGACTCAGCAGCTGGTCCAGAACCAGCCCATGGCTCTGCCGGCAGCCGGCAGCAGCACCG
>JBBRSE010000126.1:0-6874 GCA_038245655.1 Mycobacteriales bacterium | reverse complement strand
CCGAAACCGCGACGCTGCCGGTTCGGCCAGTCACCGATCTCGCCGCCCAACGGACCCGGCGACACTCCGTCCTCGGCAATGCCATAAACGAGTATCACCAGCTCGCCTGACGTCAGAATCCAATTATCGAGCGGTACAGGCTGGCCGACCTGTTCGGCATCGACCGCTATGCACCGACCCGCTGACCAACCACAACAGGCCCACTTAGGTAATACACGGACCGTCCAAAACCCCCCGCTACACCTGGCGAAAGTCCCTAACGATCATGATAGGCAGGAAACTCCCGCTAGGCACCGGCATGCTCACCCAACCGCAAAGGCAACCGCGACCGGGACTCGGTCTCGATCCCCATCCACCGCGCCGGACTGATCTGCGGCACCTCTAGCGACCTTGCAGGCGGCGGGGAAACGGTATGCCGTTTTCCCTGGTCGACCTCGCTCCCGACCCCGGCCAGCGCACCCGGCGGCACCGGCCCCGGCAAGGACTCCGGCACTGTTGACGTCGGCGCGTTCGGCCTGCATGCGCGCTCCTTCCGCGCAAGGGCGACTGACATGTCCTCGAGCAGGTAATTGCGGTGTCAGCGACGCCGACCGATGAAGGCTCCAACAACGATGCCCAGCAGGGCGATGGCCGCACCGAAGACCGCGCCCTTGGCAAACTCACCGTTCATGCCAGCGGGAGTGGAGGCAACTGGTGCAGTAAACACCTTGGGACCGGCAACGGCACCGGCATCGGCACCGGCATCCGAAAGCGAAGACGGCGCGAGCGTATCGGTTCCGGACTCGGCGCTGTTGAGGGCAGCGTCGACGGCGGCGAAGAACTGGGCGGCTGTCTTGTTGGCAACGCCCATCAACACCCGCTGGCCAACGCCACCGACCATCCCGCCGACGATCGCATCCGCAGCGTAATCCACCCGGGTGGAGCCGCTGTCGATCTCGGCGAGGTTCACCCGGACGTCGGCACTGACCGTGCCAGGTGCGCCGGCGCCAGACGCCTTCAGTCGGAAGGAGCCCGGTGCCCGCTGGTCAGACAGCGCGACCTCACCTTGGTAGACGCCCTTGATCGAGGCGACCCCCGCCTCGAGGGACATGCGGTACTTGTCGGTGCCGGTCGACTCGAGGCGGTGGCAGCCGGGGATGGTGCGCACCAGCACGGCAGGGTCGTTGAGGGCGTCCCACACCCGTCCCACGGGGGCGCGCACGGTCGCGGAGCCGGAGATCTTCATGACGGAGAGTCCTTCGGGGTTGCGAACTGGACTACGTCAGGGGCGGTACGCCTGCGCAGCGGTGGGATCTCGCCAGCGGCAAACCGCTGCCGCAGGTGGAACAGGTCGCTCGGCGAGATCGGCATTGAGGAGATCCGGAACCCCTCGGCATCCTCGATCGCCGAAGCGAAAACTGCGGAGCCGGGAATGACGCCGGCCTCCCCCGCACCCTTGATACCGAGCGGGTTCAACGGCGACGGGGTCTCCAGATGGTCAATCTCGATCTCAGGCGGCATCTCCGTGGCATACGGCATTAGGAAGTCCATGAACGACGCGTTGAGCAACTGACCGAATTCGTCGTAGGCCATCCGCTCGTACAGGGCGCCGCCGACACCCTGCGCGACTCCACCGTGGATCTGTCCCTCAACGATCATCGGATTGATGATCGAACCACAGTCATGCACGACGCAGTACCGCAGGATCTTGATCTCCGCCGTCTCCGGGTCGGTTTCGACCACCACGGCGTGCATACCGTTGGCGAACGTGGACTGTTTCGGCGAGTAGAAGTCCCGGCTCTCCAGGCCGGGCTCGTCGTCATCGGCCACGGGCGGCTTGCTGAGGTCCGCGACGACGAACTGAGTCGCGGCCTTCGACGCGTCATCAAAGGCGTAGCGAAGCGGGTTCGACAGCACGGAGACGGTCGCCAACGACATCGACACTTCGGGTGACCCTTTCACGCGCACGACGCCGTCCTCGATCTCCAAGTCGCCAGGATCGATCTCGAGGGCGTCACCTGCGATCCGAAGCGCCTTCTTGCGCACGTTCTGAGCCGCGAATGCGACGGCATTGCCGCTCATCACGGCGGTACGCGAGCCGAAGGTGCCCACCGAGTAGCCCATCCGACGGGAGTCTCCGGTCGTCACCGTGACGTCGTCGAACGGCACACCGAGCTCGTCTGCCACGATCTGTGCGAGCACGGTCTGGTGGCCCTGTCCCTGGGACGTCAGGCCCGTTGACACGATCACCTTGCCGCTGCTCTCGACCTGGACGTGACCGCCTTCATACGGCCCGACGCCGGTTCCTTCGACGTAGCATCCGATGCCGATCCCGACCCTGCGGCCCGCTGACCTGGCCTGCTCCCGGTAGTCCTCGAAGTCCTCCCAGCCGACCAGCGCCTTGAGCTTTGCCATCGAGGCCGGGAAGTCACCGGAGTCATAGATCAACGGCCGACCGTCCTGAAAGATCATGTGACGGTCGTAGGGCATCTCTTCGGGTCGGATGAAGTTGGCCTGCCGCACGTCGACCCGGTCCTTGCCAAGGTGGTCGGCGATCGCGTCCATCGTCCGCTCCATCAGGTAGACACCCTGGGGCCGGCCCGCGCCGCGGTACGGCGTCACGATGACGGTGTTGGTGTACAGACTCCAGAACTCAACGCTGTAGGCACCAAGTTTGTACGGTCCCAGCAACTGGGTCGACGTGATGATCGGCACGATCACGCCGTACGGCAGGTACGAGCCGTTATCGTGCCAGATCTGGACGGCGAGGCCCAGCAGCCGGCCGTCGTCGTCGAAGCCCACCCTCACCTTCTGCACCTGGGCTCGCTCGTGGGCGGAGGAGACGAAGTGTTCTCGTCGATCCTCCGTCCACTTGACCTCGTGGTCGAGTGTGATCGCGGTCCAGGAGACGAGGAGCTCCTCGGGCGACGGATGCACCAGCTTCACTCCGAAGCCGCCGCCGACGTCCGGTGCGATGCAGTGCACCTTGTTGAGGGGGAGACCGAGCTTGCTGGCGACCGCCGCCCGGACGCCCGCAGAGTTCTGGGTGGAGCTGTATAGGCGCAGGCTGCCTTCGCTGCTGTTCCAGCGGGCATACGCGCCGCGCCCCTCCAGGGGCGTGCTCGCGCTGCGCTCGATCGCGAGGTCGAGCTCCAGGGTGTGTGGCGAGTTGTCGATCGCCGCGTCTGCGTCGCCGACGGACTGGATGAGATGCGCCGCGATGTTGCCAGGCGCCTCCGGGTGCACGAGATACTTCCCGTCACGCGCCGTCTCGATTCCGACGACCGTCTGCAACGGCTCGTACTGGACGGTGATTCGGTCGCAGATGTCTTCGGCCAGATAGCGATCGCGAGCAACGACCATGACGACCGGCTCGCCGACGTGGTGGACGACCTCCTTGGCGAGCGCATAGCCGGTGAGTCCGGCGACGATGCTGGGATGCGGGATCAGCAGGGGGAGGCGTTCGCCGACGGCACCGGGCAGGTCCTCGTGGGTGTAGATCGCGATCAGGCCGTCGACGTCGAAGGCATCGCCAATGTCGATCGACAGCACTTGCGCATGGCCGTGCGGGCTCCGGACGAAAGCCGCGGCGTAGGCATCGTGCCCCAGGTCGTCGAGGTACTGACCACCGCCGAGCAGTAGCCGACGGTCCTCGGCGCGCAACACGCGCGAGCCGAACAGCCTCGTGGTCATGGCAATACCTCGCCGGCCGGCCCCGACTCCGCATGGATCTCGGCCGCGCGAATCACGGCCGCGACGATGTTCTGATAGCCCGTGCAGCGGCACAGGTTGCCACTGACTGCCCCGAGCGCCTCGTCACGCGTCGGCGCAGGGTTCCGGTCGAGAAACGCGGAGATTGTGGTGAGAAAGCCCGGCGTGCAGAACCCGCACTGCAGCGCGTGACACTCGGCGAAGGCCTGCTGCACCGGGTTGTAGCTGTCGTCGCTGCCGGCCAGGCCTTCCACGGTAGTGATCTCCATGTCGGTCGCGCTGACCGCAAACATCAGGCACGACCGCATCGGCTCGCCGTCGATGATGACGGTGCAGGCGCCGCACACGCCGTGCTCGCAACCCACGTGGGTCCCGGTCAGCCGCAGATCGTGGCGCAGACAGTCGGACAGCAGCCGACGTGCCGGCACGGTGACCGGCCGCACGACGCCGTTGACGGATAGCGTGATGTCGAAGACCTGCTCCGGCTCGTTGGCGTCGGTCATGCCACTCCTGCCTCACGGTCGGCGGTAGCGGGGGGTGCGTTTGCCGCTGCCGCGTCGCCGGCGGCCTGGGCGAGCGCCCGCCGGCTGAGGACCAGGCCCAGGTGCCGGCGGTACTCGGCTGTGGCGTGGATGTCAGGCTGCGGATCCAGCTGCTGCACAGCGAGTTCGGCGGCGCGCGCCCAATCGGCCCGATTGAAGCGTTGGCCGACCACCGCGTCGGTCAGGTCGACGAGGACCGGCGTGGCGGACATGGAGATGTACGACGTGCGGGCCCGCGTGACGCGGTAGTCCGCATCGAGCGTCACGACGGCTGCGACACCGCACACCGCGTAGTCACCGTGACGTCGGGCAACCTCGAGGAACGCCGTACCGGATCGGGCCGGAGGAGCGGCAAACCACGCCGACACCGCGACCTCACCCGGCTCGAGGCAGGACTCGAGCGGCCCGACGAAGAAGTCGGCAGCCGCGACCGTACGGCGGCTGCCCAGGCGTGCCAGTTCCATCTCGCCATCGAGCACAGCGAGGACCGCGGTCATCTCCCCCGACGGGTCGGCGTGCGCGAGGCTCCCCACCGTGGTGCCGCGGTTGCGGATCACCGGGTGCGCCACCAGTTCCAGCGCCTGGGCAAGCAGCGGCACGACCGCTCGGGCGCCGTCATGTTTGGCCAACTGTGCGTGCCGGGTGAGCGCACCGACCCGCACCCCCGAAGGATCACAGTCGATGCGGTCAAGGCCAGGGATCCGATTGATGTCGATGATGTGCTGCGGTGACGCCAGCCGCATGTTCATCATCGGGATCAGGCTCTGACCGCCCGCCAGCACCTTGCCGTGATCTGCCGAGTCGGATAGCTCGGAGAGCGCCTCGGCGAGCGTCGTTGGCGCGTGATAGCGAAACGGTGCCGGCTTCACGGTGTCGATCGTGCCACCAATCCGAGCCGACATGGCCATGAAGTGTTGACGAAGAAGAAACTGGTTGTAGAAAGTCCCCGTAGCGAAGCGAGCGCCCAGCGGCAGGACGCTCCGCTCATGGCTGAGAGCGATGGCAAACGGTCAGAACGCCTCTAGCAGTGGTCGACCCGGATGCCGCGTTCGGCCAGCAGTTCCTCGACGTCTCGGTAGGACAGGCCGTAGCGCAGATACCAACGCACCGCCACTGCGATCACCTCGCTCGGGAAGCGAAACCCAGCGATGGCAGATCGACGTGAGTCCATTCGATCAGTCTTCCGGCCCCGCACCGATCCGCCAACGCAACGGTGCCCGAACGGCTAACGCAACACCACCGCCGAAAGCGCGGCTCCTCGGACGCCACTCCGAGGCGAAGGCCGCCGATCTCGACGTGGTCAAGGACAAGGGAATCCGCCCCGACAAGCGGGTCTATCCCGAGCTGTACGACATGCTGCACGTGAGCTTCTACGACCAGTTGGTCAGCTGGATCACCGCGTGGTGGTGGGCCGTGGTGATCGGGCTGGTGGTGTTCGTCGCCGTGTGGTCGCGCTTCAAGTCGTGGTCATGGATGCGGGCTCGTGAGGTTAAGAGGTTCGTCAGATGGCTGCCCCCTCGGCTGCGCTTGGCCGTCGCTGCCGCCGACGCCACCTGCGCGGACAAGGACGTCTCCACCGCGTTCGCGCTCCGGCTGCGAGCGGCCATTGCGGAGCAGCGCAACAGCGCGCCGAACCTGCGCTTCGCCGCCGTCGAAGGCGCGCAATTGAACGCGTTGCCGGTAGCGGATCTGCCCGGCAAGGTGCAGGCGCTGGTACGGCTCTGGCAGTGGCTGCAGAAGCAGAACATCGTGACGCTCAAGGCAACCTTGCTGCCCGCCGACGGCGACACCGTCAGCTGCCACCTGGCGCTGACAGAGACCAGCGGCGCTGCTGTCGTGGGCCTCCGCGAATCAGGAGCGCACCTTCCTCGCGCCCAAGGCGGCGGGCAAGGACGGAGGCCACCTTCCGGTGGACTGGCTCGAACTGGTGCCGGTGGCCACATCGTGGGGGCTTTTCGCCACTCAGGCCGCGCAGTCCGGTACAAGCGCTCTGGCCGAACGCGCTCGGCACCGAGAGCTCGCCGGCCTACGGCGACTTCCTCACGGAGGTCGCCTGTATCGACGATCCCAGCCGGGCGATCCCGTACTTCAGGCAGGCGCTGATCGCCGACGAGGGCTTCCTCGAAGCCAAGCTGAACCTCGGATTCTGCATGCACAACACGGGATCCGGGCTCAAGCAGGCCCAGGCCCGGACCATCTTCGACGGCCTGCGGAAGCTCCTGGACATCGATGACGTCGAGGCCGATCGCAGGCGCAAGAAGCCAGCCCAGGCGCGCAAGCGGGGTGTCTGGTATCGCGCCACACTCAACCTGTTCGTGATGGACATCAACGACGTGACTCGCCAGTTGGCGAAACCGCCGGCTGGGCCGGTGAACCTGGCGACGTACGTACGCGTCAGGGTCGGCGCCCTCGGGCAGCGGCTTGACGATCGGATCACTGACACCGACGACCCGTTGCACCAGCTGCTCACCGAGTACCAGCCGTACGTTCAGCTCTACCTGGCGCAAGTTTCCGGCCTTTCTTGATCGTTATGGGGTTTCCCCTGGTGTGGCAGGGTTTCAGCCGGGTGCCGGTGTATTACCTAAGTCGGCGGTTCAGGCTGTTTCAGCGGGTGGGGGCGTAGCGGTCGATACCGAACAGGT
>JBBRSE010000125.1:0-6969 GCA_038245655.1 Mycobacteriales bacterium | reverse complement strand
GTTGCCGCGGATGCACCCGCACATGCTCCGACACACGTTTGTCACCACCATGCTCGACGCCGGCGTCGACCTACGCGACGTCCAGATCGCCGCCCGCCACGCCGACCCCCGCACCACCATGCGGTACGACCGAGCCCGCAAGAACCGCGACCGCCACCCCAACTACATCCTCGCCGCCTACATGGCCTCCGGCACCTGACGGCATCCCAACTCCCCACCCGGTCGACGGGCCGACTTGCCGAGAGTCGGACGTTGTCTGATCTGACCACGACCCGCGCACTGCGATGCCGATCAGGATGGTGGGCTCAGGACAGCGAAGACCCCCTTGCCCGGTCGGAATGTGTCAAGTCGCGGGTCATCCGCTGGCGTTGGTGGCAACATCCCTTCGATGGAGCTTGTCTTTGCGAGGCACGGGCACAGCGCCGCCAACGAGTTACACATCATCTCCAACAGGAACTTGTCGCACGACCTCACGGACCTTGGTCGAACGCAAGCTCACACTCTCCGTGAACGGCTCGCCCCCGCTGGGCAGAAACTCGTCAGCGTGTACACCAGCCCAGTTCCACGAGCCCGGCAGACCGCTCAGATCTTGGCCGCTGGGGCCACGGTCGCGTCGGCCGATGCGTTGCGAGAGATTGACTGCGGTGTGGTTGAGGGCAGAGGCGACGACGACGCCTGGGCCATTCACGATGCCGTCGAAGGGGCGTGGGCCAGCGGACAGATTCACGCGTGCGTTGAGGGCGGCGAGTCCCTCGTCGATGTTCAGGACCGCTTTGTGCCATTCGTTCGAACAGTCGTAGACAGACATCGGTCCGACGGCGGGATCATGCTCCTGGTGAGCCACGGCGCCGTGCTGCTCGAAATGCTGCCGCGGTTGCTAACGAATCTTGACTACCAGTGGGCGCGAGCCTCTTCCCTCGGCAATTGCGACATCGTCCGAGTGGAATCCCGAGGCCACGACTTGGTCTGTACCTCGTGGGCCGGCATCGATCTCCCTTCGCGCGGTTAGGTGGGAGTGGCGTGTGACCCTCACGTCAACCACACCACGTCCTCATCTGCCGCGATCAGCGCTATTTGGCACACGAGTGGACCGCCAGTCGGACCGTCCCCACCACCCCTCGATCGCGGTGCATCCGCCAGCGTCCTCGTATACCTCAGCGTGAGGCCGACTTTATCCAGGCACTGCGGCGCCGACGTATGTTCGACCTAACGATCATGCTGGTCCGTTATTGGATGGCTCGCCTGGAAGGGGGGCGTACGGTTCCTGCAGGGCCCGCGACGCGCTGCGCCCACCAGAGAGCAGGTTCTGCGATGCGCCAGTCCACCAGCGTCTCTTTCCCGGACCAACCACCGTGATCGCGGTCCTGCGGGTGCGGTTCACGACCAACCTGACGACGTCTTCCAAAACTGGCTCAACCCGTCGATCCCGTTCAGCCTCGCCAACTACTGGTGGGAGTCCAGCTGGGGCTACTTCGACCTGCGCACCCAGCTCTTTCCCGCCCAGCTGATCCCGGACCCTCGTCCGGCCGTGACGGTCGCCAACCGGTCGCTGCTGGTCAACGCCGTGCTCAAGGACGCCACCGAGAACTTGAACGTTCCATGGGACCAGTTCGACCTCGTCCTGATGTGGGGCGCGCAGCTGACCGACATGTTCGGCGTGAAGGCGGGCCTGTACACCGTCCCCCGCGCCGATGGGAGCACGAAGGCCATCGGCGTGTGCGTGGTTGACGTCGGCTCACCGTTCGACGGGGTGTGCCAGGAGCTCGGTCATGCGTTCGGCCTCGATCACGAGCTCGACTACTCGACCACAGCAGCCCAGGTCGCCGCGGGTGACACCGACTACCGGGACCCGTACTCGGTGATGAGCGCCCGCGCGTACGGCGGGACGTCGCCCGACTTCCTGCGGCCGAGCATCGCGGGACTGCCCGACGGCGACCCGTACGCGGCCCAGGCGAGCCCGTTCTTCCAGGTGCCGGCACAACGCATCAGCGGCCCGATGACAACTCCGTCCCAGTTGCTGTTCTATCCCTGGTTCGACGGGTCGGCACACGTGGTCGTCGTGCCGCAGACCTACCGCCAGACGCCCTTCACGGTCACGCTGTTCGCCCTCGACCACGCACGCACGCTGACGGCGAGCGCGACGTTGCCGGTGCTGGCGTCCATCGACCCGGTCCTGACCGGGAACTGGCTCACATTCGAGCTGCGTCGCCACGGGCAGCGCTACGACCAGGGTATCGGCGACGGCAGCCCGCCCGCCGCGATCGTGATGCACTCGGTCAGCGTGACCGACCAGCGCGTGCGATACACCGGGGTGCTGCCGCTGGATGGCGGCGACCTGGACTTCCGTGCGCCCCTGTTCACCGCCCGTCTGATCGAGCGCGGCCCGAACGATGAATGGGTCAAGTTCCAGCTCCTGGCGGGCGTCTTCGCGAACCAGACGTCCGTGAGCCTTGAGCCGCCGATCGTTCAGGCGACCGACGGCAGGGGCGAACCGGTAGGAGTGCTGATCGACGAGCCGTGTCTGTCGGGCTCGTACACCTTCCAGGAGGTGCGCACCGACTACGTGTGGACCCAGCTGGTCACGTCGTACGGGTTCAACGCACCGAAGTACCACTGGTACATCAACGGCTACCTGCTGACGGAGTCACCGGTCGCCTACCAGCCCCTGGCTCTGGGCATCGAGGTGTTCATCCCGTCCGACCCGACCGTGTTCGACACCAAGGTTCCCAGGCCGGAGACCGTGAACTTCACGTACCGGTTGGCGGGAAACCGGCTCGACCTGAGGTTGGCCGGCTCGCCGGGAAACCTCACCTTGGCCGTGAAGGTCGTGGCTTACTCCGACAACCCGTTCGAGCCGGTCGCCGTCCAGGACGTGCGCTACCTGCCGGCGACGTGCCTGCGCTACGAATGGGACGCCGACTACAAGGGCCAGCTCGCCCGGTGCTACGACTGGCTGAACGACGTCGTCGAGCAGGAGTACCCGCCGATCCTCGTCGACCCGGGCGGCCCCCCGTTCGACGTGCACGACCAGGACCTGCCGGACGTGTACCGCGTGCTGCGCGCAGTCGAAGGTCTGCGCATCCAAGGCTCGGAGCGTGCCGACCAGCTCGTGCAGTACCTGGGGCTGCGCTACAACGTGCCGACCGCTGACCTGGAGCGCCGTCCCGACACAGGCTGACCACCGTCGGCTACGGCAACCAGTACCCCGTCACCGGCACCGGACGCCTAATCGCCTTCGGGCTCATGCTCGGCGGCATCGCCCTACTCGGCGTCGTCACCGCCACCCTCGCGTCCTGGCTCGTGGAGCGTGTAGCCGGACAGGACGAAGCCGCCCAGACAGCAACACGGGTTCATCAGCGCCAGCTCGATGACGCCATCCTCAGTGAGCCGCCCGTACTCGTCAGCCACGACGCCAACCAGTTTCGTCAGGTTCGCCTGTTCGTCTGGGGTCATGCGCAGACAGTAGATCGAACCGAGGTGCCTGGCTCAGTAGTTGCTCCGGCCTACCCGTTCGATCGACAGGAGCAACATCCGCTTCTGCTGCTGGCCGCGCGTCCTCACAGTCACTTCGCCGCGTTCAGCCGTTGCCGGCCAGGTGCAACTCGTGCCACCGCTCGCTCGTCAGTCGGTACAGGACGTGTCACTTCAGCGGGTGGCCCTGCGGGACGCGCGGGTGGTTGAAGCCGTCGTCGGGGTTCTGAGTCATGCCCAGCTTGTGCATGACGGCGCGCGAGCGGACGTTCCCGACCGCGGTCATCGAGACGATCTCGCCCAGGTCCGCGCGTTCGAAGCCGAACCTCACGGCTTCCTGGGCGGCCTCGGTGGCGTAACCCTTCCCCCAGGCAGGCCTGGCGAACCGGTAGCCGATCTCGAATGCCGGAGTGAAGGACGCCTTGAACGTGTGGTGGAGAAGGCCAGCGAAGCCGATGAACGCGCCGGTGCTGATCTCTTCGACCGCCCACACCCCGAAGCCGTGCACAGCGAAGCCCGTCTCGATCCGGTCGGCGAAGGCATCGCTCTCCCCGCGGGTCAACGGGGCGGGGAAGAACTCCATGACCTCCGCGTCCGCATTCATCAGGGCGAACGGCGCCCGATCAGCGGGACGCCAGGAGCGCAGCAGCAGCCGGTCAGTGCGCAACATGAACGACATCGTGCGTGCTGGTCGACAGCGTGCGCAACGCCGATCCGCGGCTGTCACCCTGACCGTGGGCATCGACGCTCAGCTCGACCCGGCCACGTCCTTTCGCCGCCTGCCGGCGCCGGTCCCAATCCATTCCGCGAGTGTTAGCCCTCGGCACGTGCTCGGGTGTGTTTCGGTTGGGTGCGTGCGTAGCGGGCCAGGAAGGTGTCGATCCCCTCGTTCCGGATGCGGGTGAGGCGGTCCCCGTTGAAGCCGTGTCGATGGGTGCCGAGGATGGTTGCCTGATTCAGCGGGGCGCCGAGGATCAACCAGACGAGTTGGTCCGCGGCGATGGCGGGGTCAACAATCCGTAGCCGGTGCCCCGCCGCGAGGGTGGCGAGGGCGTCGGCGAGGAGTGCCATGTTCGCCGCCCAACTGGTGCGCGCATAGGTCTCGGCGACCTTGGGGTGGGTGGTGGCGTTGGCGGCGACAAGGGTGCGCATCCGGTGGACCGGTGCGCTCAGGAGGCCGCTCTGGAGGGCCTTCGCCCACTGGTCCAGGCCCGATCGGAGATCCTCGGCGCGAACGAGGGCCTCGACGGAGGGGGCCAGCGCGGTGCGCCCCTGTTCCACCCAATCCTCCACGACGGCGGTGTAGAGGTCGCTCTTGGAGGGGTACTGCGCGTACAGAGTCTGCTTGGAGATCCTCGCGGCAGCCGCGACCGCTTCCATGCTCGTGCCGCCGAGCCCACGCTCGCAGAGCAACTCTCGGGCAACGGCCAGCAGGTCGCGGCCGGACTTTCCCGGGGGTCGCCCGCGGCGAGGAAGGTGGATGGTCGTCGGCTCGGTGCTCACGACAGCAATTTAGTACTTGACGGTACGCTCGCGCCACCTTAGAGTACCCATACGTACTAAACGGGAGGTCCTCATGATCGTTCTCGCAGTCGCCGCGGCGACGGTCGCCGCATTCGTGGCCAGCTCGGGGTACTACTCGCTCGCCCAACCCTTCGAGAAGCGCGCCTTGGGGGGCGCCGCCCTCGACCGCGGCCGGCCAACGCCTTGGCAGGTCGGGGCCGAACTGGCCCGCACCCTCGTCCTCGCCTGCGGGTATGCCTGGCTCGCGCACGCTGCCGAGATGACGAGCCTGCCCCGGGGGCTGCTGCTCGCCATCGCCTTCTGGGTCAGCTTCCCAGTCGTCCTGCTGCTCGGTTCGATGACGTGGGAGCGCGCCCCGCAATCACGGCGGCCATGCACGCCGGAGACTGGCTGGTCAAGCTCCTCATCATCGCCGTGGCTCTCGGGCTACTCCACTAGACGCCAAGAAAGGATGGAAGAGGGATGACCTCCTACACACCCCACCCCGGGGTCGACGCCTACCTCAAGTCCCTTCCCGGCTGGCAACGGGACCTATGCCAGCAGCTACGCGAGCTCATCCACAACGTCGACCCGGCAATGGCCGAGACCGTCAAGCGGCGCGTGCGGCCCTACTTCGTCCTCGACGGCAACGTGTGCGCCCTCCTGGCTGCCAAGGACCATGTCAACCTGTTCCTCTACGACGGGGCCATCGTTCCCGACCCCCACGACATCATCACCGCGGGCCACACCAACAGCACAGCCCGCACGGTCGCCTTCCACGAGAACGACCCGATCCCCATGCAGGCCCTCACCACTATGCTCGCCCAGATCGTCGCGAACAACCGGGCAGGCGGGTGGCGCCGGCTCGAAGGCCGCTGACGACCGGCACCCGAACGTGGCCCACGCCCCAGATACCTGCCTCGAGCTCTCAGCGCACGACGAGCTGCCCCCGGACGGCCCACCGACGCCATATCGCGGCGTGGAGCGCAGCTGCTGCCGCTCTACCGATCCTGCCGGCGAGCGCTCATGTTGGATACGCGGGTGCTCACGGGTACCGATGAACGCTGGCCGGCTTACTTCCGACGGGTCCACGGGTGCTGCCTGGCCGCGACGAAGCCGGGTCCTCGCGAACCCCGACGTTAACTAGGCGCCTGCGCCTTGTGATCGACAATTTGTTGTCTATGCGGCCGTGGTGATCGCGAGGTCGCGGAAGAGGGTGCGCATGCCGGCGCGGATGTTTTCGTGGTCGCGGTCGATGCGGGTGCGGGTCTTGGGTGGGCGTCCGGGTCCGGGTCGGCGGACGCCGGCGAGGATTGGTGCGATGACCTGGTCACGCAGCGTGAGCAGGGCAGCGATGGTGCGAGCCGCCTGGCCGGGCACCTGGTAGCGGCGGGTCCGGCCGGGTTTGACGACGAGTTGTTTGCCGCGCAGTTTGCGCAGGTCGTAGGCGGCTTGCCGGATGGTGTACTCGTCCTGGCTCTGGCCGGTGAGCGAGCGGACCTTGGCGGCGAGGTCGGCGACGGTGAACCCCTCGGGTGAGACGGCAAGGGCGAGTACGGCGGCCAGCGCTGCGCGGGCGCGGGGCTTGTTGACGTCGACGCCGCCGGTGCGGGTGGCGCCGATCTGGGAGGGTGTCGGCAGCTGGTCGAGGATGCCGTCGGGCAGGAAGGAGACGTCGACGCAGTCGAGCATGCTGGTGAACCGGTCGACCATGCCGCCCAGGCGGGCGACGATGGTGGGAAAGTTCTCGAGCGCTCGGCGGGTGTGCAGGGTCTTGGTGTTGTGCACGATCGCTTCGAAACGCAGCACGTGCTCGCCTTTGGTGTAGCCCTTCAACGTCAAGAGTCCAAAGTGTGGACCGTACCCGCTTTGGAGGACACAGAGGTTAGCTGCCCGATAAATCGGAGGCAGTAGAATGGGTTCCACGCGTCGGAGTTTTACGGCGGAGTACAAGGCCAGTGCGGTAGCGTTCGTGCTGGATGAGCAGCGGTCGAT
>JBBRSE010000124.1:0-7069 GCA_038245655.1 Mycobacteriales bacterium | reverse complement strand
GACACCACGGCCTACCCCACCGGCGTCAAGATCCCCGACAAACAGATGAAAAGCCTTGAAACACAAGGGATCCTGATCCGTCACACCTTCCACGGAGAGTGGAACTACACGCTCAACCCCGCAACCAACGACACGCCCGAATCAGCCGACGTTAAATAATCGCAGGCTCTTAGGTGACGGTGGTCGTTTGGGATCACCATTGCACCTGAGCGTTCGACGGCAGGTCGATCGCCCGTTCCACCCACGCCCTCCGATCTCGGCGGGCTGGTGCAAGGAACGCGGCCGCGTACGAGAATCTCGAAGCAGTCCCCGATCTGTTTTGGAGGCGCAAGTGCCCCTGGTTTTCGTGCACGGCGTCGGCAACCGGCTCGGACCCGGTTACGCCGCCGGCTCAGCGATGCGAGAGGCACTGTTCCGCCACTTCCTGCTGAAGCCGTGCTCACGGACGGATGGCCAGCAGATCGCTGTGCTGAGCCCGTACTGGGGAGAGCTCGGCAGCCGGATGCACTGGAACGGCGCGTCACTGCCCCTCTGGCAGCTCGAGGTCCCCGGATCGGCGGAGTCGACGCTGATCGACCTTTACGCCACCACCGCCCCGCAGGCGCAGCCCGACAAGCCGTTGCGAGCCGTGCTGGAGGTGGCGCGGTTCTCCTTGGTTCAGGCGGTCGATGTGCTCTGGGGAGCGGCCGCACTCACCGCCGGCAACCATGACGAGGCTGCGGGGCTCGCCACCCGCGTACAGGCGTATGCCGCCGTTAACGAGCAGCCGGCGTGGACGTACACCGTCCACAACGACACGACCTTCATGGCCCGGCTACGAAAGGAGGTCGACGCCTCCTTCCCCGCAACCACCACCGGGCTCGCCATCACCGCCCGGCGGCCCAGCGACGAGCCGCCTGACTTCGCCTCCGGATGGCAACTGCTTCACGACGGCCTGGCAAAGCTCCAGGAGGCCATCGTCGGCTACATCGGCTGGCAGCCTTCGGAGCGCCTGCGCGCACCGGCCGTGCGCGGCGTCGCGGAGTTCCTCGCCGACGGCCTCGTCTGCCTGCACGAGCCCGCAACGGCAAGCGCCATCGAGGAGCTGGTCGGCGCCGCGATCCGCGAAGCCGCCGCCACCGTCACTCCCGCGGACCCGCTGATCGTCGTCGCCCACAGCATGGGCGGCAATCTCGTCTACGACCTGCTCACGAGTTCGCTGTCAGACGTGGCGATCGATCTGTTCGTCACCGTCGGCAGCCAGGTCGGCTTCTTCGAGGAATTGAAGCTCTTTCGCAGCAGCAAGCCCGCAATTCCCGGCCCCGGCCGCGGGGAGCAGGTAGTCCACCCGGCTAACGTCGCACGGTGGATCAACATGTTCGATTCCAGCGACCTGCTCGGGTTTTCGGTCGGCCCCGTCATCGCCGGGGTCGAAGACTTCCACTACGCGACGGGCGCGCTCCTCAAAGCCCACAGCCATTACTTCGTGCAGCCCACCTTCCACGCCACGCTCGCCGCCCGCGTGTACGGGTAGGCCACCGGCGTTCGTCAGTTCATGCAGCCAGCGGCAAGTCCCACCCTCGCCGGCCAGTACGCGGTACAAACAGTCCCCAGAGAGCAATTCCCGCCAGATTTGCGGAGGGCGCGATGCCCCTGGTCTTCGTGCACGGCGTCGCCAACCGGCTGGGACCCGGCTATGCCAAGGGTTCAGCGATGCGCCAGACGCTCTTCCAGGAGTACCTGCTCAAGCCCTACGCGCAGGCCGGCGGCCAACCAGCCCTGGTGATCAGCCCGTACTGGGGCGATCTCGGTGGCCGGATGCGCTGGATGGGCGCGTCGCTGCCGCTGGGGGAATTCGAGGCGCTAGGACTCGACGACGCGACCTTGCTCGACCTGTACACCACGACCGCGCCGCAGGCCGAGCCTGACAAGGCGGCGAGGGTCCTGCTCGTAGTGGCCCAGAAGTCGCTGACCCAGGCCGTGGACCTGCTCTGGGGCTCAGCGGCGCTCTCCGGCGGCGATGAGGACGAGGCCGCAGCGCTCGCCACGCGAGTACACGCGTATGCCGTCTCCCACGATCAGCCGGCGTGGCTGTACTCGGTTCACAATGACGAGCGGTTTCTGGCTCGGCTCGAGCAAGAGGTGGACGCCTTCACGGCCGCTGGTGGCGGCCCTCAGCTACCGCCACAGTCCGAGCCCGAGTACGAGTCGCTGGGCTTCTCCTCGGCGTGGCAGGCACTGCGCCGGGGTGCGTTTCGCTTGCAGGCGGCGGTCAAGGGCACGATCGGCCAGCAGGCGTCAGAGCGGATACGCCCCCCGGCCATGCGTGGCGTTGCGGAATTTCTCGGCGACGTCTTCGTCTATCTGCACGATCAGCAGGCGGCGAACGCGATCGGCGGGGTCGTTGGCAGCGACATCCGGCGGGGTTGCGCGGCCAAGAGCGCTAACGACCCGCTGATCGTCGTGGCGCACAGCATGGGCGGCAACATCAGCTACGACCTGCTGACGACCACGCTTTCCGACGTCAAGGTCGACCTGTTCGTCACCGTCGGCTCGCAGGTCGGCTTCTTCGAGGAACTGAAGCTCTTCACGGGAAGCGATCCCGCCCTGCCGAGCCCCTCCGTCCCGCGCCTGCCCCTCCCCGCAAACGTGACCCGCTGGATCAACATCTTCGACTACAGCGACCTGCTCGGCTTCTCCCTGGAGTCCATCATCGATGGCGTGGAGGACTTCCACTACCAGACCGGCTCGCTACTGAAGGCCCACAGCCACTACTTCGTGCAGCCCACCTTCCATGCCAGGCTCGCCGCTCGCGTCCATGGAAAGGCCTTCTGATGACGCTCGTCTTCGATGCCCAAACGGACGGGCCGCTCGTCCACGTCCTGACCATCGGGGTCGGCGCCTACCGCCACCTGCCAGGCGGCGACCAGCCGGTGGAGCACGACACCCTGGGCCTCATGCAGCTCACCAGTCCCCCGCATTCGTTACGCGCGTTCACCGACTGGCTCGTGAACCTGAGGCATCCAACCGCCACGCTGGGCAGCGTCGAGATGCTGATGAGTCCCGGCGGCGGCTACCAGTTTCCGCTCGCGACGCGATCCCATCAGGTGGAGCCGGCCACCTTCGCTAACGTGAAGGCTGCCTTCAGCCGCTGGTACGCGCGCTGCGACCAGGACCCTGGCAACGTCGCGATCCTGTACTTCTGCGGCCACGGGGTCGAGAGCGATTCGCAGTACCTGCTGCCGGAGGACTTCGGGGCAAACCCGCTGCGGCTGCTCGACAATTGCGTCAACATCGGCGTCACGTTCGATGGGATGGCGCGCTGCGAAGCGCAGCGCCAATACTTCATTGTCGACGCGTGTCGTGAGATCCCGCAGGAGCTGCTGCAGCGGCTCGGCGCTGGAGGCGAGACGCTCGTCGACTTCGTGGTCGGGCAGGAAGACCGCATCGACAAGGCCATGCTCTTCGCGACGTCCGGCGGGGCCAAGGCATACGGCCTGCCGAATCAGCCCACGCGCTATACGGCTGCCTTTCTCCTCGCGCTCGATGGACTCGCCTCGAAGCGGCGTCAGGACGGGACTTGGTTCATCGACCTGACCACCGTGCACAACGTGGTGACCGCGCTGCTCAAGGCCGATCCGGGGCGGGTGCAGTGGCCGGAGCTCCACGGCGGCGGCAACGAGATCCTGCACCTGCTGCCCCGGACCCCACTGCTGCCCGTCCTGGTGAAATGCGCCCCGACGGCCGCTGTCGGCAGAGCCCAGCCGCGCATCCGCGGTCTCGGCTTCTACGATCCACCGCCCGCCCCCATGCCCGACCCCGCCATGGGCGTCGACGGATGGTCCTATCAGCTGCCGCCCGACGCCTACGACTTCGAGGTCGACTTCCCCGACGGCTCCTACCGCCACGCCGAGCTGCGGCTGCACGCGACCCCGCCCGGGGTCACCGACGTCATCGAGATCCCGTCATGACAGCGCGGCTGCGGCTGGAGATCTCGGGGATCGGGCTCGAGTACGGCGCCCTGATCGCCTGCACCGTAAGGGGTTCTGACGGATCGCTTCGCGAGGTCGCGCTTGGCGTATCCGAAGAGCGCGACCTCGACGTCTCAGCGGGGAACTACCTCATCAGCGCCGTCAGGCCAGGCTTGGAGACGATCACGACGGTCGCGACGGTCGCTGAGAACGACGATGTGCTGGTCGCGCTAAGACCCCGCGACGTCACCGCTGCGTCGGCGCAGCCGGACGACCGCTTCGCAGCGGTGAACCCCTTGCTGGAGACGTACCTCCTTGACCTCGATCCCGTGAGCCCCGCCCGGGATTGGGTGGAGGCCCCGCAAGGTCCGCGCTCGCGTGATTTCGGGCCGAGCTTCATCCGGCTCTGGCAAGGCGATGAGCAAGCCGCCTGGGATCCCCACCACACCGAGGAGTCCCCCGGCGAGTACCTCGCCGTGCTTCGGCAGGACCACATCGGACCCTTCTCTGTACAGGTCGGCGGCGACAACATCGCCTGGCGGGTCGCGATGCTCGCGCCCAGCACGCGCTCGTTCGTCAGGCTGCGGCGAACGCGCGGCGGAAGGTTTAACGACGGGATCGCCGTCGACATCACCAGCGATGACGCACCGGCCGACGCCATGCTGCGCTACCTCGCCGCCGGACAGCTCAACGAAGCGCGCACGATCGGCGCAGACCTCATCGCCCTCGCGCGCCAGCGGACCTCTGACGACTCCTCATCAGCCGCGGACATCACGTGCGTGGCCGGCTTCTACAGCCTCCGGGTCGACCGGCTTGATGCGTTCCAGGACATGCTCGGCACACTGCTGTACCTGTTCCCGCGGCTCCCCGACGCAAGCATCATCGCCGCCTGGACGGAGGTCTCCCGGCTCCCCAAGCCCCCGCGCGGGCAGTTCGTCGAACGCGGGCTTCCCCTGAGCGACGAGGATGCGTCGTGGCGGGACCGACTGCTGCAAGCGGCAGCCATGGGTGTCCCGCACTACACCGAAGGTCTGCGGCTGCTCTACAAGGGCCTTCGCGGTCTCGCCACGCGCGACCCGGACGATCGCCGGGTCGCCGATCGGCTGGAAAGCGTGCGTCGCTACGCCGAGGCCTGCGACTGGAGCTCACCTCTGACGACGTACTGGGCGCGCCGGCCGAGCGAGCCGACCCTCGAGCGCATCACCGGGATGCCGGACGACCCGTCCGGCTGGAGTCCGCTGCCGCCAGGTGAGACCGGGTCACCCTCCCAGCGGGAGCTGGCGCTGCCCGGTATGTCGGTGCGCTGAGGACGGAATCAGCCCTGCAGCTCTCCGCGACGCAGCGCGATCAGCGAGCGCAAGCGTACGGTCGTGGCCTCGTCGAACCCGATTTCACCGAGCGCGTCGAGCCAGGGGAGGCTTAGCGCGACGATCAGATCCAAGGCCCGTCCGGTCGCTCGTTCGGTAAGCCCCAGCCGGGAGCCGGCCTCCAGCCACCAGCGGCGGCTCAGCTTCGCGGAGCGACCGTACATCGGCAGCGCCATCGGATCGCTCCAGCTCAGATAGGGCTGGGTCGAGACCAGGTCGTACGCGGGCGTCAGCTCCCACAGCCCCGAAGGAGCTCGGCGGATCGAGAGATTCTTGCCATGCAGGTCGCCATTTCCGATGAGGTAGCTGAACGCCGCGATCTCAACGATTCGCCGGATGGCAAGAGGCCGGGATCCCCCATTGGATTCGACCGCATCGCCGAGTCCGACCGCGACCTCCTGCAGGCTCAACCGGTATTTCGCGGCCGGGTAGCGACCGAGGACCTGGCAGGCGTCCTCTTGCGGAAGCCGCCGTATGCGATCGGGCGCAGCGACCCGGTCACACCGTTCGACCAGCAGGCCCGCCTGGCCGCTGCGGTCGCGTATCAACTGATGAGCGGGAACCGGGAGACCGCACGCACGAGCCATCCGCAGGAAGAAATGCTCGTTCTCGACGAGCTGCGGGTAGGCCGGCGGGTTCAGCTTGAGGATTGCGGATCCGGCTGTCGTCCGCAACGGAGTGGAAATCATCGACGCGGACACCTTGACCTGCACCCCGGGCAGCGCTGCTCGGTCGAGCTGACCCGGCTCGGTGGAGATTGCCCGCGCAAAGACGGCGTTGAAATCCTCGCTGCCGGCGCGGGAGGCATCCAGCAGCGGTGGTAGTTCGACTGGGGACTGCCCGGCAGGCGTCACCTGCACGTCGCCGACCGTGTCGCCACCGACGACGAGCAAGAGCGTCAGATGATCATCTGCCGACGTGCGGGCGACCGCCGTCACGGCCTGCAGCCGCACACCTTCCGGCAGCAGTCCGGCGAAGAACGCAGGCACCGCCCCAGCGCTCGCCCGAACGGGCACCGACACCTTCGGCAGCGATATGGCGACGGGTGGTGCCGCGCGATCGGCGAGGTAGTCCGCGTCATAGCTGAAGACGACGTCATCCCCGTCGCGCTGCAATCGCCCCGCGAGCCGGCCCGCCTTGCGAACGTCGGCAGCGCTGATGCCGGCGAACTCGGACGGATCGCGCACGTGGGTCAGCCTCCGGAACCCGTCAGGTGCCTGGAGCGCGCACTGAGGACGACCGCGCTCGGCAGGCTCGCCAGGTCCGGCCTGGAGGACACTGCTACCGCCAACCCCAGTGCCTCTGCTATACGGATCGCGACGACCAGCGTCATGGATTCGCGACCGGCCTCCAGCGCGCGCACCGACGACACGCCGACGCCCGCCAGGTCAGCCAGATCGGCCTGGGTGAGTCGCAGCGCCAGCCGGCGCGTCAGGGCGAGCTCGCCGAGTTCGCCGAGCGCACCGGAGTTGGCTTTGTGGCGGCGGCGGGGCGAGGCAGGTAACGTCATCCCACTCCCGACATTGTCGTTGCTTAGATAACGATAACCGGGCTGGATGGCCTTGGGTAGGGCTTTGGGGCCATTATCTTTGCTTTAACAGCGATAGTTCCGGTTCGAGTGCCGCCTCGGAGACCGCTGCGCGCTTATCGGTGGCCTGGCAGCGATAGGTCAGGCGGAGCGCTTCAAATGCTCGTCGTTCGGCAGTGCCCAGAATTCCGTCGGCCGGGCGCTCGCCGCCCTCGTGTTCGGGG
>JBBRSE010000123.1:0-7222 GCA_038245655.1 Mycobacteriales bacterium | reverse complement strand
GTATAGCGTCAACGCTATTGAGCCTGCGACCTGTTTCGCTGACCTGCGCTCCGAAGGCGACGATGTCGATCTGCGGGGGAGGGCAGGCTAGGGCGATGTCGACCGCCCAATTCCGCCCCATGATAATTACGCTTATCAACGCGCGAAGTGGGTTGGGGGCGCCACGGAGGCTGCGAGCCTCTCCGCTAAGGCGCCCACCTGCACGCACGAACGCAATCACTTTTTGAAGTCTGGTCGGTCGGCGGCAGGCCGACCGTTTCGATGACGACGCCCACCGCAACGCGTACCTCGGCAACCTGACGCTGAACCGCGAGGTTCAGGCTGCCTAAGTCGCATTCCGCCGGCAGGCCGAGTGCGGCTGACCGGTCAACGCTTGAGCCGCTTGCGGCCGATGCGGCCGATCATCGCCAGCCCGGCCAGCATCAGCGCCCACGTTTCGGGCTCGGGCACCGGCGCCACGGCGTTCATCGAACTCAGGAACACGCCGGAGTCGGACGTGAACCGCACGTTCTCGGGAAGTACCAGGCCGACGGTGCCGGTGTGGGCGAAATCGCAGGTGGCGCCCCAGCAATCGGCCAGAAGGTCGAGGCTGACCGCGGAGCGCTGCCCGTCGCGGACCTGGACGATGCCGGTAAAGTCGAACCCTTCGGGCGTCTCGTTGCTGAACGAGTAGCTCAGCCAGCCGTACGGCTGCCCGTAGCCACTGCTGCTGGAGGAGCCGTTCACGTGGCCGTATTCGCTGAAGGCCGCGCCGCCGAAGCCGAGGGACATATCCTGGTTGCCCTGGCCGTAGAAGGGATCGTTGAGCGCGATTGAGCCGTCGAGGTGGGCGGTCACCGTGATGTCGGCGCTGCCGCCTCCGAGCACCTGGAAGGAAAGGTTGTCGCGCATCAGCGCGCGGGCGATGCCGCGGGCAGTGGTCGGGCGGACCGGGTCGTACTGGCCGGAGGTGTTGGCGCTCAGCACGTTGACGCGCAGTACGCCACCGGCGAGGTCGGCCGTCGACGTGACTTCGGCCAGCGGGCCGCCATTGACGCCACTGGACCCGATCGACGAGAGCGTGCCCGCCGTGCGGCCGACCGGCAGCGGTGCCGAGCTGAGCGCGTAGAAGGGCTGGCCGTCGACGCTCATGCCGCCACCGTTGTAGATCGAGAGATCGAGACGCCCGGCCCCGTGGCATAGCTCGCGCTGCCGTCGCCGACGTAGTTGTTGGTGCCGGCGATGCTGTTGGCGAGGTAAATGCCCACGCCCGGCGGCGGCGGGGTCTGCGCCGCGGCACCCTGCGCGGTGCACGCGACCGCAGCGGCCAACGCGAGCCGCACTGCGAGGTTTACTGGCGTCGGCACGGCAAACGATCGGAATCGGGTCGAGGTCATGGGGCGGCTCCGTAAACGGTTGGGAAGGGGTTGGCCGCGACTGTGAAGAAGTCGGCGTGACTGGGGCGTGACTGGCCGAGGTCGCCCAACCCCGCGAGTGCGGGATGGGGTCGCGAGGCACACTCGAATTCACGCAGTCGCGCGCCAAGGTCTTCTCTTGCCCGATTCCTTCTTGCCGGATCCCTCCTTGCCCGACCTTCACCCGGACTCCGCCGACGCGCCGCGACTTGCGCTGTACGGCGCCGCCACGCTGCAAGGCCGCGGTGAGCCGCCCACGCGGCTCGAGCGCAAGCAGGCTGCTCTACTGGCCTGGCTCGCGCTTAACGGCGCCACGCCGAGATCACGGCTGGCGGGCCTGCTGTGGCCCGACACGACGGCCGCAGGTTCGCGCGTCAACCTGCGCCAGTGCATCGCGCGGCTGCGCAAGCTCGCATCCCCGCTGCTGGTCGACGCCGGCGAGCTGCTCGCGCTCGCGCCCGACGTGGTGTTGGCGGCGCGCGAGCCCGGCGGGCCGCCCCTGCTCGAGACACACAATTACGCCGACTGCGACGAGCTCTCGCGCTGGCTCGAGGCCCGCGTCGAAACCGATCGCAGCGCCGAGCGCGGCACGCTCATGACCGAGGTGCGAGACGCGATGCAGGGCGGCCGCCTCGATCGGGCACAGGCGCGTGCCGACGCCTTGCTCGCGCTCGACCGCGAATCGGAAGACGCTTATCGCGCGCTGATGGAAGTTGCCTACCTACGCGGCGACTTCGCCTCAGCCGTCGCGGTGTGGGACCGCTGCCGCGAGATGCTCCGCACGCTCTACGGTGTAGCGCCGTCGACAGCCACGCAAGCGCTCGGCGCCGCGGTGCTCGCCGCCTCGCGCACCGGGGGCCGGGCCGGCCCGGCGCCTCCCTCGGCACACGCGCCCGCGCTGCCGCTGAGCTTCCTGCGCCCGCCGCAGCTGATCGGCCGCGACGAAGCGCTGCGCTCGATGAGGCTGGCCTGGCGCGCCGGGCAGACGCTGTGCGTGACGGGTGAGGCCGGCATCGGCAAGAGCCGGCTGCTGGCCGAGTTCGCCGCCCCGCTGGGCGAGTGCGTCAACCTCGCCGCACGGCCGGGCGACGGCGTGCGGCCCTATGCCACGCTGACCCGACTGGTCTCGATCGCCATCGACCGCTTTCGCCCGACACTTGCCCGCTCATGGGTGAGAGTCGTTTGCCGCCCGTCGGCATGACCTTTGCACGCCAATTCGACTGCCTGCCTCTGCGTTGTATGACTGCTCGCGGCGTTAATGCGTCGATGGATTCATGCCGCTTTAGCTTGGCGCCGTCGAGCGGTATAGCCAACGGCGGCCAGACCCGCCAACATCAGTCCGTAGGTTTCAGGTTCAGGAACAGCAGCAACGGCAGCGTTGAAGCTGATTGAGCCGCTGTATCCCGCGGACAGGGCCACCGGGTCGGCGGACGCATCGCCGGCGAACCCGAGCACCGTCAACGTCAGGGGCGCCATCGCATTCGTATACGCCAATGAGCTCGGGAATGCGATCGTGGCAGGCTCCGGTGGCGACGCCACGCTGACCCCGTTGGCGGCGTCCAACGAGGCCACGACCAGCGAGACCGGGCCGCTCATGGACGCAAAGGTCAAAGCGCCGCTCCCGAGCAGGCTGCTGAAGGCGGCGGGAAGGCTGAACGTGAACGTGTCCACGAACAGCCCGCTCATCGTCTCGGTCGTGGAAAACGTGCTGGCAAACGTGCCCGGCCCGGTCTGCGTGAGGGTGATGCTCTGGTCATCGGCTAGCGCCGCGGACGTCGCCGCGGTCAGGGCGACCGCGACGGCGATTTGCTTGAAGGTCATTTGGTTCTCCTTAAACCCCGGCTTGGCCGGGGATGCGATTGCACCTAGATGATCGGAGTGGGTTCCGCCCGGTCGTCGATCGGCAATGTCAGGTTGCCGAGGTTTAACGGCTCCGTCCGATCGTTCAGGCTCAGGCTGAGTTCGTAGGAGACGAGCGAGGCTGTCGAAGCGGCCGCGGAGTCGGGCACCGACGTCGCGGCTGCCGACTGATCGGCCGCCGCCACGTCGCCGCCACCGCCACCGCAAGCTGCGAGGGCCAGGCCGCTTCCCAAGGCGCACGTCAAGGCGATACGTTGCAAAGTCTTTGGCATGGTTGCTGCTCCTTGGCTTATGGGTAGGTCGTGCCGGCGGGCGCGGTCGGGTTGAAGTTGCCCGGCAACGGCGTCGTCAGGTACGGGAAGGTCGCCCCGTAGTTCACCGACGTCTTGCGAACGCCGTCGGTGAACGCGAGTCCTCCCGCTGGGGCGTCGCTCGGCTTGCAGCCGACCTGCAGGGTATCCGTCGCGCCCGTCAGGACGCACAGCGCGCCCATCGCCACCCGAACCGAGAGATCGACCACATCGTCACCCGGCCGGCGTCCGTTCGGATAGCCCGCGTTGTCGCCGCCAGCTACGCCGAGCGCGTTCTGCGCGCCGATCGCCACCGGCGCAATCGAAGTGTTTAGCCGCATCATCTCGGCCAGCACCGTCGGAGGCGTCGCCGCCTGGTTGACGCCCTTGATCCCCTTGAGGAACACCGTCACGAGGTCGGTGCGGGGGAAGTTCGTCGGTGCGACTGCCGCCGGGAACAACGTCTGGATGAGCGCCGGCAGGGTCGGGTTGGTGACGTAGTCGGCGAAGTTGGCGGCGTCGTTCTTCGGCTTGGAGCTGTTGAACTTGTCCTTGTCGTCAAGGCCGATGACGACCTCGTTGACGAGCGGATTGCCGAGTCGGGAGACCTGCGTCCAGGCGCCGCCCTGGGCGCTCACCTTGTTGAGCCCGGTCTGGGGCGACCCGTTGAGGAGGCGTCCCTGGCGCAGGCTCGCCGTCGTCCAGGCGCCGATCACTGGATCCGTGCCCGCGGTGACGCAGGAGATCGGCAGCTCGAGCGCCAGCGTGCTGACGTTCTTGGCCTCGAGGTCGTTGTTGTTGCCACCCACCTCCGGCCCGAGCGGGTTCATGTTGAAGAGATCGAAGATCTTGCCGACGGCGATGTAGAAAGGTTCCTTCCTCTGGCCGACGAACACCCGGCCCGGCGTCGAGCAGCCCGGGATGTTGACGGTGTAGATGTGCTGGTTGGCGTACGCCGCGTACCCGGTCGGACTGCCGAAGGTCTTGTCACCGATGTTGTCGACCGGCTTGTCAAAAGTGGCGCTGCCACCGGAGGCGTTGGTGACACTGCTCACGGTACCGGTGCGACGATCGCCACGAACCACATTAAGCGTGTAGGTCTCGCGCACGTTCAGCTTCGGCGGATTGATGGTTCCGTCGAGAACGCCGCTGTCGATCAACGGGATCTTGACGGCCTTGCCGCCCACCGTGAGCGCTTGCTGCTTGGAGGTGCTCGTGAAGCGGAACTGAAAGGTCATCGCCTCCGAGCCGGCACCGGTGTTGTCGATGTGGATCTCGTAAAGCGCGTTCGGGTTGAACTGATAGAAGTTCGGTCCGCCCTGCGGGTCCTGGAACGGGATGTAGTTGGCCAGGAGGGTCACGTAGCCGGCACGGCCGGTCTCGTAGCTGCGGAACATGTACAGGTCGGTGGCGTCGACCGAGGGATTCATGGCAATGTTTGGAGCCTCGCGGTGACTCGAGGCGTGGGCTGGGACGACGGCCAGGCCGCCCATCGCGGCCAGCAAGGCGGTCAAGTGAAGACCATGGGACAGGGACTGCTTTTTCATCGGAACTCCTCGTAAAGATCAAAGGTCACGAGCCGCAGGGCAATCACCGATCCCTCTGTCCGCAACGACGCCCCCTCACCAAGGGGGTGGGTTTCTACGGGTCATCTACCGTCACTGCGCAGCGGACTCTCTTCAGTCGCTTGCGCCGCCTTCAGGTCGGTCGGCGAGCCGCCGCGCCCAGGCGTCACGTTCCCGTTCGAGGCGCCTGTGCGCACGTCTCGTTGCCAGAAGGTCGACCAGAAGCAGGTGGGCACGACCGATGCGGCGCGCGATGGTCGACTCCGGGCAACCCAGTCGTTCGACACGATCTCGTGCCGGCCCGCCGATGACGTACACCTCGCACACGGTGGCCTGAAGGTCGGGGGGCAATGCGGATACGGCGTCTTCAACGTCTCGCGCGCTGCTTTGGTCCGCCACACCCACCGACTTGGCGGATGAAGGTAGCGTGCTGCTGGCGGTATGACGTTGATAGTCCCCCCACCGAGTCAGCAGCAGCTCGATCTCTGATATCCGCGCCACCAAGCACCCCGTTGTTGACGGCCCGGCGCCGCAACCACGGTTACGAGGGACGTCGCTCATCGGATGCCTGCTCGATACTTGACCTCCGCGATAGCGGGGTGAAAGCCGCGCGCTTGGTTTCACAGTTGCGCCGGCTAGTGCGAAGACTTCCAGGCTATCGGCGGTCGGGAGAAGAGCCGATCGCAGACCGCCGCGCCCAGCCTCGCTAGAGCTCGCTAGAGGCTAGTACGCGACCTTAAAAGTTGGGCTGTCTTCGGGCCTTGTCTTCCGGTGGTCGTAGATCCGAGTCGTTGCGATGTTCGCGTGCCCCAGCCACTCCTGGACCTTTGCGATGTCGGCCTGGTGGTCGAGCGCGTTCGTCGCAGCCGTCGCCCGTAGCGAGTGCGCCCCTATCTCAAACCCCAACGCCTTCGAGTAGGCCCGTACGAGCTTGTAGATAGCGTCTGCCGAGATCGCCTTTTGCGAACCCTCGACGCGACCGTGGTGGACCCCACGGAAGAGGGCGCCGCCGTCCTCCGCCATGTGACCCGCCGCATCGAGATAGTCGAGGATCAGCCCGCTCGCCGCCGGGTGCAGCGGCACGTACCGCGTCTTGCCGCCTTTGCCCGAGATCTTCAAGTGCGCCACCCCGCGCCGCTCGTTTTTGAAATCCTTGACCTTCAGCCGGCACAGCTCTTCGCGCCGCAGCGCGTGATAGAGCAGGGTGGCCAGGATCGCCCGATCGCGCTTGCCCTTCAGCGACACCGCGTCCGGCGCATCGAGTAGCTGGCGCGCTTGGTGGTCGCCCAGCGCCGGCGTCTTGCCCTCGTAGCTTTCGACGGCAGGGCGCTTGACCCCCTTGACCGGGTTGTGGGTCACCGTGTTGGCATTGCACAGGTGCTCGAAGAGAGAGGAGAGGGCGGCCAGGCGGTGCCGGATGGTCTGGCTGCTCAGGGTCCGGCTCACCAGATCGTCTCTCCAGGCGATCACATGCGAGCGGGTGACCTCCCGGAATTCTCCTGGACGGCGGACACCGATGAAGCGCATGAAGTCCTGCAGCGCGTTCTCATAAGCCCGCCGGGTGCTCTTGTTGCTGATGTTGGCGAACCACTCGAGCTCGGACGGGACGTCGGCCAGACTCTGGAAGCTGCTGGCCGTCAGTAGCCGACCAGTGGTCGCCGGGACCAGCTCGTGACCCACCTGCTCAGCGGGCTCGGCCATCGACCATCAATCGGCGCACGGCAGCTGCCATGGCTGCAGCGTGTGACCGAGCCTCTGTCAGTACGCTAGCCGTACCAGTGGCCAGCAGCAGCTCCAGCAATTCGGCTGCCTCATCGAGCTCCTGGTCATGCCCGCTTTGGAGGAGAACCGGGTCGAGCGCGTTCAAGCCGCGCAAAACATGCCCCTCGTCAGGGATTCGACCCTCGGCGAGTTCCTCAAGTGCATAGAAGGCGTTGGCCAGGGACATTGGGAGCGTTAGATCTCAAGTCGTTGGATGCTCAGCCATCTTACTATCGATAAAATATGTTATCAATAGTACTCTTGCAATGCTGCGCCTTAGCGGATAAGCTGATAGACATCTATCTCCTGATCCTCTGAAAATGGCCGACGAAGCAACTACCCGCCTGACCGT
>JBBRSE010000122.1:0-7519 GCA_038245655.1 Mycobacteriales bacterium | reverse complement strand
GTAGCCGCGCACGTGCAGGTTGCGGTTGGTGCGCCGGTAGGTGAGGCGGTGGATGAGCGTCGGGTAGCCGTGGAAGGCGAAGATGATGTGCTTGTCGGTGGTGAACAGGGCGTCGTAGTCGCCGTCGGACAGCCCGTGCGGATGCTCGCTGGCTGATTGCAGCTTCATCAGGTCTACGACGTTGACGACTCGGACCTTCAGCTGCGGAAGGTTCTCCCGCAGGATCGACGCCGCTGCCAGCACCTCGAGGGTGGGGGTGTCACCGCAGCAAGCCAGCACCACGTCGGGTTCGGTGCCGCGGTCGTTGCCGGCCCATTCCCAGATGCCGATGCCTTCGGTGCAGTGCACTTCCGCCCGTTCCATGGAAAGCCATTGCGGCATCGCGTGCTTGCCGGCGACGATCACGTTGACGTAGTGCCGGCTGCGCAGGCAGTGATCGGTGACCGAGAGCAGGCAGTTGGCGTCCGGCGGAAGGTAGACCCGGACGATGTCGGCTTTCTTGTTCACGACGTGATCGAGGAAGCCGGGATCCTGGTGGGTGAAGCCGTTGTGGTCCTGCTGCCAGACATGGGAGGCGAGTAGGTAGTTCAGGGACGAGATGTCCCGCCGCCACGGCAGCGCCTTGGTGACCTTGAGCCATTTGGCGTGCTGGTTGAACATCGAGTCGACGATGTGGATGAACGCCTCGTAGCAGTTGAACAGCCCATGACGCCCGGTGAGCAGATATCCCTCGAGCCAGCCCTCGGACTGGTGTTCGGACAGCATCGAGTCCAGCACCCGTCCGGCGGGCGCGAGCGACTCGTCATTGTCGACCGTTCGGGCTTCCCATTGCCGGGCGGTGACCTCGAAAACCGCGCCGAGCAGGTTCGACAGGGTTTCGTCCGGTCCGAAGATCCGGAAGTTGTGTTGCTTCTCGTTCAGCGTGACCACATCGCGCAAGAAGTCGCCGAGCACAAGCGTGTCCTGCGCGGTGACGGCGCCTGGAGCGGCGACCGCGACGGCGTGGGTCCGGAAGTCGGGCATGCGCAGGTCACGCAGCAGCAGCCCGCCGTTGGTGTGCGGGTTGGCCCCCATCCGCCGCTCCCCCTTCGGGGCAAGGGAAGCCAGGTCGGTCAGCAGCTGCCCGGTCTCGTCGAACAGCTCGTCGGGTTTGTAGCTGCGCATCCAGCTGTCGAGCTTCTGCACGTGCCCGGGATGGTCCTCGTCGACCAACAGGGGCACCTGGTGGGCGCGAAAGGTGCCCTCGACCTGTAGCCCGTCGACCACCTTTGGCCCGGTCCAGCCCTTCGGGGAACGGAGCACGATCATCGGCCATCTGCGCCGGGTGGTGTCGCCCGCGGTGCGGGCGCGGGCCTGGATGGCTCGGATCGCCTCGATCGACTCATCAAGGACGGCGGCCATCAGCTCGTGCATCGCCTCCGGATCGTCGCCCTCCACGTAGCGCGGGTCCCAGCCGCAGCCGCGCAGGAACTGGTCCAGCTCTTCGTGCTCGATGCGGGCCAAGACGGTCGGGTTGCTGATCTTGTAACCGTTGAGGTGCAGGATCGGCAGCACCGCGCCGTCCTCGATCGGATTGAGGAACTTCGTCGAGTGCCACGCCGTGGCCAGCGGCCCGGTTTCGGCTTCGCCGTCGCCGATGACGCAGGCCACGATCAGGTCGGGGTTGTCGAACGCGGCGCCGAAGGCGTGGCTGAGCGAGTAGCCCAGCTCGCCGCCCTCGTGGATCGAGCCGGGCGTAGTCGGGGCGACGTGGCTGGAGATCCCACCCGGGAACGAGAACTGGGTGAACAACTTCTTCAACCCGGCCTCGTCCTGGCTGATGTCGGGATAGATCTCGGAATAGGAGCCTTCCAGGTAGGTATTGGCCACCAGCGCCGGGCCGCCGTGCCCGGGTCCGGCGATATAGAACATGTCCAGGTCGTACTTGACGATCGCCCGGTTCAGATGGACGTAGATGAAGTTCTGCCCCGGCGTCGTACCCCAATGCCCAACCACCAGCGGCTTCACATCCGACAACGCCAACGGTCGCTTCAGCAGCGGATTGTCATACAGGTAGATCTGGCCGACCGACAAGTAGTTCGCCGCCCGCCAATAGGCGTCCATCCGGCGCAGCAGTTCCGGATCGAGGGTTCGGGTATTCATGCGGTGCTCCTTGTCCGACAAGCGTCGGTATGGGCCTTTGCCATGGCGGGATATCGCCGTTGGTCATCCTTCGCGCCGCGCGAACGCCACGCTGCCAGGTAGGGCCTTGTTTTTCCTCGGCCCGTCACCGCTGCTCCTTCGTTGCGTCGACACCGAGCAGCTCGTCCAGGTCGGTGACGACGACATCGGCGCCATGGGCACGGAGCTCATTGGCGTAGTGGTGGTGATCGACGCCGATCACCAGAGCGAAGTGCCCGGCCCGCCCGGCCTCCACTCCGGCGAGGGCGTCTTCGACGACGACGACATTCCCGGGGTCGGCACCGAGCGCCCTGGCCCCTTCCAGGTAGCTGTCGGGCGCCGGTTTGCCGGCCAAGTGACGATCCTTCACCACGTGGCCGTCGATGCGGGCGTCGAACAGCTCGGCAATTCCCGCTGCTTGAAGTACCGCCTCCGCGTTTTCGCTGGCAGAGACCACGGCAGTGGGGATTCCCGCGGTGCGCAGTGCCTTCACGAGAGCGACGGCGCCGTCGTAGACAGCGACCCCCTTGGTCTCGAGCACCTGGAGCACCAGCGCGTTCTTGCGGTTCCCGAGCCCCTTGACCGTGCGGGCATCCGGTGGGTCGCCATCGCTGCCGGCGGGGAGCGCTAGGCCCCGGGCACTGAGGAAGTTCCGCACGCCGTCGTCGCGGGGCTCGCCGTCGACGTAGCGCTCGTAGTCGGCCACCGGGTCGAAGGGAGCGAACGTCTTGGCCGACCGGGCCGTCTCCTCGTCGAGCAACCCGTCGAAGGCCTGCTGCCACGCAGCAGCGTGGACCTGGGCGGTCTTGGTCAAGACCCCGTCGAGGTCGAAAAGCCAGGCCTGGTAGGCGTGGAGGTCCACCGGACGGTCGCGGGACTGCTGGTTCATGGCGGATTCCCTGGCTCATCGGCGTCGCTTCTGGCTCGTCGGCGAAGCGGCTCTCGTCCGACGGGTTGGACCGGCGCGACTCGCGGCGCCGGCATGTCGCTCGGCGACGTCGGGCGGACCACGGGCTCGTCCTGCGAGAGCGTGGCTCGCTCGCCGAAGTGGAGGATCTCGAGCGGGTCGCCTGCCGTCAGCCGGTAGCTTGTCGTCTCCGGCGTGACCTCGACCCGCACATGTCCCCCCCGAAAACTGATACCGAAGGCCAGCCGGGTAAGGCCTTCGGGCAGGCGCGGGGCGAAGCGGAGTGCCCCGCCATGGGCCCGCATGCCGGCCAGTCCGGCGACGAGGACGATCCAGGTCCCGGCCAACGCTGCCAGGTGCAGGCCGTCGCGGGTGTCGTGCTCGAGGTCGTCGAGGTCCATGAGAGCGGTCTCGGTCAGATAGTCGTACGCCAGGCCGAGGTGGCCTAGCTCGGCTGCCACGACCGCCTGGCTGCAGGCCGAGAGCGAGGAGTCCCGGACGGTGAGCCGCTCGTAGTAGTCGAAGTTGGCCGCCTTCTGCTCGTCCGTGAAGGCGTCGCCGCGCAGATACATCGCGAGCACGAGATCGGCCTGCTTGACTACCTGCTTGCGGTAGAGGTCGAAGTACGGGAAGTGCAACAGCAACGGGTACTGCTCGGGTGTCGTGGCGGCGAAGTCCCAGAGCTGGTGGGCGGTAAAACCCTCAGCCTGGGAGTGGACGCCGAGGACATCGTCGTAGGGAACGACCATGGTCGCCGCCGCCTGACGCCAGGCGGCTATCTCTTCCTCGTCGATGTCGAGCCGGCGGGCCGGGTCGGGGTGCCGTTCGGCCGCGTCAGCCGCGGCGCGCAGGTTCTGTTGGGCCATCAGGTTCGTGTAGACGTTGTTGTCGGCGACGGCGCTGTACTCGTCGGGTCCGGTGACCCCGTCGATGCGGAACCGGCCTGTCCCGTCATGGTGACCCAGGGAGCGCCAGAGCCGGGCGGTCTGGGCCAGAAGCTCCAGGCCGATCCCTGCCTCGAACGCATAGTCGCCGCTCGCCTCCAGGTAGCGGGCGACGGCGTTGGCGATGTCGGCTCCCACATGGAATGCGGCCGTGCCGGCAGGCCAATAGCCCGAGCACTCGGCGCCGGTGATGGTGCGCCACGGGAAGGCCGCACCCTCCAGGCCCAGCTTCGCCGCCCGATCGAGGGCCATCGGCAACGTGGCGTGTCGCCAGGTAAGCGCATGGGCGACGGCGCCGGGCAGTGAGTAGGTGAGCACGGGCAGGACGAAGGTCTCGGTGTCCCAGAAGCTGTGCCCGTCATAACCGGTCCCGGTCAGCCCTTTGGCCGGGATGGCTCGTTGTTCGGCTCGGGCCCCGGCTTGAAGCACGTGGAAGAGGGCGAAGCGCACGGCCTGCTGGATCTCGGCGTCGCCATCGACCTCGACGTCCGCCCGATCCCAGAAGTCGTCCAGATAGCCCCGTTGTTCGGCGAGTAGGCCGTCCCAGCCACTCCGTCGAGCGGCGGCCAGGGCGGCGTCGACCTGGCCGCGCACCGCCGGCTGGGAACGGGCTGCCGCCCAGCCGTAGGTCACGAACTTGACCAGGCGCATTCCGTCTCCGGGCGCGAGCGACGCCGTCACCGTCACCCGGCCGAGATCGGGGGAGCTCTCGGCCAGTACCTGGGTCGAGGGTGGCCCTTCGACCACATGGTCCATCGCCGCCGCCACCATCAGCGCGCTGTGCTCGGTGCGGTGCTCCAGCCGGGCCCACGTTCCCGCACTGGCGTGCCCCTGGGCACGCAACGGTGCCTCAAGGACGGCAGAGGCCCGCGGGTCACGGCTGGCCGGGGGTTGCGGCTCGTTGGCGACCAGCTCGGACTGGAGAACCAGACGCACGGGACCGTTGACTGCCTCCACCTCGTACTCGATGGCGGCTACCGACCGCTGGACCAGGGAGACCAGCCGGGTCGAAGTGACCCGGATCGTGCGCCCGGCCGGCGAGGTCCACTCGAGCCGGCGACCCAGCACGCCGGCGCGGAAGTCGAGCAGACGCTCATGACCGTGCAGCTCACCGAGTCGCACGTCGAAGGGCTCGTCATCGACCAAGAGCCGGATCAGCTTGCCGTCGGTCACGTTGACCATGACCTCGCTTCCCTCGGGGTAGCTGTAACCTGCCTCGGCGTCGGGCAGCGGCCGCAGCTCGTGCACGCCATTCAGGTACGAGCCGGGCAGGCCGTGAGGGTCTCCTTCGTCGAGGTTGGCACGCCAGCCGATATGGCCGTTGGACAGGGCGAACACCGACTCGGTCTGGGCCAGGACGTCGACGTCGAGCGCGGACTCCCGCAGGCACCAGGGCTCGACGCCGAAGGCGGGGTGCTGGATCACGAGAGCGTCGCCCGTTCGCTCGCGGAGACATCGGGTAAGCACAGCGGGCGGTGACCCCGTGCCCACGGCTGCGCCCATCGATCGGTGACCGGTTCCCGCGTTGCCTGGCGCATCAGGCCAGCCTTGTCGGGTGCGGCAGTCTGGTATTTGCACGGTGTTCGAGCCGACTGGAAGGGAGGCCGCGTGACCGTCATGGCGCCGAGGGTACGGAGGGCGCCGAAGGTCAGCCTGCCTTGTCGTTCGCGCCGGCGCCAACCAACCGGCTCGGCGCCGGACGTGAACCGGCGCTCGCCTGGCCGCGACTCGACGCAGCCGTCGACGAACTGTCCGACGCTAGCCTCGGGCTCGGTAGCGAATTTCTCATACGTCTTTCCCCCGGCCTTGGGGTCGCGCCAGCCGACGCGGACGTGTTCCTAAACTGGCGACCGCAGCGAGCGCATCGTTCCCTCAATGCCAGTCATCCCTACAGGAACTTCGGGACCCGGATGGGCGTTGAAGTCCGACGCGCCCTAGCCGACTCCCCTTGGAGGTCATGACGTGCCAGCAGCCCTGCTTCCCCCACTGAATGAGCAAGCCGAGCGATTGATCGAACTCAACATCCACAAGTTGGCCCGGCTGAGCGCGGCGGAACTCCGCGCCGCAACCGCCGTCGATGAGCAGGGGGCCTTGTTCGTTGTCCACCCGGAGCGGGCGCCAGCATCAACGCTCGCCGGTCTGCTCAAGCGCTTCGGTAAGCAGGGCTTCGTCGTCGCCGACATGCCCGACGTCGACAAATTCACTCCGGTCAAGGAAGTCCCGCTCCCAGCATCGCCGACCTATCTCCTCAGCAACATCGATCGCGGCGATCACATGGCGAACTGGAGCCCCAACGAGGCATTGCCGGTCATTACCTCCGACGGACGGACACCGCTGACCCTCACCGAAGGAATCCACTGGCTCCTGCAGCAGCCGGAAATGCTCGAGCGCAACCACTGCTTCATGACCATCGGCTCGCGTCTGCACAAGGACGACAACCGGCTCGACAGCAGAACACCAGCGATCTGGATCAGCAACGGAACCGGCCGCGACGGTGCTGCGAACCGCAACGCCCCGAAGATTGGCTGGTGCTGGGCCGGCAACCGACACACCTGGCTCGGCTTCGCTACGGCCGCGACACGCAACCCCCTCAGCTTCTGAAACTGAAGTACCGACGACCCTCATTTGCCAGCGTTGCCATGTCAGTTCCCACCATTCGACAGCTCAGAGTTCGCGAACTGACCTGAGGGCACGGGCCTTTACTTGGGGTGAGTGACGGGACTTGAATCTGCCTGGAGGCGATCTGCTGAACAGCCAAACCAGCGTTTGCGCAGCTCAACGGCTTACTTAGGGTTTGATACCTGTGCCTTTCGCGATGCTTCGTCAGTCTTCTGCCCCCAGAACTGGCCCCACGAGATCTTGAAAGATCGGAGCAGCTCGATGGCGGCCCTCCTTAACCCCCGCCTTCGGCGCGCGGGTGCGCGCCTCCGCTCTGGAATCGACACCGGCGCGCTTACGGAGGCACGACCGTAGCCGATGGTCGGTTGCCTCCGGACGCCCCTCATCGCGGCAGATGAGTGCATGCGGTTAGGGCAGCAAGTCGAGGTACTTCTTGCGACACGGCATCGCGTGGATGACTAACTCAGCTCCGTCCTCGGAGATCAGGACGACGGTTTCCAGCAGGCGCGCGCCGGCGTCGAAGCCGAGCCGTAGTTCTCGGTGCGGTGGGCCGTCGTCGTCGAGGGGCTCGATCCACAGTGGCCATTCGGCAGCTTGGACGGCGTCGGGTTCCTCGACGCCATGCTTGAGGGCGCTTGGGTGGACCTTCACGCAGACAACTGCGTCAGCGCGGCCCGGATGGCCTCCGACCGGCTCATGTGGTTCTTCGCGGCTGCCGCGTCGAGGGCGTCGAGTTCGTCGGCGGTCAACCGTACCGCCACGACCTGCATGGGTGCGGCTCCACGACCAGGGCGCCCGCGCCCCCGACGCTTGAGTTCGTCGACGTCATAGCCGGCCTCGGCCTCGTCGGCCCACTCCTGGATCTGCCGCTCGCTCACCACCCCAAAAT
>JBBRSE010000121.1:0-7577 GCA_038245655.1 Mycobacteriales bacterium | reverse complement strand
CTCAACCTCTCGCGGATCCGCTCCAGCAAGGAGCTGTTGAGCAGCGGCGGCACGGCGAGCGGTCCGGTCTCCTTCATGCGCGGCGCCGACGCGTCCGCGGGCACGATCAAGTCCGGTGGCGCGACCCGCCGTGCGGCCAAGATGGTCGTCCTTGACGTCGACCACCCGGACATCGTGGAGTTCGTCGAGACGAAGGCGCGCGAGGAGGACAAGATCCGCGCGCTGCGTGACGCCGGCTTCGACATGGACCTGGGCGGCAAGGACATCGTGTCCGTCCAGTACCAGAACGCCAACAACTCGGTCCGCGTCAACGACGAGTTCATGAAGGCCGTCGAGGACGGCAGCGACTTCGGGCTGCGCGCACGCGACAGCGGCGAGGTCATCGAGACTGTCGGCGCGCGTGACCTCTTCGGCAAGATCGCCAAGGCAGCGTGGGAGTGTGCCGACCCCGGTATCCAGTACGACGACACGATCAACGACTGGCACACCAACCCGGAGACCGGCCGGATCACCGCTTCCAACCCCTGCGCCGAATACATGTCGCTCGACAACTCCTCATGCAACCTCGCGTCGCTCAACCTCCTGAAGTTCCTCCGCGACGACGACACCTTCGACGC
This sequence comes from Mycobacteriales bacterium, assembly GCA_038245655.1. Taxonomy (GTDB): domain Bacteria; phylum Actinomycetota; class Actinomycetes; order Frankiales; family Frankiaceae; genus DATAZK01. The sequence continues at coordinate 6,960 of JBBRSE010000121.1, read as the reverse complement.
GCAGACCTTCGAGAAGGTCGTCGAGCTCGTCATCACCGCCATGGACATCTCGATCTGCTTCGCGGACTTCCCTACCGAGCCGATCGCCCAGACCACGCGCGACTACCGCCAGCTCGGCATCGGCTACGCCAACCTTGGCGCGCTGCTCATGGCGACCGGTCACGGGTACGACTCCGAGGGCGGCCGGGCGCTCGCGGCCGCCATCACCTCGCTGCTCACCGGGGCTGCGTACAAGCGCTCCGCGGAGATCGCTGCGGTGGTCGGCCCGTATGCCGGGTATGCCCGGAACTCGCACGCTCACCAGCGCGTGATGCGCAAGCACCAGTCAGCCAACGACGCGGTCAGGACGCTCGACGTCATGGACCGCGACGTCCACCAGCTCGCGACGAAGGCCTGGGCCGATGTCATCTCGCTCGGGGAGAAGCACGGCTTCCGCAACGCCCAGGCGTCGGTGCTCGCGCCGACCGGGTGCCTCACCGGGGACACGCTGATCACGACGGACCGCGGCCTGCAGCGCCTCTCCGACCTCGGCGATGTCTGGGGCGACACGTGGCAGGACCTGGACGTCACAGTGTCGACCGACGAAGGGCCACGGCAGACGACGAAGTTCTTCGTCAACGGCGAGGAGCCAACCCGGCGAGTGGTCACGGATGGCGGCTACCGGATCCAAGGCACGCTCGCGCACCGCGTCAAGGTCGTCGACGTGGCAACCCGGCGGTGGGAATGGAAACGGCTGGCCGAGGTCACCCCCGGTGACATCGTTCCGCTGCAGCTCGGGACGATGGTCGGCGAGCCGCGGCGGGTGCCGCTTCCGGTGCTCGACCAGGCGTACTACGCGGGTGATCGTTCGCTCGTCGCACCGCAGGTCGTCGACGCCGAGCTCGCCGAGCTCGTCGGCTACTTCATGGGTGACGGCAGCATGCACGCCAAGGGCATCCGTCTCTGCGTCGCGGACACCGACGTCGATGTCGTCGAGCGGCTCTCGGTCCTGTCGAAGAGCCTGTTCAACCTCCAGCCGGTCGTTCGGCAGGAGCAGGGCTACCGGGAGGTGACCCTGCAGTCGGTGCGGCTGGCGCGGTGGTGGCTGGCGTCTGGTCTTGCCAAGGACCTGCCGGGCGTCGACCACTCGGGTAAGGGCTGGACGCCTCGCGTCCCCGCGGCCGTGCTTGAGACGAATGACCGCGCCGTGTATGCCGCGTTCCTCCGCGGCGTCTTCGAGGCCGACGGCACGGTCCAGGAAGGCGTGCCAAGCCTGTCGACGTCGTCCGCGACGTTCGCCGACGACATCCGCACGGTGTTGCTGACGCTGGGCCACGCGAGCACGACTCGGAAGACGGTCAGCGGTTGGGGTGGTCCGATCTACCAGGTCCGGCTCCGCAACATCAACCACGCCAGGCGCTTCGGTGACCAGATCGGGTTCATGGGTGGTCGCAAGGCGTCGCTCATGACCGATCAGGACTCACACCGGGCCGGCAAGCGGGATCGGGTCCACCTGCCCGACGCCGTGTGGCTCGAGCTGGCTCCGGTTGGCACGCCGCTTCGGGGTCTGGTGCAGCAGGCAGTGGCCCGCGGCACGGGCGTGAGCCGTGACCTCGCGGCGAAGCTGCTCGCGGAAACCGGCGACGCCAGGTTGGCGCACGCGCTCGACTACATCTTCGAGGCGGTTCAGGCGAACGAGGACGGCGGTGTGCAGCCGACGTATGACCTGTCGGTGCCATCGAACGTCACGTACGTCGCAGCCGGCTTCGTCAGCCACAACACCATCGGCTTCATGATGGACTGCGACACGACCGGCATCGAGCCCGACTTCTCGCTGGTCAAGTTCAAGAAGCTCGTCGGCGGCGGCTCGATGCAGATCGTCAACCTGACGATCCCGCGGGCGCTGCGCAAGAAGGGGTACACGCAGGAGACCATCGAGGCGATCGTCGAGTACATCGCCGACAAAGGCCACGTCATCGATGCTCCCGGCCTCAAGCGGGAGCACTACGAGGTCTTCGACACGGCAATGGGCGCGCGCTCGATCTCCGCTATGGGCCACGTCAAGATGATGGCCGCCACCCAGCCGTTCCTCTCCGGAGCGATCTCCAAGACGGTCAACCTGCCCGAGGACGCGACCGTCGAGGAGATCGAGGATGTCTACATGCAGGGGTGGAAGCTCGGGCTCAAGGCCCTGGCCATCTACCGCGACTCCTGCAAGGTGGGTCAGCCGCTCTCCGACGGGGGCTCGACGGCCAAGGACGCGGCAGCCGACAAGGCCACTGCAGCTGCCGAGGTCCGGGTCGAGAAGGTGATCGAGTACCGCCCGGTCCGGCGTCGGCTCCCCAAGCGTCGCCACTCGCAGACGACGTCGTTCTCCGTCGGGGGGGCCGAGGGCTACCTCACCGCCGGCACCTACGACGACGAGCGCCTCGGCGAGATCTTCCTCAAGTTCGGCAAGCAGGGCTCGACTCTCGCCGGCGTCATGGACGCGTTCTCGATCGCCGTGTCGATCGGCCTCCAGTACGGCGTGCCGCTGGAGACCTTCGTCGAGAAGTTCACCAACCTGCGCTTCGAGCCGGCCGGTCTCACCGACGACCCCGACGTGCGGATGGCGCAGTCGATCATGGACTACGTCTTCCGCCGGCTGGCGCTGGACTACCTCGACTTCGAGACCCGCGGCTACATGGGCATCCACTCCGCCGCCGAGCGGGCCCGCCAGCTGGAGACCGGGTCCTACCTGGCCGAGGAGAACGAGTCGGAGGAAGACCTCGAGGAGGAGCTCGAGTCCTACTCGCAGTCGGCCTCGGTCGCCCGGACCAGGGTGGGCGAGAAGCCGGACGAGCAGCCGGGGGTGGGGCAGCACGCCACAACCCTGTCCGCGAGCCAGGTCACCTCGGGTGCCGGCGCTGCGTCGGCGAGGGCTGTCGGCTCGGACGTCCACTCCTCCATGGAGCTCATGGAGAAGCTGGCGGGCACCTCCGCCGACGCGCCGATCTGCATGACCTGCGGCACCAAGATGCGGCCGGCTGGGTCGTGCTACGTCTGCGAGGGATGCGGCAGCACCAGCGGCTGCAGCTGAGATGGCCTGCCTGTCCTGGCGAGCTGGACTGGCGAGCTGACCCGACGGCCGGGTCAGCTCGCCAGGAAGAGGTCGAACCGTGCGGCGAGCCGCTCTCGGTCGGGCCTCTCGCTGGCTCGAGAGGGAAGCTGGATGGTCGTCCCGTGCATGGCCTGCAGCCCGTGCGTGAGCATCGGCCCGTTCACCTCGTCCAGCAAAGCCTGGTTGATCGCCACCTGGTAGCTCGCGGAGATGCCCAGCAGGTTGCGGTCATAGGCGGCGTGGTGGATCTTGCACAGGCTCAACCCGTTGGTGACGACCGCCAGCCCCGTCTCGTCCGCGTCGGCGGTGATGTGCGCGGCGTCGAGCAGGTCGCCGTGATGGAGGCGGCACACCGCGCACCTGACTTCGTAGGCGCGCACGACCATCCCGCGGAACATCGACTGGTGTAGGCGGCGCCGGGTGACCTGCTCGGCATAGCGTCTCTCCAGCGGGGACATCTCCTCGGGCGGGCCGAGCATTCTCAGCGACTCGTCGACGGCGACGACGAACTGACGTCGACGCACGTCGTCCTGCATGACGTAGACCGGGAAGATTGGCACGTAGAGCCCGCTGGTGAACTTGCGCAGGAGGATGAGCGGCATCTCGAGCTGCCCGGCGCGTCTCAGCTTCGCATTGTCGCCGTCGACCGAACCCGCGCGGTAGTCGTACGCGAAGAGGCCGCCCTCGACCTCGCGGTCGTCGTAGGGGCCGTTGGTTGAGCTGACGATCGACAACGTCGCGTTGAGGTCGCGCGGGTTCCAGATGCCCTTCGACGTGTCGATGAGCCGCCGCCGGCGTCCCTCCCCATAAGGGAAGTCGCTGAGCTCGGCCCGTGACAGGAGCCCGCCCGACTCGGCGACGCGTGTCGAGAGACGGCTGAAGATCTGGCGGCGCAGCGCCAGATCCTCGCCGTGGCTCAGCATGGGTGACATCGTGACAGCTCACGACCGCGTTGTCCCGACCAGCGACGAGATCCGGCTGAGCCAGGTTCAAACGGTATGCCGTCGAAGGGGTTCACCATGAGTGCTCGGGCGGTCCCGGAGTCGCCGGAGTTCGTGACGGCCTCCGAGCGGGAGGTGTGGGAGAGCCTGGTCGCCCAGCTGGACAACGAGGCTGTCGTGCTGGCGAACCTTCGGCTGACGGATAGGAAGAAGGACCATGAGGCGGACCTCGTCGTGCTGATCCCTGGCGCCGGCGCCGTCGTCGTCGAGGTCAAGGGCGGCAGCGTTGGGGGGTGGACGAAGCCACAGGTGTGTGGCGTCAGCGTCGTCTCGGGAAGGAGGTCAAGATCGACCCCGTCGGCCAGGCGCGCACCGCGAAGTACGCGTTGCGCCAGTTCATCGAGCAGGAACCGCGGTGGAAGGAGTCGTCCCGCACGAGGGTGCGGTGGGCTCACTGTGTGGTGGCTCCGTATGCCGTGTTCGACCCTGGCTTCGCGACACCCGACTGCCCTCGGTGGGCCATCCACGACCGAGGCGACCTGGCCAACCTAGCCGGCAGGTTGCGGGACGTCGGGACTCGGCAGGAGTCCGGGCACCGGGTGCTCGCTCCGGACGATGTGGACCTCATCGCCGAGATCCTGCGCGGCCGGATGCTTCCTCACCTTGACGTCGCAGCTGAGGCGGACGACCGCGAGGCTGCCGCCGACCGGTTGTCCGTGGAGCAGGCCCAGCTGCTGCGGGTGACCCGGCTGCTGAACCGCGTCGAGGTCCGTGGGGGCGCGGGCAGCGGCAAGGACGATGCTGGCCTTGACCTAGGCGAAAGAGCTGACCCGCGGACGGGAGGGGACCCCGCCGCAGCGCGTCGCACTCCTGTGCTACTCGCTGGGGCTGGCCGAGTACCTCAAGCGCACCATGGCCGCGGCACCACGGAAACATCGACCGGCCTTCGTGGGTCCGTTCGAGGAGCTGGGCCGTCGATGGGGGATCGACGTCCCGCTCGACCGGAGCGACAGCGACTTCTGGGAGCGACGCCTGCCGATGATGAGGTCGGAGGCGGCCCGCCTCCTGCCCGAGAAGGGGCGCTTCGACGCGGTCGTCGTCGACGAGGCGCAGGACTTCGCCGACGAGTGGTGGCAGCCCTTGATGCTCTCGCTGCGCGACGACGAGACCGGCGGGCTCTTCGTGTACTCCGACGACAACCAGAGCATCTTCGGCCGCAGCGGTCGGCCCCCGGTGCCGCTGGTGCCCCTGGTCCTGGACCACAACCTGCGCAATACCCGGCAGATCGCCGAGTCGTTCGCGTCGCTCGCTCCGACCCGGATGCACGCCGAGGGCGGCGACGGCGTCGTTGTGACGTTCGTGCCGGCGAGCGCCTCAGGAGTAATCGAGGCCGCCGACGAGCAGGTGGACCTGCTTCTCGCGTCGGGTTGGAGCCCCCAGCACGTCGCTCTGCTGACCACCGGCTCGCGGCACCCGGTGCAGACCGATCGGCAGCAGACCCTCGGACAGGCCGGCTACTGGGCCTCCTCTGGGAGGACGACGGCGTCTTCTACGGTCACGTCCTCGGCTGCAAGGGCCTCGAGCGGCGTGCCGTGGTGCTGTGCGTCAACTTCCTCGCAGATGTCGACCGAGCCCGCGAGAAGCTCTACGTGGGGATGGCTCGCGCCACCGACCGGCTCGTCGTCGTGGGTGACCCGCAGGTCGTCCTCGCCGTCGGTGGCCACGACGTCGCGCGACATCTCGGCCTGGCCTGACCGCGGCGACGGAGGGTGCGGCACGGCATACCGGTCCGTATGCCGTGCCACCCCATGCTGGCCCCGCCGGGCGTGAGTCGCAAGGATGAGCCTTCCGACCCCATTCACCAGGAGCGCAAGTTGATCTTCATCACCGCCAAGTTCCTCGTCAAGCCCGAGCACGCCGACGCGTGGCCGGAGATCTCGCGTGAGTTCACCCAGGCCTGCAACGCCGAGGAGGGCTGCCTCTGGTTCGACTGGTCGCGCAGCCTGACTGACCCCAACGAGTACGTGCTCGTGGAGGCGTTCCGCGACGGTGACGCAGGCGCTGCCCACGTGCAGTCGGAGCATTTCAAGAAGGCGACCGCCCAGTTGCCGGGCCACCTCCAGGCGACCCCGAAGATCGTCAACTTCACGGTCGAGGGGACCGACTGGTCTGAGCTGGGCGAGATGTCGGTCGGTCGCGGCTAGACGTCGACCGACGTCACTCCGACCTGCGCGATGTCGCCAGACCGGCCCGGACGCGGACTGACCGCCGCGCTCTGGGTCGTGGCTGGCTCAGTAGGCGAGCCCGTGACCGAACGGAAACAGGGGGTCGTCGTACCCGGGTACGTCCTCGTGGTGCCGGCGCACCTGCTCCATCGACCTCGGCAGGTCGAACGGCAACCGACCCTCGGGCCGGACCACCCCGCCCAGGACGTCGACCAGAGCGTCATCGCACGTCCCGAAGCTGACGACGACCGCCGAGGCGACTGACAGCAACGGCGTCAGCACCGCCGGCCGGTCCAGCTCGACGTCGAGGACCAGCGGGCAGACCGCTGCGATCCGAGCCAGCCGAACGACGAGACCGGGCGGGAAGTCGAGCGACCCCTGGTGGAACCAGGCCTCGAGGAAGAGGTCGTCGCGCGGCTCGAACGGCGCGGGAAGCCGCACGATGGCGACGTCGGCGTCCTCGGGCTGCTCGACGACCGTCCCGACGCGGGCCACCGCGTCCGGCGCCAGCCCCTCGGCGTAGACCCGCAGCCCGGACGTCAGGGGCAGCACAGCGCCAGATCGGTCGGGTAGGCCAGCACCCGAAGAACGTTGCGCCGCATCGCCGTTGGTGAGCACCGTCACGGACCGGGCCTGCGCGGCATACCCCTGCGCGCGGAAGTCGGCTTGCCCCACCACCGCCGCCGCGACGTCCTCGTCGACGAACGGGTCGTCG
>JBBRSE010000120.1:0-8037 GCA_038245655.1 Mycobacteriales bacterium | reverse complement strand
GGCAGCCCATAGGCTGACATCGCGCACGCCGTTCTCCGCTTCACTGGCTCCGGGACCTAGACAACTCCAGAACCTATGCGGGAACGGCGTGTTGCACACCAGCGGCCCGAGAACCCACCCACGGATGTGTCACAAGAGCCCTTTTGACGCGGCCGTGATCCGGATCTGGCTTGCGTGGACGACCCGGCCGAGTAGCGTCTCCTGTGGGCTTGGTTTGTCGGAGAGCGGTTCTTGGAGGTTGGTCGATGCTGACTGGGGTCGCGTTACCGAACGTGGGCGACCTGGCCGAGCGGGATGCGCTCCTTGCAGTCGCGCGGTCGGCCGAGGCGCTCGGGTACGACTCGATCTGGACTTCTGACCACCTACTCCTGTCGGCGACCGACGGGGATCCCGGCCTGGACTGTTTGGAAGCTCTGACACTGTTGCGGTTCCTGGCCGCCCACACAGACCGGGTGCTGCTGGGGACCTCGGTCATGATCGCTGCGTTGCGCGAACCGGTGCTGCTGGCCAAGCAGGCAGCCACCATCCAGCAGCTCAGCGGGGGGCGTCTCGTCCTCGGCCTGGGCGTTGGGTGGCTGGAGACCGAGTTCGACCTGATGGCCGTCGACTTCGCCACTCGCGGACAACAGACCGACGCCATCATCGAGGCCATGACGGCCTTGCTGAGCGTTTCCCCGCCCGCAGCGCTGGGACGCCTCGCCAAGCTGGACGAGCCCGTGCGCCCGGATGCGCTCTGGCTCCAAGCTGACCCTCACGCTGCTGGTCGTGCGCCCGGCCCGCTCGACCGTGACCTCGAACTTGGCCGGCTCGGGTCGGATCGGCGAGACGAAATGCGTCGTGATCGACACGGGCTCATGGCCGATCCGGCGACCGCCTCCTCGAGGAGCCACGCGACCACGAGGCCGCCATGGACACCATCGAACGCCCGCCAAGTGTCGTCGAGCGGAATCATGCGGCGACCCGGACCTTCGCACGACGTGACCTCATGCCGAGGGCTGCCGCCGCTGCGACCACGAGCACCGCCGCAGCGACCCACCAGGCCAAGACGAAGTCGTCCGTTGCGGAGACGCCCTGCTTGTCGCCGACGATCGCGAAGAGCACGCTCACGCCGATGACGAATCCAATCTGCCGAGACATCGTGATGATCGCGCTGCCGGTCGAGGACTGCGTCGGCGGAAGGTCGTGCGTCGCTCCGGCCATCAGGTTGGGCAATGCCAAGCCAACGCCAATGCCACCGAGGACCCAACCGGGCAGGTAGCCGGTCGCGTAATTGGGCTCGGTAGCCATGCGCAGCGCCATGACGGCCGCGCCTAGACCGCACACCAGCGAGCCGGCCGCGACGAGCCGAGACGGCGTGACGTTGGGCAGGAATCGGTGCGTCAGCGCCGCGGTGATCGGTACGAAGACCGGTCCGACCGCCACCGCGAAGCCGGTCGTCAGCGCCGACCAGCCCCATACCTGCTGCATCCAAAGGATGCCGATCAGAAGGTTGGCTGCGAATGCCACGTTGAAGATCACCATCGCGGCATTGGCCCAGCCGAACGTACGAACCCTGACGAGAGCCGGGTCGATGACAGGGGAGGGGTGCCGGCGGGACTGCCACACGAAGACCAGAGCAAGGAGGATCGAGCCGGTCAGTGACGCAAACGTGCGACCGCTGCCCCACCCCCATTCGGGGCTCTTGACCATTCCGAGCGCGAGGAAAGCACGGCGGCGGCGAACAGCAGGGCACCGGCAAGGTCAGGGGTCGTGGCATCGTGATCGGGCTTGGTTTCGTGGACGTGGCTTACGCCGAACCAGAGCAGCAGGGCGCCGACCGGAAGGTTGATCAGGAACACCCAGTGGCACGAGATCTGGGTCAGGACGCCCCCGACGGTGGGACCGATTGCGGCAGCGATGGCGCCGGTGGCGGCCCAGAGACGTACGCCTCCGATGCGCTTCTCGGCCGGCAGGGCGGCCATCAGGATGCTGAGGCTCGTCGGAGTCATCGCCGCGCCTCCGGCCGCCTGAAGCACGCGGAACCCGACCAAGGTCCAGACATTCCCGCTCAGAGCACACGCAACGCTGGCCGCGACGAACAGCGCTAGGCCGCCGATGAAGAGGCTCTTGCGGCCGTACCTGTCCGCCAGCCGGCCGAACGGGACCAGCAGGGCCGCATACGTCACGGCGTAGGCATTGAGGATCCAGCTCAGGTCTGCCGCCGTCGGTCCGCCCGCACGGCCGACACCAAGATCGGAGCCGATGTTGTCGAAGGCGACGTTGACCACGAACAGATCGAGGCTGGACATGAACGCTGCCCCGATGGCCACCAGGACGATCAGTCGGGTCTTGGCCTGGCTAGGTATTTTCATAGTCAGCAACTCTAGGTGCTGACTAGTGCTTTGACAAGTCAGCACCTAAGATGAGCCGTATGCCCGTGATCCTCGCCGGAAGACTCGGCCGCCGCGGCAACCGCCCGGCCGGCGACAACTGCCCCATCGACCGCGCGATGCAGGTCGTCGGGACGCGTTCGGCAATGTTGTTGATGCGCGAGGCCTACTACGGCACGACCCGGTTCGACGAGTTCGCCGCCCGCACCGGTATCACGGAGGCCGTCGCCGCCAAGCGCCTGCGCGACCTCGTCGAATCCGGACTGCTCGCCCGCGAGCCCTACCAAGAGCCAGGGCAGCGGACCAGGCACGAGTACGTCCTGACCGAAAGCGGCCGCGACCTGATGCCGGCCGTCTTCGCGCTCGGCGAGTGGGGCCGGAAGCACCTACCCCAAAAGGGTTCGCCGTGGATGACGCACGACGGATGCGCGGCACCGGTCTCGGTCGTGTTGCTCTGCGCCGAGGGCCACCCCGTCGAGAGCGACTCCCTGGTCATCACCAGCTGACCGGGTCGTGACCCGTCCTCCGCCGGCGCCGACGACCGCGTGCGGCTCAGGCCAGCAACGGCTTGCACGGCGCGGTCCTATGGCACCGCGTGGGGCACCAGGACGTGGCTAGTGCAGGCGGCGCATCGCACGAAGTGCCTCACGAAGCCGAGCCAGCGTGGCGGCCTAAGGGCTCGTAAAGCAATAACCTGTACGTCTTCGGTTTGGGGTGTCATTGTTGTGCTATGTCGGTTGCCATGGGGGTCGAGGAGTCGTTGGCGGCGAAGTTCATGGCCTTGTTCCCGCATCTGGATGAGCGTCAGCGACGGTTGACGATGGGGGCTGAGGCTCGGGTGCTGGGCCATGGGGGGATCGCGGTGGTGGCTCGGGCCGCGGGGGTGAGCCGGGTGACCGTCACGGCCGGGGTGAACGAGCTGGAGTCTGGGGGTCAGCCGCTGGGGCGGACCCGTTCGCCGACAACCTGATCAGCATCGGCGTCAGCTACAACCCGGCCCGGAGCGCCAGCGCGAGGGCCGGCTGCGGCGTATCGGCTCCCCCACGCCACCTTTCGCCACTGGATCGTTCTTTGCGACACGCACCAGACCCGAACCCAGTTGGGAGCCTTGCAGCGAAAGGCGGCCAACGCCGCGCATGTCTTGGGGACACGGTGATGAACACGCCCGAGAGCGGCGATGAAGGCGCATTACGCGCGTCGGGCGACCCGCCAGGGTCGCCCGACCGAACGGCTGAACAGGCGGTGGGGATGATTCATCGGTGAACCTGCGCCGCTGGTGGTGTGCCCTTACGGCTCTTCGTTGGACTCGGAAGCGTGGGGAGGGCGTCGATCTGTTGGTGTGCCGCCGGTGCGGCCTGGTCAGCAGCATCGAGGAGGAGCAGGCGCACAACTGGGAGAGCGGCAACCGCTGACGTTCTCGAGCACGTTGTTGTGACGCGCAGGGACGCGGCGGGTACGCAGACTCGGTGCCGCACACCTGGCCGAGCAACTGGTCCAGGCCCTGTCGGCCATCAGCGCGAACCCAAGCCGGAGGGCGTCCGATGAGCGAGCCGAGGTGGCCGGCTGCTGGGGCCGGATCCTGATTCCGACTGCTCTTCGAGGGGCGGCGCGGCCGGGTGGATCACCGGCGTCGACCGCTGGTCGGTATCCGCGCCAATAGCCTCGACCTTCCCCGGCAGCGGGTTGCCGCGCTGAGGTACGGCGGCACCAACACGGGACGGGCGACTACAGCGTCACCCCGCGCGTCGACACCGACCCCTGCGGCCGTCTCCGTTGGGGGTGCGCTGACGTGGCTCCACATCTAGTGAGCAGGCGACACCCTCGCCCGGTCGAATCGGGAGGAGAATGGCGCTCAGGGCCGGTCGCGACGATGACGGGCCTGACGGCCCGGCTCGACCTCGTCCCAGGCCCTTCGCGCGGTCGTCCGAGCGCAAAGGGCTTGGAAGCGACGCCCAAGTGTCGCCGACGTGACGGAGTGCTGAAGTGGCCGGCGTTCATCTGTTCGTGGCGAGTGGAGTGACGGGACCGAAGATATGGAGCGCTCGGCCTCCATCACCTCAAACCACCCACCACTGGGCGCTCGCTGCCACCTGATGTCCTGGCGGCCGTCAGTTGGTCAGAGGGTGAAGGTCTCACGGAAGCGCTCCAGTGCCACCTCACTGTCGCCGGAGGCAAAGGCCTCCAGGCCGATGGTTCCGGTGTAGGCCATTTTGGTGAGCGCGCGCGCTACGGCGGGGTAGCTGATCTCGCCGGTTCCCGGCTCGCAGCGACCCGGCACGTCCGCAACCTGGATCTCACCGATGGCGTCCCCGCAGCGGCGAACGAGTTCGATGAGGTTTCCCTCCCCGATCTGGGCGTGGTATAGGTCGAGCATCATCCGCAGGTGCGGACTGCCTACTGCCTCCACGAGGGCAAGCGTGTCTTGCGCTGTGGCGAAGGGAACCCCGGGGTGGTCGACGGTTGTGTTGAGGTTCTCGAGGCAGAAGGTCACGCCCTCGCGCTCGCCCAGCCCGGCGATACGGCTGAGGGTGCGCGCCGCCGCAACCCATTGCGGCCCAGTCGGGTTCGGCAACGGCTTGACCGGCAGGCCCCGGCTGTCGAGACCCGTGCCGTGCAGGTTGAGTCGCGGGATGCCGAGCCGGGCGGCCACGCCGATGGACTCCTCGGCTGTCTTGAGGAGCTCGTCGGCGCCGTCTGGGTCGACCAGGTCTCCGGTGACGTACCCAGTCATCGACGAGAACGTCGCCTCGGTGGCGATGAGCGCGTCGATGTCCTTGGCCGTCCAGTCCCAGATCTCGACCTGGAAGCCGAGAGCGTCGATCAGCCGGGCACGCTCTTCGATGGGCAGGTCGGTGAACACCATCTCGGCACAGACGGCGAGGGTGAAGGGCATCGTCATGACACAGCCACCTCGGCAGCCACCCGTGCGGGAGCGTGCGCCTGCACCGACTCGATGCACGCCAGGGCCACCGCCAGCGCCCGCCGCGCGTCCAACCCCGTGACGTACGGTGCCCGCTGCTCGCGCACCGCCGCGACAAACTCGACGAACTCCGCGGCATACGCCTCCCCAAGCAGCTCCACGTCACCGCGGGCCATCTCCTGCGAGAGGCCGTCGGCGGTGTAGAGCCGTGCACTGCTGCGCGCGCCGTCGCCCGCGGTGACCATGCCACGGGACCCGAACACCTCGGTGCGCACGTCATAGCCGTATGCCGCCGAGAAGCTCGCCTCCGCGACCGCGCGACCGCCGTTGTCGAACGTGATGACGACAACGGCCGTGTCCAGCAGCCCACGCTCCTTGAACTCCGGTGCCACAAGGGCGTCCGCCGTCGCGTAGACCTCGACCGGCTCCGCGCCCGGGTTGAGCCACAGAAGCGTGTCGAAGTCGTGGATCAGGGTCTGCGTGAAGATGGTCCAGGGCGGGACGCCACCGGGGTTGGCCAGTCCGGGGTCTCGGGTCAACGAGCGCATGATCTGGACACTGCCGACTGACCCCGACGCCACCGCGTCGTGAGCGGCGCGGAACCCCTTGTCGAAGCGGCGGTTAAAGCCGACCTGCAGAATGACGCCGGCATCCTCTGCGGCCCGGAGCGCGCGGTCGGCGTCGGCAAGCGAGAGAGCCATGGGCTTTTCACAGAAGATCGCCTTGCCGGCTCGGGACGCCGCGATGACGAGATCAGCATGGGCATCGGAGGACGCCGTGATCACCACCGCCTGGATGGCGGGATCGTCGATGAGGGTCTGCGGGTCGACGAAGGAGCGTGCGCCGTACCGGGCGGCGAGCGCCTCTCCTGCCTCCGGCCGCGGGTCTGCCACCGCTGCGAGCCGGGCACCCGGTACCCGCTCGGCAATCAAGCGGGCGTGTGAGGTGCCAATGCGTCCGGCGCCAATGAGGCCGACCGCGACCGACTCGTCCATGAGGGATCCTTTCGAGCGACTAGAGCGCTCTAGTATCGACATGGCCGCGGGCTGGAGTCAAGGCTTTTGACGGCGGCTCTGGAGCGCTCTAGCTATGCTGGGCGCCCATGGCCGGAAGACCAGTGACGATGCAGGACGTGGCCGCCCATGCCGGCGTCTCGCGGGCGCTGGTCTCGATCGTCTTCCGCGAGGCCCCCGGTGCCGCCGCGGCCACCCGGGAGCGCGTGCTTCAGGCGGCCCGAGAACTCGACTACCAGCCCGACTCGAGAGCCAGTCGCCTGGGGCGGGCGCGCACGAGGACCCGCAGCCTGGGCGTGGTGTTCGGTGTCGGCCACGACTTCCACGGAGACGTGCTCGATGGCATCTACGCGGCCGCAGGGCCGGCCGACTACGAGGTGCTGCTCAGCGGGGTCACCCGGCAGCGCACCGAACGGGTGGCGGTCCGCGCGCTCCTGGCGGAGCGGTGCGAGGCCCTCTTGCTCCTCGGCAGCGATCTCGCGCCACGAGAGCTCGCCCGCCTCGCCGCCGCAGTCCCCGTGGTCAGCCTGCTTCGTCCTGTGCGCGCTGCGGGCGTCGACGTCGTACGTACCCATGACGCGAAGGGCCTGGCGCAGGCCGTGGGCTACGTCGCCGACCTCGGCCACACCCGGATCGCGCATCTGGACGGCGGCGGCGTGGCTGGCGGCGCCGAACGGCGGCGGGGGTTTCGAGACGCCATGCGTCGCCTTGGCAGCCGTGGCGCTGCGACGATGCTGCCGGGAGGTCTCACCGAGGTCGAGGGTGCGACGGCAGCTGAGGCCTTCCTGGCCCTGCCGGAGCCCCGGCCCACGGCCGTGGCCGCCTTCAATGACCGTTGTGCGTTGGGCTTCATCGACGTGGTTCGGCGCCACGGCCTGCGCGTGCCCCAGGACGTGTCGGTGGTCGGCTTCGACGACATCGAGCAGGCCGGCTACGGGCATTTGTCGCTGACCACGATCCGACAGGACGTCGAGCGGCTGGGTCAAGCGGCCATCGAGCGTGTCGCTGCGCGGCTCGACGCGGGCGACCCGGAGGTACGCGAGGTCGTCATCGAGCCCCGCCTGGTCCCCCGAGGATCCACGGCGCCGCCGCGACGCTGAGGGCCCGGGGCCAGGCCCCGCGAGTTTGACGACGCACCCGCACCCTGACCGCGGCGGGCCTTCACAGGGGCGCCGGGTCGCAACGGTTGGCACTGCTCACGAACGAGCGGCCTGTGGAAGAGGGCCTCGGCGCGCAAGCGATGGCTGTTGGGCACCCACCAAGGCGCTATCGACGACGCGCACCTGCCCGACTACCTCGACGAGTTCGTCTTCCGCTTCAACCGCCGCCGCTCGCACAGCCGCGGCCTGTTGTTCTACCGCGTTCTCCAACTCGCCGTCGACCATGACCCCGTCCGCTATCGGGACCTGATCCTTCACCCGCAACCAAAACGGACACCCCGCCCTCCCCCGGGCTCCCACAGCCATCCACCGACGCTGGAACGCCCACCGGCCGGGAGACCCTGGCGCGCCTCCGACCAGCACGACTCCGGTTAAATGGATAGGCCCGATCCCGATTATGTCGACTTACTAACCATTATTGCATCTGATGCGCTAGTGGACTTTCGCACTCTTCGATTCGGCTACGCGGCGTAGGCGAGCGTGTCGAGTAGCACCTCGGTGATTTTCGTGTCGTCGGGTTCGGAGCGGGACATGGTCGTAATTCGTTGGGACCACAGCACTCGGCGGAGCGCGGC
>JBBRSE010000119.1:0-8216 GCA_038245655.1 Mycobacteriales bacterium | reverse complement strand
TGACTGTTGCCTGTAAATACGAACCCGGCCGAGCATCAGCGAGCGCCTCGGCCGGGTTCGTTGTCGTTGTCGCCGTTGTGCGCCAGGTCTTCGCGGACTGTCGGCAAGAGGATGGCGGTCAGCGCTTGGACTGCGTTCTGATACTGCTTGTCCGTCATGGGCACGAGCGTCGGCGGCTGTACTTCGATCTTGAGTCGGTGCACCGCCATATTCGTGCCTCGTCATTACTGGATTACCCGCGCCGGGACGACCACCACCCCCGCCAGGCGGCGGATGAACAGTCGGCCCTCACGCAGGAGATCGGCTTGTCTGACGATTGGCATTCATCGTCGTCTAGGATCCCAACGTCCTCGCTCAAGCGGGTTTGATGACAAAGCGAAGTGGACCGGCGAGATCCTCGATGAAGTCTTCGACAACCTGATCTGACCGCGTCCCGGTGCGTTGGCCAGAACTCGTGCTAATGGGTGCAAGCCATTCGTGACTGTCTGGTGACGGACCATGAGCTACTGATCGACCCCGTCGGACTGCCTGATCCGGACGATCGCGTCTTGAACGCGATGGCCTGTTCGAGTCAGTCGCTGCCTGATGGCTGTGAGTCCTGATCGCAGACTCAGGTCAGGGGGGCCGTCGGGACTGGGCAAACCTGGGCCGATAACCTCGTGGTTGTGAGGCTCCGCGCCGTGCCCGGCTGGGACGACTTGATCGGGCAAGCGACGGTCGACTGCTACAACGACAGCGAGTGCGTGACGGGCTTCTTCACGATGCTCGAGGAGCAGTTGGAGTTGCCGTTCCAGACGAGCGTGCTGGGAGTCGCCGT
This sequence comes from Mycobacteriales bacterium, assembly GCA_038245655.1. Lineage (GTDB taxonomy): Bacteria > Actinomycetota > Actinomycetes > Frankiales > Frankiaceae > DATAZK01. Next base: position 7,399 of record JBBRSE010000119.1, on the reverse strand, counting down.
CACGGTCGTGGGTGTCGACTTGACGAGTGACGATCAGATCGTGGCGGTATGCGTTCGGGGTCAGTCGCGGCAGCGCGTGCCGATCCTCGAGGTGCCGTTGCCGATGCCGCCGCCCGACGGCGCCGAGTGGATCGAGGCGTACCGGCATTGGGGGCGGTGAACGACGGGGGCCCGCTGACCAGCGTTGGCGAGCACCGGCTGCGGCTGACCGAGCAGGACGCGCAGGCCGACGTGCGCGCGGTGCTGGAGTTGTGCGCTGCAGGCAAGCTGCGCTGCAGCGAGCAGAGCGGCCGACCGGGTTCGGCAACGATTGCCGTGGTGGCCTCGCATCTGGCGCACGGTGACTTCTACGGCCTGGACCCGATCGCGTCGTTCGCGTGGCCGCTGCTCGTTCAGGCAGGCGGGCTTGCCAAGATCGAAGGCGGGCGGCTTCGGTTGAACTCGAAAGGCCGGGCCGCGCTGAGCGAGCCACCAGAGAATGTTATCCGCGGCTTGTGGCAGCGCTGGTTGACGCATGCGGTGATTGATGAGTTCAGCCGGGTCGAAGCGGTCAAGGGTCAGCGCGTCCGCAATGTTCTCACCGCGGCAAAGCCTCGGCGCGAGATCGTCGCGAAGGCGTTGGCCACGTGTCCACGCGATGATTGGGTCGGTGTCGACGCGCTGTTTCGCACCATGCGGCGCGGGCGGATAGGCCCCACGGTCGTCCGCAACGACATGGCGTTGTGGAAGCTGTATCTCGTCGACCCGCAGTACGGCAGCTTCGGTTACGACGGCTACTACCGGTGGGAGATGCTGGAGGGCCGCTACACGCTGGCTGTGGTGTTCGAGTACGCGGCCACGCTGGGGCTCGTCGACGTCGACTATGTGCATCCGAGTGGTGCAAGGGACGACTTCCACGACAACTGGGGTGGCGAGGATATGGACGCGCTGAGTCGTTACGACGGCCTGCGGGCGATCCGGCTCACCGCGCTGGGCTCCTACGTGCTCGGCCTGACTGGCGCGTATCAGTCGCCTGTGGTTGCCGACGCTGCCGCGTTGTACGTGTTGGCCAACCTCGACGTCGTCGCCACGGGCACGCTCGCCTCGGGTGACGAGCTGCTGCTGTCGGCCTACGCGGAGCGCACCGGCGATCGGATGTGGAGTTTTTCAGCCAAGAGCTTGCTGGATGCACTGGACGTCGGACGTGACCTCGGCGAACTCACCGGCTTTCTGACCAGGTGCGCGAAGACTGAGCTGCCCAGCGCGTTGACGACCCTGGTCCAGGACGTGACTCGTCGGTCCGGTCAGCTGGCCGACCTCGGGCACGTCCGACTGATCGAATGTACTGATCCGGCCGTCGCCGCGCTGATCGCGAATGACCGCACACTGCGCAGCCTGTGCCGCCCGCTCGGCGAGAGTCATCTCGCGGTGCCGCTCGAGTCAGAACGCGAGTTTCGGACGGCATTGCGGCGGCTTGGCTACGTGGTTCCGGGTCGGCGGGCCCGGCCCAGAAGCTAAATGAGGCCGAAGCGCCACCGTTCCACGCAAGGACGCCGTCGACGGTCATCTGGCGCAGCCTCTTGAGACCGTGGGGGCTTTTGACCACTCGGCGCCGTTGGCGCAGAGCCCGGTGTGCATCTGCACGGCCCTCCAGTGTGGTGGGGCATCGCGGGTCCGAAGACTGCGAGCATCGCTTCGTGGCAGGAGCCGGCGACGAGTCAGTATCGCCGCAAGATGAATTGCCGGACCCTGGGCACGCGACGGAGCGGTTCTTATTGGAGGCGTCACCACCGCCGAAGTGTGAAAGGGCCGTCCGTTCGGGGTCGGGCCTTTTGGCGGCAGCTGCCTGGTGGTAACGGCCCCCACCGGCGTACTCTTTCCTCGTGGAGGCACCAGTAAAGAACCGTCGTCGGCGCGGGACCACCGCCATCAGCAGCAAACACCAGGTGACGATCCCTGCTGACGCCATGCAAGAGGCGGGCTTCCAGGCAGGCGACCGGCTTCGTGCTCGTGCCGACGGTGCGGGGCGGGTCGTGCTGGAACGTATCGCCGAGCCGATTGATGAATTCAGCGGTGCGCTCACGGGTGTTTACGACGGCTTCGATCTCGACGCACTTCGCGACGAATGGGCCTAACGGTTCTGGATGCTGGCGTTGTCATTGCTGGCCTCGATGCAGGGGACTCGCATCACGAGGCAGCCATCGATGCACTTCTTGAAGGACGCGAACGGGGTGACGCGTTGGTGCTCCCTGCTTCGGCGTATGCGGAAATCCTGGTGCGGCCCGCGCAGCGAGGCCCCAAGGTCGTTGCTCGAGCTGATGCTGGCCTCGATGCCATGGCGATCTCCATCGCGAGCGCAGATCGCGAAGTCGCACGCGCTGCCGCGATGTTGCGCGCCCGTTACGCAGCTCTCCGGCTGCCTGACGCACTCGTCATCGCGACGGCGATACAGCTCGATGCCGATTTCTTGCTAACCACGGACCTGCGGTGGAAGAAGCTTGCTCGTCTGTGCCTTCGAGGTCGGCTCGTTCTCGTCGGCTAAAAGGTTGGCGGTCGGTTCTGCGCGGCCGGGTCTGGCGTCTGGCGCAGTGGTCAACTCAGCTGCGCGATCTCGTCGCCACCACCGCGCAGCAGATCAGCGAACAGTTCACAGCGAGCCTGTCGACCGACACCGTCGAGCAGGCCCTTGCCAGCCGGTGGGCAGAACTTCACGGCGCGGGTGCCCATGCCGTTCCTCGGTTCAACTCCTGGAGGCGGACGTCACGCAGCTGCTGCGCAGCCCCGAGCTGGTGTTCGAACCCGACCATGCTTGGGTCGCGCGGCCCTGATGCTCGGCGAAGGCCGTTGTGTCCGTTCTGTCGGTGGTCTCTTCAGACAGGGGCCCTTGTCTGAAAGCAGCCAGCGACCCGTACCAGGGCGTCTTCGGCGTTGCTTCTCCGGAGCATTGTTTTGTAGACGGTGCTGCGTGGGTACTCGATGCCCTCGAGGATCAGCAGGTCGAGTATCCGGTCGACGGTAATGACGCCATTGTCTGGGCCCGGCAGCTGGGTCAGGACCTCGAGAATGGCGAGTCTGCAGGTGGGGGCCGTAGGCGCTCGCTTCTCCAAGCGCAGACGGGTGCCCGTGAACGCAAGGTTGCGGTTCGTATGGGGAGGCATCACCTCCACCAGAATTCCATCAGAAACCCATCCGGCAGGCCGTCCGGGGTTGGGACCGCCCGGTCATCCGAACGATCAGTCCGGAAGGTCGTTGCCATTCTCAAGGCTTGTCGCTCTTGAGTTCGCTTCGTCCTACCTCGAGAAACCCAGCACCGTAGCTCCGCCTCTTTGTGCCCGACTGACGGGAGATGAAAGAGCGGTTCACGGCAAATGATCTGAAAGCCGCCGCGCATCGCGGGCGTCCTGCTTGGCCAGTAGCCCGTGTGGCTGCGCTTCTACCGTCCGTCTACGGGGCTGCGGATGGTGGGAATCGCCCCCGCGATGGTTTCGTTGCGGATCTTGTTGCCGAGGGCAGCGAAAACGGACTGTCCGCTGATGGTGGTGCCGCAGTCGACGAGCGTCGGCAAGGCGGTTCCTGCCGTCGAATGCCATCCGGAGCGCCAGTCCCGGATCCGGTAGTACGCGTCGTTGGTGATCGGTCCTCCGGCGAGGCTGACGGCATACCCGAAGTCACGCAGCGGCCAGCTGGTGGACCGGCCGGCCCGGGTGGGAGCTGCCAGCATCCGTCGCAGGATTTCCGGATTGCCAATGTCGGCTCCGCTCTGCCAGTAGGCGTCGAAGAGCAGCTCTCGCACTCGATCGCCGACCCCGGCCCCGATCGCTTCGGCGTAACCGACGATCGCCGGTCCGGTGTTCGGTACGAACGTCGGGGATCGGGTGGGCAGCCGCTCGCCAGGCAGCAGGATTTTGCCAACCTCGGCCAGTTCCGTTTCAAGGCGCTGCCGGCCTGAGGCGTCGAGCGGCATGCCGGCAACCGGCAGGCCAGGCTCCGGGGCGACCATTCGCCAGAGTGGGCGTAACGACATGTCGACGATGAGGTTGGTGCGCTGGCTCGCCAGGTAACACCGCGGGCAGCTGAAGCATCCGTATAGGACCGGCGGCGTCGTTCCACCGCGCTTCTGGTCGGCTGCGTCCGATCGCCCCCTCGGCGGTGGGAGGACTGCGGTGGCCTGTGCAACCCGGGCCAGCTGCTGATGTCTCACGTCGGAGGTGGTCATGATTGGCGCTTCGCGACGGTGAGGAGCACGACGGCGTCTTCGAGCGCTTCCAGGCTGTGCCGGGAGTTGGGGACGATGAGCAGGTCTCCGGGAGAGCCGTCCCAGGTCGTTTCACCGGCGCCGAGGCGGACCTTTCCGTGCAGGACGTGGATCGTTGCTTCACCGGGATTCTCGTGCTCGTGGAGCGCCTGACCGCCGGCAAGGGCGATCATGGTTTGGCGCAGCACGAGTTCGTGTCCTCCGTAGACGGTGGATGAGCTGCGGCCGCTGGACGCCGCTTTCGCGAGCTCCAGCTGCTGACGCGCCAGAGCCGTCAACGACGACTTCAACATGGGGGCCTTCTTTCGAGTTCTTCGTTCGCGGCTCGTTGACTGTTTGGGTGCCCCAGACTGATGAGGAAGCGGGGGGCGCGCACCAGCGTCGCGCTCAAGGAGTCGTCCACCGGCGCCAAGCTCTCACCGGGCTCGGCGGTCATCCTGGCTTGCTTCCGGTAGCGGCGGATGATGCGGAAGCGAGCTGGCGCGAGCCCGTGCATTCTCGACTCGCTGCCACTGCTCACTGCCGAGGGAGATGATTGCCGCGGGGAAAACACCGTCCTGTTCCTTGAGGATGTGACCTCGCAGCATGACTAGAACCTCCTGCAGACGTTTAGGCCAACTCCGGTCAGCTGGAACGCCACCGGCAGCTTCGCCGAGCACGCGTTCAACCTGCCGGTGCTCACGGGTTAATGCCGCGATCTGGTCGGGAAACTCGGATTCGAGCTCCGGGAAAAGACCTTCCTCCTCGACGACTGAGTGCGGGCCGAGGAGGTCGCTTATGCGTCGGCAGGTAGCAGCGACGTCGGCGATCCGGCCGGCGGTTACCTGTTCGTTGACGGTTCGTATCAAGGCCACGACGGCGTCGTGTTCCCTGGTCAGCTCAGCGATAGCTGTCAGCTGCTGGCAGCCGCAGTACTGGCACATCAGGCGTGCTGCGCGACAGGGCGGCGCATCGCCACGAAGGTGTAAGCGACGGCCGTGAAGGCCACCAGGGAAAGGAGCGCCAACCCCAAGGCGTACGAGCCGTATTGGCCGTAGATCGAGCCCATGACCAAAGGTGGGACGAAGCCTCCGAGTCCGCCCGCAGCGCCTACCACTCCGGTGACGGCACCGACCCCGCCCGCCGGACTGCGCTGGGCGACGAGCGCGAACACGGCTCCCGCGCCGGCGCCCAGGGCGGCTGCCATCAGCAGGAAGGCTGCCGTACCAAGTGGCACGAGGCCGGGGGTGGTCGCCTGACCGGCGGCGCCGGCCACGATGAGGCCCAGCACCACGAGCAGCACGCGCACCGGGTCGAAACGGTCGGACAGCCAGCCGCCAATTGGTCTTGCCACAACAGCGACGAGCACGAAGCCCGCCATACGGTTAGAAGCGTCCGCCTGCGTCAGCGCGTAACCCGTCTTCAGGTAGGTGGGCAGGTAGACCGAGAAGGCGACGTAGCCACCGAACGTCACAGCGTATAGCGCGGACGCCTGCCAGGTGATCGGCCTGCGCAACGCTGAGGCGAGGCGCTTGGTGACCGGTTCGGTTGGCAGTTGCCGTCCGGGGGCGTCACGCAGCAATGCCAGCGCGACGAGTCCGTACGCGCCCAAGGCGATCGCCGTGATGATGAACGGGGCGGCCATACCGTGTGCCTTGACGAGCTTGACGGTGGTGAGCGCGCTGATGGCCGTCCCACCCATCCCCGCACCGAAGATTCCGATCGCAACGCCCCGTCGCTCGGGCGCGGACCAGGCGCTGACAAACGGAACCCCGACCGCGAACGAAGTGCCAGCGATGCCGAGAAAGAAGCCGCCCACCAGGAGACCGCCGAAGGACGAGTGGCCCGACAGCCCGAGATACAGCACCGGAATGATCGCAGCGAAGGACACGGCCGGAAACATCACTCGCCCGCCGAGGCGGTCGGTGAGCGCACCGATCGGGATCCGGCCGAGCGCACCCACGATGACCGGCACGGCAACGATGAGCGCCTGCTGAAAAGACGTGAGGTGCAGCGAGTCCTTCAACTTCGGGCCGAGCGGGCTGAGTAGTGCCCATGCCCAGAAATTGAGCGCGAACCCGACCGTCGCCAACGCCAGCATCACCTTGGGCGAGCCACCTCTTGTTGGGCGGCCGCCCACTTTCGCAAGGCAGGGCACGGGGGTACTCACGGAGTGATCTCCTCCTCGGAAGGGGCGGGAACCGAAAGCTCAGGCGGCTGCTGCACGTCGCCCAGGCGTACAAGGCACGGGCCCGAACCGTCCAGGACGGGCACCACCTGGACCCCGGTGGTGATTCCGGCCTTCTCCAGAGTCCCGACGGTCAGCCCGTGGTGGACACCGCAGATGACCTCCGGCTGCTCCGTCGCCAGGTCGTAGAACGGGCAGTGGTGCACCGCCACCGTGCGGCCGTCGTCGCACATCGTGGGATCAAAGCCGCTCTCCTGAAAGAACCGGGTCACGATGTCGAGCGCGGCGACCCGGCTCGGGTCATCGACAGAGTGCGCATAGTTCGCACAAGCCCACCTGCGACCCGCCTCGGACGCGGCTGTCGGTAGCCGGGAGCGGGTGAGCTGCCTGCCGAGCAGCGCCGCGAGCATCTGGTAAGCCGCCGCGGGATCATCGGCATCCGCCGGTAGCGCCTCATACAGCACAGCCGGCCGCCCGGGCCGGGTGTGCTCGGGCTGACGCACCTCGCGGGCTGAACCTGCCCTCAGCAGGTTTGCCAAGTGGAATCGAACGGCGCCCGCGGACAACCCGGTGGCTTCAGCCACCGCCGAGATGCCCTGCGGTATGCCGGCCTCGCGTAGCACCCCGAGGACTCGTGCCCGGCTTTCCTGGCGCGCGGGGCGCGACGACAGGTGCACGCCACAAGTTTTTGCCATTCGACTGGTGAGAACTAGGGTCGTTAGTCCTTGCCAGCTGGGCGAGCGGGCGTCGCCGAACGTCGGCAGCAGCCGGGCTCCCAACTGCTGAAGCATCCCTGCCGGTATGCGCTGCCAGCTGCCAGCCGAGTCCCGCGTACCCTCGTCGCCTCTCGACGGCTGGTTCGTAGCTGGCCTCCCGCGATGGCTGGTCTGAACTGCCGCGTCTGGCCCGCAGGATTCGATAGAGGCGCCGCGTGCAGAATATTAAGGATGAGAGTACTTTAAATGTGACGCGTGACCTGAGGGAAGGGGCCGACGACG
>JBBRSE010000118.1:0-8533 GCA_038245655.1 Mycobacteriales bacterium | reverse complement strand
CGCGCCGCCGGCCGCGTCGTCAAACGCAAAATGAGCAACTACAACGTCAAACGCGCCCAGCACCGCAAGTGGCCGCAGCCCACCAAGCCCACGGCCACCAGAGTCCTCGCCGCACCGTAAACTTATGGGTATTGGGGCTAACCGGGGCTAACCGAGGCTAACCGCGCTTGGCGAGGTCGGCCAGGTAGCGGTTGTACGCGGTCAGCTCGTCGTGCTCCGGGTCGCGGTCGGATTTGCGGTCGAACGCCCGCGCTGTGCGGGCATCTGCACGTGACCACTGCATGAGGATCACGCCCGCGACCAGGAACGCGACCGGTTCGGCGAGAGCCATCGCAATGCCGCCGCCGGTGTGCTGATCCGACAGCAGGCTGGCGCCCCACGTGCGTCCGAGCCTCTCGTACCAGCTGGCCGCGAGCACATGGGTGCCGGTGATGATTGCCAGCCCGAAGAACGCGTGGAACGGCACCAGGATGACCAACAGCAGCATGCGTGCGCCGTGGCCGGGGCGATGTGGCAGCGGATCGGGGCTCACCAGTGGCCAGAAGAGCAGGCAGCCGACGAGCAGGAAGTGGATCTGCATGACCAGGTGACCGGCGTGGCTCGCCATGAGATCGGCGAACAGGCCGGAGAAGTACAAGCCGAAAGTGCTGGCCACGAAAAGGCCCATGGCCACGAGCGGGTTGGAGAGCACGCGCGCGAGCGGGCTCCGCAGGCCCGCGAGCAGCCAGGCCCGGGCACCGCGGGAGTCGGGTTGGGTGCCCTTGGACGGCAGGTAGCGCAGCGCGAGCGTGATAGGCGCCCCGAGCGCCAGTAGCGGCGGCGCGACCATCGACAGCAGCATGTGCTGGGCCATGTGGACGCTGAACATGATGGCGCCGTAGCGGTTGACGCCTGTTTGCGTGGTCAGGAGCACGACGACGAGGCCGGCGTACCAAGCCGCGGTGTAGAGCTTCGGCCAGGAATCGCCGCGGGCGTGCAGGCGATGGACAGCGCGGGCGTACCAAATCGATCCCCAGACCAGGAAGATCAGGAAAAAGATCTGCGGCGCCCAGTCGAAAGCGAGCCGACCGGCGGTGATGGGTGCGGGCAGGTTGTAGCCGAGCGCCGCCTTGGCCGCACTGACGCCCCCGGCCGACCGTGCGATCGGTGGCGCTGTGCGTGACAGGGCTACCGCCAGGCCGACGGCTACGCCCATCACGACCAGCTCGCCCGCCGCCAGTCGCAGGAAGGCCCGCCGGTTTCCGGCCGCCGCGGCCGGCAGGGTGCGCCGGCGGTGACGGTAACCGAGCACGCCCAGGGCGAGCAGCGCCGTTGCCTTTGCCAGCACCAGCTGGCCGTAGCGGGTGGTGAACACGTCGGCTACGGAGCCGATGCGGATCCAGGCGTTGGCCACCCCGCTGGCGGCGATCGTCAGGAAGCAGATCAGCGCGAGGGCCGAGAACCGCGGGAGGGCGGCAGCCAGCACCTTCAGCGGCTTGCCGGAGGTGGCCGAGCGGCGGTAGGCGAGCCACGTGATGGCCGCGAGGCCACCCACCCAGAGGCCGGCCGCGACCACGTGAAGCGTGAGGCTGCTGATCGCAACGTCGTGATCGCCGGCGCTTGCCGAGTGGCCGGTCAGCATGGGCGGCAGGACGAGGCCCGCGACCGCCAGCCCGAGCAGCACCGCGACGGAGTTGGCTGACGACAGCGCGGGCGTCAGCAGGATCAGCAGCGCAATGATCGCTACGGCGAGGAACGTTTTTCCCTCGGTGACGCTCGTGACGTAGAAGCGCAGCTGGCTCGCGTGCAACACGTCACCGACCGGCGCACCGGCCTCCTGCGAGAGCGAGAGCACGGCCTCTGCCATGACGGCCAGCAGCCAGCAGCCACCGGCAATACGCGCGATGCGGTGCGCCGAGCGTGCGGTCGGTCCGAGCGCGCCGCGCCGATCCGGCAGGAGTACGACGGCCAGCAGCAGGAATCCGACTGTGACGATCGCGGCAGCGTCGTGAAGGAAGCGCGCGACGGGCAGCGTCCACGCCGTACCGGCCCCGGCCCACGGCAGGCCCCCCGGAGGCTCGTGTTCGACGCCATGACCGAACGTCAGTGCTGCGATGAGGGCGATGACGCCGGCCACCAGTGCCGTAAGCAGCACCCGCGAGGCCGCGCCGGACGTCGCATGAGAGCCCGGAGGGGTCACCGCGACGGGAGTCCCGGTTTCGGGAGACTCGGTAACCGACACGACCCCATCGTGGCGCGGATCCGTCATTCGTGCACCGCGGACCGGCGCCTGCGCAGTGTGAGCCAGGCGATGTTTCCGACGATCAAGACGACCGCGGCGACGATCCCCGCTATCAGCCCGGCGTTGCTGCTACTGCTGGACTGGCCGCCGCTCACGTGGGTGACCGCCGCACCGGTGGAAGGCGGCGCAAGCCGCGTCGTGCGGCTGACACTGAACGAATACTGTCCCGACACCGGGTGGCCGTCGTCGGAGACCACTCGCCAGTCCACGACGTAGCGACCGGCCGGCGCGGATCCCACCAGCTGGACGGTCAGGACAGCCCCGCGGAAGACGCGGGATCCGCTGTCCTTGCGCTGCCCGTCGGGCCCCGTCACGTGGATGGTCGAGAACTGCTGCTGCGGGGGCTCGTCGAACGTCAGCGCCACGAAGCGGGGCGCAGCGGCAAGAGTCGTGCCGGACACCGGGCTCGTGCTCTCGAGTACGGCATGAGCCGCCGCAGGGCCGGCAAATGCCATCGCCAGCAGGCCGGCGATCCCGAGCAGGCCACCCATGAGCCCGGCCAGCCGGGGAAAACGTGCCACCCGCCCAGCATGCCCGCAGCACCTGAGAAGGGTGCTCAACCGTGGTCAGCCGCAGATCGCTGCCGGGCCGTAGCAAGATGGTGAGCATGAGCGACGCGCCGGCACCCCCCACCGCGACGGTGGACCTGGACGCCCCTCCCCCGCCGCCCGAGGAGTTGTCACTCGCCGCGCAGTTCCCGCCGACGTCCCGTGAGCAGTGGGAAAAGCTGGTCGCCGGGGTCCTCGACAAGTCCGGCGCCAAGGGCCTCAGCCCGCACGCCGCGGCGCAGCAGCTCACGGTCACGGTCGACGCCATCCCGATCGCGGGCATTTACGGCGCCGACGAGTTCACCGCACCCGACCCCGGATTTCCCGGCGCAGCACCTTTCGTACGCGGGCGGCTGGCGCAAGGAACGCTCGGCGGGTGGGACGCGCGGGCGTACTTCAACCACCCCGACCCGGATGAGGCGCGCGAGCAGGTGCTGCTCGACCTCGAGAACGGCGTGACGTCGCTCTGGATTGCCGTCGGCGAAGGCGGAATCCCGGTGAAGTCGCTCGGTGACGTGTTGGCCGGGGTGCTGCTCGATCTCGCCCCGGTCGTACTCGATGCCGGCGCGGACGCCATCGCCGCGGCTCAGGCGCTGCTGCAGAGCGCCGAATCCCGCGGCGTGCCGGTCGCCAGCCTCTCCGGCAACCTCGGACTCGACCCGCTCGGCTACGCGGCGCGCACCGGCACGCCCGCATCGCTGACTGAGGCGGCCGGGTTCGTCGCCGATCATGTTGCTCGACACGGCGCGAGCGCTGCTGCGCTGCGCACCATCGTCGTCGACGCGCTCGCCTTCCATGACGCGGGAGCGACGGAGGCGCAGGAGCTCGGCGCATCGCTCGCGGCCGGCGTCGCCTATCTGCGGAGCCTGGAAGAGGCGGGGCTCACGCCGGACGCCGCTTGCGCGCAACTGGAATTCCGCTACGCCGCCACCGACGACCAGTTCCTCACGATCGCCAAGCTGCGCGCCGCCCGCCGGCTCTGGTCACGTATCGCATCAGCCTGCGGAGCACCGGCGGCGCAGCAGGGTCAGCTGCAACACGCGGTGACCTCCTGGCCGATGATGACCCGCCTTGATCCCTACGTGAACATGCTGCGTACGACCGTTGCAGCGTTTGCGGCCGGGGTGGGCGGCGCCGACTCGGTGACCGTGCTCCCGTTCGACTCCGCGATCGGGATCCCTGACGAGCTCGGCCGCCGGGTGGCGCGTAACACCCAGGCGCTGCTCGTCGACGAGTCGCATGTCGCAGAGGTCATCGATCCCGCCGGCGGCTCCTGGTACGTCGAGTCACTCACCGACGCGCTGGCGCAGGCCGGATGGGCCGAGTTCCAGGTCATCGAGGAGGCCGGAGGGCTGATCGAGGCGCTGGCCGACGGCTTCGTCGCGCAACGGGTGGCGGCCAGCCGCGCCGACCGCCATCGCAAGATCGCGCATCGCGAAGACTCCATCACGGGCGTGAGTGAGTTCCCCCAGCTTGACGAGAAGCCGCTGGTGCGCAAGGACGCCCCACCGGTACCGTCCGGCGGACTGCCACGCATCCGCTGGTCTGAGCGCCATGAGGGGATGCGCGAGCGCGCCGACCACTTTCGGACCGTCCATCGCCACCCGCCGACGGTCCTGCTCGTGCCGCTGGGCCCGGCGCGCGCGGCCGCCGCCCGGCTGAGTTTCGCCGGTGATCTGCTGCGACCGGCAGGCATTGACGGGGTGCTGCTGTCGCCCGTCCCCGAAAGCTGGAATGCCGGCTCGACCGACGAGGCGCTGGCCGAGGGCCTGCGCAGCCGCGCCACGACGGTCGCCTGCCTGTGCGGCAGCGACGATGCGTACGCCACCTCCGCGGCTGACGTTGCCGAGTCGCTGCGCCGCGCCGGCGCCACTCACGTCCTGCTGGCGGGTCAGGCGAAGGCCGCCCCCGACGCGAAGATCGACACGTTCCTTTACCGGGGCTGCGACGCGGTTGCGGTTGCGGAGCAGACGCTCACCGAGCTGGGGGTAGCGGAATGACCGGACGATCCTGGGTGCCGGACTTCCGCGGCACTGCGCTCGATGAGACACCGGCCGACCCGCCGGGCAGCGACCACAGGAGCTGGGCGGCCGCCGTCCACGAAAACGTCGGGAAGGATCCGTCCGAGCTCGCCTGGCAGCCGCCGGAAGACATCGAGGTGGCGCCGCTCTACACCGCCGATGACACACGCGGGCTGGACTTTCTCGCCACCTGGCCGGGGCTGCCGCCGTACCTGCGCGGGCCGTACCCGACGATGTACACGACCCGGCCGTGGACCATCCGCCAATACGCCGGTTTCTCCACCGCCGAGCTGTCCAACGCGTTCTACCGCCGCAATCTCGCCGCCGGCCAGAAGGGGTTGTCCGTCGCCTTCGACCTCGCGACCCACCGCGGCTACGACAGCGATCACGTTCGCGTCAGCGGCGACGTCGGCATGGCCGGCGTGGCCATCGACTCGATCTATGACATGCGCCAGTTGTTCGACGGGATCCCGCTCGACAAGATGAGCGTCTCCATGACCATGAACGGCGCCGTGCTGCCGATCCTGGCGCTCTACATCGTAACCGCCGAGGAGCAGGGGGTGGCACCCGAGCAGCTCGCCGGGACCATCCAGAACGACATCCTCAAAGAGTTCATGGTCCGCAACACGTACATCTACCCACCGACCCCGTCGATGCGGATCATCAGCGACATCTTCCGCTACACCTCGCAGCGCATGCCGAAGTTCAACTCCATCTCGATCTCTGGCTACCACATCCAGGAGGCCGGAGCGACGGCTGATCTGGAGCTCGCCTACACGCTCGCCGACGGCGTCGAGTACATCCGGGCGGGCCTGGATTCCGGGCTGGACGTCGACGCGTTCGCGCCGCGGCTGAGCTTCTTCTGGGGCATCGGTATGAACGTCTTCATGGAGATCGCGAAGCTGCGCGCCGCCCGGCTGCTGTGGGCCAAGCTGACCGCTGGTTTCGGGGCGAAGAACCCGAAATCGCTCTCGTTGCGTACGCACTCGCAGACCTCCGGCTGGTCGCTCACCGCGCAGGACGTCTACAACAACGTCGTCCGCACCTGCCTCGAGGCGATGGCGGCAACGCAGGGCCACACGCAATCGCTACACACCAACGCCCTCGACGAGGCCCTCGCGCTGCCCACCGATTTCTCGGCGCGCATCGCCCGCAACACCCAACTGCTGCTACAGCAGGAGTCCGGAACGACGCGAACGGTCGACCCTTGGGGCGGCAGTTCGTACGTCGAGCGGCTCACCTACGAGCTCGCCAAGAAAGCCTGGGCACACATCCAGGAGGTCGAGGCGGCGGGCGGCATGACGAAGGCCATCGAGGCCGGTATTCCGAAGCTGCGCATCGAGGAAGCGGCCGCGCGTACGCAAGCCCGGATCGACTCGGGACGCCAGCCGCTGATCGGCGTCAACAAGTACAAGTTGGCCACCCCCGAAGAGATCGACGTGTTGAAGGTCGATAACGCGGCAGTGCGCAAAGGTCAGCTGGAGAAGCTGGAGCGGTTGCGCGGCGAGCGTGACGAGATGGCCTGCCAGGCGGCGCTGGGCGAACTGACGCGGGCGGCCGGAGTCGAGCGCCCCGGTCCCGAGGACAACCTGCTGGCGCTTGCCATCGACGCGGCCCGCGCCAAGGCCACCGTCGGGGAAATCTCGCTCGCGCTGGAGCAGGTGTACGGCCGTTACACCGGCCAGATCCGTACGATCAGCGGCATCTACCGGGCAGAAGCCGGCGAGTCGTCGGCCATCGAGAAGATGCGGGCAGGCGCGGCCGAGTTCGAGAAGGCCGAGGGGCGCCGCCCGCGCATCCTCGTCGCCAAGATGGGCCAGGACGGCCACGACCGCGGCCAGAAGGTCATCGCGTCCGCCTTCGCCGATCTCGGCTTCGATGTCGACGTCGGCCCGCTCTTTCAAACCCCGGCCGAGGTAGCCCGCCAGGCGGTCGAGGCCGATGTCCACATCGTCGGCGTCAACTCGCTGGCCGCCGGTCACCTCACGCTGGTTCCCGCGCTCAAGCACGAGCTCGAAGAACTCGGGCGCGGCGACATCATGATCGTCGTGGGCGGGGTCATTCCGCCGGGCGATTTCGAGGCACTCCGGCAAGCGGGCGCGGCCGCGATCTTCCCGCCCGGCACGGTGATTCCGGAGGCCGCCGTCGAGCTGCTGGACGCACTGATGAAGCAACGGGGCTACGCGGGTCAGCAGGAGTGACCGCAGGCACCGTCGAGCAGTTGGCGGCCGGGGTCGCCGAGGGTCAGCGGGGGGCCATCGGGCGGGCCATCACGCTGGTCGAGTCCACGCGCGCCGATCATCGGGCGCAGGCGCAAGAGCTGTTGACGATCCTGCTGCCGCGAACGGGGCAAGCCCGCCGCGTCGGCATCACCGGGGTCCCGGGAGCCGGCAAGTCGACGCTGATCAACGCGCTCGGCGGCAGGCTGACGGCAGCCGGTCACCGGGTCGCGGTGCTCGCGGTGGACCCGTCGTCGACCCGGACGGGCGGCAGCATTCTGGGCGATAAAACCCGGATGCCGGAGCTGGCCGGCGATGACAACGCGTTCATCCGGCCCTCTCCCACCTCGGGCCAGCTCGGCGGGGTAGCCCGCGCAACCCGCGAATCCATCCTCGTGATGGAGGCCGCCGGCTACGACGTCGTGATCGTCGAGACGGTGGGCGTCGGGCAATCCGAGACGCTCGTCGCCGAGATGACCGACACTTTCGTGCTGCTCGCCCTGGCGCGTGCCGGAGATCAGCTGCAGGGCATCAAGAAAGGCGTGTTGGAGCTCGCCGACGTCGTGGCCGTTAACAAGGCAGATGGGCCTCACGAGCTGGAGTGCAAGCGCGCAGCCCGCGAGCTGGCCGGGGCGCTGCGGTTAATAGGACACACCGAAGGCGCGTGGACGGCCCCCGTGCTCACCTGTTCCGCGCAGACGGGGGCGGGGCTTGCCGAGCTCTGGACCGCTGTCGAGAAGCACCAGCAGATGCTCCGCGAAGGCGGGGAGCTGGAACGGCGGCGGGGCGAGCAGCAGGTGGTCTGGACGTGGGACACCGTCCGAGACCGGCTGCAGGACCGGATGCGGGCCAACGCCGACGTTCGCCATCTCGTTCCGGAGATCGAAAAAGCCGTCCGCAACGGCTCCTTGCCGCCATCGCTGGCGGCCGACCGGATCCTCGGCGCGTTTCTTTCGGCAGATGGGGCAGGCTGATCAGGTGGACATCACCGACCTGATCCTCGACGACCATCACCGCCAGCGGCAGGCGTTTGCCCGCCTCGATGGCGTCGACGCCTCCGACAAGATCGGGCTCGGCCTGCTCTGGGGTGAGCTCGCCCAGTTCCTCGAGACTCACGCCGCCGCGGAAGAGGCCGTCTTCTATCCCGAGTTGTTACGCCGGGGCGATCCTGACGGCGAAGAGACCGAAGACGCGATCGGCGACCACAACGACATCCGCGAGGCCATCGCCGAATCCGCCAAACATGACGTCGGCACGCCGCAGTGGTGGGACGCGGTCGGCACGGCCCGCAGCGCCAACACCGAACACATGGGCGAGGAAGAAGACGAGGGTCTCGCCGACTTCCGGCGCCACGCACCGCTGGATCAGCGGCACGCGCTCGGGATCCTGTTCGAGATGGCCAAGTCGGCGCCTGCCGCGCCGAACCTGGACACCAGCGACAAGGATCCGGATGAGTACGTCAGG
>JBBRSE010000117.1:0-8539 GCA_038245655.1 Mycobacteriales bacterium | reverse complement strand
TCCCGCGAACCAACCATCGGCTCCCGCAACCAGGGCTTCGAACAGGAGGTCATCTGCGCCGGCAATGACGTCGATGTCGCACAGTTCCTTGATCTCAAGCACGCGACGGATGTCGCCGGAGAACTCCTTGACCGCGACGACCTCGGGGATCTCGGCCAGCTTTGCGATGATCTGAGGTGTCAGGTCGACCTTGGTGTCGAAGGGATTGTTGTACGCCATGATCGGCAGACCGACCTCGGCCACGCGTCGGTAGTGTTCGATCACCTCCGACTCGTTGGCGCGGTACACGATCGGCGGTAGCAGCAGGATCCCGTCAGCTCCATCCTCCTTCGCGTACTGGGCCCACTGCTTCGCCTGGTGCCAGCCGACGCCGTGCGCGCCAGCGATCACCAGCCCGCGCCCACCCACAGCCTCGACAGCGACCTGGACCACCTTGCGGCGCTCGTCGTCCGTCAGCGACGAGTACTCGCCGAGCGAGCCGTTGGGGCCGACTCCGCGACAGCCATTGCTGATCAGCCACTCGCAGTGCTCGGCAAACCTGTCGTAGTCCACGGCGAGGCCGGCCGGCGCTGACGGGTCCTCCTTGAACGCGAGAGTTGTGGCTACGATGACGCCGCCAAGGTCGAATTCCTGCTTGGTCACTTTCTTCCTTTCATGGAGTCTGGATCGGACGGGAGATTGTGGTGACCTACGGCGAGCTCGCCAAGACGGATGGGCGCTGCGATCGGCCTCCGATCGGTGGTCACCGCGTCGCTGAGACCGCCGTCACCCACCCGGGCGGCGAGCAGTTCCTCGACTGAGCGCCCACAGATACGGCCTTGGCAGATGCCCAAGCCCGCCCGCGTGCTGAGCTTGAGCGCCCGCAACGACTTCGAGCGAGTGCTCGCGGCCGTGCCGCACAGGTCCCCGTAGGTAACCTCCTCGCAGCGACACACGATCGTGTCCGGCGTCAGCATTTCCGGCCAGCCCAGTCGGATGGCATGTGCCGCCTCGATCCGCGCCGCGAACCCGCGGAAGGTGCGGCGCCGTCGCACAGCGCTGCGTAGCCCGACGTCGGCCACGGCTCCCCCTGCCGCGAGATGGCCAGCGATGACGCCCTCCGCCAACGCTAGGTCGGCCCCACCGATGCCGGTGATCTCGCCAGCCGCGTACACCCCAGGGACACTGGTCTCTTGTGTATCCCCGACGAGCACGAAGCGCTCCGACGTCAGCGCGCAGCCTGCGGCGATCGCCAGTTCGAGGCGTGGGGTGAAGCCATGGCTGACGCAGACCGCGTCGGCTGTGATGCGGCGCTCTGTTCCCGCAATGGGCATCCAGTCGGCAGTGACCGAGGCGATGGTCACCGATTCGACCCGATCGGTCCCATGCGCGGCGACGACCGCACAGCCGAGCCGGTAGGGGATCCGGTTCTTAAGGTGACCTGCCCCATATCCGGCCAATTCGGCGGCCTTGCCTGCAGCGCCCAGAAGCTGCCACGGCTTCGGCAGCCAGCCGCGGAGCAGCGCCGGCAGCCGGTTTGCCTCGTACACTCCGAGCACGCGGGCGTCGGTGGCAGCCAGCGAGGCGGCGACCGGGAGCAGGAACGGCCCCGCCCCCGCTACGACGACCCGGCGGCCGACGGCGAGGCGCTCCCCCTTGGCAAGGGCCTGCGCTGCACCGCCGGTGAAGACTCCTGGCAGGTCCCAGCCGGGGAACGGCAGCGTGCGGTCGTGGGCGCCAGTGGCGAGCACGATGGTGTCGGGGGAGAAGGCAAGGCGGCCGCGGTCGACACCGTCGGACTCGCCCACGACGACGTGCACGGTGCCCGGGCCCTCCGGAGAGGTCTCGATGGCCCAGACCTGAGCGGAGCGGATGATTCGACATCCGCTGTCCGACTCCAGGGCATCGCTGAGGTCCCGGAAGGTGCTCCACCCGTGGTGCAGGATTTCTTCGCGTCCGGCCGGGCGCGTCTCGGGGAGGTGCCGCCAGAACTGGCCGCCGAGTTGGTCGGAGGAGTCCAGGAGAATGACGGATGTACCCCGCTCGCGTGCCGCGCGGGCAGCGGCGAGACCAGCGGGTCCGGCGCCGATCACGAGCACTTCATTTACGAGCTTCCCACTCACGTGGCATCACCGCTCGGCAGCCGGTCGTGCTGGCTGGTCACGACATCGCCGTCAGCCGCACGGCGCTGGCACGCGCGCACATCCCGGTGGCCATTTACCTCAACCAGGCAGTCGAAACAGACGCCAATCCCGCAGAAGACACCGCGCAGACGCCCCCGGGCCGAAGTTCGGCGGAAACCAAGCTCGCCGCCGGCGAGAATGACCCCGGCCAGGCTCTGCCCGGCCACACCGCTGGCCGAAACGCCGTCGACAGTGATGGTGACGGGACTGGGCGGTGCAGGTTGGATCGGATCGTCACCGAACCGCAGCAGTCGTGCTGGCACGCTCAAACCACCGCTTCGAGGAAGGGCGCGAGCGAGGCCCGAGCCGCCGAGTACGGCGCAGCGTCTACGCGCGTGGGATGTCCCCGCATCAGGTCGCGGATGAGCTCGGCGGTGGCCAGGCTGAGGCCGATGCCAGCCCCCTCATGCCCGGTCGCGTGCCAGAGCCCCGGTACCCGCGGGTCTTCCCCGATCACCGGCAGATGATCGGGCGTGAATGGCCGGAACCCACCGTAGCTGCGCATCACGGCCACGTCAGTGAGAAAAGGAAACAAGCGAATCGCCTTGGCCGCGATCTGGCTCAGTACGTCGACCCGGAGCCGTGCGTCGAAGCCCACCTGCTGGCGGGACGATCCGATCAGCACAGTGCCGGACCGCGTCGACTCGACCACGCTTGAGGTCTGCAGCGAGCCGTCGTCCGAACCCACCGCGCCCACATAGTCGGCGTCGTAGACCTTGTGGAAGATGCGGTGCCGCATCCGGGTGGTGACCAGCAGCTCCCCGCGCCGCGGGCGCACGGGAAGACGAGCCCCGAGCAGCCCTGCGACTTCCCCAGACCAGGGACCTGCGGCGACGAGCACCCGCTTGGCGCGCAGCCCCCCCGCCACCGTGCTGACGCCAATCAGAGAACCGGAGGAGTCAACGAGCGGGCCGAGCACGGGCGTGTTCTCAAGCAGCCGTGCGCCGTGCATCCGCGCCGACGCCATCAGCGCCTCCGCGGCGATGGCCGGTTGTACCTGTGCGTCTTCCGGGTAGTGCACGGCCGCTTCGATACGAGGCGTGAGATCGGGTTCCAGCCTGCAGGCTTCCCCGGCGTCGATGACGCGCGCATCAACTCCCGCGCCGCGCTGCCTCGCCGCGAAGTCAAGCAGGGGACCGGCCCCCGCCGTCGTCGTCGCGACCACGACGCCGCCCTTGGGATCGAACTCGATCGAGGGAAACCCGTCGCCGAGCTGCCTGCCCAGGTCGATGACGACGGCCCGCCAGAGCGTCGCGGCATACTGAGCGAGCACCAGCTCCGGGCCCGGCGCCTTATCGGAAACCAGCAGGTTTCCCTCACAAGCGGAGGAAGCGCCGCCAGCTGTCGTGCCCCGATCGACAACCGTCACGCCGAGACCTGCCGAAGCCAGCGCGCGGGCGCAGGCCGCACCGATGATTCCAGCCCCGACAATGACCACGTCGACCACGTCGTTGGTCACGTTCCGACTCCGATCTCCTTGTCTGCCGCCAATACTATGTTACATACTACTTCCGGTAGAGCACCAGAAGGCCATGGTTCCGGGCTGTCGCAGCGCGGTCAACGGACGGTGAAGATGGTCTCGAGCCCCGCGGTCTCGACCGTGATGCCCAGCCCGGGTCGGGTCGGCGCGGACCCGCGGCCGTTCGTTGATCGCGGCTCGTAGCCAGCGACGTGGCCATCGGTCCAGTCGTTCATGAATGATGCGTTCTGGAAGTTCTCGGGGCGGGTGCTCGCTGCCAGGTGGCTCACCGCGGCGGTAACCACATCACCCCCCCAGCTGTCCTCCATCGAGATCATCATGTCGAGGTCCTGCATCAGATCCCTCATCCGCGCGGCCTGGGTCAGGCCACCCACTCGGCTGATCTTGATGTTGATAGAAACGGCACCGGCGTCGTACTTCGCGCGGAACACGTCCTTGGAAGTCAAGATCGACTCGTCGAGCACCAGTGGAAGCGACGAGTGACGGGTGGCGAAGATGCAGTCGTCGGTGTCGCGGCAAGGCTGCTCGACGAGGATGGGCAGGTCGGCCATCTCCCGCAGTGCAATCTGTGCTGCTCGCAGGTTCCAGCCACCGTTAGCGTCCGCAACCACGAGCGTGTCTGATGCTGCCGCGTCGACGACGGTTTTGGTGCGGAGGGCGTCGTCGAACGGGTCGTTGCCCACCTTCAGCTGGAACCGCTTGATGCCTGCTACCTCGCGCCGCACCACGAACTCGGCCATCACCTCCGGGGCCGCCAGCGGAACCGCTTCATACAGCGGGAAGTCCTCTTGCAAGACGCCGCCGAGCAGTGCCGAGATCGGCAGCCCCGCAGCCTGGCCAAGCAGGTCCCAGCAGGCGACGTCGATGGCAGCCTTGGCGTAGCCGCCACCCAACAGGACACCATCGAGAACGCGCCGGATGCCGCTGACGTTGGTTGGGTCCTGACCGATCAGAGCAGGCGCCAGGGTACTCAGTGCGGCGCGTACCTCCGCCCAGTGCGTCGGCAGGTAGCGGTCGCCGAGCGGGGTGATCTCACCCCAGCCCACCAACCCGTCATCGGTGCGCACACGCACCAATGTGCCGATCTCAGAGGTGGCAGCGCGGTTCCCCGACATGACGTACTCACCGTGCACGTAGTGCAGGTCGTAACCGAAACAGTCGACGGCGTCGATCTTCATGCTCACACTTCCCTCAAGTGATGCTGCAGATGGACCCTTCGCCCAGATCAGGGTCCTGGTCCGGGATCCTGGCCCCGGGCTCATCTGCGGCCAGCCAGGCAACGTCAATGGAAATGGGCTGGCTCACGTCTTCCTCGGGTAAACGACGAGGCCACGATTGGAAAAAGTCAACCTCCGCCTAGCCTGTCGCATACTATAATATGCCACATACCAGGGTGTTGAAATGCGGCGCGGACGTCGAGGGCCGTGGTGAGCGGACCGGCGCCGCCAAGACGAGAGTGAGAGCACCATGGCTGTCTCGGCCATTCAGAGAGTAGAACCCGTGGCGAGCCTGCGCGAAAAGATCGGTGAGGCGCTGTCCACCGCGATCATCTCCGGCGAGCTGTCGCCAGGAACTCTTGTCTCGGTGCCGACACTCGCGGCACAGTTCTCGGTCTCGGCGACGCCGGTCCGTGAAGCGATGCTGGATCTCGAACAACGGGGGTTCGTGACATCGGTCCGAAACAAGGGCTTCCGGGTTACCGAAGTCAGCGAAAAGGACCTCCGGGAGATCATCGAGATACGCCAGCTGCTCGAACTCTCAGCGATGCGGAAACTCGCCGACGGCTTCCCGACAGAGACCATGCCGAAGTGGCGCGCACTGGCAGACGAGATCACCGTTCACGCGGACAACGCCAACCTCACCGGGTTCATCGAGCGTGACCGGGACTTTCATCTCGGTTTGCTCGCACTCAACGGAAATGAACGACTGGTCGGTCTCGTCCGTGAGCTGCGCCAGCAAACCCGCATGGTCAACCTGGCGAGAATGGCTCGCAGTGCCAAGCTCTCGCTCTCCGCGCACGAACACCACGCCATGCTGGATTTGCTCGAGAAAGGCGACCGGACTCAACTGGAGGATCTCGTCATCCTGCACCTCAGCCACGTCATCGACTGGTGGTCGGGCAGCACCGAGAGCGACGAATAAGAAATACGCTCCCGCGAAACCGTGGGTACAAAGGTGCTGCCGGCGTAGTCGTGACGGCTAGGAGGCGATGCCGAACCCGGTAGTCAGTCTGTGTCAACTCACCAAGCCGGCGGCGAAGTCTGTGACCGTGACGACATATATCCGGATGCGCTCGGCTGCCTGCAGCGGTCCGGTTCCGGTTTCCTGCCGGCTCACGTAGCGTTGCCGTTGTCGCGTCACCGCTGCCCGCCACGTCTGGGAGGTATCCCATCCGTCTGCCTGAGAGGAACCCCGTGACCACCGTGGCCGTGATCGCCCACTCGGGCAAGACCTTCGGCGGAGGTCTCGGTGAACTGCGCCGGGTCCTGGACGACGCCGGCTTCCCGCAACCCCTCTGGTATGAGGTGGCCAAGAGTCGCCAGGCGCCCCAGTGCGCGCTTCAGGCACGGGAGGACGGCGCCGACCTGCTGTTCGTGTGGGGCGGCGACGGTACTGTTCAGCGGTGTATCGACGCCCTGGCCGGCACCGGTGCCATCCTGGCCATCCTCCCGGCTGGCACCGCGAACCTGCTGGCTGGCAACCTCGGTATCCCACAGGACATCGCACAAGCGGTCCAGATTGGTTTGCACGGCGACCGGCGTCCCATTGACACGGGCACTGTCAACGGGGAGCACTTCGCGGTGATGGCGGGTGCGGGCCTGGACGCGCTGATGATCCGGGACGCCGACGCCGGGTTGAAGGACCGCATCGGCCGGGCGGCCTACTTGTACACCGGGGCGAAGAACCTCAGCGCCAGCCCCGTGAAGGCGACCGTCGAGGTGGAGGGTCGCCGCTTCTACAAGGGTGTCATCACCTGCGTCCTGGTGGGCAACGTGAAGGACGTCCTGGCCGGCATCGAGGTCTTCGACGGGTCACGACCGGACGACGGGCTGCTCGAGATTGGTGTGGTCACCGCGAAGAGCAGAACCCAGTGGGCCCGGACCCTCGGGCGGATCGTGCTCGGCCGCGCGGAGAACTCGCCTTTCGTCGTGACGTCGCGAGGCACGGGCTTCAAGGTCAAGTTCGACCAGCCGATCGCCTACGAGCTGGACGGCGGCGTCCGCAAGGCCGCCAAGAAGCTGCGCATCAAGATTCGCCCTGCATCCGTCATCGTGTGTGTCCCGGTCCCCGGCGACACATCCGCCGGACAGGCGTGATATCGCCGTCGCGGCTACCACAACCTCGTCCGCTCTCCCAGTGGACGCTCTGGGGCAGGGCTAGGTCGGTGCCCCGAAGTGAGAGCGCCGTTACAGCGTGGTGTCAAAACCAAGTCACGTGCCGAGAGTTGGCACTCGTAGTGCCTCAAGTCAATATGCCCGCGAAACGTTGGCCGTGCCTCAGATAGAAGTGCCCGCGAAGCTGGTGGGTCAGATAGCCGTCTTCTTGGCTGCGAGGCGGATGCCTTTGCGGACATCGGGTAGGGCGCTGGGGAAGGTGGAGAGGTAGAGCTGTTCGGTCTTGTCCTTGGCCAGTTTGAGCAGCACTGCCTGGAGGTCGGCGATCCCGCGGCCGATCTGTGCGGGGTTCAGCTCGTCGCGGTAGGCCAGCAGCTCAGCGGCCTGGGCGGGCGCGAGGACCTCGGCGGCCAGGAGGCGGTCCAACGGGGTCTGGGGCTTGTCGTAGATCCGGGTGCGGCGGCCGTTGCGGTCACTTCCGTACCCGGTGGGCTTCTTGGTCGGGGTGAGGTAGTTGAGCCGGTCGTTGACCAGGGCCCAGAGCCGGTTCAACACCACGCGTTCCTCGTCAGTGTCGTAGCGGTAGTAGAAGCCGTACTTGCGGACCAGGTGGTTGTTCTTCGACTCGATGGTGGCCTGGTCGTTCTTCTTGTAGGGCCGCGAGCGGGTGAAGAAGATCTCCAGGTCGGCCGCCCACTTGATCACCGCGTGGTTGAGGAACTCGCTGCCGTTGTCGAAGTCCAACCCGGTCACCGCGAACGGCACCTGCTCCACCCCGGCCCGGAGCGCACCGAGGATGTGGACGTGGGCGTTGTTGCGGACGCTGCGGGTGAAGACCCACCCGGTATGGACGTCAGTGAGGTTCAGGGTGCGCGCGAACTCGCCCTTCAACGTCGGCCCGCAGTGCGCCACGGTGTCACCCTCGAAGAACCCCGGCTCGACCTCGACCTCGTCACCGGCCTTGCGGATCTTGATCGACGAGCGCAACAGCGGCGAGGGCTTCGTCGTGGAGACACCCCGGATCTGGTCAGTGGCCTTCGCTGGCTTCAGGTACCTGTCGATCGAGGCTGCCGACATCGCCAGCAACTCCTCACGCACTTGGTTGCTGTACCGGTCGGCGCCGTCGATGAGCTCACCATGGCGTTCGAGCCCGGCCAGCTGGAGCTGCATCGACTCGGCGAGGTACTTCCCGCACTGCCCGCCCGATGCCGCCCACACCTGCTGCAGCACTTTCAACGCCTCGTAGGAATACTTCGGTGCCCGCTGCTTGCGCGGCACCTTGGCGACCACTCGTCCCGCCCCCGGCGGCCGGTTCGCGGCTTCGACAAGACGACGCCGGGCATTGTCACGCGACCAGCCCGTCACCTCAACGACCTGGTCCAGGACCCGGCCCTTGTCCTTCTTCGAAGCCCGCCCATACGCCTTGGCGTACTTGGTGGTGACCTCGGCACGAGACGACATCGACAACTCACTCCTCATACCCGAACACGCTCACCGTTTCGCGGGCATTCCTACGTGAGGCACGGGGAGCGTTTCGCGGGCAGTTTTCGTGAGTCTCGTCG
>JBBRSE010000116.1:0-8648 GCA_038245655.1 Mycobacteriales bacterium | reverse complement strand
GCTGGGCAGCAGCGGGCATAGGTCGATCGACCCCGGGCGCGATCGCCGGCAGCGAACCGGCGTCGAAGGACACAGGGCAAGCCCGCTGCATGATTTGGCTTGGGGGCGACTACGATCTAGTCCAGCGACCTGAGATCATCCCTGGACCCGCGGGTGATCGACTGGGAGAGCGATAGGTCGAGCGGGCTTGTGCTGGCTGCGGCGGTCAGCGCCGATGCCCACGCATCAATTGCGCAATGTTGGCAAAAGGAGCGCACGATG
The DNA here is from genome assembly GCA_038245655.1 of Mycobacteriales bacterium. GTDB lineage: Bacteria > Actinomycetota > Actinomycetes > Frankiales > Frankiaceae > DATAZK01. Next base: position 8,387 of record JBBRSE010000116.1, on the reverse strand, counting down.
TCGCACGTGCAGGATGTAGGCGCAGTATGGGACCCACGAATTGTGCGTCCCGCGGAGGTCCCGATGCGTTGGACCATCAACAGTGCCGCTAACGCACTTTGCATGTGTGGACACCCGAAGGCCTCACACGAGCACTACCGTCGGGGCAGTGATTGTGCATTCCGGAATGATTGTGCGTGCGAACAGTTCCGCACACCTCATCGCTGGCGCGAGGCTTTTGCGCAGGTCAGGCGACATTCGCCGAACCATCAGATAATCAGCCCGCAGCCCGGAACCCCGGGTACAGCTCCCACGGTCGAGAACTGATACCGCCGCAGACACAGCCGCGCACGTCCCGCTGAGAGCGGAGCGCTGACGAGTTGGTTCAGCTGGCCCGCTCGATGCTTACCTCTTCGGCGGTGATGAGGTTGATCGTCATCGGCACGCTGGGGCTGGTCTCCTGCGGGTTGGGGACCGCGGTAGGTGCCAGGTTCAGCATGCTGTTGTGGGTCGGGGTGGCGCGGCCGTTGCGACGCTCGACCGCGATCGTACGCAGCACCCGGAAGCCGTCGCTGACGGCACGCAGGTTGCTCTCGCCGTGGATGCGAACCGCCTCGTAGGAGGGCACCTCGACCACCCGGAGGCGAGCCTGTGCCGCCCGCACGTTGATCAAGGTCTCGACCTCGAAGCCGTCGCCCCAGACCATCTCGCCGCCGATGTGGCCGGAGCGCAGGTTGAAGACCGGCAGGCAGTGCGCCCAGAAGGCGTTATAGCCGTAGCAAAGGTCGCTGTAGTTGGTGCCGTACACGACGTTGACGAGGCCGTTCAGCGCCTTGTTGCCATACCGGCGGATGCGGGTGATGTCTCCCGAGCCACCTCCGGTCCTGAAGCGCGTGCCCTTGGCGAAGTCGGCGCCTTCCATCAGAGCCCGGACAAACCGGGGGATCTCGCGCGGGTCGGCAGAGCCGTCGGCGTCGAGCATCACGATGATGTCGCCTTCTGCGGCAGCAAACCCGCAAGCCAAAGCGTTGCCCTTGCCCTTACGGGTCTGGGACACCACCCGCACGCCCGGACGCAACCGCTTCGCCACCGCGACCGTGTCATCGGTGGACCGTCCGTCGACGACGATCACCTCGAACACCTCAGGCATCAGGGCGAAGACGAAGGGCAGGTTGCGCGCCTCGTTGTAGGTGGGCACGACCACGGAGACCCGTGGCAACCACACGAAATCATTTGACTGGCTGAACACCGGACCCCCACATTTGAAGTGTCAACGCCAGGGTCCGGTTTCGCCATTGGCTCCGCGCTGACCCAGGCGACCAAGTCAGCCAGCGCATCGATGCCACTACCCACCTAACAACTGCCGTGGCCCGCTCGGCCACGATTGCTCTGTGTAACGATACGAGGCTAGGGGTGTTCGGCGCAGCAAAATGAAGAGGTTTACCCGCCAGTGACACGCGAGAAACCAGAACTCGGCCTCCAACGTGGAGCTGCGGACCGCTTCCAACTTGCGAAACCACGACCTCTACCATTTCGTTCAGTGCTGTCACCGCCGGGATCGAGACCAACGAGACGCTTCCGGCGCAAAGTTCCCTTGTCGGGGTAGTGATTTCGTTGCCCTCGGCGACCGCGGCTCTCACGCTACGTAACGAGGGAGTTCCGGAAGCAGCAAGATGGTGTGTGATTGCCGACCTCACTGTCAGCGACCCCATCGTGCAAGGCTCCCTCCCTACAACGTGAGCGGACGGTGAACCAACTCTGTCCCCATAACCCGGTCCGTCGCCGGTCTGGTGCGTCCCGGCAGGCAGGTTCACTCGAACGGGTGTGGCCATTGAGCCAAATGCCGTAAGCGACAGCCGCCACCCGCAGGAACCACCCGACCAGCAGGCACGTTGCACCTTTCGCACCCGAATTCGCCAGCCCGCTCAATCTGGTTGTCAGTACGCTTCGAACCAGGGCACTGCGAAGCCACGGGCGTACGGACCAGGCAGACCGGACGACCACGAGGAAGGCGAGGGCCGGTGTCACTGCGTGGTGCTCCCGTCGCCGGGCCGTCGCTCCGCGAGACCTGGACCACAAAATCGCTGCGCGCGCGCGTCAGTACCGTCATCACCCTCTTTTCCTGGCTCCTGGCCGGCGCTCTCCTGCTCATCGAAGTGCTCCGTCTGCTCGGGCTCGACGCCTACGTGACCGTGTTGATCGCCATATCGACGGCGTGGCCGGTGATCGTGCTGTCGGGGTTACTCGTGTGCGCGGGAGCGGCGTACCTGCGCGAGCTGAAACTCGCCACCGCCGCCACCCTGGTTTTGGTGGTGATTGTCTCGGCCTGGTGGCCGGCATGGACGGGGACCGTTGGACCTGGCGCGCCGGGGGCGCCTGGCTTACGAGTGCTCGCCCTCAACGTCGAATACACCGCCGATACCGGTGCCGGGGTCACCCGCCAGGTCCGCTCGCAGAACCCGGACGTCATCGTGCTGTCGGAACTGTCCCCGCTCACCCTGCGCCGGCTCGACCTGAGCCAGTACCAGTACCGGTGGATGCAGCCGGAGCGCAACGCCTTCGGCGAGGGCGTGTGGAGCCGCTGGCCGATCGCCGACGCCACCACCTGGTCCGTCGCCGGTCTCGACATGGTGCGGCTGACCGTGAACACGCCGAGCGGCCCGCTACGCGTCTACCAGGTGCACACCATCGCTCCCCGCGGCCCGAAGGACCGGGCATCCTGGCGAGCGCAGCTCAAGCAGCTGCGCGACTACCTGAGCGGCGAGACCCACCCGGTCATCGCCGCGGGCGACTTCAACGCCTCCAGATGGGACGGCTCGTTCGCCCAGATACTCGGTGGCCCCAGGCATATCGCCGACGCGGGGCAGGGGCATGGCTACCTAGCGACCTGGCCCAACGGACACGTGGTACCCCCGTTCCTGTCCCTCGACCACGTTCTCATCTCGGGAGGGATGGGCGTGCGCAGCTTCCGCGTGCTCGGCCCGGTCGGCAGTGATCACCGCGCGATCGTCACCGACCTCACCCTGCCGGTGAGCGGGGCCACCGTCAGTCAATGACGGGCGCGACCGGCAGCCGTTGCGATAGCGCGGGCACTCCACTGTCGAGTTCGAGGGTCAGCCGCGCGGAAAAAGCCATCACCTCCTGGAGCTGCTCGGTGAGCCGCCTCGCCCGGTAGTCCGCGCGCTCGAGCAGGGGACGCAGCCGCTGCGCTGCCTGGTCCCGCTCCCCCGCCTGGCCATCACCGGCTTGCAGCAGCGCCTCCCGATTGTCAAGAAGGCCGCGCATCTCCTCGACGCTGAGATCCAGCGGCTTCATGAAACGGACGATGCGCAGCCGCTCCACGTCGGTCGGCGTGTAGAGCCGGTAACCGCCGTCGCTGCGACCGTGCGGGACAACCAGCCCGACCTGGTCCCAGTGGCGAAGGGTGCGTACCGAGAGCCTGGTGAGTTCCGCGGCCTCTCCGATCCGGAAGAGCGGTTCGGCATCGGTCGACTCAGGTGATGCGTCCGGCAAGGTCACTCCTTTGGTGGATTCCGGGTGAAAGTCGGCACGCCGGAGGGTTTTGAAGCGTTCTTTAGGAAGAGGAGAGGCTTCCTACATGCGGAAATTTGGCCAAATGGCCTACCCCAACCCTACTCACATGCAACGTTGGTGAGACTCAGTGATACCGAGATACGGGGGGTAAATCGGGTGGGTTCGCAAAGGCAAGGCGGGGGACGACTCCTCGGTCTTGACGGCATGCGCGGCTATGCGGTACTTGCAGTCTTCGCTTATCACGCGACCAAGTACTTTCCGGGCGGTTGGGCAGGGGTCGACGTCTTCTTCGTCCTCTCCGGTTACTTGATCACGAGTCTGCTGCTGCAGGAGTTCCGGCACGCCAGGCAGATCCGACTCGGCGACTTCTGGGGCCGGCGGGCCATTCGACTGCTTCCTGCCCTGATCACGGTCCTGGCACTCGTCGTCGCCATCGGATGGTGGCGAGCCGGGCCGAACGGCGTTCACAACCTGTGGATGAGCGCGCTGTCCGGTTTGGGCTACTTCGCCAATTTCCGCGACCTCAACCCGGCCAAGATGCCGTTGCTGGGTCACCTGTGGTCGCTCTCTCTGGAGGAACAGTTCTACCTGACCTGGCCGCTCATCCTGACGGTAGCCCTGCGGCGCCGGATCAGCGCGCTGCATCTCGGACGGTGGCTCATCGTCCTCGCCGGTGCCCTGTCCGTATACACGCTCGCGCTGTACCTGAACGGTGCTTCGCTCTACCGGCTGGGCGCCATGCCGGACACCCACAGCGTGGGGCTGCTCCTCGGCTGCGCTGTGGCGCTACTTCGATTCCAGAATCCTGCTTTCGGCGCGAGATTCGTGACGCAGATCCAGGCCGCTGCGGTGCTGTTCGTCGTGGTCGGCATGCCGATCCTGCTCGTCACGGGTCACTCGGAATCGGGCGCCCAGATCTACGGCGGATACCTGCTGGTGAGCGCCGGCACGGCGGGGCTCCTCCTGGAGCGGTTGAACTGCCCCACCCCGATATTGAGCCGGCTGCTCGAGGCGCGCTGGGTTGTCTGGCTGGGGCAGCGCTCGTACGAGTTCTATCTCGTGCACTACCCAATCATCGTCATGCTCGAGCGCGCCAGGGTCGGTAGCGGTGTCCTGCCTTTCGTGGCGCTACCGCTGACGGTCGCCGCCAGCGCCGCCATCCACGGGCTCTGGGCAGCCCCCCAGCGGCGATGGCGCGAGCGACTCAACCTGCACCGGCAGCACGTCTCGGCGGTCAAAGGCCCATCGCAAGAACTCGACGCCGACGCCGGTGATACCAGTCCCGCGGGCATCCGACTCAGCTGATTTCGGTGACCCGCGGCCCCCGGGGTAGGGCTCTTGCATGAGTAACCCGGCCATCCGTCCCCAGCCCAACGGGTAGCGAGCCGGGTGGCTACCGGGCCGCCCCTACCGCCCCGTCAACCGCCCCCGGGTCGTCGACCCCGTCCAGCGCGTCCACACCGTCCGCCTGCGCGGCGAACTGCGTGCGGTACAGCTCGGCATACAGCCCGCCGGCCTCCAGCAGCCGATCGTGACGGCCGGACTCGCGTACCCGGCCCTCGTCGATGACGAGGATCTGATCGGCATCGCGCACCGTCGACAGGCGGTGCGCGATCACCAGCGACGTGCGACCGGTCAGCGCCCGGGCGAGCGCCCGCTGCACGGCGGCCTCGGATTCCGAGTCCAGGTGGGCGGTCGCCTCGTCGAGCACGACGATGGCAGGGGCTTTCAGCAGCAGCCGCGCGATCGCGAGGCGCTGCTTCTCCCCGCCGGACAGCCGGTAGCCGCGGTCACCCACGACCGTCTCGAGCTGATCGGGAAGCGAGCGTACAAGCGGGCCGATGTGCGCGGCGTCGATGGCTTCCCAGAGCTGCTCATCGGTCGCGCCCGGCGCCGCATAGGCGAGGTTGGCCCGGATGGTGTCGTGGAACATGTGGGCGTCCTGCGTGACGACGCCGACTCCCCCGCGTAGCGACTCGAGGGTCACGTCGCGCACGTCATGGCCGCCGATGAGGATCTCGCCCGCCTGGACGTCGTACATCCGGGTCACCAGCTGGGTGATGGTCGTCTTTCCCGCGCCAGAGGGGCCGACGAGCGCGACCAGTTGACCGGGCTGGGCGGTGAACGACACGTCGAAGAGCACCTGCTGCGGAACGGTGGAGTCGAGGATGGCGACCGACTCCAGCGAAGCCAGCGAGACCTCCTCGGCCGACGGGTAGCGGAAGTCGACGTGGCGGAACTCGATCGTCGGGTTCTCACGAGCGTTCAGCGTGATCGCATCAGGCTTGTCGACGATGGCGGGCGGCAGGTCCAGGACCTCGAAGACGCGCTCGAACGACACCAGCGCCGTCATGATGTCGACCCGCACGTTGGACAGCGCTGTCAGGGGGCCGTACAGGCGACCGAGGTACGCGGTCAGCGCGACGAGCGTCCCCACCTGCAGTGAGCGCTCCGCGGCGAGCCGGCCACCGATGCCGTACGTGATCGCGGTGGCCAGCGCCGCGACCAGGCTGAGCGCCACGAAGAAGATGCCCGAATACATGGCTGACTGCACGCCGATGTCGCGCACCCGGCCGGCGCGCCGTCCGAACTGCCCGGTCTCCTCCTCAGGACGGCCGAAGAGCTTGACGAGCAAGGCGCCGGAGACGTTGAAGCGCTCGGTCATGGTCGTGTTCATCTCGGCGTTGAGCGCGTAGCCCTCCCGCGTGATGGTCTGCAGCTTGCGCCCCATCAGCCGGGCCGGGATCACGAAGACCGGAAGCATGAACAGCGAGATGACCGTGATCTGCCAGGAGAGCGTGAGCATCGCCGTCACGACAAGGACGACACTCACGAAGTTGCTGACGACCGACGACATGGTGCCGGTGAAGGCCTGCTGAGCGCCGAGCACGTCGTTGTTGAGCCGGCTGATGAGCGCTCCGGTTTGGGTGCGCGTGAAGAACGCGATCGGCATGCGCTGGACGTGGTCGAAGACCTTGACGCGCATGTCGTAGATGAGGCCCTCGCCGATCCGCGCGGAGTACCAGCGCTGCCAGAGCGTGAGCCCGGCATCGGCAAGAGCGATGACGCCGACCAGAATCGCCAGCTTCAGCACCAGCCCGGGATCGCCGTGTGCCTTGCCGGGCGCGACGCCGGAGTCGATGATCTTCTTCAGGATCAGCGGGTTGAGCACCCCGAGCACCGCGTCGACCAGGATGATCGCAAGGAACGTGAAGAGCCACTTCTTATACGGCGCCGCGAACCGGGCAATGCGCCGCACCGTGCCCTTTGCCAGCTTCCGCTGCGTGACCTCCGGATCGCGACGGAAGCTGCGCATCACGGCAATCGGCGGATGACCACTCACTCACGTACCTCCTGCAACGATGTAATCATTCGCCTCCGCGCGTCATTCCCACCAAGATCAACGCTCCAATGATCATGAGTTGAGGCCGGAAAACGGCGCCAAACCATGATCATTGGAGCGTTGATCAAGGGACCGGCTGCCTACCGATGATGCGCCGTCGGCGGGGTGAGCGGTGCCGGAGGTCTAGTCGCCGGCGCCGACAAGACCCTTCATGAGCCGGACCTGCGCCGCCCGCTCGGCGGCATGTTGGCCGGCCGGGTCGATCGCGGTGTGACGGGCCCGCAGGAGTACGGCCTTCGTCTCGATGCTGGACTCGCGGGGCGCTGCCAGCAGAGCCGCCACGAGATCGCCGGTCGCCGCTTCGAGCTGGTCGCGGGGCACGACGACGTTAGCCAGCCCCAGCTCCTTGGCCTCGGCGGCGCCAACACGGCGGCCGGTCAGGCAGATCTCCACCGCGCGTGAATAGCCGATCAGGTGGACCAGCGCCTCGGTGCCGGTGAGGTCAGGCACCAGGCCACGGCTCGTCTCCGCCATCGTGAACTGGGCGTCGTCGGACATCACCCGCAGGTCACAGGCCAGAGCAAGCTGGAAGCCGGCACCGACGGCATGGCCGGCGACGGCGGCAATCGACACCACATCCGGCCGCGAAAGCCAGGTGAACCCGGCCTGATAGCCCGCAATGGTGTCTTCCGACGGCACCCCCGAAACGCCGGCTGCCGCCATCTCACCGAGCACCGCCAGGTCGATCCCGGCGCTGAACGAGGGGCCATCGCCCGTGACGACGACGACCCGTATGTCTCCGGGCAGCGCTCTGCCGATGGCGTCCAACGCCAACCAGGTGGCCGGGCGTTGCGCATTACGACGCTCGGGTCGCGCCAGCGTCACCGTGACGACCGGCCCTTCGCGCTCCACGCGAAGGCCCGCCTCGTTGAGATCGATGCCAGCCGGGGTCCAGAGCCGCAGCTGATCCGCCCCGCTCGTCAAGCCTTCTTCCTGCCCCGCGTCGCGCCGCCACGTCCACGAAGGGTCGCGCCCGACTCGGACAAGATGCGGTGAACGAACCCGTAGGAACGTCCTGACGACTCGGCCAGCAGCCGGATGCTTTGCCCCGACTCGTACTTCTTGCGTAGATCACCCGAGAGCTTGTCTCGCTCTGCCCCCGTGATACGGCTTCCCTTCTTGAGTTCTGCCACTGCTCCTCCAACTCCGGTGGGCTCCTCGGTGCTTCTTGATCAAATCATCACTTACCCCAAAGTCATAGCGCCACCCAGGTAACCGCCCGGTCGTTACCGTGAGAATCGTGCACCGGCTCCGCGCGACCACGCTTGCGACCAGCCAAACGACGCGTAAGCGAACGTCAGCGACGTAAACAGCACCCGACGTCAAATGGGAGGATGTCCCGAGTTCCGTGGAACTTCGGTAGCGGCCCGTTGATCGTTTAGGCGGCTTCGATGGTTTCAGTGTGCCTTTGGATACTGACATTTTCGGTGGTGACGCGCTCGAGTTCAGCGGCCAGCTTCGCGAGATGAAG
>JBBRSE010000115.1:0-8672 GCA_038245655.1 Mycobacteriales bacterium | reverse complement strand
GCGGAGTCTGGGGCGGTTTGGAGTCGACCCCGCCCCTGACGTACTCTGTGCCAGCCGCAAGGTCAGCGCGGGGTGGAGCAGCTCGGTAGCTCGCTGGGCTCATAACCCAGAGGTCGCAGGTTCAAATCCTGCCCCCGCTACCAATGCAAGTGCAGTTCAGAGGCATGATCACCAATCTTGGTGGTCGTGCTTTCTGCATGTTGTGACCGCAGGATGACCGCAAGCCTGGCGGCCGACCCGCGTGTCCTCGCCGTGTCGGGGTGTTCGCTCAACTGCGCATAGAGAAGAGCAAGCGAGGCGCGCGCGGGTGCGCTTGACTGGGGCAGGTGACTAGGCGCTGGCTGTTCGGTGATCAGTTGGGTCCGCATTTCCTGGACGTCCCGGACCAGCCGGTGCTCATGGTGGAGGCACGCGGGGTCTTCGCCCGACGCAGGTTCCACCGGGCGAAGGCGCAGTTGGTGCTCTCCGCGATGCGCCATCGGGCCGCCGAGCTGGGGGAGCAGTGCACCTATGTGCGTGCCGACAGCTATGGCGAAGCACTCGACGCCATCGTTGAGCCCCTGAGCGTGTGCCACCCGACCTCGCACGCGGCTCTGCGGTTCGTCCAGTGCCGCGGTGACATCGAGGTGGTGCCGACGCGTGGTTTCGCCACGTCCGCGGAAGATTTCGACCGGTGGGTGCGGTCTCGGGGCCGGCGAAGGCTGTTGATGGAGGACTTCTACCGCGATGCTCGCCGCCGGCTGGGGGTTCTGATGGATGGCGAGGAACCTGCCGGCGGTAGGTGGAACTACGACGCTGACAACCGGGAACCTCCGCCTCGCTCCGCCTCGCTCGGGGTTCCTCAGCCCGCATGGCCGACAGAGGACGAGATAGACGCGGAGGTCCGTTACGACCTCGACCGCTGGGAGCGGGAGGGACACGTCACGTTCCTCGGTTCAGGCGGTCCTCGGCGATTCGCCGGCACACGTGGAGAGGCGCTGGCCGGTTTGGAAGACTTCATCACCCACCGGCTGCCCGGGTTCGGGCCGCATGAGGACGCGATGTTGTCCGCCGATCCTTGGATGGCGCACTCGTTGTTGTCCGCACCGCTGAACCTGGGCCTGCTCGACCCGATCGAGGTGATCGCCCGGGCAGAGGACGCCTACCGCAGCGGGCACGCACCGCTAGGGTCGGTGGAGGGGTTCATCCGGCAGGTCATCGGTTGGCGCGAGTTCGTCTGGCACCTGTACTGGCATTTCCCGCGGTCCTATCGCACTTTGAACGAATTGCAGGCGACGAACCCCCTGCCGGGCTGGTTCGCCGATCTTGACGCGGAATCGGTCGATGCGGCCTGCCTGTCCGATGCCTTAGCTGGGGTGCGTGACCGCGGCTGGGTGCACCACATCCCGCGGCTGATGGTGCTCGGGAACTATGCGTTGCAGCGCGGGTGGGATCCTGCGGAGGTCACTGACTGGTTCCACCGGGCGTTCGTTGATGGCTACGACTGGGTGATGGTACCCAACGTGGTCGGGATGTCGCAGTTCGCCGACGGTGGTCTGATGGCCACCAAGCCGTACGCAGCCGGGGGCGCCTACATCAACCGGATGAGCGACCACTGCTCCCACTGCCCCTACGACCCGCGGAAGCGAGTCGGCCAGGATGCCTGCCCCTTCACCGCCGGCTACTGGGCGTTCCTGCACCGCAACCGGGAACGTCTGGCCAGGAACCCGCGCATGGGCCAGTCCCTCAGCGGCTTGGACCGGCTCAGCGATCTCGAAGCTGTGATCGAGCAAGAAGCCGACCGCGGGCCTGCCTCCCCCTGAAGAGACCGACTCGCTGAACCGGCGGCTGCGCCAGGTCCTACGCCGCTACCGGCGCACGCTGCAGTCCGATCGTCGGTACTTTGCCGCTCCCAACTGAGGAGGTGTAAGTACGCGTGCGAGCCCCGACAACGTGCACTGCCCGGCGCCGGAACTGAGTGACTCACTGAGTGACAACCGACGCAGACCGTGGTGGATCCAGGCAGACGCGCCCGGAACGGTTCAGCACGACGAGCGAGAATCACAGACGCGGATCTGACCATCCGCGAGGCTTCGGGACGAAGAGGCCGCAGGGGCCTTTGCGCCTTCGGCCATGCCGCCTCTAGGGTGAATTTATGGATGTTGTATAAACATCGCGTAGCCGCGACCGAGCTCACACGCATCAGCGGCACGCCGAGTGCTCCGCGCGGACCGAAACCCTGGAGGCCCGTTGTTCCGCCTGCGCCATCATCGCTCACGGGGTGCGGCCCTTACCGCACTGGGACTCGTCGTGGGCCTGGCCGGTGCCGGCTGCGGTCGTTCCAGCTCCTCGCCCAACGGCGGCGGTACGAGCGCCCCGACCTCCGCGGCGGCGCCGTCCTCCGCAGGTACGACGGCGGCGGGCGACTTCGGCACGGCGAAGAAGGTGTGCGCGCCAGGCCCGGGAACAGGTGGCTCGGGTCGTGGGATCAGCGGCAAGACCATCAGGCTGGGGACCCTCGCGGATCCCGGCGCCGCTGCCGCACCAGGTCTGGAGCAGGAGTTCTTCGACGTCGCGGACGCCTTCGCCAAGTGGTGCAACGCCGCAGGCGGCATCAACGGCCGCACGATCGTCGTCGACAACCTGGACGCGAAACTCTTCGAAGGCGGCGCGCAGGTCACCCAGGCGTGCCAGACCGACTTCATGCTCGTCGGCGGCGGAAACGCGCTGGATGCGGCGGACGTGAAGCCGCGCATCGGCTGCAAGCTGGGCCAGGTGCCAGCCTACACCGTCTCACCCGAGGCGACGGCGGCGGGCCTTCAGGTCTCGCCGGCCGCGAGCGTGGCGACGAACTATCCGGTGGGCGTGCTGCGCCTGCTTGCCGATGCCTTCCCGGAGGCGAAGCAGGGGCTCGGCATCGCCGGCAGCAGTCTTGCGTCGCTGACTCCCCAGGGGCTGCGTGCGCAGGAAGCGTTCCAGAAGCTCGGCTATAAGGTCAGCACCCTGCAGCCGCGGCCGGCGCTCGTCGACAACTACCGCCCGTGGATCGAGCAGATGAAGGCGGCGGGAGCCAAGGCCGATTTCGAGATCGTCGCGCAAGACGCGACGCCGATCTTCAACGCCATGAACAACACGGGCTTCAAGCCGGCCTTCGCGCTGTTCGCCCCGACGTTCTACTCGCCGAAGTCGATCCAGGCCGCCAACAGCGTGCCGTACTTCCCGCCGAGCTTCGTCAACTTCTACAACCTGCCGTTTGAGCTGGCTGATCAGTTCCCGGTGGTGGCGCAGGCCAAGTCGATCATGAGCGCGAGCATGGCCAAGCCGTCGTACACCAACTTCACGGCGCTGGGCTTCAACTCGTGGGTGCTCTGGGCGCAGTCGGCCACCGCGTGTGGCGACAACCTGACCCAGGACTGCGTGCTGCAAAAGGCTGCCGCTCACCCGGCCTGGGACGCGGGGGGCCTGTTCGCTCCCGTCGACACCAACCCGAAGACGCACCAGCCGACGGATTGCGTGGTCATCATGCGCTTGACGAAGACCGGCTTCGTCTACGACAAGAAGGTCACCAACCCCAACAAGAGCGTCTACAACTGCGACCTGCGCAACCTCATCACGACGAAGAGCTACGAGACCGGCTGAGCGTGGCGTAGGCCACGCTCAAAGCTCGGAGCCGGGTCCGGCGATCATGAGGTCACGCTCGCCTTCCTGGATCTTGCGGGCTTCTCGTCCTGGCCGGTGCCGGAACGGTCGTCAAACGCCTTGGTGACGGGCTCGTGGCGGCGTTCGCCGTTCCCGAGCATGCCGTCGATGCGGTGTTGAACGGCCGCGATCGGCTCGCCGCGGTGAAGGTCGACGGTTTCGTGCCGCGCATGCGCGCCGGGCTGCATCTGGGACGACCGCGCCGCGTGGGCGGGGAGATCCTGGTCAGCGGGGACGTACTCGCGCAGTTGGACGGCGACCGTTCCAGACGCGCCGGCGGCGCTATCTCTCCAAGCCGAAGGGCGCGCCAGACGATCTCGCGATCTAACAAATCGAGCGCGCAGTCGGATGATCTTGCAACGCTAGATCTGCGGTGCCAAGATCGCCACGGAATCGACCTCTGCCCGCCCGAGGAGATCTTCGATGGCCCAGCCGCAACAACCCGCTGCCCCGCAGCAAGTCGATCAGCAGGCAAACGCCCCCGCTCTGAAGTCGCCGGCACCTTCCGCGCAGCCCCGGTACCTCATCGCGGCCTACGTGCTGATCGCTGCCGGAGGGCTGATCGGCTGGCTCTGCTATCACTTCGTGAAGCCCGGAGCGCCGGCTGCCGTAGCTGGACTGTCGGCGTTCGCCGTGTTCTACGTGGCGGCTCAGGCCATCGAGCGTTTCATCGAGCCGCTGTCGGAGTTCGCCGGCGGAGCGCTCGGCGAAAACATGGACGACGCCGGCCAGCCCGCCCCGAAAACGAAGAGTGCCCTCGTCATGGCGGCTCTCGACGTAGCGAAGCCGAAGGTGACCAAGAACCACGTAGCGCAGTTCCGCTCCAATGCGACTGTGGTCATGTGGGGCGTCGCCTCGTTCCTGGGGATGCTCGTCGCCGGCTCGCTCGGCCTGCTCCTGCTGCGCACCGTCGGCATCTCGAAATCTCCGAGCTGGGTCGACATCCTCGTGACCGGACTCGCCATCGGCGGTGGTACGAAGCCGCTGCACGATCTCATCGGCAACATCTCCGCGGCGAAGGAGAGCAAGCAGGACTCGCAGCGCACGGCGTCCTGACGCACTTTCGCTAGCCGCAGGCGGCCGAAGCGGGAGAAACCGCTAGCAGTTGACGAGATTGCGGAGGGAACGCTGCTGCTCGGAGCGTTCCACCGCGGCACGCTCGAGGTCGGCAAGAAGGCCGACCTCAACGTGAGCGATCTCGACGGTCTGACGCTGCACTCGCCGCGTTCCATCGCCGACTTGCCCGCCGGTGGTCGCCACATCTGCAGGACGCGACCGGCTACCGGGCGACCATCGTCAGCGGCGTCATCACCACAACAACCGACAGGTGTTGCAACGACCACGTGAATCCGCCGACCGTTAACCACGTCAACCCGGTCCGATTCGGTGAGGGCACCGAGGTCGTGGATCGATGAGGATCGCCAGCCCGCACACTGGCCTCCCGGAGCCGCTCCCGGTCAATATGGACAGTGTGAACTTTTGCGTGGGGAGTTCGAACTACTCGCGACTTCGGTACGGGCGCCCGGCGTGTCGCGTCACCAACTTGCGAGCTGCGGGTCAGTGACAGTCAGGCGACGGTCAGCTCCGACTCGATCCCCGCCCGCAGCGCCTTGATGGCGCGCCCACGCACGCGCAGCTTGGTGCCGACGTACGCCGTGGGGTCCAGCTGGGTGAGCTCCTCGGCAGCCTCCCGGCTCGCGGCGCCCAGCTCGCCGGCGTCGACGACGCGGTCCATGAAGCCGGCCGTGACGGCGTCGTCAGGGCTACACATCGTCGACGTATTCACGCAACGGTCGAACCAGGCCGGCAGCAGCCGGTGGCGGGCCAGTTCGATGGCGAACCAGGGGACGGTGAGGCCGATGCGGACCTCGTTGAGGCCGATCGCGTACGGACCCTGGATGCCGATGCGCACGTCGGAGGCGAGCATCAGAAACGCTCCCGCCGGGTAGCCGTGGCCCGTGCAGGCCGCCACGACGGGGGTGGGAAACGTGAGGATGCGCTCGGCCATCCGCGCGCCAAGGGTGAGCATCTCCAGGATCGGGTCGCGATCCTGCTGGAACACCTTGAGGTCGAACCCGGCCGAGAAGTAGCCGGGACGGCCGGTGAGGATCACGACGGCCTGGTCGCTTTCGGCCCGATCGAACGCGGCGTGCAGCGCCTTCAGCATGGGTATGGAGAAGACGTTGACCTTGCCGTCGTCCATGGTGATCGTGGCGATCCGGTCGGCCAGCTCGTAGCTCACGAGGTCCGTCATGCGCCAAACGTACAGCCGTCACTTCCCGGACCGTGGCGCGTGAAGCGGCTTGTCCAGCGGAAACCCCTTACTTCAGACCGATGGTCCGCAGCGTTGGGTTCTCGAAGAAGTCGTGGTTGATCCCGACCCACTTGGTCGCGTCGAAAGCCCGGTACTGGGTGCGGTACCAAAGGGGAATCAGCGCCAGGTCCTGGCCGATGGCGATCTTCTCAGCAGCGCGGTAGTCCGCCGCGCGCTTGGTGGCATCGGGCTGGGCGAGGCCGTCGGCGAGCAGCTTGTCGACCTTGGGGTTGCTGTAGCGGCCATTGTTGTCGCCCGGGTTGTCAGCAGGCTGGGTGCCGAGCAGCGGAGCGAGGAAGTTCCACGAGGTCGGGTAGTCGGCCACCCAGCTGTCCCGAAAGAGTCCTGAGGCGCTGGGCGATGCCTCATGGGTGAACAACACTTTGGCCTGCTCCGGGGAAAGGTTGACCTTCCAGCCCAGTACCGCGTTGAGCTGACCGGCGATCGCCTGGATCCAGGCCTCGCCGCCGCCGCCGGTGCTGTACGCCAGGGTCACCCTGCTGCCCGGCGGCAGGCCTGCTTTCAGAGCGAGCGCCTTGGCCTTCGTCGGGTCCTGCTTGACGCACGATGTGCAGACCCCAGGCTGGTAGGTGCCCTGGGCCGCGAAGGGCGGCGGCACGAGCGAGGTCGCCTTGACGACCGAGTCCTTGAGGACGCCGGTGATGATGGCGTCGCGGTCGATCGCGTACGAGACCGCCTCGCGTGCCTCGACGCTGTTCATCGGCGCGTTCTTCACGTTGACCAGCAACTGGTTGACTCCCCAGGACGGGAACTTCGTGAATCCCGTCCCGTCGCGTGAGGTCGAGTAGTACTTCTTCGCGGCGGACTTCAGATCGTCGGCGAAGACGCGGGCGTAGTCGAAGTCGCCGTGGCCGAGGCCCTTGTACTCAAAGCTTGGGTCGTTGTCGTAGATGGCCAGTTCGACCTTTTCCAGCAAGGCTTTTGGTCCGTCGGTGTAATGCGGATTGCGTACCAGCGTGATGCTCTTGTCGTGCTGCCAAGGCTGGGCCATCATGAACGGCCCGTTGCCGATCGGCATGTCGTTGTAGGCCGCGTTGTCGGCAGCGCCGGCCTCTTTCGGGACCGGGCTGTACACCGGCTGGCTGGTCTTGAGATCGAACTCGCAGTCCGGTGCCGTCAGGCCGATCGTCAGCTTCAGATCGTCTGCGCTGACTCCTTCAAACGTCGTCGCCTGGTCTGCCTGCATCGCGTCGAAGCCCTTGATCTCGGCCATGTGATACGCCATGTCGGACGCTGCCTTGCCGAGCACGGCGCGCGTCATGCCGCGCTGGATGGACGTCGCGTCGACCGCCTCACCGTTCGAAAACTGCTGGCCCGGCTTGACGTTGAACGTCCACGTGCGGCACGAGGCGTCGTGCGAGTAGCTCGCGGCAAGCTGCTTCTGAAGATGGCCTGCGGGATCGACGGTGGTCAGGGTGTCGAAGAGATTCTTCGTGACCAGCTGACCCTCGGACTCCTCGGAGTTGTAAGGGTCGATCGCCGCCGGTTCGCCGATCGCCATCCGAAAGGTGCCGCCCACCTTGCCGACCCGGTCGTCGACTGGGGTGCTGGCCAGCGTCTTCAGATTGAGCGGCCCAGCGGCGGCATGCGTGACAGTGCTGCTGCCACAAGCGACGGCCATCGCCAAAACGATGACAGCGGCAGGAATGACTGACGTTTTGCGTGCGAGCACGTTGCCCTCTTCCGAGTTCGAGCGCAGCACGACTCCCGATGTCGGGATGGGCGCTGCACGTCCCTCGAAATGCGGAACAGCCCCCGGGCTGCCTTTGGCGTGCCGCGCCGTGCTGACTCTTCAGTCATCGGGTCGGCGGCGGAGCCTCTCCACCTTGTTGGCGTAACCCTTTGATAACTATCCGGCGCGAGGCCTACTCCGGTCCGGCAACGACTCCCCAGGTCGCCAGCGCGCCGAGCGTGCTGGTCCAGCGCCCTTACGCCGTGTGGTAGCCGACGGCCCAGGTCGTCTGCTCGTTCAGGTGAAATTCTTTGGTGGGCAGGTCGCCGTTGATCACCGGGTCCGACATGTTGCGGATGGCGGCCCAGTGCGGCGGCGTCTTGATTTCCGAGCAGGCGAGCCCCAGCGCTGCATCGCCCATCTCGACGGCGGCGCCTTCCTTGTCGAGTCGGTTGGCGCTGGTGCCGTACTCGAAGTAGTCGGTCGTCAGGATCGGGTGAAATTCCGGCATGTCGCGGGCGCCGAGTTCGAGCTTGATGTCCGGCTTGTTGGGCGGCGCCTCGATCGGGGTTCCGGTGAACGAGTAGCGCTTCGTCGGCGGCGCGAACGGTGGCTCGACGACCTGCTCGGTGTACGCCTGCATCAGCTTGGTGGCGTCGTCCAGCCGGGCGGTGGGAAGTTGCCAGTCGCTGGTAAACGTCTTGCCGTTGAACGCCTCGTTGCGGAATTCCTGTTGCAGGCGGAATTTCGCCGCTCTCGTAATCACGACATCGCCGAGTTCGAAGTCATCGAACACTCCACCCGCCGTCCCGATGGTGAGCACCACCTTCGGACTGCCTCGCGGATGATCTGGCGGAAGCAATCCTTGACCGGCAGCGTCGCGGTGCCGTCTCCGGTCTTGACGCCGTCCTGATTCAGGTGCAGTTCCGACTTCATGCACAGCACCCGGATCGTTCCGACCATCACCGGCATATAGCTGCCGAGCCG
>JBBRSE010000114.1:0-8718 GCA_038245655.1 Mycobacteriales bacterium | reverse complement strand
CCCGGCGGCGGGCCCACTTCGACCGGATCGCTCGGGTCCGATGGCGGACTCGTTCCTGCGACGTTCGTTGCGGTCACCCTGAAGCTGTAGGACGTGCCGGCCGTCAGCCCCGCGACAGGTGCGCTGTTGGCACCGGCCGGGGCCTCGGTGGTGATCCCGTCCGGGCTGGAGGTGACGGTATACGACGCCGCCGGCGTTCCCCCGTCGGGGACCGACCAGGAGACGGTCGCGGCCTGATCGCCCGGGTCTGCCGAGACCGAAACCGGCGTCGTAGGGATCGCGGGCGGCTTCACCCGCAAAAGCTGCACGTCGCCGCCGAGGTTCACCGTGTAGTCCGAGGCGACGGTGCGGTCCATCGGGGTGCTGGCCGAACCGGGCTGGTAGAGCGTGAGATCCGAGGCTGCGGCGAGGCTCACCGTTACGGGAGCCGGAGTCACCGGAAGGGGCACCCGGCCGGCAGAATCCCAGGTCGACACGGCGCGCCAGAGTGCAAGGTAGTACGAGCCGTCGCTCTTCTGCAGCAGGACCTGCCGCAGGTCAGCCGGCGCTCCGGCGATGGCGTAGTCGAGGCTTCCCAGGGAAACGCTAGGCCCCGGGTCGGCAAGGAGCGTCGTGAGGCTCGCGAGCGCCCTGCCCGCCGGCTTGTAGCTGAGGTCGAAGTGCACCAGCCCGAAGTGCGCCTCGGGGTCGTTCAGCGCGGTGTCGTCCTGTCGAACACCCGGCGTGGGCTGCGTGCCCGCGTCGACCAACTCGTAGAGGTAGGTCCGCGAGAGCCCGAGGCGAAAGTTCTCCAGCAACAGCCGCGGCACGTAGGCACCGGCGACGTCTTCCGAGACCGGACGGTGCACCGAGGAGCTGACGACCGCGTTGATGCCGTTGTGGTAACCGCTCTCGGAGGCCTCGATGGGGGCCGCGCCCGACACGTTGGTCTTGGTGGCGTTGATCCGGTCGACGACGGGGGTCCCTTCCGGCAGTTCACCGCCGGGATACGGGTGCACGTTTCCGACGGTGAACCCGGTGAGTCCCTTCAGCTGGGCACTGTTGTTCGCCGATCCGAGCGAGGGAGCCAGCACCGGAAGCGAACTAAGGCTTGGGGACGCCAGCGCGCGCACGCCGGCGTACAGGCGTGGCTGATAGGCCTTCAGCGCCGCGGCCCAAGTGCTGGAGCCGCTCTTGTCGTACTCGTTGGGACCCTCGATCGCCGTGGTGTCGTTCGGAAACTCCTGGCTGATCGTCGCCAAGAAATTCGTGATCGCTGTCTGGTCCTTAGTGGTGTTTTCTTTCGGCTGCGGAGCGATGAAATCAAATTCAACTCCGGCCGCCTCCAGTTGATGAAGGCTCGCGATCTCGGCCGGCTTCACGGGGAATGAAAGATTCTCCCGGATGTGGCGGATCCCCAGCTCCTGCAGTCGCTGCGCGATCAGGCTCGGATTGGTCGCGTATGGGGTGGCGGGATACCCCATGTGGGTGTTGACGCCGATGCTGTCGAGAAAATCGCCGGTGGCCCTGGCCTGCACGGTCGTCAGCGCGACGAGTGACGTGCGGTTCAGCGGGTCGGGCCCTGCGCTGGACAGCAGCGTCAAGCCGGTCAGCAACAGGAAGGCGTTGACGAGGGCGACGGCGCGCACAAGGCTACCGCGAATGTGCCCCCAGACCACTTACCGACCGTACGGGCAGGCGTTTGTGACCTCAATGGCCCGTTAAGCGGGGATGGTAGTCAATTCGGATGATTCCGTTCGCGACGAACCCGGCCGCAAATACAAGCCGTCAGGCGGCGATCGCAAAGAGCAATGTGAGCACGAGATAAAGAGCCTTGCCTTCGGGCGATCCGGGTCGGACGTGACCGGCGCCCTTGCCCCTCGACGGGGGTCCTCAGTCCCGCTCGCAGGCAGCCACCTATGCTCCGCGGCATGGGTATGCCCGCCGGCATCGGCATCATCGACCTGGGGATCGGCTTCCCCTTCACCGACGTCGAGGAGAAGAAGGCGACGTACGACTTCTTCCGACCTTTGCTGAAAGACGCCCAGAGCGCGAAGGACTTTGAGTTTCCGGCCCAGTACATGTTCAAGGGCGTGCCCGACCTGGTCGAGCCCGGCACCGATACCATCAAGTGGACCCTCGACAAGATGGACGAGTTCGGCATCACCGTCGGCAAGACCGGCCTCTCACCGCGCGGCATCGAGGCCAAGCGGCGCTACCCGGATCGCTTCGTGCTGCAGGCCGGCGTGAACCCCAACGAGGGGGTCGAAGCGCTGCGCAAGCTCCAGCGGGCCAAGGAGGAGCACGACATCGTGTCGGCGATGGTCTTCCCGTGCGGCCAGGTGCCGCAGGTCGACGTCGACGACAAGAAGATGTATCCGATCTACGCCAAGTGTGTAGAGCTGGACATCCCGATCTGCGTCAACGGCGGAATCGTCGGCCCTCGCATGCCTAGCTCTCCGCAGAAGGTCGAACGTTTCGACGAGGTCTGCTATGACTTCCCGGAGTTGACGATCGTGATGATGCACGGCGGCGAGCCGTGGACGGAGCTGGCGGTCAAGCTGATGCTCAAGTGGCCGGGGCTGCACTACATGACGAGTGCCTTCGCCCCCAAGCACTACCCGAAGGCGATCATCGACTACGCCAACACCCGCGGCGCTGACAAGATCATGTACTGCGGCTACTTCCCGGCCGGGCTCACGCTCGAGCGCCAGTTCCGCGACATGCCCAACGTCCCGTTCAAGGATGAGGTCTGGCCGAAGTTCCTGCGCGAAAACGCGCTCCGCGTGTATCGCATCAACGAACATCCCGGCGCACCGGCCGCCGTCTAGGGCCTCCGCGGTTGCGCCCAGGCAGACGGTGCCTCATCGCGACCGGTGAAATTCCTTCCGCCCGGGCGTCACCACTTTCGTCGCTACCCGTTAGTTGGGGGTGCCAGCGGGGTACGCCCGGTCGTACCTCATCCCCAGCGGCTTGTTCGAGGTGGCGTCATGACCGCTATGCAGCTTGTGAACTACGCACAGGCGCACAGCTTCCCGGCCTGGTCCGACGACGACGAGACCATCCACGTGGTGCTCCCGTGGGTGCGGCGTGAGGGTGATGGGTCGCTCGTCACGGGCCACGTGGTGCTGACCGTGCCCGCCACTCTCACCGACGTCCGGAGCCTGATCCTGCGCTGAGTGGTTCAGCTCTTCGCGCCGAGCTCCGCAACAGCCTCCGGGGTCAGAGCGTCAAGGCTCCGCAGCTGCAACGCGGCCAGGTTGAGCGCATCCGGTGCCGGCGGAAATCCCGGCTGTGGAATGGCGATGACAATCAGCCCCGCGGCCGCGGCGGAGCGCAGCCCGTTACTCGAGTCCTCGACCGCGATCGTCCCGGTACGGTCTGTGCCGAGCAGCTCAACAGCACGCAGGTAGACGGCGGGCGACGGCTTTCCCTCGCCAACCTCGTCCGTCGCTACGGTCGCGGTGAACTCCTCGGCGACACCCGCGGCTGCCAGTGCCGCGTCGATCAGCCGCCGCGGCGAGGATGACGCCAGCCCGAGCGGCCAGCACGCCGCCATTCGCTGGACAGCTTGCACGGCACCGGGCAGCAGTGGCAGGGACTGTTCGTACCGCGCCGACATGCGGTCGATCACCGCGGCGGCAATCGCTTCCGGCTGGGCCGGGATCCCGACTTCCTCCGCGAGAAATGTCGACCATTCGGCCGTGTTCATGCCCATCATCGCGTGGGTCGCCTCCGCGGGCCACGACCGTCCGGTTTCGGCAGCCAGCCCGCGCCGCACGTCGTCCCAGAGGCCCTCCGAGTCCAGCAGCACGCCGTCCAGGTCAAAAACCACGGCCACGATGTCGCCCACGCGCGTCATCGTGGTGCCGACATCTCGTTGCTCGTCGGCGTTTCCGGTTGGAGCGCCGCTGCGGCGTGGCGCCGCCCAGATCGGTGATCCAACGCCTGGTGCGACAGCTCGACGAGCACCGCTCCGCCGGCCCCGGCGATCGCCGCGATGAGCACGCGTAGCGGCGTCGGATGCAGCAGCAGCAGACCGGTCGCAATCCCCGGAATCGCGATCGCAAATGCAGCGGCCCCGGCCATGCTCGCCACGAGAGCCAGCTTCCAACCCGCCAGCGGTCGAGCCAGGATCAGCAGCGTCCAGAGCGAGACGATCACGACGATCAGGGTGGCTGCGGTGCGTCCGCCGGTCACCCCGGCGGTGTGGTCGAAGAAACGGGTGAGCCGATAGCCGGCATACGCGACGCCGCCGATGATGATCCCGGCCGGGACCGCAAAGCGCAGGATCCGCGGCAGGAAGCCCGGGATGTACCGCCGCCGGTTGGGCCCGAGAGCGAGGAAGAACCCGGGGATGCCGATGGTCAAGGTCGAGATGAGCGTGAGCTGGATGGGCGCCAGTGGATACGCGGTCAGCGTGGCTGCGGCGATCAGCGCCAGCACGAGCGAGTAGACGTTCTTGACGAGAAACAGGTTGGCGGAACGTTCGATGTTGGCGATGACGCGCCGTCCTTCGGCGACCACGTCCGGCAGGTGGGCGAACTTGCCGTCGAGAAGCACGAGTTGCGCCACGGCGCGGGTCGCCGGGGACCCGTTGCCCATCGCAACACCGATGTCGGCGTCCTTAAGTGCGAGGGCGTCGTTCACGCCGTCGCCCGTCATTGCCACGACGTGTCCGCGCCGCTGCAGGGCTGCCACGACGGCGCGCTTCTGGTGAGGGGAGACTCGACCGAAGGCGCTGTGCTTCTCGAGGATTTCGCCAAGCTCGTCGAGATCCTCTGGCAAGGTGCGCGCGTCGATGGCATCCGCGGCCGAATGCACCCCTGGCACACCGACCTCCGCCGCGACCGCTCCGACGGTGCGGGGGTTGTCTCCGGAGATCACTTTGAGCGCGACGCCTTGCTCGGTGAAGAAGCGCAGGGTTTCGGCAGCATCGTCGCGGATCCGTTCAGAGAGCACGATCAAGGCTGCGGGCTCGAGATCGTCGGGTAGTTGCGCGACCGACGCCGGGGGCAACGCAGCCTGCGTACGCGCCAGCAACAACACCCGGCGACCTTCTGCTGCCACCGAGTCAGCGCCGTCGCGTGCGTTTCGGTGCGAGCCGTCCGTCGCCTGCGGCAGTACCATTTCAGGAGCTCCGAGCACCCAGGTTGCTCGCCCATCGGTGGCGAATGCGGACCACTTGCGGGCTGAGGAGAACGGGATGCCGCCCGTACGCGACCAGGTCGTCGTCGGGAACGCCTCGGCGAGCGCCCGTGCCGTCGCATTAGTCTCCGGGTCGCTTGCCGAGAGAGCAAGCGCCTCGCGGACATCGGCTATTTCGACACCACCGAGCAATTCCAGCCGCTCGAACACGATGTCGCCATGGGTGAGGGTGCCCGTCTTGTCCAGGCACACAACGTCGACGCGTGCCAGACCCTCGACCGCGGGCAGCTCTTGGACCAGGGTCTGCTTGCGTGCCAACGTGATCGTGCCGAGCATGAATGCGAGGCTCGTCAGCAGCACCAGACCTTCGGGAACCATTCCCACCAGCGCAGCGACAGCACCCGTGACGGCGTCCTGCCAGCCTTTGTTGTCCGTCGTCCGAAACTGGCTCCAGAGCAGCACGGGTGCTACCACCAGCATGATCAGCGAGATCCAGCGCAGCAGCTTGTTGGTCCCTGCGACGAGTTCTGAATGCACGAGGGTCAGCCGCTTGGCCTCGGTGGCAAGTTTGGTGGCGTACGCCTGCGCGCCGACTGCCGTCGCCTGAAACCGGCCGCTTCCCGCCACCACGATCGACCCGGATTGCACAGCATCTGCAGGGTGTTTCGCGACCGCCTCGGACTCTCCGGTCAGCAGCGACTCATCGACCTCGAGCCCGTCGGCGGAGCCGATCGTGCCGTCGGCGGGCACCTGGTCGCCGACACGAATCTCGACCAGATCGTCGGCGACGAGCCCGACGATCTCGATCTCTTGCAGGGTGCCATCGCGGACAACCCGGGTGTTGGTGACGGACAGCACCGCCAGGCGGTCGAGGGTGAGCTTGGCGCGCACTTCTTGAAAGATGCCGATGCCCGAGTTGGCGACGATGACAAGTCCGAACAAGTCGTTCTGCCAGCGCCCGGTCGCGAGCACGATGGCGAAGAGCGTCACCAACAGTCCGTTGAAAACGGTGAAGACGTTTCCCCGCACGATCTCGAGGACGGAGCGACTGCTCGGCGCGGCGAAGTCATTGGTACGGCCGTCGCTGACCCGCTCCGCGACCTGGGCCTCGGTCAGCCCCGTCGGGGGAGTCGCGTTGCGGCCCGGTTCCACGGGCTGACCCTAACCCGCTCGCCACCCTGCCGCGGCGAGCCCTCGGCTAGGCGGTGACCTGCGAGTAGACCGCGTAAGCGATCTCCGTCGGGGGCCCGGTGAATCCGCCCTCGATGCCGGCGGTCATCGTGGGGATGAGGGTGCCGTCTCGAAAGCGCTCCCAACTTTCCAGCGAGTCATGAATCGCCACGATCGTCCAGCCCTCGGCTGAGGGACCGGCCGCATGGAAGATCTGCCCTTCGGGCAAGCCGCCGGCGGGATGAACCGCCGCGATCGACGCCTCGTACTGGTCCTTGGTGCCACCTGCAAACGTGTGGACTACTCCGTAGGCCATTGCCGCCCTTTCGCGCGAAGTCGGACCCGGGTCTGCAGGCTCAGGGCTACCGGGAGTCAGCGGTACGCTAACGACCGCCTGTTGCCGTGTCTAGGCGGCCACCGTTCAGGGGTCCTGTTCGTGGCGTTCGGTATCGGGGGGTTCTAGATCCGCCGGGTCAGCGGACCGATCCGCGGTCAGCCGATCCGTTGCTGAACGATCGGGAACACGCGGTGGGGGCAGCTGCTGGTGCCGAGGCCGGGCGTTGTGACGAACGTGAGGATGTAGCCGGTTCCGCGTAGCAGGCCCGCCGTTCCGCCATGCGTGCAGCGCGTCGAAGCCGGGGGAGTCTGCGGGTAGCTGACTCCCCCGGTGTCATTGCCGTTGGACACGGACGGTGGGCCAGTCAGGGCCAGAGTCGCACCCTCGCCGGGGCCGATCGGGGTGCCGGCGATGCCGCCTAGCGACGGCGTGATGGTTACCGCCGTTTCGTTCACGAACCGCACCCGAAGCCGGCCGGGCGCGGGTGGCGGGGGTACGTCGGTAGTGACACTGGTGAACCTGTTGCCCGGCAGCGGGAAGATGAGGAACCCGATGCCCTGCTCGCTCCGGGTCAGCTCATCGACGTGCCCTCGGGCAACGCCGCAGTCAATGGGATCCCGGTTGAGGTCGCGCCCGTTCAGGCGGGATGACCGGTGCCGGCAAGTGCGTCCGCCATCGGTGCCGGTCGGCCGTACTGCACGTTGGGGAATCGGGCACGATGGGCTGGGGCGAGACCTGCCCATTTGAGGCGCTGATGAAAATTTCTCAATGTGCGATTTCGACCCCGGCGTGTTGCGGCAACACGCCGAGGATTCGGGCGGCGGGCGACAGACCTTGAGAAATTTCCGCATCGGGCGAGACGTCGCGCCCGGGTGACCGGCTACAGACCTGCTACCTCTGCGAAGACTCGTAGCTCGCGTTCGATGTCGGGGCCGCTGGGAGCGTAAATGATCTCCGTGGTCCCGGCCGCCTCGGCTTCGGCAAGCTTGGTACGGATGGCATCAGCCTCGCCCACCCAGCCGAGGCCGACGACTCCCTCACCGGCAGCTTCCACCAGGATCCTGTCGAGGTCGGTGACGGTCGTGGCGTGGCCCTCGTGGACGGTCAGGTGACGCTCGCCTTCTGGACGTATCGATTCCAGTTTCGTGCGCCATTGCGCGCCGCCTGGGAAGCCGTCGACGGCTTCCGGCGCGGACTCCCAGGCGCCATGGGCCAGGATCGCGTACCAGGGCCCTGCCGAATCCTGAACGCGCGGCGACGTGACCGGCTCGCCGGGGTCGAGGACGGTACCGACGACGAGTTGGGCACTCCAGTCGAATCCGCCCATACCGAAGCCGACCGTGATGATGCCGTCGGCCACCTCGCGGGTCAGCGCCTGCCCCTTAGGGCCGAGCGCGCTCAGCAGGATCGGGACGTCGATGGGGCGGGGCGGCGCGAATTGCGCGAGCTGGCACATCTGAACCGACTCGCCATGAACCTCGACAACATCGCCGCGGAGCAGGCCGCGTAGCTGACGCAGATATTCGCCCGTCTCCGCGAGCGTCAGCGCGTCCTTGCCGAGCGTCCAGCGGGCGGTGGCCCCCGTACCGAATCCGCAGGCGAGGCGGCCTGGTGCGGCGGCTTCAATGCTCGCGATCGCTGACGCCGTAGCAACGACGCCGCGCAGGCTCGGCACGAGTACGGCGGTGCCGAGCCCGATGCGCTGCGTGTGCTCGGCGATCCGCGCGAGCGAGACCCAGATATCGAGGTAGATGGCGGGGGAATCGTAGAGCCACGCCCGCTCGTAGCAGATCTCTTCAGCGAGCTTGGCGTGCTCGACGATGTCGAGCGAGGGCACGAGCCCACACGAGATGCGCATCAAGGCCTCCAGCGGCGTCTGTTGGCCCATCGCTATCACGACTGGCCCAGCTCATCGTTGGCCGGGTGAAGGAACGCAAGCGCCACTTACACCGAGATTTGGTGGGTAGCGACCCTGATCACCGACCAAAGGTCGGTGCTTTCGGTCGCCTAGCGGGGCGGCCCGGTGTCACGCCGCATCTCGCTGAACGGCCGCGGAGGGGCGGCGAGCGAGGCGCGTGGGCAGT
>JBBRSE010000113.1:0-9175 GCA_038245655.1 Mycobacteriales bacterium | reverse complement strand
GGCTGCCCTGGCCCGTGACGGCTATCGGTGAGTTGGCGGACGCATGAGCGATACACCCGACGAACGGGACGAGCGCCGCGAGCCCGACGAGCGCGACCTAGCCGGGAAAGACCCGATGGAGGTCTTGCGGGCCGCGCTGGCTATCAGTCCCGAGGACGCGAAGCAGGCCCGCGATGACGCCGCGAAGAGGGGCGCAGACAAGCAGCGCTAGTCATCGCCTTGGTGGCGGTTCACTCACGCCACCCAATCTGCCTGCTCAGCCGTGCGTTTGTCAACCCGCATGTTCCCAAGTTATCCACAGGCATGATCAACGCTGCAATGATCATGACTTGACGCTCGATTTCGCCCCCAACTCATGATCATTGCAGCGTTGATCATGGGACGGGGTGGGACGCGGCTGGGGTGGGCTGCTACACATTGGGGCATGCCGCGTATCGCAGTGCCCGAAGGCAAGGACCCGATGATGTACCTGTGGGCGGAGCGCGCCCCGGGCGTCGCCCATCCGGCGGGGGCCTTCAGCGGCGCCGTCTACAGCAAGAGCACGCTGCCGATCCGTGAGTTCGAGGCGGCGCGGGTGCGTACGGCGCAAATCAACGGCTGCCAGGTGTGCCTGAACTTCCGGAGCGCTACTGACGTCGTCGACCGGGCGCCGGAGGCTGACGACATCGACGAGGACTTCTACACCCACATCGGCGACAGCTCCTGGGAGGGCTTCACTGAGCGGGAGCGGTTGTGCGCCGACTTGGCGGAGAAGTTCGCGCTCGATCACCGCAACATCGATGAGGCGTTCTGGGCCCGGCTGCACGCCGCTTTCAGCGACGACGAGCTCGTCGAGCTGGCGCTGTGCATCGGGTCGTGGGTGGCCTTCGGGCGGCTCAACGTGATCTTCGACGTCGACGGCGCCTGCCGGGTGCCGCAATACGCCTGAGTCCGCAATACGCCTGAGTACGCCCACAGCTCAGAGCAGGTTGGCGATGGCGTCAGCCAAACGGTCAGCGGCGCCCGGAGAGGCCCACAGGAAGAGCGACGGCTCGGTGAGTTCGAGTTCCAGCAGGACGGGATCGCCGCGGTCGTCGGGTAAGAGGTCGACCCGGGCGTAAAGCAGACCATCGGCAACCGCCGGCACCGCAGCGAGTACACGCTCGGCGACGGCCAGCTCGGCGGGCGTCGCGTCCCGCGGGGTGATGTGTTCCGTCGGGTCGACGTCGTCGAGCGAGATGGCCGGCGTCAGCGCGCCCACCGTCAGCAGCGGCCCCTTGCGCACGCTGTGGCTGAAGCGGCCACCGAGGTAGATCAAGGCGCTCTCGCCCGCAATGTCCACCGCGCTCAGATACGGCTGCACCATCGTGGTCCGGCCGGCTGCGGCCAGATCGTGCAGGTGAGCGAGGGCCGCCGCATCGTCCGGCCCCCGCCGCCAGCGAGCCGTGTCAGCCGCCCCGGCCGAAACCGCGGGTTTGATGACGTAGTCGTCCCACTGCGGCAGCACCGGGTCGTCCTCGGGAGCGAAGAACCGGGTCGCTACGGTGGGGACGCCCGCTGCTTCCAGGTCGGCGAGGTAACGCTTGTCGGTGTTCCAGCGCAGGATCCCCGCCGGGTTCGCGGCCCGTGCCAGCCCGGCGGACCAGTTCACGAACTCCGCGCGGCGGTCCACGTAATCCCAGGTGTTACGCACGACCACCAGGTCATAGCTCGACCAGTCGACGCCAGGGTCGTCCCAGATGGCGGGCTCGGCCGACACCCCGTGCGCCCCGAGAGCCGCGAGCAGGGCCGGCCCGTCCGGGTCGAGATCGGGAAGCTGCCGGCAGGTGGCAATCGCGACCCGTCGAGACACAACTGCGACCCTAGCGATCTCCAGCGGACCGGGACGCGGTCATCAGTCCGCTGCGGTCGTCCTGGAGTAGCCCGAGACGGGCTGTTTGCCGCCCTCGTGGCCCGTACGCTGAGAGGCGATGGCGATCTCGAGGTTCCCGCGCGACATCCGGCCGAAAGCCACTGTTCACCACTGGCGGTCGGTGCTCCACCAGCCCCTCTCACCGGCCGCGTACGCAAAGCTGTGTCGCTTCGCGGTAGTGCTGCTGGGCCTGATCGTGGTGACCGGTGCGGCGGTACGCCTGACGAAGAGCGGGTTGGGCTGCCCGACGTGGCCGCAGTGCGGCGACGGCTCCTTCGTGACGCGCTCGCAGTTCTCCTTTCACGGCGTGGTGGAGTTCGGCAACCGGGTGGTGAGCCTGGGAGTGGGACTGGTCATCGCGGCCGTGGTCATCGGATCTTTCCGGCTTGCCCAGCGCCGTCGCGAGCTGCAGCTGCTGTCAGCGGGCCTGGTACTCGGGTTCGTCGCGCAGGGGGTGCTCGGTGGGCTGACGGTGATCTACCACCTGAACCCGGCGCTCGTCGCGGGCCACTTTCTGGTGTCGATGCTCCTGCTGTGGAACGCGGCGGTGCTCGATGTACGGTCTCGCGGCTCCGCCGGTCGCCGGCAGCGGACAGCCCGCCGGGAGTTGCTCGCCCTGGGTGACCTGCTCGCGCTCGCTGCCGCTGCCGTCCTGATTCTGGGAACGGTCGTCACCGGTGCCGGGCCTCACAGCGGCGACGCCGGTGACGTCCAACGCTTTGCGATCAACATTCGTAGCGCCGCCCAGCTCCACGCCGATTCGGCCATGCTGCTGACCGGCCTCGTCATCGCCATGGCCTTCGCTATCAGGTTCTCCGCAGCGCCGCGAGCCTCGCGGCGCCTCGCCAACGCGTTGGCGATCACCGTGGTCGGGCAGGCCACGATCGGGTTCGCGCAATACTTCGCCGGGATCCCGACCGGTCTGGTCGCCATTCACGTCGCGGGTGCAACGCTGCTTTGGACCCTCGCGCTCTACCTGCGGCTCAGCCTCAACGCCGGCGCCGCGGCGGACCCCGCGCTGTCAGACCAGCTGGTCGATGGCGACGGCGAGGAAGAGCAGCGTCAGATAGGTGATCGACAGGTGGAAGAGCCGCATCGGCCGCGGGTCGCGACCGGCGGCGGTACGGGCTAGCAGCGCGTGAGCCTCGCCGATGAACCAGGCTCCGGTAGCGGCTGCTGAGATCAGGTAAATCAGCCCGAGGTGGCCGACCGGGAGCAGCGCGAGCGAGGCCAGCACCATCAGCCACGAGTACGCGACGATCCGCCGCGCGACCGCCAGCGGGGTCGCGACCACTGGCAGCATCGGCACGCCCGCCGCCGCGTAATCGTCGCGGAAACGCATGGCGAGCGCCCAGAAATGCGGCGGGGTCCAGAGAAAGACAATCAGGAAGAGCAGCACCGCCGACCAGCCGACCGTGCCGGTCACGGCAGACCAGCCGATCAGTACCGGGAAGCAGCCGGCCGCGCCGCCGATCACGATGTTGGACGGGGTGCGCCGCTTCAGGCCCAGCGTGTAGACGAACACGTAGAACGCGATGGCGCCGTCAGCCAGGAAAGCCGACAGCCAGTTGGTGAAGAAGCCCAACTCCAGGGTCGCCAGCACCCCGAGCACCAGACCGAAGATCAACGCCGAGCGCGGGGCCACCTCATGACGCACCAGCGGCCGCTTGGACGTGCGATGCATAAGCTTGTCGATGTCGCGATCGACGTAGCAGTTGATCGTGTTGGCACTACCCGCGGCGAGACTTCCGCCGACCAGGGTGGCCAGCAGCAGCCAGCCACCGGGCATCCCCCGAGCCGCCAGGACCATCGCCGGGACGGTCGTGACCAGCAGCAACTCGATGATCCGAGGCTTGGTCAGCGCGACGTAAGCCCCGAGCCGATGAGCCAGCGTCGAGCGGTGGACGACTTCCAGGGCCGATGCCGGCGCGCCGGCTGCGGCGGCGGCGGAGCCCTCGAGATCGGCGGTATCGCAGGTCGCGGGAGCGGTGACTTGCCGCGCCGGCGTGCGGCGCGAACCAGGTGGAGCCAGGAGGGACAAGCACGACCCCAACCGGTGGCGGGCACGGCGACGAACCGGACCCGGGCGGCACCCTGCCGCGACGTCACCACTCTAGCCGTCCCTTCGCGGGGAGGGCTGACGCAACGACCACGTGAATGCCAAGTGGTGAAGCCGGGAGTCAGGGGTAGGCCAAAGCGCAGGAACACGGAATGATTCCAGGCGGCGGCGATCTACGGATTTCCGCGATCAGGCCCCACGGCGGGGCATACGGAGGCGTAATACATCGCAGGTAGCTTTTTCACCTGCGAAGACATCAGCTCGGAAGGAGTTGGCCGCGTGACGACCACCAAGGATCGGTCCGCCGGTGCGCAGGAGGGTGGCAAGAAAAGCTGGCCCTCTGACCTCGACCGGCAGGCCGTTGACCACATCCGGGCATTGGCGATGGATGCGGTTCAGTCGGCGGGCGACGGCCACCCGGGCACGGCGATGAGCCTGGCGCCAGCCGCGTACCTCATTTTCCAGGAATTCCTGCGCCACGATCCAACGGATCCCAACTGGGTGGGTCGCGACCGTTTCGTCCTGTCCTGCGGGCACTCCAGCCTGACGATCTACATCCAGCTGTACCTGTCCGGCTACGGGCTCACGCTCGAGGATCTGAAGCTCTACCGGCAATGGGGAAGCCGCACCCCGGGCCACCCCGAACACGGCCACACCCTCGGGATAGAGACCACCACCGGGCCGCTGGGCCAGGGCATCGGCACCGCGGTCGGCATGGCGATGGCCGCCCGGCGCGAGCGGGGACTCCTCGATCCCGACGCCAAGGCGGGCGAAAGCCCCTTCGACCACACCATCTGGGTGATCGTCTCCGACGGTGACATGGAGGAGGGCGTGTCGGCCGAGGCCAGCAGCCTCGCGGGCCATCAGCAGCTAGGCAATCTCGTCGTCCTGTACGACGACAACCACATCTCAATCGAGGGCAACACTGACGTCGCCTTCAGCGAAGATGTCGCCGCCCGCTACGCCGCCTACGGCTGGCACGTGCAGGATGTCGCGGACTCCGAGGATGTCGGCGCCCTGCGCAAGGCCTTCAAGGCGGCCCAGGCCGAGACCGGCAAGCCCAGTTTCATCCGGATGCGCAGCATCATCGGCTTCCCAGCGCCGAACCTGCGTAACACCGGCAAGTCCCACGGCAGCGCCCTCGGTGCTGCGGAGGTCGCGGCGACCAAGGAAATCATGGGGCTCAACCCTGGGATCAATTTTGCGATGCCGGACGACGTCCTCGCTCGCGCTCGTGAGGTCGTCGACCGCGGCCGTGCGGCTCACCAGGCCTGGGACACGGGATACGAGACGTGGCGCCAGTCCAGCCCGGCGGGCGCGGACTTGCTCGATCGGTTACGCGCTCACCGCCTGCCTGACGGTTGGGAGAAGTCGCTGCCGACCTTCCCCGCAGACCCGAAGGGCATGGCGACCCGCAAGGCCTCCGGCGAGGTGCTTTCGGCGTTGGCCGACGTGTTGCCCGAGCTCTGGGGCGGTTCCGCCGACCTCGCGGGCAGCAACCTCACGAGCATGAAGGGCGCTATCTCGTTCGAGCCGGACACCGCCGACGATCGGGGTCCCTACGGGCGCACGCTGCACTTCGGCATCCGCGAACATGCCATGGGCGCGGCGTTGAACGGGATCGCGCTGCACGGCGGGACCCGTCCCTACGGCGGCACGTTCCTCGTTTTCAGCGACTACATGCGCGGCGCGGTCCGCCTCGCCGCGCTGATGGGGCTGCCCGTCGTCTACGTCTGGACCCACGATTCCATCGGGCTCGGCGGCGACGGCCCGACCCACCAGCCGGTCGAACACCTGGCTTCGCTTCGGGCGATGCCCGGCCTCGATGTCGTACGCCCGGCCGACGCCAATGAGACGGTTGTGGTGTGGCGAGCGACGCTCGAACAGCGTGAGCGGCCCGTGGCCCTGGCCTTGTCGCGCCAGGACCTGCCGACGGTCGACAGGAGCGTCTACGCCAGTGCCGAGGGTGCCTCCAAGGGTGCTTACGTGCTCGCCGAGGCCGGAGAAGGCACCCCCAAGGTGATCCTCATCGCCACCGGCTCCGAGGTCACTCTCGCGCTGTCCGCCCGCGAGATCCTGGAGGCCGAAGGCACCCCCACCCGAGTGGTCTCGATGCCGTGCCAGGAGTGGTTCCTGGCCCAGGAATCGAGCTACCAGCAGACGGTGTTGCCCCCCAATGTGCGGGCCCGCGTCTCCGTCGAGGCAGCCGTGGCAATGGGCTGGCGCGAGTTCGTCGGCGACGCCGGCGAGTCCATCTCGCTGGAGCATTTCGGTGCCAGCGCGCCGTACGAGATCATCTACGAGCAGTTCGGAATTACGGCCGAGCGGGTGGTCGCGGCCGCTCACTCGAGCCTGTCCAAGGTCGGCGCCACCCACGGCTCGACCACCGGCAACTGACTCAGCCACAAACGATCAGCAATAACGACAAGACACCTGCCACAGAAGGGCTCCGTCATGAGCGATCCCCTACGCCTCCTGAGCGAGGCCGGCGTCGCGGTCTGGCTCGATGACCTGAGCCGCGACCGGCTGCAGACCGGCGGCCTGGCCGATCTCATCCGCGATCGCAGCCTCGTCGGCGTCACCACGAATCCGACGATCTTCCAGAAGGCCATCTCGGGAAGCGACCTGTATAACCCGCAGCTGGCCGATCTCGCCGTGCGGGGCGTCGACATCGGTGAGGCGCTGCGGGCGATCACCACGAAGGATGTGCGGGACGGCTGCGACGTCCTGCGCGCGGCCTACGACGCCAGCGACGGCGTCGACGGCCGGGTGTCGATCGAGGTCGACCCGCGCATCGCACACGACACCGACAAGACCATCGCCGAGGCGCGCGCGCTCTGGTGGCTGGTCGACCGGCCCAACCTCTACATCAAGATCCCGGCGACGCTCGAAGGCCTCCCGGCGATCAGCCAGGCGCTTGCCGAGGGGATCAGCGTCAACGTGACCCTGATCTTCAGCCTGGAGCGCTACGACGCCGTCATCGAGGCCTTCCTGCAGGGCATCGAGCGGGCCCACATGGCCGGGCTCGACCTCTCGCGTATCGGTTCCGTGGCGTCGTTCTTCGTCAGCCGGGTCGACACCGAGATTGACAAGCGCCTCGGCAAGATCGGCACCAACGCCGCGAAGGCCCTGCTGGGCAAGGCGGCGGTCGCCAACGCGCGGCTCGCCTACCAGCACTACGAGGGGGTGTTCGTCGGCAGCGATCGGTGGGACGCGCTCGCTGCGGCCGGAGCGAAGCCGCAGCGGCCGCTGTGGGCCTCGACCGGGGTGAAGGATCCGAACTACTCCGACACCATGTACGTCACCGATCTCGTCGCTCCGGGCACCGTCAACACCATGCCGGAGGCCACCCTCAACGCCGTCTACGAGCACGGAGTCGTTGAAGGCGATTCGATCCGCGGTCATTACGTGGACGCCCAGCGCGTCCTCGACGATCTCAAGGCTGTGGGTATCGACTACGACGATGTCGTAGCCGTGTTGGAGGCTGAAGGCGTCGAGAAGTTCGAGGACTCGTGGAACCAGCTGATCGAGGCCGTGACCGAGCAGCTGGAGGCGCAGAAGTGACCGACGCTCTCGAGCCGCGCGCTAATCCGCTGCGCGACCCGCGTGACCGCCGGCTGCCGCGCATACCCGATCCGTGCGCCCTGGTGGTGTTCGGCGTGACCGGCGACCTGGCTCGAAAGAAGCTGATCCCGGCGATCTACGACCTCGCCAACCGGGGGCTTCTCCCGCCCGGCTTCGTGCTGCTTGGGTTCGCCCGCCGCGACTGGGATCACGGCGATTTCGCGGAGCTCGCCCGCACGTCGGCCGAGGCCCACGCGCGTACCGAATTCCGCGAAGAAGTCTGGACCCGGCTGGCCGACAGCATCAAGTTCGTCCCCGGCTCCTTCGACGACGACGACGCTTTCGACCGGCTGAAGCAAGAGCTCATCGATCTCGAACACAGCCACGGCATCGCCGGCAACGCTGCGTTCTACCTGTCGATCCCGCCTCCCGCCTTTCCTTCGGTGCTGAAGCAGATGGAACGCACCGGGATGGCGTCCAACGAGCAGTCCGGCGGCTGGCGCCGGGTCGTCGTGGAAAAGCCCTTCGGTCACGATCTGAAGTCGGCGAAGGAGTTGAACGCGCTCGTCGACAACGTCTTCACCGCCGACGACGTCTTTCGCATCGACCACTACCTCGGCAAGGAGACGGTGCAGAACCTGCTTGCCCTGCGCTTTGCCAACACGCTTTTCGAGCCGATCTGGAACGCGCATTTCGTCGACTCGGTCCAGTTCACGATGGCCGAAGACGTCGGGATCAGCGGCCGCGCCGGTTTCTACGACTCGGCCGGGGCGGCCCGCGACGTCCTGCAGAACCACCTGCTCCAACTCCTCGCGCTGACGGCCATGGAGGAGCCGGTCTCCTTTGATGCCGACGCGCTGCGGACCGAGAAAGTCAAGGTGCTCGGCGCGATAGCCCTACCGGAAAACCTGGAGCTGGACGCCATTCGCGGCCAGTACGAGCAGGGCTGGCTGGCCGGCCAGCGCGTGCTCGGCTACGTCGACGAGGACGGGGTGCCGAAGGACTCGACCACCGAGACCTACGCGGCGGTGCGGCTCGCGGTCGAGACCAGGCGCTGGGCGGGTGTTCCCTTCTACCTGCGAACCGGCAAGCGCCTGCCCCGACGGGTGACCGAGATCGCGGTGTCCTTCAAGCGGGCGCCGCACCTTCCGTTCGACGCCACCGACACGACCGAGCTCGGCCAGAACCAGCTGGTCGTACGCGTGCAGCCGGACGAGGGCGTGACGCTGCGCTTCGGGTCCAAGGTGCCCGGCACGTTGATGGAGGTCCGCGACGTCTCGATGGACTTCCTCTACGGCGAAGCGTTCACCGAAGGGTCACCGGAGGCCTACGAGCGGTTGATCCTCGACGTCCTGATCGGCGACCAGAGCCTGTTCCCCCGCAATGCCGAGGTCGAACACTCGTGGCGGGTCATCGATCCGCTGGAAGAGTTCTGGGCCGGCCAGACACCGCACCCGTACCGGGCCGGTGAGTGGGGACCGCGCGCGGCGGACGAGATGCTTGCCCGCGAAGGCCGCGCGTGGAGGCGACCGTGACTCGGGCGAGCGCAGCGAGTTCGAGCGCGGGTCGTCGACCATCAGTCTGGAGGCGACCGTGACTCGGGCGAGCGCAGCGAGTTCGAGCGCGGGTCGTCGACCATCAGTCTGGAGGCGACCGTGACT
>JBBRSE010000112.1:0-9462 GCA_038245655.1 Mycobacteriales bacterium | reverse complement strand
TCTGACACTCACCAGCCCCGCGCGTGGCGGGACAATCCTGCACGCCACACTTCCCGTTCGGCCCTAGCCGACCCTTTCCGCGACGCTGCACGGCAGTTGGGAATGTCGCCTCAGGAACGTTCGGGTTCGGAAGTGAGCGGCTTGAGAGCGGCGAGAATTAGGGTTGCCGCTCCTAGCACATCGATTCCAGCGGTGGTGGCTCGTGCCTGCAGATCGCTCTCGGCCTGCTCGGTGGTCGATCCGCCTCCGATCAGGACGCCGAGCGCCTGATTGATGTTCGACATCGCCCCGAAGCGAGTTCGGTTTGTGTAGCTCGCGGGAAGGGCGCGGTGCTCGTCCAGGCGGAAATCGGCCAGCACTCGGTTGGTGATCCAAGACAGGTCGGCGGCCAGGTCGACGAACGCCCCAGAGGCGGCGGCATACAGGACCAGCGCGACTGACGCCGAGGTCGCACTCCCGTCGCCGGCGGGTGCCAACGGCACCAGCAACGAAGTTCGGATGTCATCGGGTTGCGTCCCTTCGGCGAGGACCGTGAGGTCGAACTGAGACCGACTCGCGGTGATCATGACGGACATCCCGAGGTAGGAGTTCACGGCGGTCTGCGCGTCGGCGGCTAATCGAGTGAGGGTCTCCGCCACGTCCGTACCGGGCAGATCGAGAGCTTGGGTCAACAGATTCAGTTCGGCCGCCAGGCCTGGCTTGATCGTCACGGAGAACCTGCTCCGGTGGCGCTCCCGGGCGCCCAATCGCATGCACGATCCGGGCGCTGCAAGTCGCGGCGCGAGGTGGAAGGCGAGGACTGCGGGTCAGGGCCCGGGTCCCGGGGACTCCAGGGGTAACCCTACTGGCCGCGGCGGCTGCGGACGAGATCAGCGTCCGGTCGTGAGCAACCGAGCGGGCGTGACCCTCGATCTCAGGAGTTGGCGTGGCGGGAACGGGCGCGGCGCACCGCTTCGTCGACGATGCGCTGGGCGACTTCGACGAGCTTGGTGTGCTCGGACTGGCTGATCGCCCGCAGCCGGCCGAACGCTTCCTCAGCGGTACCGCCGGTACGCCCCCGGAGCAGACCGATGGCCTGGTCGATCACGGGTCTACTGGACAGCGCGCTCTGTAGTTGGACGGTCAAATCAAGGGCTTGAGTCAGGATCTGGGCGTTGTGGACGGCGACGGCGGCCGGCGCGGCGAACAGTTCACCGAGCTCGACGGCGTGAACGTCGAAGACGTCCTTGCCGCGGGCGTAGACGTTGATGGCGCCGACCACGTGTCCCTGCAGCAGCAGCGGTAGGGACAGCGCGCTGTGGATGCCGAGGCGCCCGACCCGGGGTCCGAACCGGGGCCACATCTTCTCCCCGCCCAAAGAACCGGAGCGTACGGTCCGAGCTTCCAAGGCCGCGGTGATGCATGGGCCCTCATTGAGCGTCCGGTACTGAATCTCATCGATCTCGGCGACGAACGGATGGCTCGCGGCGAGAGCCTCGACGAGGTTGTCCGACCGATCCATGCGCAGCAGCGTCACTCCCGCCCCATCCGCACCAGGAATGGCATGCGCGGCGAACATCGCCACACGCTCCAGGAGCTCGGGTAGCCCGAGGCTTCCCGTGACCAGGCTGGCTAAGTTGCCGATACTGGCCTGCAAATCCGACGCATCAGCGGTCGCCTGCTCTGGGCTCAGCGACGAGTGAGGGACGGCTCGCTTAGGACTTTCCGCTGGTTCGGTCATCGCAGGTCCCTCTAGTCCGGCCGGCCCGCAGGTGAGCCGGGTTCAGCAAGGTTTGCGGCGCACTCGACGCGCGAGGTGGAGCCAGTCACGACTTTAGCCTTCCCTCGCACTCGCACTCGCACTCGCCTGGATAGGACTGTTTGACTTTGGCTTCGCCGGGGGTGCACTCGACAGTGCAGAGAACCTGCCGGTCTGGAACCGCTTTCGTTGCCTCGCGGCTGCGATCTCGTGAGCATCGGGTTCCTGATCCCCGCGTCGGGCGGCTTCCCAGTCGGGGCACCTGGAGACTGTCGCAAGGGACGCAACGGCCTGTCGGCTCGGGTCTTTCGGCTCTACGGCTAGCCCTTGGTTGTTGGCACGATGATCGGCGCTTGAGCGCCCGTCATGGGTGCAGAAGGTCAGGTGAGCGCAATGGCGATCGCGCCGCTGGAAGCTCCGTCTGAGCACCAGCTTCCCAACGAATTACCGTCATCAACTGATTCTCGAGCAAGGACGTTGGGGCTACCCTCAGCCACCGCCCTTGTCATCGGAAGCATCATCGGTACCGGGGTCTTCACAATGCCTGGCGTCATGGCAGGCGCGGGTACGAGTTCCATTCTCGTACTCGGCGTGATTTCCCTAGGTGCTGTGATGTTAGGCGTGCTCTTCGGTCAGCTGACCCGACGAATCCCGTCGAGTGACGGCGGCCTGTACGCGTACGCGCGGCATGAGTTCGGCGACTTCGCAGGGTATTTGACGGCATGGTGCTACTGGATCACCGCGTGGGCCGGCAACGCGGCGATCGTGTCGTCGTGGGTGCTCTACGTGGAGTCCCTGTTCGGAATTCACAACCCCTCTGCTTGGACGAATGTCGGTATTGCCATGTGCGGCCTGTGGATCCCGGCGGCCGTTAACCTGGTCGGCGTCCGGCAGATGGCCTGGTTCCAGAACTTCACCGTCGTATTGAAGTTCCTGCCCCTGCTGGTGGTCGGCGTCGTCGGCTGGTTCTTCGTGAAGGCAGCCAACTTCGGGCCGTTCAACGCCACCGGCGGGAGCCTCTACAGCGCCATTGGCATTGCCGCTGGCGTGGCGCTCTTCTCCTTCATCGGGGTGGAGTGCGCGTCCATCGCGGCCGGCCGGGTGAAGGACCCGCGGCGCAACGTCGGCCGGGCTTCGGTGTTGGGTACGGCGATCAGCGGGCTGCTCTACATTGCGGTCACCGCAGCTGTCATGGGGCTGGTTTCCCATCGGGCGTTGAACGGTAACGGCGCCCCGTTTGTCGATGCCTTCCAGTCCATGTTCGGCCAGGCTGCTTGGGTCGGCAAACTCGTTGCCGCGACCGCCGTCGTGTCGGGTATCGGTGCCCTGAACGGGTGGACGCTGGTGACCGCGGAAATGCCCTGGGCGGCCGCGAAAGATGGCTTGTTCGTGCCGCAGTTCGCCAAGACCTACCGCGACGGGATCCCGTGGTTCGGGATCCTGGTCTCGACCGCCGTCGCCTCGTTGCTGATGATGTTCGCTTACAGCACCAAGACCGGGCTGACGGTCTTCACCTATCTGGTCGGCTTGTCGGTGGTGACCGTGGCGATCCCGTACTTCTTATCCGCCTGCGCTCAGCTGGCGTACCTCGTCTCGGGTCGCCGTGCGGTGAACGGTTGGCGGCTTGCCCGCGACCTGTCGATTGCGTCGGCGAGTGTCCTGTTCTCCTTGTGGGTGGCGTTCACGTCGGGCTACCAGGCCGTTTACCAAGCGATGCTGCTGCTGCTCATCGGTATCCCCATCTACGCCTTCCTGAAGGCGCGCCGGGAGCGGCTCGGACTGGTCGCGGCACCGACCGAACTTCCGTCGACGGAACAGGTCAGCGAAAGTTTCAGCGTGCCGCCGCGGACCCCGCAAGCGACGCAGTCGTAAGCCGCACGAAGAGCCGGACGTGATGTCAAAGATCGCCCTCATCCGCAGGCCTGGCCCCCGCCTGCCCGAGGGCATCGTCACCCATATCGAACGGCAGCCCGTCCATCTCGGACTCGCCCGCGAGCAATGGGATTGTTACGTCGGGGCGATGGCAGCATCTGGGTGGGAGACGGTTGAGGTGCCGCCGGCGGACGACTGCCCGGATGGTGTCTTCGTCGAAGACACCATGGTCGTCTACAAGAATGTCGCGGTCCTCGCTTCCCCCGGTGCACAGACGCGAAGGCCGGAAGTGCGTGAGGCAGGATTGACCGTTGCAGCGCTGGGTTATTCCATCAACCGCATCCGCCCACCGGGAACCCTGGACGGTGGCGACGTACTCAAAGTCGATGACACGATCTATGTCGGGCAAGGCGGCAGGACCAACGGCGAAGGTATCCGCCAACTTCGCCAGATCCTGTCTCCGATAGGAGCCACGATCGTCGCCGTTCCCATCCGCAAGGTTTTGCACCTGAAGTCGGCCGTCACCGCCCTGCCCGACGGCTCGATCATCGGATACGCACCGATTGTCGACACCCCCACGTTCTTTCCCCGCTTCATCTCCGTGCCCGAGGAATCGGGGGCACATGTCGTGGTGCTCGGGGAAGGCAGGCTGCTCATGGCGGCGGACTGCCCGCGCACCTGCGACCTGATCGCTGACCTTGGCTACGAGCCCGTCGCGGTTGACATCAGCGAATTTCAAAAACTCGAAGGCTGCGTCACGTGCCTGTCGGTACGGCTGCGCGAAAGCGCCGGCTACGACGGCATTTCACTCGCCCCGGGCGCCGTCGAAGGCCTCGGGTTCGCACCGAAAGGTAGATGAGATGACACAGAACGTTGGTGTCGAGTCTGAAGTCGGACAGTTGCGCCACGTCATCGTTCACCGTCCCGGTTTGGAGCTCACTCGGCTCACCCCGAGCAACTGTGACGATCTCCTTTTCGACGACGTCCTGTGGGCGGCCAAGGCCCGCGAAGAACACGACGTCTTCGTAGCCGAACTTCGTAAGCGCGGTGTGACCGTGCACCTGTTCGGCACGCTTTTCGCGGAGACCCTCGAGCTGCCCGAGGCGCGAGCTTTCGTGCTCGACCGCGTCTGCACCCCCGAGCTCGTCGGCCCGACGCTGGCCGGGCCGCTGCGTCATTTCGCCGAGTCCGTGGACGCGACCACGCTGGCCGAGCTGTTGATCGGGGGAGTGACCAAGGCGGACGTCGCCCCGTTGCAGGTTCGGAGCCTGCGCTGGCAGACGCTCAGCCTCGACGATTTTGTCCTCGCGCCGCTGCCGAACACCTTGTTCCAGCGCGACAACTCTGCCTGGATCTACGGCGGGGTGACGATCAACCCGATGGCAAAGGCAGCGCGACAACGCGAGTCGCTGCACAGTCGAGCGGTCTATCGGTTCCACCCTCGGTTCGCTCGCGAGAACTTTCCCGTCTACTACGGCGACGATGACCGCAGCCATCAGCCCGCGACCCTCGAAGGGGGCGACATCCACGTCCTCGGCCGCGGCGTGGTGCTCATCGGCATGGGAGAGCGAACGACTCCCATGGGTGTGGAGGTCCTCACCCGGGAACTGTTCCGCAGCGGCCAGGCCGGCACCGTGATCGCAGTGCAGCTACCGAAATCCCACGCCTTCATGCACCTGGACACCGTGCTGACGATGATCGACGTGGATACTTTCGTCCGCTACCCGTACCTCGACGTTTCGACGCTGCAGGCATGGATCATCACGCCGACCGACCCTGACGAGGTCGTGGAGATAGACACCGGCGGCTTACATGTCGAGCGCCGCGAAGATCTCTTCGCCACAATTGCCGACGCGTTGGGCATCGAGAAGCTGAGGGTGCTCTCCGCCGCAGAGGATGCCCGCGCCGCCGAACGTGAACAGTGGGACGACGCCAACAACTTCCTCGCTGTCGCTCCCGGCGTAGTCGTCGGATACGAGCGCAACACCATCACCAACACCATGCTGCGCGAGCACGGCATCGACGTTGTGTCCATCCCCGGCAGCGAACTCGGACGCGGTCGCGGAGGCGCCCGCTGCATGACTTGCCCCGTCCAGCGTGACGGCATTTGACAGTGAGATCCCCTTCGCAAAGGACGCCCAACATGACTGCCGGACGGCATCCCGGTTCACTCCTGAAGGTGCTCGACCTGGACAAAAAGCAGTTCCTGGCCTACCTGGTCTTGGCGGCTGATCTGAAGCAAGCAAAGGCTGCAGGAGTCGAGCGTCCCGGGCTCACCGGTAAGAACATCGCGCTGATCTTCGAGAAGGTGTCCACCCGGACCCGGTGCGCGTTCGAGGTCGCGGCCTACGACCAGGGTGCCCGTGTCACGTATCTCGGGCCTGAGGGCTCGCACATCGGGCGCGAGGAGTCGATTCCCGACACCGCCAGGGTACT
Source organism: Mycobacteriales bacterium (assembly GCA_038245655.1). Taxonomy (GTDB): domain Bacteria; phylum Actinomycetota; class Actinomycetes; order Frankiales; family Frankiaceae; genus DATAZK01. Next base: position 3,416 of record JBBRSE010000112.1, on the reverse strand, counting down.
TGGCCGGATGTTTCACGGCATCGAGTTCAGGGGCTACGCTCAGGAAACCGTCGAGCAAATCGCGAACTTCGCGGGGGTGCCGGTCTGGAACGGGCTCACCAACGAGTGGCACCCCACGCAGATGCTGGCCGACATCTTGACCATGACCGAACACCACTCCGGTCCGCTGGAGCGGATTGCCTACGCCTTTCTCGGGGACGGCCGTAACAACGTTGCTCGCGAGCTTCTGGTGACGGGCGCGCTGCTCGGCATGGACGTGCGAATTGGCGCGCCGCGGACCCTGTGGCCGCCGGACGACGTTATCGCCGAGGCCAACGCCGCCGCGGCAACCAGCGGAGCGCGACTGCTCGTCACCGACGAAGTTGACCAGGCCGTGGAGGGCGCCGACTTCGTCTACACCGACGTGTGGGTGAGCATGGGCGAATCCGATTCGGACTGGGCTACCCGGGTACCTCTGCTGCTGCCCTACCGGGTCACACCCGAGCTGATGGCAGCCACCGGACGAGCCGAGACGAAGTTTCTGCATTGCCTGCCCTCGCTACACAACACCGACACCGACCTCGGTCGTCGGTTGCACGAGCAGTTCGGTCTGGACGGGGCTGAGGTCAGCAACGACGTATTCGAGTCGCCGGCTTCGATCGTCTTCGACCAGGCCGAGAACCGACTGCATACCATCAAAGCCGTCATGGTCAACGCCCTCGGCAGCGCCGGCTGACAGGAGGATCGTGGTCGCCCTCGATGGAAACGCCCTTCTGCAGGGCGGGGAGAAGCCGGCAAGGTCCGCATCGCGGGTATCGACGTGGTCAAAGACCCCGCCTCCGGAAGAGCCAACCATGGAAACTCCGCATCAAGCCAGGGCGGTCCGGTGGACGTCAATCTGGCCTGGACTGTCGGTTGGTGCCTTGCCATGCTGACCGTCTTCGTGCCGGTGTCCGTTCGTCGTTATCAGCGGGGCTGAGCGTGGTCGCAACAACTTCTGCCTTGGCAGTAACGCCGTTGACCGACGTCGGCACGTGGGCGCGCGGAAATGGTCTCGAAATCCTGCTCCTCGCTTTCGGCTCGGTATTGATCGCCCGGTTCATCCGGTGGGGGAGCCGGCGACTCACGGTTCGAATCGACGCACGTTTCACCGATGTCGACGAATTGGTGCGATCGGAGTCTGCCAAACATCGGCATGCTCTCGTGCAAGTACTCACCTGGACCTTGCTGGTGCTCACCTACAGCGTCGCCGGATTGTTGATCGTGCAACGCTTCGGGGTGCCGCTCGCTGGCTTCGTTGCCCCCGCCACCGTGGCAGGCGTTGCACTGGGATTCGGGGCACAGCGGGTCGTTCAGGACCTGTTGGCGGGGTTTTTCGTCATTGCCGAGCGTCAGTACGGCTTCGGTGACCTCATCCGCATCTCGGTGATAGGCGTCGCGACACCGGTATTGGGGACGGTCGAGGAAGTCAGCCTGCGGATCACGACAGTCCGCACGGTGAATGGAGAGGTGGTCATTACGCCCAATGGCCAGATCGTTCAGGTCACGAATCTTTCACGGGACTGGGCCCGCGCCGTGATTGACGTGCCGGTGCCGGTCAGCGTCGACGTCACCGGGGTCAGCGAAATCCTCAAGCAGGTCGGTGAAGATGCCTTCGCCGACAGCGAGATGAAAGCGCTCCTTCTCGACCCGCCCTCCGTGATGGGTGTGGAATCAATGGAGGTCGATCAGTTCAAGATCCGGCTGGTCGCCCGCACGTTGCCGGGTAGGCAGTTCGAGGTCGGTCGCGCGTTGCGAGCGCGCATCGCAAGGGCATTCCTGCGCGAGGGGATCAATCTGCAGACCAGCCTGGACACGGATCAGCCAACAAGTGTGACCAGATGACCTCACGCTTCCGTGCGCGCCGATCGACCGTGCTGCTCAGCCTTGCATTCCTGGCAATCCTCACCGCCTACCTGCTCGTGCGGCCGGCGCCGAAACCCGCCCCGGTCGTGGTCCGAGTCATCCCGGTTCCCTCACCGACGGCAAGTCTGCGACCTTCGCCATCGCCTGCGTCGACCGTGTCGCGCTCCGCCGTCCCCACGGTTCAGCCTTCGCCGTCCGGCACCGCTGGGCCGTCGCCCAGCGATTCAGGCCGAACCTCTGCCACGCCTGGCGTTTCGAGCTCGCCGACGCAGAGCCCCACCCCGACGGGCTTGGTGCTGCCTACGCCGACTGCGCCGCGTCCGGGCTGAGCTCGTAGACGAACTCGCGGCCCTAAGGCGAGCAGCGCGTCCTTTGCGCAGGGTTGCGTTGCTACGCCTCGGCCCCTGGGGGCTGAGGGTGCTGGGAGCCGGCGGCGGTCGGGTTGAGGTCTCGTAAGCTCAGCTGGTGACGTGGGGGGTCGGGGAAGGCCAGGGTCGACGTGATCGTGCAGTCGACGTCGACGTGCAGGAGTTCGCCCGGCTCGATCGGCCGCCAGTCGTCGTCGTCCATCGGTTCACTGGCGACGACGACGGAGGGGGCATCGGCGAGATCCTCCGAGTGGGCGGAAATGCGGCCCGATGTGAGGCGTAGGTGGCGACTGCGGGGGCTGCGGGCGAGGACGTACAACGTGTTCGTTTCGGGGTAGCGCAACGCGAACATCTCCGTCGGTGTGGCCACGATGACGTTGGCCGAGTACACGGGAATTTCGGCGGCGGCCCAACCGACGGCGGCGGTGATGGCCTGCCGCACGTCGCCCCCATTACGCCGCGTTTCGGCGGTGATGAGCGCGAACAGTCGCTCGCTGTCGGTGTCTCCCTGAACGAGATGTTCAGCAACGAACGCCCGAAGCCGCGCGTCCAGCGCCGGCAAACCCTCGAGCACACCGTTGTGCGCGAACAGCCGCCCCTGCTGCTCGAAGGGATGCGTGTTGAGCTTCGTCAACGCGCCCGTACTCGCGTACCGCACGTGCGCCACGAACGTCGTTCCGTGCAGGGTTCTTGCCGCCTTCGCGAATTCCCGGTCATTCCAGGCAGCCAGCGGTTGCTTGTCGACGGTCGGCGGCCCCGGGCCATCAAAGACCCCGATACCCGCGCCGTCCGGATTCCGATGGCTCTGCGCAGCCAGGCTGTCGGGTGCGTCCAGCAGCCAAAAAGTGGCGGTCACCGGCCGGCGACCTGCGTGCAGCCCAAACAGTCGACACATTCAGCAGATCCAGCCTTCACTTGCAGAAGCGGCACGACGTCGGTCTTGAGGCTAACTCCGGCGCCTCAGCCCTTCGGGCAGGGACGTGCCGCGCCGGCGCGCTCTCGGGGAGTTCACAGCTCGGCGGCCTAGTTGAGCTAGGCGCGGCGGAGCCGCGATTTTGAGTCAAGTTTTGGCTTTTGGTGTTGTCATGCGGCGAGGCCGGCTTCTCGGGTGAGGTTGTCGATTGCGGTTTGGTAGGCGCGTGCTGCGGTCCGTAGGCGCGGCGC
>JBBRSE010000111.1:0-9646 GCA_038245655.1 Mycobacteriales bacterium | reverse complement strand
CCGCCGAAGCCGGCCGGCTCGGGCTCGAGCACGCCCACGTCATCGACCATGCCACCCGCCGCATCGACGACCCGGCGCCCATCCTGGTGCGAATGCCATCACCGCCGGCACTGGCTCCACCACGGCCCCACCTGCCAACAAAACCTAGACATGCTCTGTTCGCGGCACCATCACCTCGTCCACGAAGGCGGCTGGACCCTCACCGTCGACAATAACCCAGCCCGAACCCCCTGGTTCCACCCACCCGACGGCAGAAAACCCCTCAAAGGCCAACGCCGACCACTCATCCCACCCAGCCGACCACCAAGCCGGACGTAGCGCGATGAGCTCAGTGATGGAATCCCGCCGGCCCCGAGATGTGCTGGTGGTTTGCGGTGACGAGCTCGTCGACGGCCCAACGCAAATCTTGCAGGAAGTCGTCGCCGAGATCTTGGGAGAACCCGTTGCGGCATACGACGCGCAACACGGCGAGATCGGTTCGGTTCTCCGGGAACGTGTACGCCGGCACCTGCCATCCCCGCTCACGAAGCAGCCGGGAGACCGCGAAGACGTCCCAGCCCTTCACGTCCGGCTTCGTCGTGAACGCGAAGACAGGCAGCTCGGCGCCGCGCGAAATGAGGTCGAAGGGACCCATCTCCTCTATCGCGGACGACAGGTGCATGGCCACGTCACGACTCGCCTGCTGAACCGCCCGGTAGCCGGCCCAGCCGAGCCGGAAAAACGTGTAGTACTGGGCGACCACCTCGGCGCCCGGGCGGGAGAAGTTCAGCGCGAAGGTCGGCATGTTGCCGCCGAGGTAGTTCACGTTGAACACCAGGTCCTCGGGCAGGTGCGCCTTGTCCCGCCAGAGCACCCACCCGACGCCCGGATACACCAGTCCGTACTTGTGTCCCGACGTGTTGATGGACGACACCCGTGGCAGCCGGAAATCCCACTCCAGCTCGCGGTCCAGGAACGGCGCGATCATCGCGCCCGAGGCACCGTCGACATGGACCGGCACATCCGGGCCGCCCGTTGCCGCCAAAGCGTCGAGTGCCGCGCAGATTTCGGCGACCGGCTCGTACGAACCGTCAAAGGTCGACCCCAGAATCGCGACGACGCCTATGGTGTTCTCGTCCACCGCCGCAGCGGCCGTATCGGCGTCCAGATGGAACCGATCGCCGTCCATCGGCACGATGCGCGGCTCGACATCCCAATAACGGCAGAACTTTTCCCAGCACACCTGGACGTTGGCGCCCATCACGAGGTTAGGAATTCGCGTCAGGTCGTGGCCGGTACGCGACGCCCAGCGACGCTTCAACGCCATCCCGGCCAACATGCAGGCTTCGCTCGAGCCGGTCGTCGAACAGCCAGTCGCATGCTCCGCCGACGGCGCGTTCCACAGGTCAGCGAGGATCGAGACGCAGCGCTGCTCGAGCTCCGCCGTCTTCGGATACTCGTCCTTGTCGATCATGTTCTTGTCGACGCACTCGGCCATCAGCTGACCCGCCTGCGGCTCCATCCAGGTCGTGACGAACGTCGCCAGATTCAGCCGCGCGCTCCCGTCGAGCAGCAGCTCGTCGTGAACGAGCTGGTACGCCACGTCGGGCGGGACCGGATTGTCGGCAAGCCGGGTTCGGGGCGGGCTCGTGACTGAGCAGAGCGCCGGATTCGCCATGCCCATGAAGGGGTTGGCGTCGGTGACGGGAGCGTGGGCTGAGGAACCCTGGTGCAGAGCCATGCGGCCACTATGAACCAGGGCGCCCGCCAGGCGCGCCGGCGCATGGATGCCGCGAGCACAAGACGAGCGCACCCGATATGTCGACGAGGTCGTCATCAAGCTCGCCGTCGAACTCCCGGGTGCGCGCCACGATCCCGCGCAGCCGCTCGATCGCGACCCGCAGCGCGCGTACCTCAGCGACCGAAAGCTCCACGTGCACCGGCGACCACCGGACGGCCATTGCTGTCGAGCAGATCGACGACGCGCACCCCACGACTCGTCGAGCTCGCGAGCAGTGGCAGGCCTGGGTACGTCCGCCAACGCCGTCGCCATCGTCGCCAAGGCGCTCAGACCGCCCTCGCGACTCCTCTGGACGCCTAGTTGCCGCCCGGTGGCCACATCTGCGATGGGTACAACCGACGAGTGAGCGGGATTCTGGAAGGCATCCTCAAGCTGCCGCCCTACCTGGCACTGGCGCTGGTCTTCCTGCTCCCCGCTGTCGAGGCGTCGATCTTCGTTGGGGTTGTGGTGCCGGGCGAGATCGGCGTGATCCTCGGCGGCGTCCTCGCCAACCAGCACAAGCTCGCACTCGCCGCCGTACTCGCGGCCGGCATCGCAGGAGCCATCATCGGCGACTCGATCGGCTACTGGGTCGGTGAGCGCTACGGCGAGCGACGGCTGGGCCGCCTGCCCGATCGGCTGGTCAAACCGGAAAACATCCAGCGCTCGCAGGAAACCATTCGCCGGCTCGGGGGAAAGGCGGTGTTTGTCGGCCGCTTCACCGCTGCGTTGCGGGCGCTGGTACCTGGACTCGCCGGACTCAGCCAGATGCCGTACCGGCGATTTCTGGCCTGGAATGCGCTGGGCGGGACGAGCTGGGCAGCCGGGTTTGTGATTCGGGCTATCTCGCCGGGAGCCAGTACAAGAAGATAGAGCGCTACGCCAACTACATCGGCATCGGGCTGCTCGTCGCCATCGCCGCTTTCTTCCTCATACGCCATCTGAGAGCTAAACGGCGCAGGCCCGTCGGCTGACGGGTGGCAGATCGGCGATCACCGGGGGACGTTCGTGCACCACAGCGGTTTGTCGTAGCGCCGGTTTACGGTCACGCCGAACCCCTCGAACGTCGTAAGGCAATAGCTGGTGATGAAGTTCTAATGGTGTCCCAACTGCGAGCTGTCCCTAAAGGGCTCGACCGCTCAGTCTGCCTGCCCCGTCTGCGGGCAGCAGTTTCTTCGGCCTCATCCTCGCCCGCCACGCGTAACGCGCAACGGCACCCAGTTCCCGTCTTTCCTGCTAGCCAGAGCTAACGCGGCAAGAGTTCACCGAAGTCGGCGAAGAACCGCTCACCGGCATCGGCGCAGGCCGGCGACATTGTGTCCAGGTTCAGGAATCCGTGCACCATTCCGAGCTCGCGGCGATGCCGGACCTTCACGCCGGCTGACGTCAGCCGCGCCGCGTAGGCCTCACCCTCGTCACGCAGCGGATCGTGTTCGCAGTCACGACCAGTACAGGAGGCAGCCCGTCCAACTTCGTCTCCAGCAACGGGCTCACCCGCCCGTCAGCGCGCAACGCAGGGTCAGGCACCCACTGCTCGGCAAACCAGATCGCGTTCGCCGCATCGAGCCCCCACCCCGTCGCCATCTCCACCACGCTGGGCTGCGCGAAGGTCAGATCCGTATTTGGGTACGCGAGCAGCTGAGCAGCCGGGAGCCGCTCACCGCCGCCCCGCAGCCGCAGGCACGCCAACGTCGCGAGGTTGCCCCCCGAGCTGTCACCGCCGACGGCCACCACGTCCGTACCAACGAGATCCGCGGCATGGTCAAAGGCCCAGCGCAGCACGGTCACCGTGTCGTCGACCGCTGCCGGCCAAGGGTGTTCCGGCGCCCGGCGGAAGTCGACCGCGAGTACGCCAACGCCGGCCGCCGCTGCCATCCGGCGACAGATCCGGTCGTGGGAATCCAGGTCACCAATGGTCCAGCCGTCGCCGTGGACGTAGACGACCAGCGGACCAGGCTCGGCGACCGGCTGGTAGAAGCGCACCGGGACACCGGGGTCGCCCGCGACCGTGAACGAGTCGACGCGCGCCATCTGCGGCCCACGCGGACGCGCGGCGGTCCGCTCATCCGAAGCGGCCGCCAGCGCGTCCGCGCCAACCTCCGAATTGGGTCGTCCGGGCTCAGCGCGTAAGGCCTCGACCCAGTCGGCGAGCTGCCGGTCTGCCAGCGACACCGTCAGCTCATGCTGGCGATGCCACCGCGGCTCTGGATCTCGCCGGTGATCGCCTTGATGAGAGCCGGTCCGTCGAGCTCGGCAAACGGCCCGCCGGTGTAAGGCACCGCCCAGACGTGAAGCATCTGGCCGGTGGGCTCAACCGCTGAACCCGGCGCACACGTACCGTCCGCCCGCGGGTTCAGCGCCGTACCGGTGAGCGCGTTAACGCAGAGGTTTGTGTGGCTGTGCCAGCTGGTCAGCGCGCCGCCGACGAGCGGGCCGTCCTTGTTGCCATCGGCGACGTACATGGCGCCCAGCAGCAGCGAGGCACCGGTCGGCAGCTTGTAGTAGACGAGCGACTCGATGGCCTGCGGGTCGAGCGTCTTGCCGTCGGTCAGGTACTTGTAGTTGGTCAGGTGGTAGAGGCCGGCGGTGACGTTGGCGTCCTTGTAGCCGGCCGAGTACGCCGTCTTCAGCGTCGGCAGGTTCACCAGCGCGGCTCGGGTACGCAGGACCAGCGACTCGGCGGCGGCTTTCTGTGCAGACGTCACCGGCGCATCGGTGCACGCTCCAGGGCCGTGGCCCAACTCCGTCATGTGGTGCATCGAGCAGCCGGTCACCGCAGCGCCGAGTAGCACCCCGGTACCGCCGAGCGTCGGCATGGTCATCCCGCCCATCGTCACGTTGCCGGACGTCTTCACGTCAGAAGCCGTCGTCGCCGTCGTGGCCGGGGTCGACGTGCCGGAATGCGAGTGGGTCGTCGCCGTCGTGCTGACCCCGCCGCCCATGTTCATGCCCGGAATCGCGGCGCCGGCGGCCTGGGAATGCGCGCCGAGCCCGGCGGGTGTCAGGGCGAACGACGTGAGGCCGAGCGTGAGAACCGTGACTCCGCCGACAAACGCCGCGGCAAACTCGCGCGGCACCACTCGACTGCGAAAACCGGGCAGCAGCAGCGCCGCGAAACCGATGGCCGCCGCCAGCTCGAACCCGCTACAGATCGAATCGACCGCGGCGACCGGCTCGGCCGTCCAGTGGCCAGGTCCGATCGGCAGGCCCGAGGTACGGGTGACCACCCACAGCACCAGGATGGCGCTTTGGATGACGAAGCCGAAGCGGAAGAGTTGCTTGCTCGGGCGCATCACCACCAGCGCGCCAAGCCCGATCTGCAACCAGGCCGACGTCACGAAGAAAACGCCGAACAGCCACCACTCCCCGAAGTGGTCAGGGGCCATCGCGAAGTGAATGCCCGCCGCGCCGAGGGTCAGCGCGCAGACGCCGGCGCGCAGGTAGCGATCGACGGGAGCCGCCGTAGCCCCCGACCCGAAAGGTGGGGAGGGCGCGTCGGCGTGCGGGGGGACGGTCACACTACGCATCGTGACTCACGCACGTAATACGCGCCACACAATCCCGACACTCTTACCCGATCCTTACCGATGCGTACATGGGCCGGAGCGGGTGCCAGCACCACTGCGAAGTGGCCTGTGAGCACGCTCGGTCGCGGCCGCGGCAGACGAGAAGGTTCTCCTAACGGCGGGGGCTGCTGGTGGAACCACCAGCAGGCAGACTTCAGCATCAACCTCAACGGCATCTGCTACTACACGCTGATCAACGACCACAGTGACGGCTCGTGGGGCGAGACGGACATCGTTGTCAAGAACATCGTCACGCGGTGACGGTCAGGCCCGGGTACGGCGCCGATAGCCGACGCCGGGATGCCACGATTCGATCACGAGGTGATCGGCAGGCTCACCTAGATAGGTGAGCGCCGCCTCGGTGATGTCGAGCCCGAAGAATCCGGCATCGCCATACGGATTGTCAGGTGGCGGGTCGATCTCGATGAGACGGCCCGCCATCTTGGCGTCTGCGAGCCAGGGCTCGGCATCTGGCGCATCCGGGCCTTGCGGGGGCGGCTCGAGGGTCGGGCTGTGGAGCGCGAACCGGGGGTCCCGGCGGGCGTCAACGAGCTTGCGGCTTCCGCCCATCAATCCGAGCGTCACGTCTTCACCTTCGAACTTGCACTCCGACGCGCTGATCCGCGGCGACCCGTCAGCGCGCAGGGTCGCCAGAGTCTTGTTGGTGCCAGCCTCGAATCGCTCCCTGACCCGCGCCGCGAACTCGGGGGCGAGAGACTCGATCTCTTTCCAAGTGGCCATCGCAAGGGTGTAGCAGGGTGGTGCGACAATTTCGCTGCGACCGATCTGAGCGCCGCTCAGTCGCGGCCGGCGTTGGCCATGATCGCGGCGAACGGCGGCAGCACCATGGCGATGACGCTCATGATGATCGCCGCCGTGGTGGAGAAGAACTGGACGATCGACCACGCCACGATGATGAGCGTCAGGCACGGAATCATGATCGAGAAGTACAGCCGGCGCCGGCGCCGTTCGCTGACAGGGCCCGGACTCATCGCTACTCGGTGGGCCGCTCGACTTGGAAGTAGCCGGACTGCACGCTCGGATCCGGCTCGAAGAACGCGCGTACCGAAGCCACCAACCCCTGGTCATCGACGCGCCAGATCTCGATGCTCTCGACGAGGACCGAGCGCCCGTGCAGATCCCCCTCGTTGCGCATCACCACCGCCGCCTCGGAGCCGCACGCCAGGATCCGGGTCGCGACCAGACGCCACTCGCGGCCGGGCTTCAGAGAGCGTTCCCAACTCCCGCGTACCGCTTCGCGTCCGTGTTTGCGCGGCACACCAACCGGATCCTCGAAGACCACGTCGTCCGCGAACAGCGCCGACCAAGCCGCCTGATCACGAGCATTCCAGTACTCACAATGCTTCTCGACGGCGAGCTGCGCCGGTGGCTGCGGGGTCACGCCGGGCCACCCCTTCGCGCTGAGGTCACCGCTGCCGTACCCAGGCCGAGTTCGATTGCGAGGTACGCCCAGAACGCGGCGTCGGTACGCGGCCGGTCGAGCCGCAGCGACGCGAGCCGCACCGCCGCCGCCCCCAGCCACGTGAACCCGACCGCCGCCGCCGCCTCGGGCGACCGGTTCGCGAGGGCCCATCCACCAAGTGCGGCGTATGTCCCGCCAAGCCCGGCCCGTATTTCCGCCCGTCCACGAGCCGAGCCGGGCGGCAGATCGAGGGCGGTCCCGACACTGTCGGGCATCACGACCCCCGCGACTCCCGACCCGCAAAGCGCGGCCGCGCTCAGCGACGTCGCCGCGCCAAAACCTGAGGTCCGCCGTTTACGCACCCGGTCAAGCTACGCCCGGCCCAGGCGACACGGTCGAGGTGACGTTTAAAACAGAGTGGCGCAGATCACATAGTTAACGTACCGCGCCCCGAGGCTGAGTCAGCAGCCCCGGTCCGGGTCCAGACGCCCTCTCGGGAGATCGACCAGTGGCACCAGACTCCGTCCTCACACCGGATGGCACCAGCCTCCATGTGACGTATACGCCTGAGGCAACGACGATCCTTGTCGGCGGCTATCTGGGCATAGGGGCGATCGCTCGCCTGGACGAGGCGCTGGCCTCCGTACCCGATGATTCCGCGGCGCCGGTCTTGCTGCGCATCACGTCGACGGAGCTCGAGTTCGGCGCCGGAGACGCCCTGCGCCGGGTGCTGACGAGCCGTCGCATGCGTGGGTCGCACCGGCTCGCGGTCTGGGCCGTGGAGCCGTTGGTACGGCGCGGCATCCCGCTCCCGCTGCTGCACGCGACACCCCCTCATCCCTCGGGCAATTGGGACATTGCGGTGCCGCTTCCGCCGTGACTCCGCAGACGCTCGCAGACGGCCGACGCTCGGCCTGGCGGAAAGGCGACGGCATGGGGCCGCTGCCCTCGCGTCGACCCCGGTGATGTGAAGGGCAGGGTTTCCGTTGCCGCGTTCAGGCGGGATCAGCCGGTGGCTGATGGAAATTTCTGGACGTCTGACGGTGATGGTCCCTCAACGCGGCGTGTCGGGGCAACACGCCGTGGACCAAAACGAACCTTGAGAAATTTCAACCAGCGCCGCGGCTAGAACGGGTCGGTCGGGAAGCTGACGGTCGGCGCGTACTGGTGCCCGGGGCCGGAAACGAACTGGTGGTGCGTCGAATCCCACAAGACGACCGTCTGCTGGATGTACGCGGGGCAGCAGTTGGGCTCACCATGCGGATATTCGGCCTGGTAGTCATCGATGAGCTGGCCTGGGTAGACCTTGAGCGCACCGTGGTAGACCTCGCGATGGGCAGCCACATGCGGCGCGCCGTTGAGGCCAGTGACGATGTCGTAATCGAGGATCTGGCCGGTGCCGCTGTGGCGTTCGCCCACGACGAGGTCCGGCACGCCGTCGGCCGTGAGATCGGTGGCGACGACGTGGACGTTCTGCAGCTCACCCGGAGTCGTCGAGACCTTGCGCAGGTCGACCAGCCAGGTGCCGTTGCCGGTGCTGAAGTGCATGACGTACGCGTGCCACGTAGCCGTGAGGCCGCTGCCTTGGCGCTCGATGAGGTAAGCCTGGTGCCCGCCGGCGAGCGAGAACGCCTGGCATTGCGTGACGGTCCATCCGTGCGTACCGAGGGCGGTACAGGCAACCGTCGGTCCTTGGGCGGACTGGACAGTGGGAGCCGGTGCAGCGGTCAGCTGGGCGCCGGTGGTGGGGACCGGCGTACACGAGACCAGGGCGACGGTGGCGACTGCAGCAGCTGACAGGGACAGGATGGCGGATGACTTTCGCATGACCGGAAGAGTCCGCTGCCCGCACGGTGCGCAGAAGCGGAAGTCGCGCGGCCGACAGACACACGCGCTCACCGCTGCTGCCCGAAATGGCGCTGGAGTCGTTGGCCGATCACCTCGACGGGGTCACTTCTGGGCTGGACTTCGCCGGGCTCGCGGTCGCTGCCGCACATGCCACGGTCACCGGGCGCGCCGTCGGCGATCGCACGGATCTGGCTTGCGGTGACGGTGCGCCGCGAGTCCCGGGGCGATGGGTCCGTGGGTGGTTGGACGCCGCGCGGGCGTTGGCCGGGCTTTCACAGGCGTACGTCGACGAGTTGACCGCCGACCTGACGGGCCTTGCGGCGGGGCCGGTCGAGCGCGGGTTCCGCACCCGAAAGCGATGGGCGTGCTGCGACCCTGCCTGCCGCTCCATGACACCGTTTCCGGTCGTCCCAGCGACCGGAAACGGCGTCGATCGACCGAAGCGGGTCAGTTGCCGGTGAGCGTGCCCGCGTAGTCGGCGGCCGCAAGGCTGCGTGTGCTGGTGCGCTGGACTTCGCCGGTGACGGTCCGGGTGCCCGGCATCCCGGCGACGGTGTACGTGGCCGTCCAGACCGATGTCACCGATAGCCGCCAGCCGGGGTTGGCCTTCCGGTAGGTGTGGGTTAGGTAGTGCGTTGAGTCAGGGTCGGCGGCGGAGTACGCGCGGCCCGACGTCGAGGTAGTGAGTGACTCGCCGTCGCCGAAGTCCCACAGCCACCTGACGCTGGCGTCGATCGTCACGGTCGGGAACGGTGCAACGTTGATCGTGAACGTCGTCCGCTTCGGTGCATCTGCGGAAACGATCTCCGGCAAGTTGACGACCGCGTTGTCCGCGGGTGCAGCCCGCAATCCTGGCAAGGGCAACGGGATCCGCTGGAAGTAGTCGTCAACGGTCGCCTGCAGCCGCGCCGGGTCGAACGGGAGTTGCTGGGCCGGGGTCAGGCATTCGGACGTGCCCTGCAACGTCCAGGGAGAACCGGTCGTGACATCTCGGACCGCCACCAACACCAGTTGCTCCAAGCCCGTGCAGGCGGCGCCAGCGCCGGCGGT
>JBBRSE010000110.1:0-9654 GCA_038245655.1 Mycobacteriales bacterium | reverse complement strand
CCGCCCCATTCAGGGCCCGATCCGAAACCCATCATGGAAAAGCTGGGCAAACCAGCAGATCGCCCACGCAGCCACCACCCACCATGATCAACAACACGCACGAAGATCATCCGAGCGGCGGGTCCACGGATCGAGGCTAAGGGGAGAGGCCATCGAGCGGCGTAGCTCCCGGCCGCTGGTGCCGCCGCACACCTGGAAGGTGACCAGCCTCGTCTCGGGAACCGTCGTCATGCTGGGGATCACCGGACTGCTCGTCGGCGCGGTGTTCCTGACGTCCATTTTCCTGCAAAGCGTGATGGGCTACTCCGCTTTGCTGACCGGAATCGCGTTCCTGCCGTTCGCCTTTGCCATCACGGCTGGCACGCAGGTCGCCCGCCACCTGCTCGCTCACGCCTCGCCTCGCACGATCGCCACCGTCGGGCTCACCATCACCGCGGGTGCCGCCTTCCTGTTGTCGACCGCGCCCCGTGGCGCCCACTACGCCGGCGATCTGCTCCCCGGCCTGGTGCTGCTCGGCCTGGGTGTCGGAATGGTGTTCGTCCCGGTCTCCGTCAGCGCCATGGCCGGCATCCCTGAGCAGCACGCCGGGATGGCCAGCGGCTTCCTGATGACCGGGCACGAGGTGGGCGCTGCCCTCGGAGTCGCCGTGCTGTCCGTCATCGCCAGCACCGCCGGCAGCCTCACCAGCCCTTCCGGCATCGTCTCCGGCTACTCCCGCGGTTTCACCGGCGCTGCCGTGATCGCAGGCGCCGTCGCCGTCATCGCGTTCCTGCGGATGCCACGCACCACGGTTGCCGCGGGCGCCGGTGGCATGCACGGGCACCACTGAGCCCTTCCCGGCCCTTCCCGGTCCTTCTCGAAGGTGAACCAATGTTGTGCAACAGCGACACCCAGGACAGCCTGACCGGCATTAGCGGCGACCAATACGACGTAGCGATCATCGGCGGCGGCGCCGCGGGACTGTCCGCAGCCCTGGTCCTGTCCCGCGCTCGCCGCAGGGTCCTCGTCGTGGACGCGGGCGCTCCCCGCAACGCCCCCGCCGCCCACATGCATGGATTCCTGTCGCGTGACGGGCTGCCGCCGTCGGAGCTGCTCGCGATCGGACGTGACGAAGTCACCGGCTACGGCAGCTCCATCGTCGCCGACAGGGTCACCGCAGTCTCGATCGGCGACGGCGGCAGGTTCCACGTGATGCTCGCGGCGGCCGGGCGTGTGATTGCCCGGCGGTTGCTCGTCGCCACCGGGTTACGCGACGAGATCCCCGACATCCCCGGGTTGCGTGAGCGTTGGGGGCGTGACGTGCTGCACTGCCCGTACTGCCATGGCTGGGAAGTTCGCGATCGACGTCTCGCCGTTCTCGGAAGCGGCGCACCGGAGCACATCAGATACGCGCAGGTTGTGCGGCAATGGTCGCAAGACCTCGTTCTGTTCGTGCCGGTCGGAGGGCTCGCCGATCAGCAGCGGCAGGAGTTGGTCGCACGGGGAATCGGCATCATCGGAGGGGATGTCGCCGGGGTGCGCGTGCAAGATGATGAACTCACCGGCGTCGAGATGACGAGCGGCGACCTGATCGGACGAGACGCCGTGTTCGTGCCGCCGAGGTTTGTCCCGAACAACGACCTGCTCGTCGCCCTCTGCTGCAAGATCACCGATGATGGGTGGGTGGCGACAGATTCGACCGGCCGCACCACTGTTTCGGGCGTTTGGGTGGCTGGCAACGTCGCCAACCCGCGCGCTCAGGTGATCACCGCCGCTGGCGAAGGCTCTTCGGCCGCGATAGCGCTCAACACCGATCTCGTTGACGAGGACGTCCGCGATTCCTTCCGTGCCTAGCCACAGCGCGAACGGCGCCACCCATTCGTCGGCGGTCGATGCCCTGCAATGCCCGCGCATCAAGGTTGTGCGACCCGCGTGCGCTTTGCGCCGATGCGCCGCCAGTGTCGGTGTCGAGCCCTGCAGAGTCAGTGAGTACCAGGAACAGGCGCTACTCCTGTGCACACCGGATCAACAACTGCTCATCAGAAACTGCTAGTCCTTTGTGGTGGTGGCCTGCGCTAGGCCGGAGGGCCACATTCATCGAATACACATCTTTCCTTTGGTCGGAACAAATGATTTGCGGTGACCGCCGCAGATTCCGAGCTAGGTGGAGGTGCCTATGGTCGGCATCGAGGCTGCCTCTATAACGACGGCCCCGGCTCCGGCACCCGGCGGAGAACGCCGGCGATACCTCGTGCCCATCTGCTGGGGAGCCCTCTTCGGTGTCCTGAACGCGGGGGCGCCGATCGCGTTCTGGTGGCTGACCCCGGCCGCCGCGCAAGCTCTCATCATCTCGTTCATAGCCGCCGTGTACGTCGGGTTCGCGGTCGCTGACGGCCGGACCCGAGTGATCGCAGCCGAGGTGACCGTAGCCTCCCTTTTCGTCGTCCTGGCGGCGGTGTCCGTCACCAGCTCTCCGTGGTTCCTGGCCGCCGCCTACGCCGGGCATGGACTGAAGGACCTATGGCAGGAGCGCCACAAGTTCGTCGCCAACACCCGCTGGTGGCCACCCTTCTGCGCCGCGGTGGATTGGATCGTGGCAGCGGTCCTTGTGGTGATGATTCTCAGCGACGTGAACTTCCATCGATGACGCCGAGGTTCGCGATGCCGCAGACCATGCAGGCCGTCACTCAAGAGCGCTATGGCAGTGCGGACGCGCTCGATGTCCGCGACGTCGAACGCCCCACGCCGACCGAGGGGCAGCTTCCGGTGAAAGTCATCGCCGCGAGAGTCGACCGTGGCGCATGGCACTTCCTGACGGGCCAGCCCTACCTGATGCGGCTGCTCGGGTTCGGTCTGCCATCAACGCCGATCTGGGTGGAAGACGACGTCCGCGCCACCGTCGAAATCGCTCACCAGAACGCTCCTCTTTGGCGGGTTCCCATCGCGCACTTCCTCAATGCTCGCAACGAATATCAGGAGGCGTCATGAACACCTCGAATGCGGCCCTGCGCGCCGCGTGGCTCGTCGAAACGGCTGCAGCAACCGAGGCGCGGCGTGACGGGGACCAAGCGTTGGAGTGGGCACACCTGGAACGCGCGCACGTCCTCAGCCAGCCGATGGCTGGTCGTCACATCCGAACCCACATGGCCATGCTCACCGCCGGCTGGCGGCGACGCGACATGCACGAGGTCGCGGGGCAGCTGATGCGCCTTGTCGTCGCCGGACCGGGCTCGGTGACAGGCCGTTATCCAGTCGGAAACCCCGGTGGCGCGAACGTCAGCGCATTCCGGCCGATGAGCATGCCCGAAGACCTGGCGGCTCTGCTCGGCGCTGAAGGCAAGCTGACCACCCGATGACCGGTTCGACGGCTCGCAGCGGCGTTACCGCGAGATGGCGTTCGTGAAAGCGATCGTCCAGGATGGCTACGGCTCTGCAGACGTACTGGCCCTCCGCGAGGTGGCGGAACCCGCGATCGGCGCCCGCGAAGTTCTCGTCCGCGTTGTCGCGGCTGGCGTCGATCGCGGGGCCTGGCATTTCATGACCGGCCAGCCCTACCTGATGCGGCTTATCGGCTTTGGATTCCGCGGTCCCAAGGTTGCTGTTCCCGGCACAAACGTCGCCGGTCGAGTCGAAGCAGTCGGCTCGGCGGTGACGAGTTTCCGTGTTGGTGACGAGGTGTACGGGACATGCCGCGGAGCTTGGGCCGAGTTCGCTTGCGCCAGCGACGAAAAGCTGGCGCGCAAACCCGCCAATCTCACCTTCGACGAAGCCGCGGTCGTGCCATACGCCGCCTTTGCCGCTTGGCAGGCCGTCCACGACTACGGCCATGTACGTCCCGGTGAGCGCGTTCTCGTTATCGGTGCCACCGGAGCGGTCGGCGGGTGCGCGGCGCAACTGGCCGGGGCCGCCGGTGCCGAGGTGACCGGAGTTTGTAGTAGCCGCACGGCCGATCTCGCTCCGTTTTTCGGTCTTGACCATGTGATCGACTACAGCAAGGGGGACTTCGCCGACGGAGAGCCTCGGTACGACCTGATCGTTGACGTCTTCGGTCGCACATCGGTGCGGCGCCTACGTGGCGCGTTGACACCGGCCGGCCGTCTCGTCATCGCCGGCGGCGAGGGCGATCGATGGATCGGAGGTATCCAGCGTCAGCTTGGGGCGTCGCTTCTGTCACCGTTCGTTGGACAGAAGCTTGGCGCGTTTGTCGTGAAGGAGCATGCGCGAACGCTCGTCGCACTGAATGACCTCATCGCGGAAGACAAGGTCAAGCCGCTGCTCGATCGGACTTTTGCGCTGTCCGCGGCAGCTGATGCCGTTCGCTACTTCGAAGACGGGCGGGCTCGCGGACGGGTCGCGCTCACCATCTGACCGGCCGGATCCCGCTGTTCAACCACGACCCTCGCCAGCAACCCGGCCATTTCGCCGGGGCGAGCACCGGGGCGTCTACAGCACCCTCAACACGGTGGCCACCGCCGCGGCACCCAAACCCAGGAGGACAGATGAACACCAGCACCCCGAGCGTAAGCGGCACCACGATCTTCCGGGTCGAGGGCATGACCTGCGACCACTGTCGCAGGGCCGTGACCACCGAGGTCAGCGCCGTCCTCGGCGTCCGGGCCGTCACTGTCGACATCGAGGCCGGCACCGTCGGCGTCTCCGCCGAACGGCCCGTCGACCGGTCCGACATCGCCGCCGCCGTCGACGAGGCCGGCTACACGCTCCTCCCCTAGCCGGCCGCTCCATCCCCGTACCCACCCCAGCGCAGGAGCTCGCATGACCACCACCCCTACGGCCGACCAGACCGCAGTTGCCACCGAGGCGGCGGCGGCGACGGAAACGGAGTCGTGCACGCTGGACATCGGGGGCATGACCTGCGCGTCGTGCGTCCGCCGGGTGGAGAAGGTCCTGGCCAAGCTCGACGGTGTCGAGCTGGCCGAGGTCAACCTCGCCACCGAGGCCGCTTCCGTCGTGTACGACCCGACTCGGGTCGGCCCGGACCAGATGGCCGCCGCTGTCGCCACCGCCGGCTACACCGGCCACCTGCGCCCCGACCCGCGGGCTGCCGCGTCCGGTGCCACGGGTACAGGCGGCGCTGCCGGAGCACCGGCCGCGTCCGACGACCGTCGGGAGGAGCAGGACCGGGCCCGCGACGCCGAGCTCGCCGGACTCAAACGCAAGTGGCAGGTCACGCTCACGGTAGGCCTGAGCCTGATGGCCTTGATGTACCTGCCGGTATCCATCGACACGATGGACTGGCTGATGCCGGTCATCCTCGTCATCACAACCATCGTCCAGTTCTGGGCCGGCAAGGACTTCTACGCCCAGGCCTGGGCTGCCGCCCGCCACGGCGCGACGAACATGAACACCCTGGTCGCGCTCGGCACCCTCGTCGCGTACGGCTACAGCACCTTCGCCACCCTTTGGCCCGCCCAGGCGCAGGCGTGGGGGCTGCCGCTGCACGTCTACTTCGAGACGTCGCTGGTCATCATCGCCCTCGTCACGATGGGCCGCTGGATGGAGGGCAAGGCCAAGAAGCAGACGTCCGCCGCCATCAAGGCCCTCATCGGGCTGGCCCCGAAGACCGCCCGCGTGTTGCGCGACGGCACCGAGGTCGACATCCCCGTCGAGGACGTCGTGGTCGGCGACCTGGTCCGGATCCGGCCCGGCGAGAAAATCCCCGTCGACGCGGTCGTTGAGGACGGCTCGTCCAGCGTCGACGAGAGCATGCTGACCGGGGAAAGCATGCCGGTCGAGAAGACCGCCGGCGACGTCGTCATCGGCGCCACCCTCAACCGCACGGGCAGCCTGGTCATCCGGACCCGGGCCGTCGGCCAGGACACCACGCTCGCCCAGATCGTGCGCCTCGTCGAGGACGCCCAAGGCTCCAAGGCGCCGATGCAGCGCCTCGCCGACCAGGTGTCGTCGTGGTTCATACCGGTCGTGCTCGCGCTGGCGGCGCTGACGTTCGCAGGCTGGGCGGTCTTCGGACCCGCAGACGGCCGATGGACGCTGGCCATCGGCACCACCATCGCCGTCATCATCATCGCCTGCCCGTGCGCGCTCGGGCTGGCGACACCGACAGCCATCATGGTCGGCACCGGCAAGGCCGCCGAGCTCGGAATCCTCATAGGCTCCGGCGAGGCGCTCGAGCAGGCCCGCCGTCTCACCGCTGTCGTGATCGACAAGACCGGCACCCTGACGCGCGGCAAGCCCACCCTCACGGGCACGACCGTGCTCGGCGACTGGACCGACGACGGCCTTCTCAGCCTGGTCGCGGCCGCCGAGCTCGGCAGCGAGCACCCGCTCGGCGAAGCTGTGGTGACCGCCGCCCGCGACCGCGGCCTGTCGATGCCGTCCGTGAGCGCGTTCGAGGCCGTCCCCGGGCACGGCATCGACGCCACCGTCGATGGGCGGCGGCTGCTGGCCGGAAACGCCCGCCTGATGACCAGCCACGGCATCGACACCACCGCCCTCGACGCGGCGGCGGCCCGCGGCGCAGCTGACGGCGGCACCCCGTTGTTCGTCGCGGTCGACGGATGTGCGGCCGGGCTGTTCCTCGTCGCGGACCCGCTGAAGCCGGAGTCCGCCGAGGCGGTCGCCCAGCTGAAGGCCTTAGGCCTGGAGGTGTGGATGCTGACCGGCGACAACGCCGCCACCGCGGCCGCCGTCGCCCGCGAGGTCGGCATCGAACACGTAGTCGCCGAGGTGCTGCCGTCGGAGAAAGCCGACCATGTCGCCGCGTTGCAGGACCAAGGCCACGTCGTAGCGATGGCCGGTGACGGCATCAACGACTCCGTCGCACTGGCAGCCGCCGACCTCGGCGTCGCTCTAGGCACCGGTGCCGACGTCGCGGTCGCCGCCTCCGACATCACCCTGGTCGGAGGCGACCTGCGCGGCATCGTGTCCGCCATCGCGCTGTCCCGGCGCACCGTCACAACCATCAAACAGGGCCTTGGCTGGGCATTCATCTACAACCTGGCGCTCATCCCGGTCGCCGCCGGTGCCCTGTACTGGTGGCACGGCGTCCTGCTCGACCCGGTCCTCGCGTCTGCCGCGATGGCGATGAGCTCGGTGAGTGTGGTGACGAACGCGCTGCGGCTGCGCAGCTACCGCCGACCCGCCACCGTCGAGGAGATTCTGCGTCCGCCGCTGCGGGCCCGCGCAACCCAGTGGGCATACCTCGGAGGCATCGCGGTCGCCGCCGTCACGCTCGGGGTCGCGTTCACCGTCGCGAGCCGGTCCGACGCGGCCAGCCACGGTATGAACGGGCAGCTCAAATGGCTGCAAGGCACCGGCATGACCATGCGCCCGTCGATGAGCGTGATGATGACGACCGACGTACCGCCTGTCGACGCGGACGTTGCCGGCGTCACCGTCGGCTACCGCGTGCCGGCAGCACCCCGGCCCCGCGAGCGGACCCGCATCGTCATCACGCTGCGCGACGCTCGCACCGGCTCGCCGTTGACCGACCTCACCCGCACCCACGAGGTGTGGATGCACCTCGTCGTGACGCGAGCTGACCTCGGCACGTTCGCGCACGTCCACCCGGAGCCGACCGGCCGGCCCGGCGAGCTCGCCGTGACGCTCACGTTCCCCACTGCGGGCACGTACCACTTGCACACCGAGTTCGCCCGCAAGGGCTCCATGAGCAACATCCTCGACCGGCACGCCGTCACTGTCGCCGGCCCCCGCCCCGCGGCGTCGTCACCGCTGGTCGCCGGCCCTCGGGAACGCGTCGTCGACGGTGTCCGGGTCACCCTGTCCGGACAGGCACGCGCCGACGCCACCTCAGACTTGACGTTCTCCTTCGCCGACGCCACCACCGGGAGGCCGGTCAACGACCTGAAGCCGTACCTGGCGGCAGCCGGACACATCGTGGTCCTGCGGGCCGACGGCACCGACTTCGCCCACGAGCACGCCGAAGGCGCAACCGGCGACGGCAGCCCGGTGTTCGCGCTGCCCGGTACCCGATTCGGGCCTGAGCTCGATGCGCAGTTCCGGTTCCACACGACTGGCGTGTATCAGCTGTGGGCCCAGTTCCGGCTCGCGAGCGGGCACGTCATCACCGTCCCGTTCACGGTCCAGACGACCTGACATTTGAGAACGCCGGACGGGGACGGCCGGCGGCACGGCCGAGGCGCATACGGCGACCGGCGCCAGCACCCACCACCCTGTGGCGTGGGTCACCTCGCCAGCCCGCAAACGCTACTGGCAGCTTGTGAACGGGTCCGAACCTTCTGACTCAGCCGAAGGTCCTAACCGCGCAGTCTTCACAGGGCACAACAACCGTTAGTCCCGTGAGCGCGGAGCGGACCGGAGGTCTGGGCCGACGGCCCGACCCGCCCCGAGCGGTCATGGATGGCGACGCCATCCCATGAGATACACGGCGGGCGGGTCGGCGGCTCTCAGAGACTCGCCGTGAAAAGGCTGGCGTCCTCGCTTGGTTGGCGCTGGCTGCCGCCTGACGGTTCGGCAGACCCTTGCACACTTCGAACCACCCGGGACTATGCCAGCCGAGGTTCAGTCCGGAGCCATCGACAGGAGCGATCATGCGCCATCACCGAGCAACTCCGTTTACACCCGAAAACATCCTGTCCGGCAACGCCGGCCGCTGGTACCACGATGGTGTTGACGTCACCGATGTCGCGATCTGGTGGAGGTGCTCCTCAGACCACAGCTGGCAGGCGAGCCTTGGGCACCGCACCTCATGCGCGGATGAAGGCTGCCCCGTCTGCGACGTGCCGTCGAGTGTCACGGACTAGCTGAGCCGAGGCCGCGGGTCCTCGCACTCCCCCACACGTTGCGCCGGGTGACCGCCATACGAAACCACCCGAGAACCCTCCTGCTCCTCATCGTGGTGACGTGGATGTGGCCGGCGATGACGCCATCGACGCACCGAACATCCATCGAGGTTGGCGTTTCCCAACCCGCCGTCGCCTCTCCTGAATCACCTTTCAGCCCAGCGCATTTCGCCTTTCTGGCAAGAGATTCCTCCGGCTTCCGGGCCCGCTGGAATCCGTGCGAGATCCACCCGATCATCGTCAACCTCGCCGGCGCTCCCCCGGGCGCAATGGCCGACCTCACGGCAGCCATCCGGCGCCTCGACAGCCTGAGTGGGCTGCGCTTCCGCATCGTCGCCATAACCACGCTGCGTCCTTCATCCGGCTGGGGAGACGACCAGCTGGCCCCCTACCCTGCCTGGGCACCGGTGCCGGTCGCATGGACCGGGCACGTTGGCCAAGCCTTGCCGAACGAGTACGCCGGGATGACCACCCCGTCATGGGTCAGCACCGGCGCTCACGGGGCGTTCGTCACCGTCGAGATGCTCTTACCGTCAGTACGGCCAATGCTCACGTGCTGACAACCGCGCATTGGCAGGGCCGCATCAGCGGCGTGGCGGGTTACATCCTCATCTGCCGCGACGAGCTTCTGTCGTGTCACTCGGTCGGCGGATAGCGCCCGGCATTGGCGGCGGCGGACGGTGTGGTGGTGGCAGCGGTTCGCCACCTCGACGTTGACAGTGACGCACCGGACGAGGTCCGGGTCGCCGCGGTAGCCCACCTGTCCCGCTACCGGGGCACGTCACGTGAGCACACCGAGTCCGATCTGCGGCAGTTCTTCGACTGGTGCGCCACTCGGTCCTTGGCGCCCCTCACGGCCAGCCGTAATGATCTT
>JBBRSE010000109.1:0-9910 GCA_038245655.1 Mycobacteriales bacterium | reverse complement strand
TACGGCAGCGATGTCGTGACCGCCCTGGTGTTCTGCTGGGCGGTGCTCGGCGCTCCGACCGGTAAGCGGCTCGCGCCGATGATGTCCGAGTTGGTGCCCACGCTGCGCCGCTTCCGGGAGCTGACGATCACCGATGAGGTGGCGTGCTCTTTGCTCGCGATGTCGCCGGCCACGATGGACCGCCGCCTCGCGCCGGATCGGGCGAGGATGCAGCTGCGCGGCCGCAGTCACACCAAGCCCGGGTCGCTGCTGAAGTCCCAGATCCCGATCCGCACCTGGGCGCAGTGGGACGACGCCGCGCCCGGCTTCGTGGAAATCGACCTGGTCGGCCACGAGGGCGGCAACGCGGTCGGCGATCACTGCTACACGCTGACCGTCACCGACATCGCGACCGGCTGGACGGAGAACCGCAGCGTGCGTAACAAGGCCCGCCGCTGGGTCATCGCCGCACTCGAGGAGATCGCGATGATCATGCCGTTCCCGATCATCGGCGTGGACAGCGACAACGGCTCGGAGTTCATCAACCACCACCTGCTCGACTGGTGCGTCAAGCGGAAGATCACCTTCACCCGATCCCGACCGGGCAACAGCAACGACGGCGCCCACGTCGAGCAGAAGAACTGGGCCGTGGTGCGCACCGTGGTCGGCTACCACCGCTACGACACCCCGGACGAACTCGCGCTGTTGAACAACATCTGGGTGCTCCAGTCGCTGATGACCAACTACTTCCACCCACAACAGAAGCTGATCTCCAAGGTCCGCGACGGCGCGAAGATCACCAAGAAATACGACCCGGCCACCACCCCGCACCACCGCGCCCAGCGACACACCACCGTCACCAACGAGGACAAGAACATCCTCACCGACACCTACGCCGAGCTGAACCCCGCAGCTGTCCAACGCGAGATCCAGGCCCTCACCGACCAGCTAATCAAGATCACCACCAGCAAGGCGACGGCACCGGCGAAACCCTCCGCACGAGGTACCCGCACGCGCGCATCCACCAATGAGTCAACGACTCCAGCTACGCGCGCATCTCGACATGAGTCAACGGGGTCCTGCGTGTTCGATCTTCAGAACCGGTTGCGCCGACGGACACCGTGCTGAGCGTGAGCTACGGCGGCGCCGTCGAGAAGGCGGATGCCGGCTCGGTCAGCCAGAACATGCTGGAGCAGGCAGCGACGAAGGCCAAGGGCGTCCTCTGACTCCTGCCGCTGGATTCGACAGGTGCGGAGGCTGCCGTCAGTGGGCGACCACGCGGTAGCCGCCGCAGCTGCGTCTGATGTCGATCAGGCAGGCCCGTTGCAGGGGTTCGTCGCCTGACGGCGAAATCATGAATGCGACGCGACGCGACAGTGACGCCGCGATGAAGGACGTGGTTCGGCCGCTTGGGGGTGTATCGGCAACCAAACGGGCCAATCGTGGCCGGTTACAGGAAGAATCCTTCTTCTATATCACTTACGGTTACCGTATTCGTGCATTATGTAGGTGAGGCCCGACCTAGCGGGTGACTAATGAGAGGCGTTCCAGTGTCACGCATCAACCCCAGGTCGATCGTGGCCGGACTGGTGACGGTGGCCCTGACGAGCCTCACGGCCACGTCCTGCACGGTGCCAGGACAGGCACCCCAGTGGCGCTGCGCAAACCTCATGGCGAGCACTCATACCGATCTCGCCGAGCCCAAGGACCAGAGCAAGATGCGTCGCCTGAAGAGCGACGGCTTCAACTGCATCAGCATGGTCATCACGCTGTGGTCGGACAACGGCCAGGCTGGCCACGTCTCCACCGACTTCGACACCCCGACCGACAGCACGCTCATCAGGGCGGCGAGTTACGCCAGGAGCATCGGGCTGCGGCCGATCTTCTCGATCCACAACGAGACGCGTGACTACCGCTGGCGCGCCGAGATCAACCCCTTCGGTGCGAACCGGACCAGCTGGTGGCACGACGAGCTCAACTTCCTGGTCCACTACGGCGCCATCGCGCAGCGCTCCGCGGTACCGATGTACACGCTCGGCTCCGAGATGGTCGGAATGGCCAGCGACTACGTCCACCCCACGAACGGCGCCTACTGGCGCAACACGGTGATCCCCCGGGTCGCGGCGGTCTACCACGGCCTGCTCACCTATGACGCCAACTGGGGCGGCGGCAGCCCGTTCAACGCCGAGGTCGACCACATCTCGTTCTGGAACGCCCTGAACGGCCCCATCATGATCTCGGCCTACTACCCCATTGCCTCAGCTGCGACGTGGCCCGCGCTTTACAAGCAGCGGCTGGCCCCGCTGGCTGCCAAGTGGCACCGCACGATCATGTTCGGCGAGATCGGCTACTGGCCGGCTCCGGGAATCGGTGCGCACCCGTGGCTCAGCAACACTGGTGGCTACAGCGAGTCGACGCAGGCCAGCCTTTATGCCTGGGCCATGCAGTTCGTCGCCAAGTACCCGGAGACAATGGCGGGCCTCTCCTGGTGGAACGTCACCGACGGCTTCACGCCGCTCGGCCGCGCCGCCGAACAAGTGATCGCCACGGCGTGGGGCGGGAAGGTTCCCCCCGGTCCAGCGCCTGCCCCCGAATAGCCGCCCGATCAGCCCGGATCAGCTCAGCGCCACGTCGTGGATGACCTTGGTCATCGGGTCGCCGGCGAACGTGTCCAGCGTGCAGTCGGTGTGCTGGTTGTTCTTGTAGGACCAGTAGAGAATTCCGGCGACCTCGGGGTTCGACAGGTAGTCCTTCAGCTTGGACTGGACCATGCTGGCCCGGCTGGAGAACGACTCGCACTTGCCGCCGTTGCTGGTTGTCTGGCCGGGGTCGCCGTTCGGGCTGGCGAGGACGCCGTACTCACCCACGAGCAGCGGCTTGTTGTTCGCGTCGGCAGCCTGCAGCGCGTTCGGCAGGTGCGGCGAGGCGCTCGGACCCTGGTCGTACTCGTGCATGCTCATGATGTCGACGCCGGAGCTGCCGTTGATCATCTGGTAGCCGCTCTCGCCGCCGTAGGCCCAGTCCGGCTGGGTGCCCGAGGAGACCAGATGGTTGTGGTCGAGCGAGTGCACGAGGCCACCGGCGTTGTCGAAGAAGGCGCGCAGCGTGTTGTTGTCCGCGCCCGAGGGCTCGTTGATGAGCTCCCAGAACGCGACCGTCGGGTTGTTGGCGAAGTGCGGGACGGCCTGCTTGATCCAGTCCAGGTACGCGCCCTTGTAGCCGGAGGCGAACCAGTTCTGGTCCTTCACCGAGTCGCCGCAGCCACCGACGGAGTCGGTCAGCGTCCAGATCACGCGCTGGTTGTACTTCTTCGCTGACGCGACCACCTTGTCGGCGTCGGCGAGGTTGGTGCCAGGGAACAGCCAGGCGCGAACCACCGAGTTCGCCCGCAGGCCCGCGAAGAACGAGTCACGACCGGCGTCACCGAGCTTCTCGTCCGGGTTGCCACAGCCGGTCATGACGAAGCTGTCGTAGCCGCTGAAGCGGTACTTCTGGCCGCGCAGGTTGAGCGAGGTGCCCTTGGTGGTGACGAAATCCGTCGAGGTTGCTGAAGGTCCTGCCGGCTGTGCGGCAGATGCCGCAGGTGCCGGTGCGGCGGATGACGCGGCCGGGGCGGGGCTGGCCGGCGCGGGGGCGGGTGCGCTCGGCGCGGGAGCTGAGGAGGCTGGCGCGGGGGCGGCGCTGGAAGGAGCAGCCGAGAAACCGAGCAGCTGGCCGACGATCCGCTTGGCGGCACCGCTGCCCGGGGGAAGCGTGGGCCTGATCCACTTGGTGGCTTGCGGCGCTTTAGGCGCCGAAACTTCCGGGGTGCTGGTCAGGGTCGCGCCATCGGTGTTCGCCGCAGGGGAAACCGCGGCGTAGGCGGAGCCGATAACGGCAACAGACATGGCAGTGGCCAGAATTGTGCGTCGCATGAGTATTTCCCGCCCGCTGGGGGTTGACGGATTACGGAATCACTGTCTCTAACGCGGCTACTCCGGCCGGGTGACGGGTGGCACACGTTTCTTCTGGCGCCCCGTACGTGCCCGCAGCCGTGAGTTTGCTTGCTGCGCTCCGCCGGCGCGCTCACACCTGTGGATAACCAGGCGCCGCAACGACACGCGTGCGAATCGTCACGCCGTGTTGCACAGGAGGCGGGCAGGAGTCCCGGCCACGGCCGGGAAGGAGACAAGAAGGCAGACAAAGACCCGCAAGAAGCGTTCGTGACCGAGCCTTACAGCACGTTCGCACTTCGGAGGTGACAGGCCCTGGCAACGCCAGTAAAGGACCGTTCAGACGTTCGACGCCCGTTGACGACCGGTCAGGCAGTGCTGTCCCGGGGACCGGATGGTCTTTGCGAGTCGTCCCCAGACCGAGCAACCGCTGGCGAAGGCAGCGCGCCGGTCACGCGTGGATGGCGGCGAATCTTGAACGGCTCGCCGGCGCCTTCGTCGTGACGGGTGAGGTCGATCAGCAGGTCCTCAGCGGCCGGCACCATGCTTCGTCGGGTCGCTCACGGCCGTCCGAGCCCGCAGAACGTCGACGACGCCTTCTCCTGGGTCTGCATCGCCCCCACCCCGGCAGCTACACCCCCAACCCCGGCAGCACCGTCACCGTCATCACCACCGGCACCGGAGCCGTCGTCTACAGGTGAACGCTGCCCCGGTCGCCTGGATCGGCCCGTTCACGAACGAGTGGGCGTAGCCGAGAGTTTCGCAGTAGCCCTCGAGGTTGAGCCCGCCGAGGACCGTCCCCGGCGGCGGTCCACTGACCGCGGCTGCGGCTGCCGGCCGGAGCGCCGCCGTCGTGGTCGGGCCGCCGGTGGCGTGCTGGGTGTGGGCGAGCAGCAGCTTGGCTTCGGCGAGCAGCAGCTTGGCGGCGGGCCGGCGCCAGGAGGTGGGGGCGCGCTGCAGCCCGGTTACGACGCTGCGGATCGACTGTGACAGCAGGTAGATGGTTGCGCCAGAGCGCCGGCGAGCAGCACTGCCGCGGCGGTCACGCCGCCTCGGCGAAGGGATGAAAGTCGGAAAAACCGCTCATGGTCCCCCAGCGTCCCGGCCACCCGTGCAGCCCCCAGGGACCGTCCCACCACGACCCTGGCCTGTCAGCCCAACACGAAGATCACATCAGGGACGGCGAGAGACCCGTCGCTGGGGCCCGGCGCCCATCGGCCGTCATCGTGGCACCGCTCGGCCCGAGCACAGCGTCGACAGCACAAAACATCCGCTATGTGTTCTCCACGATCGGCGGCGTAAGCCCATGGTGACCGATTGAGCACGAAATGTCACACCAGCGTCTACAAACCCTCCACTGCCCCATACCCTTCACATGTGAGCCGCCCGCCTACGACTCCGGCCGCGGTCACGCGCGCGCCCGCACCCGCGGCCTCACCTGGTGCCGGCGGGGCAGCCGAACACTCCGGAGCGGGCGTCGAGGTCTCGTCGTACGGCCTGGTGGTCGTCCACCATCGCGACCCCGGTTCGGTCGACCGGTTGCTGGAGGAGTGCCGTGGCTGGACCCGGCCGCCCGCCGAGGTGAGCGTGGTCGACAACTCCGGAGAGTTCCACGCCCCGCCCGGATACCCGTGCCCGGTGAGCGTCATCGACCTGCCGAACCCCGGCTACGGCGTGGCAGCGAACGTCGGGGTCCGGCGACTGCTGCGCCGCCACCCGTACGCGATGATCACGACTCAGGACTTCTGCGGCGAGGCAAACGGCGCCGAGCAACTGGTCCGCATGCTCGACGCGAGCCCCGAGGTCGGCGCCGCGGCGCCCTTGCTCGTCGACGCGTTCACGCCCGATTCCCTGTTCTCTGCAGGCGGTTTGCTGTCGCGCAACGGGCGGATGACGCACGAGGGGTCCGGCCAGCAGGTGGGCGAATGGCGGGGCCGTCCCGCGCGGCCCGCCGCGTGGGCGGACGGGGCCTGCCTGCTGCGCATCGCCGCGGTCGAGGAGGTCGGCGGATTCGCGAGGCCTTCTTCCTCTTCGTCGAAGATGGTCGATTTCGCGCTCCGCATGCGCCAGCACGGCTGGGGACTGCTGGTGAGCCCGCTCGCCGTCGGATCGCAATCCCCCGGCCGCTACCTGCTCTACCTGAAGTACCGCAGCAGCAGCAGCATCTTCTTCGCCCGCAAGCACTCGGCGTCGTTGCGTGCCTGGCCGTGGTGGATTCTGGCGGTGCTCGACGTGCTGCGCAGTCCCCGGGGACGGCGCGCTTCGGCGCTGCGCTGGATCGCGCGCGGCATTCGCGACGGCTACGGCGGGCGCATGGGTGAGCCGCCGTTCGGGGCCCTCGATTCCCCCACGTCCTGCGGACAGCATCCGGCCGAGCGCTGGGTGCGCGCTCGGCTGCACGGCGACCGCATCCACCCGCCGAGAACTGTCGACCTGCGGACCGCCGAGGAAATAACCCCGGTGCCTGCGCCGCGGATCCGCTCCCGGCACTGACAATCGGTGAATGCGACCTTTCGAGAATCGGGTAGCCCTGGTCACCGGCGCGAGCCGGGGCCTCGGGGCAGCGATCGGTATCGAGCTGGCGATGGCCGGCGCCGCCGTCACATTGTTCGGGCGTGATCGCCGCGGGCTCGAGTCGGTGCGCCGCACCATCGCCGACCTCGGCGGCCCCGTCGTCACCCATGCCGTCGATCTCGGCGACGCTCCCGCCACCGAGGCGGCCATCGCCGATTCCGTCGCGGAACTCGGTCCGATCGACCTGCTGGTCAACAACGCCATGGTGCCGCCGGTCGGCCAGCTGCCCAACCTCGACGCCCGGGCCTGGCGTCGCACGCTCGACGTGAACCTCGGCGCCGCGATGACGACGTCGGTGGCCGTCCTCGGGGGCATGCTCGACCGCAACTACGGCTTCATCGTCAACGTGTCGTCAGGCGCCGCCGGCGGAGGCGGCATGCCTGGAGGCAGCGCATACACCGTCAGCAAGATCGCCCTTGAGGGGCTGACGCGTCATATGGCGGACGAGCTCGCGGAGACGGGAGTTCGCGTGAACGCGACGCGCCCCGGCCGGGTGGACACCGACATGCAGGTGCTGCTGCGCGACGATAGCCAGGTCGGCCCTGAGCTGGCGGCGAAACACCAGAGCTGGCAGGCGACCGGCGAACTTCTCGACCCGGTCATTCCCGCACGTCTGGTGCTGGCCCTTTGCGAGACCGAGCTGAACGGCGCGGTGATCAGCGTCTACGACGACGAGGGAAAGCGACTCATCGCGGAGATGAACGAGCGCCTCACGGCCTGAGACCGCCGCGTGGGGGCGCGGCGCGCGCTTAGGCCACGCTTAGGCCTGCAGGACGGGCTGCAACCCGTCCGGGAGCTGCGCGGCGAACCCCTGCGCGCGCGCCCTGTGGGGTTCCAGAAGTCGGCTTTGTTGGCCTGACGTGCGGGTCTGCCAGAGTGTGATGATGGCTTGTGTCGACGCGCCTGCTCTACTTGATCTTCACGCGACTGCTGGCCTGGATGTGGTTGCTTGCCGGTTCGTCAGCCTCCAAGGACGCCGAACTGCTCGTCCTTCGGCATGAGGTCGCGGTACTACGAAGGAAGAACCCGAAGCCTGCGTTGAATTGGAACGACCGGGCCGTGTTCGCGGCGTTCGCTCGGCTGCGCTCACCCGCCTTCCGCCGCCATCGGCTCGTGACTCCCGGCACGCTGCTGCGTTGGCATCGGAGGCTGATCTCCACTCACTGGACTTACCCGCATCGACAGGGACGCCCGCCGATCGACGCCGCGCTGGCCGGCCTGATTGAACGGCTGGCCCGGCAGAACCCGAGTTGGGGCTACCGGCGGATTCAAGGCGAGTTGCTCAAGGTCGGCCAGCGCGTCGGTGCCTCGACGATCAGCCGGATTCTCAGACGACTTCGCATACCTCCAGCGCCGAGCCGGACCACCGACCTGCACTGGAGGCAATTTCTGAGGACTCAGGCTTCGACGATGCTGGCTTGCGATTTCTTCCACGTCGACTGCGCCATCACGCTGCGCCGGATCTACGTGTTCTTCGTCATCGAGGTCAACACCCGCTATGTCCATGTCCTCGGTGCCACCAGCACCCCCGACGGGCCATGGACGACTCAACAGGCCCGCAACTTACTGGCCGACCTCGGCGAGCGCACTGCATCATTCACCTGCCTGGTACGTGACCGTGCCGGTCAATTCACCGCCGCATTTGACGCGGTCCTGGAAGACGTCGGAATCGAAATCGTAAGAATTCCACCGCGGTACCCGCAAGCAAACGGCTTCGCGGAACGGTTCGTCCGAACCGTCAGAGCCGAACTCACCGACCGCATGCTGATCTTCAGCCGGCGACACCTGAGTGCGGTGCTGACCGAATATGTCGAGCACTACAACACCCAAAGGCCGCACCGCGGCCAGCAACTCCACCCGCCGCGACCACAACCGATTCCTCACGACCCCGATTCCGCGGCCGTCTATCGCCACCCCATCCTCGGCGGACTCATCAACGAATACCGCCAAGCCGCGTAGCCCGACTATTGGAACAGCACAGGTCCCCCCAACGGTACGAACAATGGTTGACCGCGACCCTCATCGAGCAACTGCTTCCTCCGCCAACGACCGAAGGCAACACAGCAGGTCCCAAGTAGGCAGTGTGACCCTGACTGGCTCGCGCCTTACGGTCTCGCTTGCGGATCCGCTATCGAGACTTGGATGGTCGGCCTTGGCGCCCGAATCACGGACAACTCGTTCATGCCGCGTGCTTCACGGTCATCTCGACGTGCAGTCCGGCCGCGACCACCATGTTGACCAGCGAATCCAAGCTGAACAGGTCGATCTTGCCGCGCACCAGGTCGGAGATGCGGGGCTGGGTAATACCGAGCCGGGCGGCGGCTTGCTTCTGGGTCCATGCCTCGTTCTTGATGCGCTCGGCGAGCGCCATCATCAGTCGCGAGCGCAGCCGCATGTTCTCCGACTCCTGCGGAGTGTCTTCGATCGCATCCCACACGCTGTCGAACTGCTCGCTGCTCATGTCCGCTCACCTGCCCTGTCCTGAACCTCGGCGACGACCTGCTTGTACCGCTTCCCAGCGAGGTCGAGGTCTGCCCTGGCCGTCTGCTGCATTCGCTTTTGGAAGCAATGCAGCACGTAGACGCGGTCGGCCAGGCTCGCCACGTAGATGACTCGGAAAGCGCCACCTTGCTCGCGTACCCGAATCTCCCGGACTCCGCTGCCCACTGTCGGCATCGGCTTCCAGTCGCTCGGGTCGAACCCGTGTTGCACCCGATCGAGTAGATAGCCACACGGACGACGAGCCCCGACGGGAACGCCCAGAGGTCGTCGAGGGAGTTGCCAACGAACTCGATCTGCTTCACCGAGAGTAGTATACAAGTTTCGATATGTCCATTGCTTCGGGGCTGGCATCGGCCGCGGCACGCCGAAGCGCTAGGTCAGTTGGGGATCAGCGAGCGGGACGGGCTGAAGCGCGGGCGGCGTCTCGAGACATCCGGTGGTCGGAGATGTCGCCGCCGCTGCTGAACCTGACACCGTGTGAGGTCCTACCGTTTCGGGTATGGACATCGCGCGGCACCTGGCGCGGTCGTCGTCGTGGAGCGTGGGCCAGCTCGCGCAGGCGAGCGGACTGTCGGGTCGGGTGCTGCGGCACTGGGAATCGATGGGTCTGGTGACGGCCGATCGTTCGCCGAACGGGCACCGACGCTATGGCCCGGCGCAGGCGACCCGTTTCACTCAGGCGCTGGCGCTTCGCCGCACCGGTCTGGGCCTAAGGGCTCGTAAATAAATAACACGCTTACTTCAGGCTGAGTTTGTGGGGTCGATCCTGTAGTTCCACTCTCGGGCGTGTCAAGTTAACGGTGTAACTGATCTTGTGGGGGTTTACTTGCTGCCGGCGCTGAGCCGGCCGTCGAACGTGATCTCGAAGGCGTTGAGCGCTGCTTTCCAGCGGTTGGTCCAGCGGACTCGGCCGCGGCCGGTGG
>JBBRSE010000108.1:0-9922 GCA_038245655.1 Mycobacteriales bacterium | reverse complement strand
CCCAACGACGGGTCGGTCCAGGTTCCGCGAAGCTTCGAGGCCTCGATGTCGGTCAGGAACCGCTGCGCGTCGGTCCTTCGGCCAAAGACCCTCGCCCGCTCCTGGCCCGATGGATCACGGTAACGCGCCCGGTAGCTCGTTGCACCGTTCCGTACTCGGCGAAGGCGGGCGCCACGGGATGCCCCTCCAGTCGTGGGGCCCCCAGCTCAACCTGAGGTCCGGGATCTGAGGGGAGCCAACGAGATCCTTCGGGCAGCGTCCATTCTCTCGCGGCGGAGCCGGTGCGCCGTGAGGCGCTGGAAACCGAGGGAGGCGTGAGTCCTGCTCGCTGGGCTGTCGCAGCAGCTAAGTTAGTAGGCACTGCGCTACGTCAGTCGAAGGTCGCGGATGCGGTCCCGAAGTTGGGCTTCGGCACCCTCGGCGAGTTGGCTGATGATGTCGGCCGCCGGGAGAATGGCGGTCGCTGCGCCGACGGACTCACCGGCGTAGTGGGGCAGAGCAGCGATGGGGCCGCTGACCAGATCCGATGGTGGCGATACGGCAAATAAGGGGATCGCTCTGCCGCTGGGGGACGTGGCTCCCGAGGAACTGCCCGAGGTGTTCGATGCCGCGTCAAGGCTGGAGCGCAGTACGCGATGAGGCGCGTCCGGCCAGTAGACCTTGAACGCCTCGGTGAGGACGGTGTCGCCGGCTTTCGCCGCGATGATCGCCGAACGGTAGTCGGGGTGAGTCGATGCTTCCTCGGCCAAGAGGAAGCGCGTGCCGACTCGGACGCCATCGGCTCCGGCTGCGAGCGCCGCCGCCATGCCCCTCGGCGTCGCCACGCCGCCAGCCGCGAGCACCGGGAGGTCGACGGCATTCAGCACTTCGTCGAGGAGCGTCAGCACACCCACTGTCCCGCGCACGTGGCCGCCTGCTTCGACGCCCTGAGCGATCACGAAGTCACATCCAGCGTCGGCGGCTGCAGCCGCCTCTTCGGCGGAGCCGACCTGCCAGGAGACCTTCGCTCCTCGGGAGCAGGCGAGCTCCACGAGCGCCGGGTCGGGATCGCCGTAGAAGAATTCGATGACCTGAACGAGCGGAGCGACGGCAGCGACCGTGTCTCGGTCGACGAAGGGAATAAGGAAGCCGATCCCGACGTGTTGCTCGCGTGCGGGGGGCGTCGCGCTTGTATCGAACGCTGCAACGATGGCCTCGCGGCCGAGGTCAGTCGCACCCACCATGCCGAGCCCACCGGCGGCAGCGACTGCATAAGCAAGCTGCGGCGTGCCGATACCGCCGAGCACCGCGAGCTGGATGGGGACCCGGCAGCCAATCAGTTCCGTGAATCGAGTCTGCACGGCGTGAGGCTATGCCCTGACAACGTCGGCAATATCAATGCGGGGCGCGGATCTCGGGTGGGCCGTCGCTTCCAATGTGCGGCGCAGGAAGTCGGGGCGGGCGATGGTGACCGGGCCGGCTGTGAGCGTGACGGCACCGAGCGTTCGAGATCTCCCAAGATGCGCTGCGTCGTAGCATCCTCGATATCGAGCAGCAGTGCCGCAACCTGCGCATCGAGACCCCACTCATCAAGGTCGGCGATCCGGGCACCCACCTGAGCAAGCCACGTCAGCGTACGAGTGCTCCACCTGGTCAGCCCACCGCTCCCGCACCGCCTCCGCAAACGCGCTGCCGGGATCGTGACCACCGACGAACTCGTCACCGTCACCTCCTCCCAGGGGCCGGCTCCCGCAACAATGCCGGCACCGCGCCACAAAAACTCCTGCGGCAAACCTCGATGTGCGATCGGGACGCAGAACGTCGCGCAGGAACACTCTTAGACATAGCCGACCCTTCCTCTAGCAGCCCCGACAAGTGGGGGGCCTGATCAAAGACGACCCAGCTTTCGTGCACTCCAAGATCACTCGGACATGGGCGCCGGTTTCGTCTCATATATGCAAAGCTGCCCCCTATGCAAACGAACGACGTTCGGTTTTCCCGTTGCACGACATCTTGGAGGAGAAGGTCTTGTTGACCCGATCCTCTCGTACTCGCAAGAACCAAGACATCGGGCAAGGACGGCAAGACTCCCGCCGGAAGCACTGCCGGTTCATACGACCGAAATGTAGTACTCGTGCCTTTATAAAGGTAACGGCTAGCGGAACGACCCTTCCGAGCCGAGACTCACCAGTTTGCGGGTGGGTCACTTGCTGGAAAGGATTGCCGGCCCCACTCGTCTACCAGCTCGCTGAAGTGGAGGGCATGAGCACTGGCATCGGACGCCGTATCGGGTCTCTTGACCATCGACCGGGCCGATCTCCGGGCGCCCGACCCGGGACCAGGTGAAGTCGATCTGAAAAGGTCAACATTCATGACGGACTCCTTTTCTATAAAGCAGGTTCCAGTCATCTGAGACCGGGATGGTCAAGCCTTGCGCGATCAGCCCACCGTCCGCATCGGGCTCGGCCAGCCAATTCGAGCACCTCACGTTGCCGATCCCCGGTGGCACCGCTCCGCGACGGACGGCAGTGCCTTCGTCGATAACGTGCCACGATGGCTGAAATGGTTCGCCGAGCGTGCCGCGTTCGCGTTCACACGGCGTATCCCCACACTGGGCTCACAAAGCCACGACTTGAGGCTGAAGTGGCTGCTCTCCTGACCCGTGCCGCTTCACCAGTTCGATCACCGCCGGTGACAGGGGAAGCTTGTGGTGGCGCGCTGGGTCTGGCCCGGAGGATTCCATTAGCTGGCCTGTGCGCGGCACCCGAGGGTGACGCAGCAGCGACCCGGGACAGGATTCAGGTCGGCCACCAGCGGGCTGGAGCCGGCGGACTGCACGAGAGCCTCAATCAGATCCAGGTTCATTTTGCAGATCAGCTCGGGGAAGTCCTTGGCCAGGCTATCGAATGGGCAGTTGGCAAGTGTGATCAGGTCGCCCTCTATCCGCGGCTCGAAACCGTTGGCGACCAGTATCTCCCTGGCTACTTCTGTCGCCGACTCCTCACTGTCTCGCGTCCCAGCCACCCGCTGCACCTCGCGACCCAGCCGCCTTCCGACGTCGCGGGCCGCCTGGCGTAACTCGTCGGCAAGGGGCGCGTCGGAGGTGGCGGCGATCGTGATCGCCTGAGCCATGACTTGTCCAGCTATGTCGTAGCGGCGGGCAGGAAGGCTGATGACAATCTCGCGTTCAGAGCGCCGATACAACTTCGTGGGCCGCCCAGCCCCAGGGCCGGTGCGCCCGTGCGGGCGCCTGTACTCCACGTCGAGCAGGCCATTCGCTGCCAGCTTGTCCAGGTGGAACTTCGCAACATGAAGTGCAAGGCCGGTACTCGCGGCGGCCTGCTCACGGCTGACCGGCTCCCGCTGGGCGATCACGTAGCGGTAGAGGGCGCGGCGCAGCGGGTCTCCCAGCGCAGCCAGGCTGCGCAGTCGGGTATCCAAGTCGTCGGACTCTGGGGTGGAGCTCATCGACACCCCTTCCCATCCCGCGGGCCGCGGCCGAGAGTACCGGCCCGACGTTCTAACGGAAACATCTCTTGACGTAAGAACATCTTCTACTCTAACATCAAACACATCATCCGTTAGAAGGAGACAACATGCCTCAAATCCTCTCCCCCAGGTCGTCACCGGTCACTTCCCCAAGCGTGCCGACGAAGCAACGGTTGAAGACTGACCCTGCTTTCCAAGCGTTCTGGACCTTGCGGATCGGTTTCGCCGCGCTCCCAATCCTGATGGGTGTCGACAAGTTCGCACACGTACTGGATCCGCATTGGGACCGTTACCTCGCGCCCCTTATCGCACACCACCTGCCCGGTTCCCTGAGTCCGTACCACGCAATGCTCATCGTCGGCGTTATCGAAATAATCGCCGGGATAGTGGTCCTACTTGAACCTAGAATAGGCAGTCTTGTCGTCGCAGTATGGCTGGTCGGAATCATCGTCGACCTACTGCTCCTACGCTTTCACGGTGATATCTGGCTTCGCGACTTCGGATTGTTCCTGGGCGCAATCACACTTGCCCGACTCGCTTGGGCGTTTCCGGAATCAAGCTTGTCGAGCAGCCTGAAGCAGCGCCGCCAGCGCGCCTGAATCATCCCGTCATCTTGTGGCAACCCCCCATCTCGTTATCTCGGCGTCCTGGGCGACCGGTAAGAGTCCTATGTCGTCAACCGGTGCGGACGTCCGCAGAGATCGACCTATGCCGACCCCGCGACTATGCCGAGGGTTTCGACCTCGGGTTCGCAATCGCCTGATGCCGCAGGCCTTCTCGCTCACGTCTGGCTGGGTCGGCAGGGCTATACCGCTGGCACGGTCCGCGGCATGTTGAAGGACCTCGGGCAGGTCGGTTTGTGGATGTCGCGCGAAGGGTTGCGGGAGGCGCACCTCGACGAAGCGGCGATGCTGGATTTTCTGGTCGCCTCGGGTGCGGCGGGTCGCCGCAAGGTGCTGGGGCCACGGGGGATGTCGCCGCTGCTGACCTATTTGCGGGAAGCGACAGGCGTTACCCCGCTGGCACGGCCGTCGCTGTCGCCGATGCACGTGCTGGTGGGTGAGTACCGAGCCTGGATGCTGAAGGACCGGGCTTGGCGGGTATCGGTAGGTCCACCGGCCAGCCACCCGGACATAGGTCTCATCGACAAATCAGCAATCACCCGGCAGCCGGCGGCAGGGTTTGGCCGCTTCGATGAACTCGGGGTGAAGCGCTGTACCCATCGATAGATGGTGACGTGATCGACCCGGAGGCCGCGTTCGGCGAACAGTTCTTCGACGTCCCGATAGGACAGGCCGTAGCGCAGGTACCAGCGCACGACTACCGTGATCACTTCACTCGAGGAGCGGAAGCCGACAAACACAGACGAGCGGCAAACAGTCAACCGACCAGGCTCCCGCAACGACGATCGGCCAATGCAACGGAGCCGGCAACATGAATAGAGAGATGTGCCCTAGGCGTCGAGGGCAGCAACAAAGGGCCGGTCGCCTGACAATGAGGCCGCCAGGTCTCCACGGGCGCAAATACCCCGATACCAAGAGTCTCCACGCCTGCCACGGTCTCCTGGCCAAGACTTGCGGCGAGTTGGTCGGGACTACCCCGGTTCGGATGCCCGGGCCAGCCGGTTGCCTGGGCCCGACGCTCTTCGATGGTGGTGTCGCCCGTCAGGGAACGAAGTGCACGCCGTGGGCCTGGTGAGCTCCCGCCGCCACGAGGACCGGGTGGATGGCTACGCCCCGCTTCGCGCCTACGCGGCTATCGGCGACGGGCGCACCGTCGCCCTCGTGGCCACGGACGGGTCGATCGACTGGCTGTGCCTCCCGGACCTGGACTCACCGGCGGTGTTCGGCGCGCTCCTCGACGCCGGTTCGGGGGGGAGCTTCAGCCTCTCACCCCTCTTGCCGTTCGAGGTCGAGCGGCGCTACGTGCCCGGGACCAACGTGTTGGAGACGACGTTTCGCACCAAGACCGGCGTCGTCCGAGTGACCGACGCCATGACCTTGCCCGGAGGGGATCTGAGCCCCCAGCGCGAGGTCGTCCGCGCCGTCGAGGGGGTGATGGGCTCGGTTCCGATGCACTGGAACCTCGTGCCGCGCTTCGGCTACGGATCCAGGCCCACCCGCATCGGACAGCGGGGCTCGGTGCCGGTGGCCACTCGAGGGGCGGACGCCATGGCGCTGCGCTTGTGGGGGGCGGGCGTGCCGGTGGTGGCGACGGGGTCGGTGAGCGGACGCTTCGATGCCGCCGCCGGGGAGCGGGCCCTTTTCGCCCTGAGCGCTTCCCATCAGGAGCCGCTTGTCCTCCCGACCCGGGGGGACGTGGAGGCCAGGCTGGCAGCGACCGAGGCGTGGTGGCGAGGCTGGTCCGAGGGTTTGCGCCATGTGAGTGCGTGGACCGATGCCGTCGTGCGCAGCGCGCTGGTTCTGAAGCTGCTCGTCCACGCCCCCTCAGGGGCAATCGCCGCGGCGGCGACGACCTCGCTCCCCGAGGTGATGGGCGGTGAGCGCAACTGGGACTACCGGTACTGCTGGGTACGGGATTCCGCGTTCATGCTGGGCGCACTGCTCCGCCTCGGGTGCGTGGAGGAGGCGGATGCTTTCTTCTGGTGGCTCATGCACGCCTCCCAGCTGACCCACCCCGGTCTGCGGGTGCTCTACCGCCTCGACGGCGGGATCCTGGCTGACGAACGCACCCTCCCGCTCGCCGGGTACCGGGCCTCGGCCCCCGTCCGGATCGGCAACGGGGCGGCCACCCAGGTCCAGCTCGACGTCTACGGCGATCTGTTCCAAGCCGCCTGGCTCTACGCTGAGGCCGGCCGGCCGATCGATCCCGACATCGGCCGTCGGTTGGCCGAGATGGCCGACCTGGTCTGTCGGATCTGGTCCGAGCCCGACGCCGGGCTCTGGGAGGTGCGTAGCGAACCTCGGCACTTCACCCAATCCAAGATGATGTGCTTCGTCGCACTCGACCGCGCCCTGCGACTGGCTCGAGCCGGCCGCATCCCCTCCCGGAACGCCGACCGGTGGGAGCGTGAGGTGAACGCCGTCCGCGCCTTCGTCGACGAGCACTGCTGGTCCGAGGCCGTGGGGAGCTACGTCCGCAGTGCGGGGAGCGACGAGCTCGACGCCGGCGTTCTCCTCGGCGTGCTCTTCCGCTACGCCGAGCCCGCTGATCCCCGGCTTCTCGCCACCGTGGAGGCGGTCCGCCGGGAGCTGTCCCACGGGCCGTTCGTCTATCGCTACTCGGGCGAGGACGGACTGGCGGGAAAGGAGGGTGCCTTTCTCACCTGCTCGTTCTGGCTCGTCGAGGCGCTGGCCGTCCAGGGCCGCCATGTCGAGGCGGCCGAGCTGATGGCACAACTGGTCGGCCTGGCCAACGACGTCGGCGTGTTCGCCGAGGAGGTGGACCCGACAAGTGGGGCGTTCCTCGGGAACCTGCCCCAGGGTCTCACGCATCTCGCCCTCATCCATGCCGCCCTCGCCTTCCCCGGAGACGTCCCAACGTGAGCATCTGGGGGGCGTTGGCTGGCGGCTTCGCCGGGACTCTGGTGCTTACCACCGTGCTGCGGACCGCCAGCGAGGCCCGTCTGACGCGCATGGACCTGCCATTCTTGCTCGGAACCGCCGTCACCGCCGATCGTCGTCGGGCCAAGGTCGTCGGCTACCTGGCGCACTTCGGCTTCGGGCTGGTCTTCGCCCTCATCTATTACGGGCTGTTTGAGGCGATCGGCCGCAGCGGCTGGGCCCTCGGCGCCATCTTCGGGCTGGTGCACGGGGTGTTCTCGGCCACCGCACTGGTGAACATCCTGCTCCCCGCGACCCACCCCCGCATGGGCACGCCGTTCACCGCGGCGGGCTCCTCTCCGCTCATCGAGGCGCCCGGCTTTTTGATGCGCAACTACGGACGTTCCACGCCCCTGGTGAGCCTCGCCGCCCACGTCCTCTACGGCACCATCGTGGGTGGCTTCTTGGGGCTCGCCCACTGACCCGTGATCATCGAGCGGCCATGAGCGAACGGATCGAGCGGGTGTGGTTCTAAGGCTCGGCATTGGCCGCCTGGCAGCCCGGATCGACCTCCCGGCGACAACCCGATTGCCTACGGACTTCTTGCCCACCGCTCCACCTGTTCCAAGGAGGTCCTTGCCGCACCGAGATCACCCGGCGATCGGGATACCGGCATCCTGCGCTTCGACTTCAACGGGCTCGGAGTCAGCGAGGGCGACTTCGCCAACACCGACTTCTCGTCCAACGTCGGCGGGCTCCCGCGAGCAGCCGACATCCGCGGCGACGGGATCGACTTCGTCCTGGCTCACCGGATACCGGCACGCAACCTATGAACTCCTCTCTCCAGCGGCCTCACGTCCCAGCTGGTACAGGTCGAGGGAGGCACGTCGCTTGGAGCCAGGCTGTGGATGTGGCAATCGGTGAGCGGCTGGCCCGCACCCGGACGCTGGCGCAGGTGGGCAGGGACTGGGGCCGGTCACGCCAGGGCCAGGGCGGAGGCCTTGGCGCCGATGGCCTCGAGCAAGGTGGCCCAGTCGGCCTCGAAGGCCCGCGCCCCCTGGCGTTGGAGGGACTGGCCGAGGGCCTCGACGTCGACGCCGGCGGCGGCCACCTGCGCAACGCAGGCTTCGGCGCCGGCGTAGTCGGACTCCATGAGCTCAACCGGCCCACCGTGGTCGGCGTAGGCGAGGAGGGTCTGCTCGGGCACGGTATCTATGGTGTCGGGTGCGGCCAAACGCCCGAGGTAGTAGGTGTCGGGGAAGGTGGGGTCCTTGGTCGAGGTCGAGGCCCACAGCACTCGTTGGGGGCGGGCCCCGGCGGTGGCCAGCGCCTTCCAGCGGTCACCTTGGAGCAGGTCTCGGTAGGAGGCGTAGACCTTCTGGGCGACGGCGAGGCCGAGGCGACCGCGCAGGCCGACAGGCAGCAGAGCATCGGCGGCCTTGTCCCAGCGAGAGACGAACACCGAAGCCACCGAGGGGACGTCCAGTGCCTGGCCGGCTGCCTTTCGGCGCTCGAGGGCTCGCAGGTACGCCTCGGCGGTCTCGATGTAATGGGTGTCGGAGAACAGCAGGGTGACGTTAATGCCCACTCCGTTGGCGACCAGGGTCTCCATGGCAGTGAGCCCTGCCGGGGTCCCGGGGATCTTGACCAGCAGGTTGGGCCGGCCCGCTTGGGCGTGGAGCCGCCTGGCCGTCTCGACGCTGGCGGTGGCGTCGTAGGCGAGGCCCGGTGGGACCTCGAGAGAGACGTAGCCGTCTTGGCCGCCCGTCGCGTCCCAGGTGGGGCGGAACAGGTCGGCGGCGGCGGTCAGGTCTTCGAGGGCGGCGGCGTAGACAAGCTCCTCGGGCTGGCGGACGCCGGCGGCCACCTTTTGGCGCAGGGTGTCGTCGTAACCGGCGCTGGCGGCCATGGCATGACCGAGGATCGTCGGGTTGGAGGTGAGCCCGGTAACGGCCAGCTCATCGATGTAGCGGGCCAGGGTGCCAGACGTGAGCATGCGCCTGCTGATGGAGTCGAGCCACAGGCTCTGGCCGGCCGCGTGCAGTTGTTGGGCGGGGTTCATGGTGCCTCCTCGTGGTCGTGACGATGGCTGGGGCCCGGTGTCGCCAGGGGAGGACGAAGCGTTCCATGGCCTTGGCGAAGCCGTCGTCGTTGGTGGTGGTGGTCCGCCGGCGGCTCCGGCGCAAGCCGTACGAGACTAAGACGAATATCCCGCTCGGCGACAACGGATAGACGCGCGAAACCCATGCCGACCCTCCTCGTTAGCGGTGTCAGGCCAAGGAGACCCGATAGTCCGTGACAGCCGACGGTCGATGCTGAGCGAAAGCCGCTACGGTCAGATGCCGGCTTGGCCTGCCGTTGTTACCAGTCCCCGACGCCTATTCTGGAGTTGGTCACCCTCGGCTTGCCACGCGATGCGAGCCCCGTGTCGCCACCGATGCGGTCGGCGCTCAGTCCAGGCAGCCATAGCGATGCGCCAGCACAGATCCTCGATGACGATTTCCATCACGTCGTGGCGCAGCTCAACCTCCCTGGTGGGAATCCATCGACCGACCGAATCCAGGTACAGACAGTCGAGCGCGCGTGTGTCGGCGCGAGCCGCATTCATACGGGCACGACTGAGATCGCCACCGCCTTCGGGACCGTCGGGCTTAGCGTGCATTTCTGCCTCCAGCCGGCTGTGCTGGCGCGGCCGCCAAGAGCCCATCGGGGGGTCTAGCAACCGACTTTCGGTCGACGTGTGGCGCTGCCGGTTTTGTGCGTCGCACCACCTCGATGGTGCCGCAATTTGGGACCTGCGGGCCAGCTGACCAGGGCTCCGGCAAAGTCGTGGGTTCTGTTAGCAGGTCATGATCGTTTGTAGTGGGCGGTGGGGTTTTCGGGCGTGATGGCGGAGGGCTGCGGCGATGTTGGTGGCGCCGGTCAGGCGTAGCACGCTGATCGCGAGGTTG
>JBBRSE010000107.1:0-9959 GCA_038245655.1 Mycobacteriales bacterium | reverse complement strand
CTGCGGCCTTGGTCAGGTCGATGCCCGACCTGGTCCGTGACGAGGGGCCCCCGATCGCCATCAGCATTCCGCTGAGGTCGTCGCCCTTGCCGGACACCTCTGCCTGGTTGTTGCCGGTTAGGGCGGCGAAGACCCGCCCGCGCAGCCCGCTGCTGTCGGCCATCACTCACGACCCCGGACTCGGCCGACGATGGCGTCCTTGCCCTTGTACGTGCCGCCGGTCAGGAACTCCAGCTGGTCGACCAGCCGGCCCGAGCCTTCCACCTTGTAGCGGCCGAGCGCGCGCCCCAGCCACTCCGGGCCACCCGGCCACGCCGTGACGGGGTCAGCCTCGGGCGAGGTGTACAGGACGGTGTCGGCGATGATCGCCACCGGCCAACGGTCGGTGTCCTGACCGATCTTGGCGACGCGCCGCAGGATGTTCGTCCTGGCCTTGGCGACGATCATGTGGCGTCGCTCGGGGGCGAACCCGGCCCGGCCTGCCATATGGATCTGCGATCCGAGCATGCCGATCGTCGGGGCGTAGATGGCCTTGAGCTGGTCACGGGCGATCTGGCTGTCGACGTCGTCGATGTCGAGCTGCTCACGGGCGTCGCGGATCCGCTCGTACCAGGGGTCGAAGATCCGGGACCGCTCCGCCCAGGTGAACGCCTCGACGATCGTGGGCTGGTAGCCCTGCTCGACCGCGAACTCGAGGCCAGGGGTGGTGACCCACCGGGTCTTGCCGGCGTTGACGCCGCGCGGGTCCAGCGGGTTGGGCATGCGCCAGTCCCCGGACTCCGGGATCTCGATCCGCCAGTAGCCGGGCACCTTCGCGGCGAACGCTGTCCCCTCGGGGTGGTGTTCG
Source organism: Mycobacteriales bacterium (assembly GCA_038245655.1). Lineage (GTDB taxonomy): Bacteria > Actinomycetota > Actinomycetes > Frankiales > Frankiaceae > DATAZK01. Next base: position 9,112 of record JBBRSE010000107.1, on the reverse strand, counting down.
GACGCTCCGACACCCAGCTCCAGCCCGGAGACGCCAGCCAGGTAGGACCCAGAGCGGTCGTAGGCGTGGATGAACTCATGCTCGAGTTCGGCCGCTGTGGGCTTGCGACTCCAGGAGATGTCGGCCTCGATGTTCATTGTCGCCGGCACAATCGGGTCGACGACCGGGAACAGCTTCTCCCGGTCTCTCCACCGTGTCGCCGTCATCAGGTCCAGACCGGTCGTGGATCCCGACAGCTGGTACGGGTGGCCCAGCGCACCAGCAAGCAGCCCGACCCGCCGGGCGAGGGTTGCATGGTCGGGATCGCCGGCCATCAGGGGAACATCGGCGCTGTCGGTGCTCATCGCGGCCAGGAGCACCACCCAGACCGCCTTCTCAGATCCCTGCCAGGCGCGGGTCCACCGGCCGAGCGCCAGTGGGGTCTTCCCGCCCAGGCTGTAGCCGGCGGCGATCGCGTCGGCCACGGCCGCCGAACCCGCGGTGACCTCACGGGCGACCTTCTCCCGGTTGGCGGCCGCGGCCGCCCGGATGGCAGCGACGTCGATGCCCATCTTGGCCGCGAGCCGGTCCCCCACCCAGATCTGGCCGCTGGCCGTCAGGTACTTGGTGACCTGTGTGCCGAGTTTGAGCCATGAGGCCAGCCGCACCAGGTCGCCGACGTGCCGAAGCTCTCCAGGCACGTCGATGCGGTCCCCGTTCGAGCACCAGATCCCGTCGACGTCGACGACCGCGGCCGCTGCCCGGAAGTCGTTCCCGGACCGCACCGGGCTCGGTGCTGCGGTCTTGGCTACGACCGTCGACGCCGGCGAGGCGGTGTCAGTGGCGGTGGGGGTCGCCACGGTGGTTACCGGCGACCGCTCGGCCGCCGTGCTGGCTTCCCAGCAAGGCGGATGGATGCGGATCCCGTCGACCAAGACCCCGCAGCGCAGGCCACAGCGGACGCAGGTCGTCGCGTCGTCGGCATCGACCTGCGCGGTCCAGCCCACGACGCCGTCTCGGTCAGTCACGGGGCGTGACACATACTCCGGTGGGCGCATCGAGGTTTCCTCCTGGGTGGGCTCCGACGCTACGGCGACTTGCTGCGAAGCGTCCACCCACTGTGGGTCTGGCGCGGAAAGCCCAGGCAGGGCAACGAGAACCATGTCGGCTCCCTGGCCACTTGGACCGTCAGGACCATCGGTGCCGCCGGACCCGCCATCACCGTCAGAGCCATCTCCGTCCCCGTCGTCCTCAAGGTCCTCCCCGATGATCCGGTCAAGCTGCAGCGAGACCATCCGCCCGGTCCGGTCCTCGCAGTGGATCCGACACTTCGTCGTGAACCGCGTCTTGCCCTCGGACTCGTCGGCGAGGAGCACCCCGTCCTCGAACAGCGCCCGCATCGCGGTGTTCCGGTCGATCTGCAGCTGCTCGGCCTGGGTGGCTGACGCTGCCTTGAGCGCGGCCTCCAGCTGCGTGGAGTCGCACATCAGGACCCGTCCGCGGTCCCGCGGGCCGGGGTCGTGCATCACGTACCCGAGACGCAGTCCCTGCCGTTCGTGCTTGCTGCGCGCCGGCATACCCAGCGCGTCGACCTCCGTGACCTGTCGGCGCCACCCGAGGCGTCCGGCGATCGGCCACGGCGGGCAGTCGCCGTTTCGGACGTCGTCGACGTACGCAATGCCCTGGCGCAAGGCATACCCGAGGAGCTCGCGCACCCTGGCTCCGGTGGTGCGGGGCATGTCGTCGTCGACGGCAGCCTTGCCTGCCTCCCGCAACGCCTCGTCGACGCGGATCAGTAGCGTGTTGCGCTCCACCTCGCTGACCGCGCCGCGCTCAAGCAGCGCGTCGGTGAGCGCGACCCACCCAGTCCAGGCGTGCGAGATCGCTGCGGCCTGCCGCACCGTCTCTCCCATGCCGGTGAGCCGGTCGGCGTACTCGTCGGCGATCTGCATGTACCGGCCGAGGCGGGTGGGTAGGTCCTCGGCCAGCCATTGGATGAAGCTGGCCATGACCAGGGCGCGCCCATGCCGCGACAGGGGCTCATCCAGCGGGAACAGCAAGTCCTTGTCGACGTCCTCGCGCGAGATCGGCACCACGAGCATCCGCTCGGATGCCGAGCCGGGCCGTGGCATGACCTCGCTGGTGCACAGCCCGCTCGCCCGTGGGCCGGTGCCGTCGGAGATGGACAGCCCGTCCCGGCTGGACCTGGAGCGTTCCTCCTGGTTGTGGATCAGCCTCGCGGTCTCCTCGAGGTGCTTCTGGGCCTCCAGCCAGCTCTTGGTGGGTGCGAAGTCGTCCATCCAGTACAGGCAGTCCTTGGCGTTGTGGAGCTTGAACCTCAGCGCGTTGAACGTGTCCCCGTTGCCGGACATCGACGAGGCCGGTTTCGTGTGCTCCCACCGCTCCCCGAAATGCTGCATCGCCTTCGCGGCCACCGACGTCTTGTAGCTTCCCGGCGGCCCAACCAAGGTAAGCACCCACGGGTTGTGGCCCAGCACCGACCGGAACACCTGCCCGAGCAGCGGCGCCGCCACCCGGGCTGGGATCCGGTCGAGCATGGCAGCCGAGTGCTCGAGGAAGGCCTCCCGCAACTGCTCAGGATCCTGCGTGGGGTCGGGCAGGTCGTACCGTGCGATCGGCCCGGAGAACGCGACCTCGACATCCTCATGCCCGGCGGCGGTGATCGCCCCGCGCCGGTGGATGAACCGGTGCCGGCCATCGCCGTCGACGCGCCACCCAGTCGAGCGGTACAGGACCTCGTCGACGACGTTCCCGCTGATGGCAAGGATCGCCCGCTGCAGTGTGTCCAGCCCGGCCCGCTTGTGGTCGTAGTCCACTGGACCGGGCAGCGACTCCACCCACGAGTGGTCGCGCCACTGGTCCGCCATGACTCGGATCTCCATCTGCTCCTGGGTCACCGGGTCCGGGTATTCAAGCCTGACCGCAACCAGCTGACGCGGAGCACTGACCCGCTTCCTTCCCGTAGACGACCGGCCGAGGAGCTCGACGCTTTCGACGTCGTTGTCCTCCTCCACCTCGAGGAACTCGCGCACGGTCACCTTCACCACCGTGGTCAGGATGACCTTGACCTGCCCGTCGTCCTCCTCGTCCCAGTCATCCGCCCGTCGCCGCCGGCTCGGCTCCCACTGCACGATCTGCCCTTCAAGCTCGCGGAAGACCGGGGCTGTGGCCCCGGCGCCGCTGCGGTTGCCCGAGGAACGTTGCGGGGCCGACGGATCCGTCGGGAACGCCGACTCCGCAGCTTCTCCCCCGCAGCCGTCAGCGGGCTCGATGTCGGGCCTCGCCGCAGGCTTCGCCGCCGGCTCGGGCCGAAGCGACTGCGGGACAGCGACCCCTGCAGCGTGATGGCAGCGGCGAGCCTCGGCAGTGCCGCTGGCCGAGAGGGCATCCGCGGCCTGCATGGCCTCCCCCGCCCACACCGTCCCGACCCGCATTCCATGTCCGTGGACGCGGTCGACCAGGTCTCGCAGGGCCTCCTGACGGATCTGGGTCTCGGCAGCCCACCGCTTCGCGTACCGACGATTGGTGTCGGGATCGTCTCCTGTCTCGGCCAGTTCGAGGCGCGCCTGGGCCTCGACAACGGCCTGCATCAGCAGCTTGTGCTTGTCCTGCACCGGTTTGAGCGCATCCCAGGTGGCGACCTCATCGACGGAGACATCGATGAGGTCGCCAACCGCTGCCCCGGACTCGATGTGATCGGTGAAGTCGGCCTTGGCGTCGGTAACCGCCGGAAGCTTAAGCCGAACCTTGGCCCGCACCCCGGTGAGCTTGCGATGCAGATCGACCCCACGTGCCCAGCCCGTTGCATCGCGGTCCAGCACCACCATGACCGTGCCACCCTCGAGGCAGTCGACCAACTCGTCAGGAAAGCTCCTCCCACCCTGGGTGTTCGTCGTGGCGACAAGCCCTACACGCTCAGCGGAGTGGACATCCTTCTCCCCTTCGAGCACCCACACCGGGACGCCATCACGCACCGCGTCACGGACCTGTGGCGCCCGATACAGCACCGGGAAGAAGCCCTGCGGCTTCTGCTTGACTCGGCTCCCGCTCGCCGTCACGAACACCTGCTTGAACTGCTTGTGACGTCCCTCGACAGTGCACTCCTCGCGGATCACCTCCTGCACCGGTTCCCCGCGCAGATCCACGTACGCGTACCGCTCCACCTCGACCCAGCTGTGCTCGTGCTCGGGTTCGCTCGAGGTCTGGGCGCGGACAATGAGCGCCGGCAACCGCCCCAGGCGACCGCGCCGCTGGGCAGCCCGCCGCCGCTCAGGTGACTTGCCCACCCTGCTGAATGCGCGCTCACGCTCCGGCAGCGGCTCGTCGAAGAGGTCGACCATGGTTAGCCCCAACGGGGCGACGAGGTCCTCGGCGCGGGCTTGGCAGCCGAAGCAGTGCAGCAGCACGTAACCACCACGCTGCCCCGACTGCCAGGTCACGTGCAGGGACCCAGTCCCCTCGTCGTGGACCGGGCACTGCGCCATGACCGACGTTGACCGCTGGGATCGGACCGCTAGACCCAACCGCTGGAGAGCGGTCAGGACCCGGTCCAGAGATGCGCGTGGTCCTGAGTGGCTCAGTCCGCGTCCGCCCACGGGATCAGTCACGTGTCTCCCCCGTGGGGGCAACACGCCGTAGCGCAACGGGTAGTCCTGATGCAGGATCAGGTACCCTCGTGTCTAGCGAAAGCACGCCAGCCTTTCGTTCGTCGGAGCCGCCACCCCACCTAGCCGCCAAGCATCTGGGGGTGGCGTTCTTCGTTTCTGGTGTCTTACATAGCCATCGGTAACTGCTGGTCTGTCCCGCCGCGTTGGCGGTAGACGTACTCGGGGACTGGAAGCTCGTGTACGTGAGCCAGGCGCTCGGCGATGTAGTCCCCCAGGGCGAGTCCCGCCTCCTCCGCGGCCTGCCGGTAGATCTCGAGCTGGTCGGCGGGCAGGCGCAACGTGAATTGCGCACGCGCTCCCTTGGGCACGGGTCCAGGCTTGCGCCGGGTGGTGACTGCCATGGGTCAGTTCTAGCGGGGCCGTGACTCAGAATCAGGGACGCCGCACGGCGTGGCGTGTCGAGGGGATGGCAGATCCGCGTCGCTCCGGTCACGTACAGAGAAGGTGCCGACGTTGTCCCATCTGTGACACCCCATCCTCCTCCGAGGCCCGGCAGGCGGTCCGAGGTCGAAGTGCACGCGCGCGCACACATGGACACGGTGTGGGTTTGGTGGGAATCGTGGGAATCGTGACCATCGCCGCAGCTCAGGTGCTGTTTCTGACTTCCCACTGGGGTGGGAATCGGGGTGGGAAGTGGGGGTGGGAAGTGGGGATGAAAACAGTTTTGGGGCGTTTTCATCGCTCCTGAGGAGCGATGAAATCAGTGATGAAAACACTCCCCCGGTACGAAGCCGTGGGGGCCATGGATGTAGAGAGCTCGAGTCGGCGAGTCCCCACATGGGTTCAGCCTTGGACTGAGGGAGGACCCCAGGGCGCCGCGTAGGTTCGGAGGTAGCGCCGACCTCCTTACCTGATTGCGCTGGGGGTCAGTACCGCTGCGAGGGGGCCCGGCGGGGGTCGCCCGGGCCGCCACGCTCCTGCCGCTGGCGATCGAGCTCGAACTGGAGCTGATGCGCGGTGCGGCTGATGGTGAGGGAGGCGAGGTTAGCCAGCCCGTGGCGTGGTTCAAGTTCGAGGACAAGGTCGCACCTGGTGTCCTCGAGGATGTTCTCGGCGCCCTGGTACATCGAGGCCATCTGCCGTAGCTCCCAGACGTTCGTCAGGGGGTTGGGCAGCGGGAATCCGCGAAGTGCGCGTTTGGCGTCAGGGTTGAGTTGGGTCTGGCGGTGGGCCGTGCCGATGAGCACCCGAACGTCGTAGTCGGTGAGGCCTATCAGGGCCAGGGCTTGCTCCCACTTGGCCCCGGCATACCGACTGCGGGCCTCTGCGAGGGGTGCCGCCATGGCGTCGGTGATCTGGCTCTTCCACTCGCGCAGCTCCATGAGCTGCGCGTCGAGCCGGCGCAGGTGTGCAGGTGTCTCGAAGACGACCCTCGCCCGGGTGTAATGCAGAGCGACGTGAGTCGCGTCCTCCGGGGCCCAGCGGAAGTGGCTCTGGGTGAACATCCGGCGGTGCCAGTGCATGTCGTCGAGCCACTGCTCCGGGGTCCGATTCCGGAGCGCGGCGGTCGGGATGACGGCTGCGGTGGTCACAGACTCATGATGCGCGCTCACACCACTCGCACACCAGTGCCACACCGGCAGCACACCAGGAGTGACAACGGAGCGTCACCGGGTTCCCACCACGGCGGCAATGGATACACACCACTACGAAAACAGACCATCAGTAGACGGGCAACAGATGGGCTATAGCTGATCTGTTGTGGGGCTGTGGAGAGTTGGTGCCCCGTCAGCAGATTGTCGGTAGATCATCCACAGGCGATCAACTGACCGACTACTGAGCGGCTACGGACCGGCAACGGATTGGTAACTGACAGCCAACACGCCGCCAATGGTCCGTCCACAGATAGGCCATTGGGGGACAGTGGACCCACACTGGACCGCCTGTGAAGGGTCAACGCGGCTACCGTGGCCGGTGCATTGACGGTCAACTGATCGGGATCTGTCACAGACCCGCGCCGATCGTCACCTTCTGTAGGCATGAGCATGATGGAGGGACGAATGTCCGAGCCCCAAGTACCCGACCTGGACGCACTGTCACGCGTGGTCGCGGTCATCAACGGCAAGGGTGGCGTACTCAAGACAAGCATCGTCGCGAACGTCGCGGGCTGCCTCGCAGCCAAAGGAAACATGCGCGTCCTGGCGATCGACCTCGACATAAGCGGCAACCTCAAGCTGGACCTGGGGCTCATCAACGCCGAGCTCGACGATGCCGGTAAGGGTCTGGTCGACGCCGTCTGGTCGGGAGCCCCGCTGCCGATCGTCCGTGACGTCCGAGACGGGCTCGACTTCGTGTACGGCGGCCGCAACCTCGAGATGCTCGGCCAGCTGGCCAAGATGCCCACCTCCGAGGATCTGCCTGCCGGCTCGGTGGCCGCCGAGTTCGCGGCCCGCCTCGGCGCGGTCGCGGACGACTACGACCTGATCTTCATGGATTGCCCGCCGGGTAACGGCGAGCTGCAGGACATGGCGCTGGCTGCAGCTCGCTGGGTGCTCATTCCGACTAAGACAGACCAGGCGTCATGGGACGGGCTCAAGGGCGTAGGCCCGCGGGTCCGCCGAGCCCGACAGAACAACCCGGACCTGGCCTACCTCGGGGTGGTGGTCACGGCGCACAACCCGGCCGCCACACGCGTGGCACGCAACACCAAGGCGCGCCTGGATGAGGTGGGGGAGAGCGTGCCCCTTCTGGAGACGTTCATCCGCCACTCCGAGACGGCCGCTCACGACTGCCGCTCGCGAGGCCAGCTCGCGCACGAGCTCGCCCGCGACGCGGTGGCCTCCCAGACCCAGCGCCTCGACGCCCTGACCGCCCGCCGCAAGGGCGACCTGTCCAACGTCATCGCCCTGCCGACGGCCCTGTCGGGCAGCGCCGACTCCCTCGCCGGTGACTACACGAACCTCGCCCAGGAGATTTGCGACCGGATCTCCGCGGCCGAGAACGCGCAGAACGCTGCTGTAGGAGGTCAGGTTCGATGACGGCTAACCAAGGTGCCGCGCGCGAGGTCGAGCCTGGACGGCTTGCGAACTTCGAGGACGATGACCTGCCTGACGTCGCCAATCTCAGTCTGCCGCCGCGTCGCCGGCGTCCCATCCCGGCGGCCGCGGTCGACGACGCCACCACCGAGACCGTGACACAGCCGGCAGGGCCCCCAGAGCCGCCCGAGACGCCCACTACTCCGCCGGTCATAGCGAAGGAGATGACGAGCCGTCGCCGCACCAGGACCCCCAAGAAGGCCGCAGCGTCGATACCGAAGCCCCCGGGAGGATCCCTCGACGAGGCACCGGCGACGAAGGGCCCTGAACAGCGCGTCCGGCCCTCCAATGTGCACATCCCCGTGTGGCTGGTGGAGCCCATCGCGGCCAAACACGCCGCCGAGGGCCTGTCCAACGCGGAGATCATCATTCGCGCGATCGAGGAGACCTACCCTCGGCTCAAGGACCTGATCCACCCTGTATCGGTCTCCGGGGGTTCGCTGTTCGAGTCTCGACGGTCCCGCACCTCTCGTGCAGGGGACGGCCCGCTCACTCCACTGAACTACCGGATGCGTGAGGCGGACTTCGCCACCCTCGACCACCTCGTCGGCGAGCTCGCCGCCAGTTCCCGCGGCCACCTCATCACCGTGGCCCTCACCGCCTACTTCGGCACCACCAGCTGACCGACCGTCCACCAACCCAGGGGGAGCTTCGCGATGTCACTCGACACCACACCCGAGACCAACCGGAAATCCAAACGGGCCAAGGAAACCGCGACACCGTCGCCGCCGGGGGAGATCTTGGCCCCCCCGCCCAAGCTGCGCCGCCGGCCCATCCTCATTGCGGGATCCGTTGCAGCCATCTGCCTGGGGGCGCTGCTGGCGGTGTGGGCGTACACGTCGACCAGCACCGCCCAGGAAGTCCTCGCGGTCCGGACCACCGTGCACCGTGGCGAGCTGATCACTCGGGATGACCTGATGACTGCCCAGGTCGGGGTCGACCCGGCCCTGAGACCAATGTCAGCTGCCGATCTGGACAGCGTTGTCGGGAAGCGAGCAGCCATGGACCTGGCCGCTGGCGGCCTGGTAACCCAGGAGGACCTGGCGACGGCGGTCCTGCCGGCCAAGGGCATGTCGATCGTGGGCATCAGCCTGACTCCCGCGATGATGCCGGCCACCGAGCTGCAGACTGGTGATGACGTCCGCATCGTCTCCACGCCCGGTGATCAGGGCGACGCCGCGGCCGGCGAGCCTGTGGCCATCACGGCGACCGTGGTCGAGGTTCGCACCAGTGGTGACAGCGGGCAGACCGTCGTCGACGTGAGCGTTCCTGCGGCCGACGCCGCCCGACTAGCCGCCCGCGCAGCCACTGGCAAGGTCGCACTCGTCCTGGACAGCCGGGAGCGCTGAATGTCCCTCATCGTGCTCACCTCCGCGAACGGGTCGCCTGGGGTGACGACAGCTGCGCTTG
>JBBRSE010000106.1:0-9970 GCA_038245655.1 Mycobacteriales bacterium | reverse complement strand
TCAGCCGGGCCGCCACACGGAAGACGCCACAGGCCACCACGCTGGCCACCACGGACCTGGGCGACTGACCTCAACACTGCGAATGCGCTGGTCAACGGGTGGGCCGTCGGGGACTCGAACCCCGAACCCGCGGATTAAAAGTGCGTGTAAACGGCCTGCAGCCCAGTCCGGTTAAGTGCCGTTTCTTGTTGCGTAGCAGGGCATTTGCTCGAATGAAGGCTTGGTCGTGTGCAGGCTATTGGAGCTCGCTGGTGTCGGGTGGATGGACGACAGATGGACTAAAGATCTTGATGGCGGAACCTTCTTCTCGTTGACTGGCCGCCTGGAATCGGTTTCAGACCGGGGCACGAAAAGGACCACGATCTTGCGGCGCCCAAGCTCCCGTGCGAGAGTCCGCGGTCACGGCACCCCTGCACATCGTCTCAGGGTCGCGAACTGATTCCGGGCCGCTGGGGATTTGATGGATTTGGTGAACGGGGCTGGCGTCTGCCCGTGCCCGCTCATGCCGGTGGTCGGTTGCCCTCCCGACGCACTCATCGCGGCTAGCGTTCCGCGCGGTACCCGAGGCTCGATGAAGCTTTCCGATCAGCTCTGCTCCGTGATGCGGTCAAGGTTTTGGACCTGGCCAGGGTGCTCGGCAACGGCGCCACGGCCGGAACGTGGGGCGCCGCTCCGGCCGGCGTCATCGTCATCGTGGCCGTGCTGCTCGACAGCGCTTGCGCCGGCCGGTGCCGCTGCCGTGGGATGGCGTTGTCGACGAGGACGGCCGCGACGGCGGAGGCGGTGGCGAAGGTTTCGGTGTTGAGAACTCGGTTGCGGGCCGAGGCGCCATCCAGCATCAGCGCCAGTTGTTCGCCGAGCTGTTCGCGGTTAGCGGCGCCGGGCTCGTGGGCGGTGTCGGTGAGCCGGGCGGCAAAGGCCTGGTTGTAGTTGCGGGCCGGTGTGCGTGCCGGGTGGCCCGGGTCGGAGATTTGGACGGCCGCTGCGATGAACGGGCACAAAGGCGCGTGGATGTCGAAGGCGGCCGTCATTGCCGAAGGTCGCGTGTTTCCGAGGTGCGGTATCCGGCCGCGCGAGCTGGGTTTTCGCACGACCACGCGGATGAATGGGCTGTTCGCCGGCCCAGTCCATGCGGGTCAAGGTAGCGCCCTATGGCATCGCTGCTGCCAAGTTGATTCTTCAGCGGTGGCTAGCAGTAGGTGGCTATGACGGTTCCGGTGCCGGGATGCCCGGGGTTGGCTTCGTATCCGGGGTCGGTGACCACGACCACGATGTGGGTGATGACGCCGCCGATGGTGCTGCCGTTTTTGCTGACGGCCGTGGTGACCGCGGTGCCCATGTAGGCGGGAACGGTCGTGACGGAGGAGGAGCTGTTGCCGGGTGAGCTGCTCCACGTGGTGGAGCAGCTGGGTGGGGTCGTCTGCGTTCTGTCGGCGAAGCCCTTGAACGAGGATGGCGCGCCGCCGGTGAGGCTATTGGCGTTTGCCCACTGCGCTCCCCACCAGGTGGTCGCCCCGGTCGCTGAGTGATCGCCCAACAGGAAGATGCCGCGGGACGGGAAGGCGAAGATGATGGCCCTCTTGCTCGTGTCGCTGGACGGCAGGTAGTAAGGGTCGCCGCCGAAGCTGGCGCCGACGGGTTGCGAGCCTTGAGCCGTGGTGACGTTGGCGATGGTGCAAGTGGCGTTGCCGGCGACATCGGTTGCCGAGGTGGTGCATTGCTGGCTACCGACTCCGCTGCCGAGCGTGAGTGTGAGCGTTCGCCCTCCGATGGGGGTAACGCCGTCCTCCAGCAGGCGGCCGGACAGGGTGACTGGGTTGCCCTGGGCGATGACTGTGGGTCCGGTGTAGGTGGTGGTTGTCTCTTCTTTGGTGACGGTGAAGACGGCACTTTGAGTGCTGGGCAGGTAGTTGCCGTCACCGGCGAAGGTCGCTGTCACGCCAGGTGCGCTGGCGGGCTCGGACGGGATGATGGTGCAGGCGGCCTTACCGTCAATTCCCGTCGTTTGCGAGCAGCTCTCGGCTCCCATCGTGAGCGTGACGGCTTTTCCGCTGATGGCGGCGGAGTTGTCGGTGCGGGTGAGAGTGGCCGAGAGCGTTGCCGCGTCGTGGTAGTCGGCGGTCGTGTCGCCGTTGTAGGTCAGGGTGGTACGGGCGCGGTTGACCTGCTGGGAGAGCGATCCGCTGCTGGCGTTGAAGTCAGGCGAGTCGCTGGTGTATGCCGCACCGATCGTGTGGGTGCCCACCGACAGACTGCTGGTTCCGACCGGCGCATTGCCGGCGCCGTCGAGCGGTTGGGCGGAACCAAGCGGTGTCCCGTTGTCCGTGAACTGCGTCGTGCCTGTGGGTGTCCCGGCTCCGGGCGCCGTCACTGCCGTCGTGGCGGTGAAGACGACGTTGGCCCCGTACTCAGATGGGTCGTTCGACGAAGCGACACTTGTGCTGGTATCCGCCGGGTTCACGACCTGGTCGGCCGTCAGGTTGCCGGTACTGCCCTGGACGTCCGGGTTGGTGCTGGTGAAGACAGCGCTGACGGGATGGTCACCGACGTTCAGCGCCGCGGTGGGGAGGGAGGCGTGGCCGCTGGCGTCGACGGGCTGGCTGGCCCCGAGGTCGGTCCCGTCGGCCTGGAACTGGACGGAGCCGGAGACGCTGCCCGAGCATGAGCTCGTGACGGCGGCGTTGAACGTCGTGGATTGGCCGAACACAGTCGGGTTCACGGTCGACGTCACCGCAGTGGTTGAGGTTGCCGCCGTCTCCGTCTGTGTGAGAACGCTGCTGAATCCGGGCGGCAGGTTGAACCCGTCATAGGCGAAAGAAATCGGATGAGTGCCGCCGGACAAGCCGACCGAGATTGTCGTGGAGCTGTGGTTCGTGGGAATCACATGTTTGCCGAATATGGGGTCAGGGTTGAAGTCTGGGGTGATGAACTGTGGGCTGCCGAGCGTTGACGTGCCGTCGAAGAACTGGACCAGGCCCTCCGGGTTGTCCGGGAATGGCAAGCCGAACACCGTCGCAGTGAAGGTCACCGCTGTACAGGCAGGCGATGGATTCTTCGAGGAGTCCAGCTGGGTGGGGGTGCCTGTACCTGCCGTGGCTGGAATGGCGGTCAGCCCTGCTGCGGCCATCACCAACATCACGACGACAAACAGTCGGCCGAACCATCTGCGTGACTTCATGCTGCATTCCCGGGAGCGGCGAGATGCCGCTGCGACCCCAGGCCCAGAAACGTCAATCCTGGCGCCGGTCGCGGCTGACGCCGCAACTGGGACCATGACAGGTCACGACCCGAAAAGAAATGGTCACTTCGGCAGGCGGACGCTATTTCAGCGCGATCCGTCGTCGATAGCCGGTCCGCAGCGCTGACGCTCTTGGCTGGTGCGACAGAAGTGGCAGAACGCGGTGCCAGGATCGACAGCAAACGCCAGCCGGGTCAGGGCGGGTGTCGACTTGCCGGCAGCGAACTGTCCTGCAGGGAGCGAGTATGCGCTGGCTTGCGCCCAGGCGGCACGAAACAGAGCGGTCACGTCGGAGCCTCGGGTAAGGCATCTCTACAGCTTCGGCGATGCGATCTTCGCGACCGCGACGCACACGGTCATCGCGCCGCTGCCGCGGTAAAGGATGCTGACGATCGTCGTTCCCTTGAGGAAGGCAAGCGAGCAATTTTGATCGGTGCTGCCCTCGAACGCGCTGTCACCGACTCCTGGTACGTCGGTCGCGCCCCTGGCGCCAGCTTCCGCATGTTCTTTGTTGTAGGCCGCTTTACTGTCCGTCTTCATGCTGACGATGAGGGCACCGTCGCCGTAGATGCACTCTGACAACGCCGTCGTGCCGCCGCTCCTCCCCCGGCCCCCCGCAGCGCCGGTCGCCCTACTCACGTCTTGCTCGGTGATCAGCCCGCAGGCGGTGAGACCGCTGCGACCACCTGCCGCAGCGGCGGCAGTCGCGGCGGGGGTTGTCACGGCGGGGGTTGCCACCGCGGCCGTCGCCGTAGGGTTCGTGCTAGCGGCCGTAGTGGGTTTCGCCGAACCGCAGGCGGCCAGAAGCAGGCAACCCATGGCGGCGAACAAGGCTTTGCTCGTGCTGGTTCCAGACATGCCGATCTCCTATCGTTGGCCGTAGCTCACGGCGGTTAGCCGGACGCGCATCGCGTCGGCGGTGGTACGGACGGGTAGCACCGCCGGTTTTGCGCGGAGGCCGTCCGTCTTGGATCGGTTGCGGCCACGCTTCGGCAACCGAAGCTGTGCGTGGGTTACGAGGACCTGCTTCGGCTTGGCGCCTACGGCTGCGCCTTGGCGACAACGATCGTCGCGTCGACGGTAGGCGTGAGTTCCCCGGCAGCGGTGGTCGACCGGAGGGCGGCATTCTCCTGTTCCGCGATGCGTTTGAGGGCGGTGAGGTTGTCCGTCATCGCCGGGCGCAGGTCGGCGTGCTGTGGCATGAGTCGCCGATAGAGGGCGAGGAATTTCGGCATCGGCAGCAGCGTCACCTCGTAGGAGTGGGTGACGATCGTCCCGCCGTTCTCGGGGATGAACCGGTAGGACCAGGTCGATGAATCACGTCGGCTTGGGTCGAGCCGTTCAGGGACGGTGCGGTAGACGAAGGACTGCCCAGCCTCAGCGGTGACGACTTCGCAGACCCGCGACCATCGGATCAAGCCCTTCTTGTTGCGTCCACGAAAACGTGCGCCGACAGTTCGTGGCGGCGGCCCAGCCAGCCATTTCGCCGTGTGGCATTCCTGGCTGCGCTCGCCGATGCGGGTCACGTCGGCCACGATGTCGTACAGCTCTCCCGGTGCCGCCGAGATGTGGAGGCTGACCTGACCATGGATGCGGTACCAACCGTCATGGAGATCGGGGTCACCGCCGCTCGTGGGACGTTGTTGGCTCAATGGCCGGACCTGGACCTCTTGGCCCCAACGGGTTGCACACGCCCGCCGGTAGCTTCTGGCCATGCCGTGTATCAGGATGAAACGCGGTACCGCCGGCACGGTCTGCACCGTCAGGTCGTATCGCTCGGGGTCCAGGCTGTCGATGAGCCAGTGGCCCTCTTGGCCGAGTTCCCTCTTGGACTTGGTCTTGACGAAGGTGTCGCTGGTGACGGCCTGCCACTCCGAGTCCGCAATGCTGGCTGAGACGATCGGCATCAAGTCGCTTTCTTCCCGGCGCAGGTGCGGGTCCAGCACGGATCGCAGCAACTCGATTGCGGTCGCGAGACCCTGCCTCGCGGCGGGAGAAGCGTCTGCGGAGTAGGTGGCGGCCGCCATGTCGACGTCGTCGATCCGCGGGCCGATGCGGGCGTGGTCGGCATCCATCTGGTCGAGCACGTCGCCGGCCGCGGGGTTGCATGCGCGTACCAGCGGCCAAAGGCTTTGATCCTCGCCGGCATGGTGACCGTGCAGGAACTCCATCATCCACCGGACGTGCCTGGCGATGGCGTTCCGCTGCGCGTCGGCCGGTGGCGACGGCGATGACAGGGCCGCCGTTGCTCGCGACAAATCGCGGCGCAGTGCGTCGTGGACGGTGCTCATCCCTCGCGTGTCGGCAGGAAGATCATTCGGAATTTTCATTGCTGTCGCGATCTCCTTCGGGGATGGGCCTCGGGCGTGCTTGGTACGGACTTGCGCTGGATCACGTCGATGAACCGTTCGGCAAGCCACTGCTCGTACGCGGCGTTGCTCCAGCCGGATGAGCGAACCAACAGGTCGTAGACCACCGAGCTGCTCAGCGCCCCGATCTCGTCGACCTCGACCTCGGTCATGGCCCGTCCCGCGACACGTCTGGCTCCCTCAGCGACGTCGGCACGACGGTTCCGTTCCCCCTGGGCGAGCCGCTCGGCCAGGGCTGCCTCGACCGGTGCGCCCTGGCGCAGCGCCTGGTCGAGGCGGTAGATGCGCACATTCAGCGCCGTTACCACCTGCGCCGCGACGCGGGCCCGAGCCGTCAATGTTGATCCGGCGCCCATCGCGGTGGCCTCGACCCGCGCCGTGAACGGCACCGGCGCGTCGTCGCCGACGATCGCCACATCGAGAGCGACCTTCAGCAGTTCGGCTTTCGACCCGAAGCCGGCGTAGAGCGTCTCCACCGATACGCCTGCTTCAGCGGCGACATCGCGCACGTTTGTCGCCATCCACCCTCGCTCGGAGAAGACCCGGCTCGCAGCGGCGATGACCGCTGCACGCGTCTGCTCGGCCTGCATCTGCCGGCGCGGCGACCGGTAGCGACGCTTACCAGCGGGTGCATCCCCGTCGTCAGGGAGAGCAGGCTTGGCTGCCTTCGTCTGTGCCACTCGCCGAGAGTAGAACGAACTTGCTTTCAATACAACGGTGTTCAGGCAAATATTTGGGGGCCGGTGTGGTCGAAGACGTGGGTGATGGTGACCGTCTCTTCGGATTCTGTGAGTAAGCCGCACCTCGCCTGCGCGTGCCGCGGGACAGCAGCTTCCGAGCGAGCTGGCTGTCGCCGCGCGACAGCAGCTTCCGAGCGAGCTGGCTGTGGTTGACCGGCGTGCATCCGAATCGCTGATGAGCGGACGTTCAGGTCACTCCAGCCCCAGTTGGGTCATTTTCGTTTGCACCAGAAGTCTCACCAGATCTTGCGGGAGCGGCTGGTCGATCGAAAAGTGCAAAGAGCCCGTAGTCAGTTCGAACGGCGCTAACTCGTCCGCCAGGGCTGACAACACTGAGCCGCTGTGGGGCAGGTAGCTCAAGTGATTCTTGAACGCCCCAAATCCGGCCACGACCTTGCCGCTGACGCTGAACGCGGGCATGCCGTACGAGATGCATTCGTCCGCTTGTGGCACAACAGCCCGAATGGAGCGGCGAAGTTCTTCAAGGCTGCTGCGCTCCGGCTCCGGCAGCGCGGCGAGGTAGTCATCGATGTTGGCGGCGGCCATTGAGGAAGTTTGCCACCTGTACTGACCGCGGCGGCATGAGTCCAGCGGAATTCCTGCCGTATGCCACGCCTTCGCCGACAGTGCTTGTGCCGCCGTGCTGCCCCACACAGCACCTCAATAACATTGCCAATTCGCCAGGAGCGACCCGCTGCATGAGCGGATTGTGCTGGGCCTACCGGGTCGTGCGCGCACGCCACCTCAGGACTTGGCGAGTCGTCGCCACCCGCCGCTTCGATTGTTGGCGATCACCGCACGGAACATTGCCACGAGAGCGTCGTGGTCGATCGCGTCTCCTTGGAAGAGCTGTACTGACTTCGCCGTCCGGTTGTTGTGGCCTTGGTTGATGAGCCCGGTCGGATCGGGCACCGTCGGGTCATAGATGAAGACGTTGACGTGGTCCTTGGTGGCGAGCAGAGCGCAGATGTTGCCCTGTAGAACGAAATAGGGCTGGACACGTCGTTTGATTGTTTCTTGTACGTCGGCATCGGCACGGTGGGTCAGGTCGCGCACTATGTGGCAGATCTCTTGCTGCCAGCGAGGTAGGGCGTCGATGTACGCGTCCACGCGGGAATCACGGCCACCGGGCACCCCACCAACGTAGTGCTGCTTGCCTGGTTGCGGCCTGACAGCGCGGCACGTGCGGATGCGGCGGCCGGAACCAGACCCACGGCCGCTGTGCGGTGCGACTGTGCGCGCATCGTGCCGTTCATGGTGTGGCACGGCGGGCCCGGTAGGCACGGTTCTTTTCGACGTTGCCGCAGCCGGCCATGCTGCACCAGTGCCGGGAGCGGTTGCGGCTCGTGTCGAAGAACGCCCAGCGGCACCAGGCTCGCGCACAGACCTTCACTCGCGATAGTGAGCCGTCCAGCTGGGCGCGGATGACCGCGGCCGCCACGGTCGCGAGCTGGTCGACCTCCGACGTTGCACTCGCTGGCTGCAGGGTGGGGACCCTGGTCTCGCCGCCGAGCGACAGGATCAGCGGAACGGACCTCAGCACCGCATCGGCCCGGGCGACGATTTCCGGGTTGCGTCTGGGTTCCGGATCCGATCTGGCGTCATCTCGACGCACGAGCTGGACGCGAAGACCCTCGCGCAACATCACGAGCGGCTCCGAATCGCGCCGTTTCGCTCCGTGGACCTCACAGGTGCTCGGCCCTTCGTGCAGCGACCTGCCGTCACCGGTCAGTCCGTCCTGGAGCCAGTCGGCCGGGCATGACCAGCGAAGCGCGTCCATACCGTCGGGCAGATGGATGGTGTTCAAGAAACCGGTGAGTAGGGCTGCGTCGTTGCCGGGTCGCATGCGACGAGCTTACGGGAACGTGACCGCCTAAACAGGTTGACCGGTCACAACAGGAGCCGCATAGTCGACGGGTGACGCCTGCACCCGCCAGCATTCGACCCTTCCGACTAAGTGATCGGACGGCCGTGCTCAACACGGTCCGCGCCGCCGACCTCCTGCCGGAAGAGGGTGTCGCCGAAGTCGCCGCCGAACTCGACGCGCTGATCGCCGATAGTCCGGTCGCCGGTGCATGGCTGGTCGACACCACGAACGCCACCAACGCCACGGGGATCGACGTCGCTGGTGTGGCGTTCTACGCCCCCGAGCGGATGACCGACGGCACCTGGAACCTGCTCATGCTCGCGGTCCGCCCGGACCATCAGGGTCAGGGCCGCGGGGCCGCGCTCGTACAAGCAGTGGAGCAGGACCTGCGGGAGCGCGGCGCCCGGCTGCTCGTCATCGAGACCTCCGGAGTGCCCGCCTTCGCCGATCAGCGTCGGTTCTACGAGCGCCTCGGTTACCGCCAGCAGGGCTGGATTGAGGAGTTTTTCGAAGCCGGCGACGCCAAAGTCGTCTACGCCAAACTCTTCGACACCAAAGACCTCGACGCGCAGCGGGCCCGCGTCAGTGACGCGTCCGGGGTGCGGGTGGCTACGACCTCCGACGTGAAGGACCTAACTCAGCTGGCTTCGGCCTTCTACGCCGGACACGCTGGCCGGCAACCTGCAATCGCTGGTCGCCTCCCACGCGGCGCGGGTTGCTCTGGTCGCCGACCCAGCCGGTGGTGCCCCGATCGCGTTCGCCGTGACGACCACCAGCTTCGGGCTGGAGAACGGGTTGATCGCCGAACTCGAAGACCTTTACGTTGCCCCGGAGTTCCGGCGCGGAGGCGTTGGCTCGCTGCTCGTCGCGGACGCCGCCACGTGGGCGTCCGACCGAGGTTGCACCCAACTCGAGGTGGTCATCGCCCCCAACGGCCGAGATGTCGAACACCTGCACCGCTACTACGCCGCCCTCGGTTTTGCCGACGACGGCCGGCGGATCCGCAGCCGCAATCTGGCCTAACACCACCGGGGTCGCCAGACGTGGCGTCGTCACGCGGATGCCCCGCACAACGATCTCTGCCGGAAGGCCCCAGAACGAGCCCGACAGACTCACACTGCGCAGTCGAGACCAACCGCACATCGGCTAGATGCGGACGTGATCGACCACGCCGCTGATGGCTTTCACCAATCGAGCGGGTGCGCCGGCCAGATCGGGTCTATGCAACTGCCGAGCATGTCGATAGCTTGGCTAGAGAGAGCACCGTCGGGGCACAGAGCACAACCCGCAGATTCTGCGACCGTTGTCCGCGCATCTTCTTAAAAGTGCGTGCAACCGGAGTGCCGTCGTGTGGAGATTGGTGCCGTTTCTTGTTGCGTAGCAGGGCATCTGCCTAGACGCGAGGCCTTCGGCTGGAGGCCACTGGAGGGCTGTGGCGTTGGGTGAATGGACGAAAGATGGACTAAAGATCTTGGAAGGTGCCAGCTGATCTTTCGCCAGACGCCTAGAAATTTGCGCCAAACCGGGCCTTGATCACAGAGTGCCTGACATCCGTGCCCGTTCGGTGTTCAGACTGAGCGCCCGGGGTGCGTTATGACCAGCACGTCGACACCGCCTAAGCCTCGATCCGTGGACCCGCCGCTCGGATGATCTTCGTGCGTGTTGTTGATCATGGTGGGTGGTGGCTGCGTGGGCGATCTGCTGGTTTGCCCAGCTTTTCCATGATGGGTTTCGGATCGGGCCCTGAATGGGGCGG
>JBBRSE010000105.1:0-10141 GCA_038245655.1 Mycobacteriales bacterium | reverse complement strand
CGCGCCAGATCCGGACGTATTCGTGGTGGGTCACGTGCCCCGATTGCGGACCGCCCCACGGCACAAGTCGTGGCCTCTGCGGCACCGTCGGTCGTCCTCGTGCAGGGATCCTTAGGTTCTTGCGGTCGTCGGCCGGTCACCCTCAGTGTCCAATAGCCGGTTCGATGAGTAGGACACCTCGAAGCGTTAGCCCGTGGACGAGGTAAAGGAAACCTCCGCTGAGGAAGCTGCCAGTTCGATGCCGTCCCCCAGAGCGTGTTCCGCCACGCGAGCTACGACCGACGCCGCTATGCCATCGACGTCGTACGTCCCATGGGCATCGTGGGGAAGGACGACCTGGAACCCCTGGGCCAGCGCTGTTCTCGCAGTCGCACTTACACACATCTCCGACAACAATCCACCGATCACGATCCGGCGAACCTTGTGACTCTCAAGCAGTTGCCCTAGCTTGGTGTCCGCGAAGCCGTCGTCGCGGCACTTGCCGATGATCTGCTCGTCTTCAGCGGGGGCCAGGTGCAACTGCCAGCCAGGCTGTCCATGCTCGTCGACCGCGCCAGTTGCCCCGTCGTTCTGCAAATGAATGACGAGGGCACCAGCCTGACGAGCTTTGGCAAGCAGGTCACCGAGGCGAGTCGTCAGTTGAGCTGCCTCTACGACAGCCTTCTCTCCCTCAAGGAATCCAGTTTGAGCGTCAACGATGACAAACGCCTGCGCCGGCGCCCCGCCCTCGGTCGCCGACTCGGTCACGAAACCATCGTTGCATCCTTCCCAGTCAATGCGCGACACGGGCTTCGAGGAGCAGAGGGATTCTGGATCACGGCGACGAGTCAGGTGCGCAGGCGGCGATGCAGTCAATCTCTTGGGATTGCCTCCGCGCTCATCGCGGCAGTCGGGCGCGCTCAGATGACGGGGGCTGAGACGGGCGTTCCTCGCCCTTCGGGGATCGACCACCGAGACGTGGGCTCTGTCTGCCTCTGTCCTTCGGCCAAACCGGCACCCCATTTGGGGGCAAGACGCAGCCGGAACTATGCGCGCGAGAGTCCAAGCAGCTCGCGGAGCAGGTGTCGTGGTTACTCATACGACCATGTCGTGGTTACTTGACATTTGTGTCTAGTAACCTTGACACTGTCACTCATGGGCAGGACATCAGCGGGCGGGCGGCGGAACGGCGTTCGTGTTGCCCGCACAGCAGCGGACATGACCCAGGCCGAGCTCGCTCAGCAGGTGGGGGTTGTGCGCCAGACGGTGGTGGCGGTGGAGGCGGGTAACTACGCGCCCTCGGTCTACCTCGCACTGGCGATCGGTCGGCGCCTGGGCGCCACGGTAGAGCAGCTGTTCGGCGAAGAGCCCGTGGTCGAACGGCCCGGGCACCATCACGAAGTGGAGGTGGACTTGTGAAGGCAGACGAGGCCGTGGAGGCCGAGGAACGAGACGGGTGGTTCGTTGCGGCGGCCGGAGTGGTCGGTGATCTCAGCAACCCCTTCTACCGAGAAGAGCGCCAACGGGACGTGTGGAACGAGGCGTGTTCCGTGGGGCTTCAGCTTGTGCTGTGGCTGGGTCTGGCGGCGGGCGCAGCCATGACGTGGTTCGGGGGTGCCAACGGGCTCCCGTATGCCGTCGCGGTCCTGGCCGTCTTGGGTGCCGCATCCGGGGTCAGCATTCTCTACGCTCAGCATCTAGGTGTCCGCGTCAACGACGCTGGGCGCGTGCTGCGCCTGCGCCTGGTCCCGTACGCCGTCCTGATGCTGGTGTTCCTTGTCGGGGTCGTGCGCGCTGCGCCTTCGAGCGGATTCGGCGCCGGCTTGGCCCAGGGCGCAGCGGCCGGCGGCGCCATCACCCTGGCATGGCTGGTCTGGAGTGGGCTCCGCGCCCGACGTCAATCCCGCGGAGCGCCTGAGCGAGGAACGACCAGCGGCCCCTGATCGGCCCGCCGCACATCAGCCGTGTCCTGCCTGCTTTGCTACGCGCCGGGACTCCGGGCTCAATCAGACCGGCAAAGCACCACACGGCGTCGACTGAGGCCCTGCATCGCCGGTGAACCGGCCGAGTTGGGGATGGGCGTCAGCGGTGCATCAGAAGCGCACTATCCGCGCCAGAAGAGGACGTTTGTGACGACGGGAGTGCGCCCACGGTCGGTGCGGAGTGATGCTGTTGGTGCCTTCAGGGCACCATGCTGGTGGATCGACATCGTGGGGGCTGTTGCATCCGCGGTGTTTCGGCGGCTATGCCGAGCGCGGAATTCCGTATGGCGCTTGCCAGGGATCAAGTGGCGATGGCCGCCAGCCGCTCAATCCACCTCATCGACGACAATGAACGCTCGTAATCTACGATCGGCCAATGTTCAACTTCGCGGGTGGCCTCTTCTTCATCCTTTACTATGTCGCGGCCATCGCCCTTGTCGTTCTCCTCTCATACTGGGTGATCCGCCGCGGGGTCCGGGCCGGAGTGCTTGACGCCCACCGGCAGGAGGCCGACGACAAGACCAATGCCAGCGGTACCTAGCCTCAGCGACGGCTCAGATGACCTGTGCCACGTCTCGCTCAGTTTCTAGCGCGAACTGGGTGTTGTGCAGGTCCGCGTAGACGCCGCCCCCGGCCCGCAGTTCGTGGTGCTTGCCGCGTTGGTCGATCCTCCCGTGCTGCATCAAAGCGCACTATCCGCGCCTACTTAGAGACTTGGCACAGGACCGGCGTCTGGCCAGACTCGGTCTAGGTGTTCGGCGGATTGCTCTCTTCGCGCCTGCCCACCGGTTGGTTGGTGTGGCTCTCATCTGGTTTGCGGCCGCCGGACACCGTGGCGAGGAGTGGCTCAAGAGGGGACTGCCCAGCTCGAAGTAGACGTGCCCACCTCGCCGTCCCCCACCCGGTCGAGCAAGGAGCAGGAGCGTCATGGAACAAGTCATCATCGGAGTCGATCCGCACAAGCTGTCGGCCACCATCGAGGTTGTCGACCAACACGAGAAACTGCTCGGGTCGGGCAGGTTCACCACCGACAAGGCCGGATACGCAGCGATGCGCTCCTACGTGAAAGCGTGGCCGCAGCGCCTCTGGGCGGTCGAGGGCGCCAACGGCGCCGGCAGGCCGCTGGCCAACGGCTCCTGCAGGCCGGTGAGCAGGTAGTGGATGTCCCGGCCAAGCTCGCCGCCCGGGTCCGGCTCTTCGATACCGGGCACAACCGCAAGACCGACGCGTTGGATGCTCACTCGATCGCGATCGTCGCGGTCCGCACCAAGGGGCTGCGGGTACTGGCCCCCGACGGTGAGCTCGAGGCCCTGCGGATGCTCACCGACCGCCGCGACGAGCTGGCCCACCTTCGGGTTCAAATCGTCAACCGGCTGCATCGCCTGCTCAGCGAGCTCGTCCCCGGCCAGGGCAAGAAGGACCTTTCTGCGTTGCAGGCAAAGGCGATACTGGCCACCGTGCGCCCTCGCGACATCGCCGGCAAGACCCGGCGGCGGATGGCCGCCGAGCAGCTCGCCGACCTGGTCGTGGTCGACGCGAAGCTGAAGAAGATCAAAGCCGAGCTCAAAGCCGGGGTTATTGCCCGCGGCTCGACCTTGCTGGAGGTCTACGGCGTCGGTCCGGCTGGTGCGGCACGGATCTTGGCCGATGCCGGCGACATCGCCCGGTTCGCCGACCGGAACCGGTTCGCGTCCTGGACCGGGACCGCACCCCTGGACGCGTCATCGGGTGAGCAGATCCGACACCGGCTCTCCCGGGCCGGCAACCGAAGGATGAACCACGTCTTGCACATCGCCGCGGTCGTCCAGCTGCGCAACGACACCCAGGGCCGTGCGTACTTCCGGCGCAAAGTCGCCGCCGGCAAGACCCGGATGGAAGCACTGCGCTGCCTGAAACGACGCCTCTCTGACGTGATCTACCGGCAGCTGGTTGCCGACGCCCGAATGCGGGAGCTCACCGGCGGTGGCACGGGCCCGGGAGGGCACTGCGGGGCGACTCAAGAATCCAGCGCGGCCGACCTGTCCCCGCTCGTCGGCACTTCGGATCAGCCACTTCCCGGACCCGCAAGAGCGACGTTACCGCGACCCATCAAAGCCCGAAAGCCTCAGAGAATCTCGAGCGCCTCAACCAGCCTCTTGACATAGAGGGGAACCAGATTCGGATGATTGGTAACCCCGTTCTGACCCCACAGTGGCCGACACGCTGAGCAGCGTCGGCGCCCCCACGGCGTGACGGGCGCCTCCCGCACCCGCCTACATCTTCATCATCGAGTAGATGAGAAGAGCCCACCCCCAGCAAGGCGACCGGGCTCAGAATAAGCACCAATGCCCACCGAAGGTGTTGGGGTTCAACGAGTGGCCAAGCAACGCATAGAGAGCCGGGGAAGCGCAGAGGAAGCCAGCGACGATCACCCGGACGCGAGGTCGGATCCACACGGCCGCGAGCAGCCAAGGCCCCCAAACAAGCGCGAACAGTGCAGCCAGATACTTCTGGCCCGCCGCCGCACGCACCGGGTCGGGTGGCTCGTTGCAGGTACTGAACGCTGCCCACGCAATGAATGCCACTACGTACGCCGTGATGTACGCGCCAACGGCGGTAGTCACGACGAGCAGAGCCCACATCACGGGGCGCCACCCGCGCCACAACAGCGGGGGTTTGCCGGGGGCGAGGCCTGGCGGGGAGACGGTCACCCGATCATTGTTCGCCCGCCGGTGGGCTGGTGCACACCATTCGAGTCAGAGGCCTGGATATCGCCAGGGCAACGATCGAACGCCACACCAGCGCCATGAGAGTGCGGTTCCCCGCCTATGCGCGGTCCGCGCTTTCGCGCGACGGAGGGCTCGTAGGCTTCGCACGTGCCAACCGACCCATTGGAAGACATGCCGGCCGCCTCTCGCCGCGAAGTGATCAAGGCCGTGCGGGAAGCGCTCGACATCGACGAGCCCGCCGCCCGGGAAATCGTGCGCGCGAGCGAACCGCTTTGGGACGCACTGGAGAGCGCCGGAAGGCTGGTCGACACGTGGGGCGGCGGCGAGTTCTGCGTCTTGCTCCCACGGATGCTCGCTGTGGTGCGCCAGATCGACGAGCCCGGCGCCCAGAAGGACGTGCGCGTGCTCTCCTTCGGGGCGGTGCTGGGCGACTCCGATGCACTGTCCCGACGATGGGGGGCAGCCCTCGGGGATCTGACCCGACAGGCGAAGATCGCCCAGGACCGGGTAACCAGCCCGCTTCGGCTGTACGTGGCATTCCACCTCGACGGGCGCCTGGTGCCCAACGAGTTCACTGGCGTCCGGACTGGCCGGCGCGACGCCCAAGGGTGGTTGTCGGTGCAGGTCGCGCTGATCCCTGACGACGGGCGGGACCCGCACAAGGTGCTGGCTCAGGGGCTTCGGGATGCCCTCGACGCTGCGGAGTCGTTCGCCCGACGCAACAAGATTGCGACCGAGCTGCCAGAGCTGCGTGAGGTCCTCGACAGGATCTCGTGAGACCTCCCGCCCGGCACTGGGCCACGGCCAAGCTAGCCATGGGTTGCGCGGGGACGTTTGAACGGTCGACCAGCGGAACGTGCCAGGCGTCGCACCATCCGCGCCAGAAGCGGACGTTTGCACGGTCTCGCTGACGCTTCCGCCATCATGGCTCAGTGACATCTGAGACCGTGACCTTGAGGCGAGTACATGACGGAACTCGTCACCGAGCCTGGGTCCTTCGACGCCGTCGACCACGTTACGAGATCCGGCTTCGCGACGCTGACGTGAGGGTGGTGACCCTGGTGGAGCTAGACACCCTTCTTGACGCACGTCGAGATCCGGCTGACTTCTGGGCGTGCGTTCACGCTGCCGATGACGCGTATGAGCGCGGTGAACACGATGCTCTGATCGAGTGGCCGTCGGGCCGTCGCTCGGCGGCTCACTGAACAACTCGCTCTGCGCCATAGAGTGCGTCGTTTTGTCGCGGAAACCCCCAGGGCTCCATCGACAGGCGATGTGTGTGGGAGTCTCATCCAGGTGAGGACACCCAAGGCCGGCACGGTCGTCGGAGTTTCCCGGAGCCTTCTTGAACCAGGCTGGACTTGGCCCATAAACGGGCTGCGTCACCCGACGATTGGCAATGCGTCTGGCTGGTACGTGTGGACGGGTGAACTGTCGACCGCGGCGGACTTCTTCGTGCCGCTTCACACTAAGCATCTCGTAGAGAGGGTGCCAGCGCTCGGCGCCTACCTCGGCCTGCCGCCTGGGTCAAGGTTCCTGTTGGCGCCTGGCTACGAGGACGTTTGGATGGACGAAACGCTGCTCGACGTTGAGCAGCAGTAACCGAGCGGCTTCGACCTCTCCGTGCCAGATGAGCGCATTCGTTGGCGGATGGCGAGACATCCGAGCGCCCGCCAATGTCGGCTAGTTGGCCCAGCGGCAGCCTGACGACTGCCCGAAAAGAGCACATGACAAACTACCGACGGGCACGGTTCTCCAGCCCTCATCATCCTTAGGTCGGAGCGTGGAATGACTCGGTTGCGCAGAGCAAATCGATGGTTCAACGACACTGCGTCGAACCCACCGATCTGGTTGCGCTGGACCTACGTGCCGCTTTTCGCTGCCATGGCTCTTGGCCTGGTACTCCGGCGCGGCTGGGTCGTCGGAGCTGTCGCAGCAGTCGTCTACGGCGGCGTAGGCCTTGCTGTGGCGCTCAGTCCCGGCGGCGTCGTCAGTTGGTCCAGAGATCACCCGAGATTGGACGGCGCGATCTTCGGTCCGCTCCTCTTCCTTGCCCTCGCCTTCATGGTTCCGAGTCTGTCAGTTTGGTGGTGTCTTCTAGCAGGTGTGGTCGGCGTCGTTGTAGGCATCGCTTTGGGTGGGCGCCGTGACCGCCTCCGCGCGGACGGGACCAGCGTCCGTTAGTGGCAAGCTGTCTTGCGACTTTTGGACGCCCGCTCATCGGCCGAATTATCACCGGCATAACCCTGATGAGCGGACGTCCGCTCATCGCCATGAGCGGGCAGTGCTCTCATGGAGATTTGATGGATCGTCCGGCGTACCGGGCCCAGGGTTCGGCGGCCTTTTCGGCGTGCAGGAACGCCACCTGCGGGCTGTACCCGAGGGCCTCGGCAACGAGCGATGGTGGGCATTCGAGGACGAGCCCGCCGATGGCCCGGTTGCGGGCGCCGAGCAGGTTGACACCGAGGTCGCGGAGTCGATCCATGACCGTGTTGGGGTGTAGGTGCCGACCGGCGAGGGTGCTGGGGAAGAGCCATGGGCTGTCGGGTCCGGCACCGGTGCGTAGGTTCGGCCGCGACACGAGCTGTTCGCGCAGGAGGGAAGCGAATGGCTCGGGAACGTCTGTGGGGTGTAGGCCGAGGGTAATGCTCATGCCGGTGCCGCTGTCATCGATGACGCTGGTCGGGAGTGTGACGACCTTGACCAGTGGCTGTGCGTAAAGAAGTAGGAGCATCCCGGCGACCCGATAGGGGAGTGACTCGCTCGTGCCGGTGAGGAGCTCGTGCATCCAGGCGAGTCGCTGGTCCTGGCTCAACGACGGGCTGGTCTTCGCCGATCGATGCTGGACGTCGACCTTGCTGTTGAGTCGAGACTTCTTCGCAACGACGAAGAAGGTCCTGATCGCGGAGCGTGTAGTCGGCCCATTGGCCAGCCACTCATCGACATCCTGCTGGGTGCATGTCTCGGCCGTGCGCTGGTAGGTCTCGTGCAGCCAGAGCAGGAACTTCATTGTTTCGGTGATCTCCTGTTTGGCGGAGTGGACCGGCCCGCGCGTCGCGGCCCCTGCAGCTGCCTTGGCGCGGACGCGTCGCAAGTGGTGCCAGGTCGCGAAGTGCTGCACCGGCTGACGCACGTCGTCGGGGAGTTGGTCGAGCTTGGTGTCGATCCACTGCTCGAACCGGGGGAGATACGGGTCTCGCTGGGGGAGCAGGCCGTGATGCTCCAGCAGTGCACGCAGGTGCTCGGAGTGCCTACCGGGAGCAGAATCGAGACCTTCATGCGATATCGGGATCGTGCCGTAGCCGAGGCCCCGGAGGAGTTTTTGGACCTTGGCGGACCTTTTCCAGACGATGATCGACTCGGGGCGGTCGGCGGCGCAAAGCGCGTCGACGAGTCCGATGAGCGCGGGCGTCGTGGGAGATCCTCCGAGAAGGCCGTGGAGGTCGTCGCGGAGGGCGCAGCGGGCACACAGGCGGCCGCGATGGTGCCCCGCTTCGACGTCGCAACGCTCGCAGTGGAAGTCGTACGGGATCGCGGCGCAGGTCGAGCAGACGGGGTGACCCTCGCCGTTAGGTGGGCCTGGAAGTAGGCGATCTTGGCGGCACTCGGAGCAGATGCCCCTGGTATGGATTGCGTCGAAGTAGCAGGTGAAGCACAGTCGACCTTCTGGCCATCGGGCTGCGAGGCGGGGGATGTTTCGGCCGCAGCGGGCGCAGGGGTCGTCGCGCGTGCTCGACGTGCGCGGCCGACCTCGCACGGTGGAACGAGGGGAGAGGCCGACCGGCTTCGGATCCATGACTACTCCGGGTCGCTACTCGTCGAGGATGTTCGCGCGTCGCGGCCGCACACTGCGGTCGAGCTCGATGACATTCGGTGGGGCAGCAGTGCCGGTCTTGCGCACCCGCACGTCGGCCGCGGTCGTGGTGAGCAGGTCCGCCGGCGTGCATTGGAAGATGTCGCACAGCGCCGCGACCACCTGAAGCGACATCCGCTCCGGACGCTGGTTGACCAGACGGTAGACCTGCGGGCGGGAGAGCGTGATGTCGCGCTCGGCCAGTAGTGGAATGAGGTCCGTCGTGTTGTGCAGGCCCCGGGCCGCCATCAGCTCCGCCAGCCGCCACGTGTAGTCGACCGTGCGCTTCATGATGTCCCGTCCTCGGTCCGGCGAGCCAGGGCTTCATTCACCGCACGGTCCAGCGTGGCCCGGAGCGTGGAGCGACGGAATTCGTCCGAGACGAACTGATAGATCCCGGTGGTTGCCGCGTGCTCGTGCCCCATCTGGTATTGCACGAACCGCGGGTCCCAACCATCCTCGAGGAGGTGGGTGGCATACGAGCGCCGGAAGGAGTGGAAGTCGAGACCGTCGGGGAAGCCGAGCTCCTTGCAGTAGCGGGTGAGGCGGCGGTTCAACGTCGACTCGCCCACCAGGTAGCCACGCTCGGTCGTGAACAAGTCGAGGGTGTCAGGTGCGCCCCGGCCGTTCGCGAGCCAGTCATCGAAGATGCCTGGCGTCCACCGCCAGACCGTCAGCACGCTGCGCGGCTTGGGTGGAGAGGAGCGCTTTGCCTTGCCGAATCGGACCTTGCAGACGCCGAAGGCTCCGAACTCGCGGGCGTGCGGGTTGCGCGCGAGGTCGACTGTCTGGAGATGGCGCACTTCGTTGAGGCGAAGGCCGTAGCCGTAGGAGATCTTCATCATGACGGCGTCGCGGTAGGCGGCCTGCCAGCCCTTGCGCCCGGATGCGCCGATGCGTTCGACCTCGTCGTCTGCGTGATCGAACAGCGCGATGACTTCGCCGCGTGTGTAGGGCCGCTTGGTAGGGCGGCCGTCGTACTCCTGGACGTGGGGAGCGGTGTTCCAGTCGAAGAAGACCTGCGCCGGATGGGTGCCGAAGTACTGCTCGCAGATCCGATCCCAGCCGTAGTCGGGGTTGCTGATGTAGCTGGTGAACGCGCGGAGCGCGCAGTGGTAGCCCCGCAGAGTCGAGTGGGAGACGTGCTTCACAGAACGGAGATCGGCTGAGAACTCCTCGACAATGGCTGGCGTCCAGTGCCACGGATCAACGTTGACGTGGTCGATGAAGCGCAGGACGCAGCGCAGACGCTGCTCGATGGTGGCGAACTGCAAGTTTCGTGACAGCTGTTGGTTGCGCCAGCCGTCGAGCATCATCTGAAGCACCTGCTCGTCAGGCCGGAGGACCGGCAACGACTGCACCAGGTGGGCGCGACCTGAGCCGTCAATCTGCATCGAAGCCTCCGAAGAATCTGGCTACATCCAGTGATTCAATGATGCATCAGATGAGACGTCAAAGGTGTTTGTGCAGGTCAGCGGCGTGTCGCCGTCACCGTTCATGCGCGCGCAATGGCTGTCGCTGACACTCACGACCCTCTGGTGCGCCGTCGTGCCGGGGTGTTTGTGCAGGTCAGGTGCCCAATCGGCGGCGCTGGTGGGGTAGTGGGGCTGAACCTGCGT
>JBBRSE010000104.1:0-10459 GCA_038245655.1 Mycobacteriales bacterium | reverse complement strand
GCGCAAGTTTCCGGCCTTTCTTGATCGTTATGGGGTTTCCCCTGGTGTGGCAGGGTTTCAGCCGGGTGCCGGTGTATTACCTAAGTCGGCGGTTCAGGCTGTTTCAGCGGGTGGGGGCGTAGCGGTCGATACCGAACAGGTCGGTCAGGTGCTGCTGGGTGGGGTCCATGTCGGTGAGCATGCGCTTGGCGCGGGGGCGGCCTTTGCCGCCGTCGTGGTAGAGCAGCACGGTCTCCTGGATACCGCCCAGGATGGATAGCAGTTCTCGCACGGACAGGTGCAGGCCGGTTCGGTCGGCTTCGCGGCGCATCAGGTGGGCGATGGTCAGGGCGAGGACGCAGTAGAAGACGTGGACCCGGATTTTCTGGTCGGTCCAGTGGTGCATGGGGCCGAAGGAGACGACGTGGGGGTCTTTCAGCTGCCGGAACCCGGACTCGACCTCGGATTGGGAGCGGTAGCCGGCTACGACGTCGCCGGTGGACCAGTGATCGCGGTTGGTGAACAGGATTCGCTTACCGAACAGGTTCTGTTCCAGTTTCGTGCGGGTGCGGGTGTTGACCCGGAACGTCAGCCGCAGCTGGTCGGGGGTGTCGCCGGTCAGGGTGGTGGTGATGACCTGGTTGACCCAGCGGGGTTTGGTGATCGAGGCGATCTCGGTGTCGATGGCGGCGCGGTCGCGGCGGGCGTGGCCTCGGGCCAGGGTGGCCTGCAGCTCGATCAGCCGCCGGCGGGCCTTGGCCAGGGTCTGGGCGAAGCCGCGCGACTGGGCGGCGTGCAGGGTCGGGGAATGGGTGAGCACCGCGCGACGGGTCACCCCGAGCGTGGTCACGTGTGTGTCCACGCACGTCAGGCCGGGGTAGCGCTGCTCGTCCACGGGCCGGTAGCGGGAAGCGGGCAGGGCGAGCAGGTCGGGGTGCTGGCTGGGTGGCAGCGAGCCGACGAACCCGATCCCGGACTCGGCGATCAGGGCGTGGTTGGCGGCGGAGTTCTGCCCGGCGTCGTAAATGACGGTGAGGGATTCGACGCTGGTGGCCAGCTCGCAAAAGCGGGCGGTCAGTTCGGTGATGACGAGGGAGAACTGGGTGACGTCGGGGCGGTCCCCGGCGTAGGCGTGCGAGACCAGGGGTATCCCGCCGTCACGGGTCACCACCAACGCCAGGCCGACCAGGCGCAGGTCGGTGCGTTTCTGCTTCGCTTTGCCGCGTTGCGCGATCGGGGCACTGTCGTTGGTCGTGTCGATGTAGGTGGCGAAGTTGGTCATGTCCAGCACCAGCCCGGACAGGTCCAACCCGAACTCGGCCACGACCCGCTGGCCGATTGCGGTCTCGACCGCGGCCAGCGTGGACGCGTCGAGGCGGTCCATCGCGTCCCAGAACCGGCGGTGATCCAGCACCGCGCCGCGCAGCTTCACCCACCGCGCCCCGGCGGTGCCCTCCCACCAGTCCGCGAACGCCAGCTTCGAGCACGGCGCCACGATCCGATTCGCGGTCGCCAACGCGATGTAGGTCCCCACCGACGCGGCCGCGTTGGCGTAACGGGGCACGGCCGCGTCGATGATCCCGGCGACATCGAGGCGCTCCAGCACCGACCACACCGCGGCCAGATCCCCGAAACTCTTGTGCTGCGTGCGCACCGGCTCACCCGCGCCGGTCCCCTCCAGCTTCGCCATCACCTCAGCCGCGCTGCCCAGGTACTGCTGGGACACGATCCGCGGCTTGCCGTCGACCCGGGCGGACTCGACGAGGTAGTAGTAGGTCTGGTTGCCCTGCTTTTTGCCAATGATCGACGGCATATCTAGGTAATACCTACATTAGACGTCAAAACCCTTGCACCACAAGGGGAAACACGCCGATCAGATCCGAAGGCCGGAAACTCCCGCTAGCCGGGATGCGCGATCTCGAAGCCAAGCTGGAGGCGCATGCGGCTGGCAAGCCGTACCCCGGCCTCCCGTTCCCAGGACCCATCGCGCCCCCAGCAGGCAGCGCAGCCGAGATACTCGCGAAGTATCAGGACACGACGGCGTCCAACCTGCGTTACAGCATCGCGTGCATCTGGGCGCGTGACGCACGACTGCGTGCCAGCGACGGAGACAAGGCCTGGGAGCAGGCGATCGCGCACCTGTCGGACGCCGTCGAGGTCAACGCCGGACTTCTCGCGTACTGGCAGCAGGATCCGGACTTCAAGGACATGCCGGCGGCCCGCCGCAAGGAGCTGATCGCCGCGCTGGAGCCCGACCCGACCCCGCCCGCGGCCAAGCCTGAAGTGCCACCCGCTACTCGATGCTGCTGGCCGCCATGGCGGGCTTGGTGTAGCCGAAAAACGCCCGCCGCTTGATAATTTCGGCGGCCTCCCTGGGCACCATCGACTCCCACTCGGTGTCGCCAGCGGCGCAGCACGTCGCTACGCCCCGGCAACCATCGTTTCGTCGCGGCTCTTGGTTCCTTATGCGCGACCTGCGCGGCCCAATCGGATCCAGACGTCGGCTGGCCATGCGCCTGTCCAAGCCTCATCGCCCTTTTCGATGAGACTGACCTCGGAGGCCCGTCGAACACGTCCTCGGTCGAAGGCAGCGGCCCGGAGAGAGGCGTAGGTCGGCCTGTCGAAATCGTCGAAGACGGGATTGGTGGGCAGCGCTCCGGCAGGCACGCTGGGGTCTCCTGCATGATCGATCATCATGAGCGATGAGGAAGCGTCTCTGCACCCGTGCTGGTCCAGCGCGTCGGTCATGACGCCGTGCCCGATCCGGTAGCGGCCACCGACGCCGGGGGCGTTGCCGACCACAACGACCTGAGCCCAGTCCAACTCGACGCCCGAGGAGCACGACGCAACCGAGGAGTAGAGCGACCTGTCACGCAGGACGTCCCCGTCCTTCGGCATCTCGATCTCGCCGAGCGCGACCGCGGCACCTCGGCCGGATCCGTGATGGCCGCCCGCTCCATCGCGACCTTGACCGCGGCCGCGACTTTAGTGATCATCGCGGTGCGGCCGATGTCCACGGGCAGCAAGACCTCGCTCATTGCGAATCCGACCGTGAGCCGTGGCTTCTGGGTCTGCACGGCCTCGTCGGCGGGGAGCGTCGCGAAGATCGTGGCGTGCGGGCCGATCACGCCATCGGTACCGCCGGACCAAACGATCGGCACCTGCTTGACCTCGTCTGCGCTGCGGCTGCCCTTGGCGACCAGCACCTCGCGGAACGCGCGGTCGGCCAGGATGCGGGTGCAGTCGTTGACTCCACCGTTTTCCCTCGGTCTTGCCGATGACGGCAATCAGACCGTCGGCCTCAAGCACGCCGTCGTCGATCAGCTTGGCAAACTCACTCGCAATCGGTGACGCTGTGCAGCGGCACCTTTCGGACCTCAATCGGCTGGGACATGTCAATTCTCCGCAGTGTCAAGTGATGTGGGAAGGACGATGGTTCCAGCAACGCCTTCGAGCGCGTCGGCGATGCGGTGCAGGGACGTGATGGCTGCGCGACCGCCGCGTTCGGCAAAACGGCACGCGGCGTCCACCTTCGGGCCCATGCTGCCTTCGGCGAAGTGACCCGCCGCAGCGAGTTCGCGCAGTTGGGCAACGGGAATCTGGCCGATCGAACGTGCCTGCGGGGTGCCCCAGCCGACCACGGCAGCGTCCACGTCGGTGGCGATCACGAGCAGATCGACGCCCAGCTGATCGGCCAGCACGGCGGCGGTCAGGTCCTTGTCGATGACCGCCTCGACGCCGCGCAACTGACCGTCCGTGTCCTGCACGGTGGGCACTCCGCCTCCGCCGGCGCACACGACCACGTAGCCGGCGTCGAGCAGGGCGCCGATGGTCGGGGCCTCAAGGCACTGCAGCGGTTCGGGCGATGCGACGATCCGGCGCCAGCCGCGCTCGCCACGGTCCTGCCAGGTCTGTCCGTGCGCAACCATGACTGCGGCCTCGACCGCTGGCAGGAACCGGCCGATCGGCTTGCTGGGTGCAGCGAAATGGCGATCGTCGGCCGCCACAAGCGTGCGCGAAACGAGCGCTGCCGGACGTCGGTCGACCTGTCTGCGCGCGAGTGCGGTGTCGAGCGCGTTGAGGATGAGCACGCCGATGGTGCCCTGCGTCTGGGCTCCGCACCAGTCGAGCGGGACGGGCGGCACGATGGCGGCGGCGATCTCGTTCTTGACGAGCAGGTTGCCGACCTGTGGGCCGTTGCCGTGGGTGAGTACGACGTCCACGCCGATGGCGACCAGGTCCGCGACCGCCTCCATGGCCGCGGCGACGGCGGCGGCCTGATCCTCCGGCCGGGCGCTACCGTCCGGTGCGGTCATGGCGTTGCCGCCCAACGCAATCAACACTCTCATGACTCGACACTATCGACCGTTAGGCGGCGGGGGCATCGGCAAGGTACGCCAAAGAACCGGCTGGTTTCGTTCACTTGTTACTGGACGTGGCCTTGCCTAACTGACGGTACCGGTCGGACCGAGCACCAAGTAGTGCCTCGGGCGAGCGGCCGAACAAGAGCGCCAGCTCGTACCCCAGAACGGCGCCCACGCGGTGGAGGAAATCGGTCGGCTCGTCGGCCGCGTCCGGGTGCTCGGCGATGATGCGATCGACGATGCCGTGCCGAAGCAGGTCCAAGCTTCGCACGCACTGCGCCTCGGCCATCTCGGCCGCGCGATCGGTGGTGTGGAACCGGATCGCCGACGCACCCTCGGGCGGCAGCGGCGAGAGCCAAGCATGCTGCGCGCACAGCACCCGGTCGGCGGGTAGCAGCGCCAACGCGCCGCCACCAGCGCCCTCGCCCAGCGGCAGGCACAGCGTCGGCGCGCGCAGGGTGGCCAGTTCGGCCAGGCAGCGGGCGATCTCGCCGGCGAGGCCGCCCTCCTCTGCCTCCTTGCTGAGCGCCGCTCCGGCGGTGTCGATGACGGAGACCAACGGCAAGTGCAGCTCGGCGGCCAGCCGCATGCCGCAGCGGGCCTCGCGTAGACCAGCCGGCCCCATTGGGCGATCGGCGTAACGGCGGTCCTGCCCGAGCACGACGCACGGTGCCTGGCCGAACCGCGCCAGTGCGAGCACCAGCCCCGGGTCGTGCTCGCCCTGCCCGGTGCCCTGCAACGGCGTGACGGTGTTGGCGGCGACCTTCAGCAAGGCGCGCAGACCGGGTCGGTCCGCGCGCCGGGAACGCTGGATCGACTCCCAGGCCGGCGTGTCGGCGAGCGGCTCACGGGGAAATTCCGTAACGACCGGCGGAGTGTCGCGGTGCGCGGCGAGCACGGTGAGCGAGTCGATGGCCACCGAGCGCAGGGTCTCCGCAGAGACGACGGCGTCCACAAGCCCGTGGCGCGCGAGGTTCTCCGCGTGTGGGGCTCAAGAACCCCGGCACTGGCACCCAGGACTGCCGTCAAGCGGCCGATCGGTATTCGTTGATCAGACCGCCGAGTATCTCCACGCGTCGCACGACGTTTTCAGGCTCGGACGCAGGCGCCGGGACTTCACGGTGCACGTGCGCACTCGCGGTCGGAGACCGTTGCTCGAGGGCTCGATGAGGCCGGTGGGTGTTGTAGTGGGTCTGGTACTCGGTCAGCACCCGCAACAGCTGGCGGTCATTGAATATCAGCATGCGGTCTAAGCACTCACGACGGATCGTCCCGACCCAGCGCTCGGCATAGGCGTTGGCCTTCGGTGCTCGCGGCGGACTGCGCAAGCAAGGCGATTCCAGCGGCGCTGAACACGGCATCGAAGCCGACAGTGAACTTGGTGTCACGATCTCGGATCAAGAACCGAAAGCCGCTAGCCCGGTCCTACTCCGAGCATGAAGTTGCGGGCCTGCTGAGTCACCCACTGCCCCGTGGGGTTACTCGTGGCTCCTAGGATATGAACCCGTCGCGTGCCGACCTCGAGGATGAAGAAGACGTAGATCCGGCGGAGCAGAACGGTGTCGACGGTGAAGAAGTCGCAGGCCAGCATCGTCTGCGCCTGCGTCCGGCAGAAGTCACGCCATGACGGGCCGCTGCGCCGCGGAGCGGGGTCAAGACCGGCACGGCGCAGAATGTTCCAGACCGTCGCCGGAGCCACCCGATGACCCAGCCCGCAAAGTTCGCCATGGATACGACGATGACCCCACGTCGGATTCTCCCTGGCCATGCGCACAGCCAACTCCCGGATGACTGCGGCGAACCGGGGACGACCTCGAGCCGGCGCCGTCTTCGTCCGGTAAGTCCAGTGTCGGGCCACCAGCTGTCGATGCCAACGCAGCAGCGTCGCTGGACTCACAATCCTGACCCGCCATAATTCGCGCGGAAGGAACCGAGTCAGCGCCGCCAACAGCAGCCGGTCCTTTGGCTCCAACCGAGGCCGGCCCACCTGTCGTCGCAGCACCGCTACTTCATGACGCAAGACCAGCAACTCGACGTCCTTCGCAGACGCACCACGGCAGGAAAGGACCGCCAGACCAAGGAACGCCCGACACCGGCAAAACAGTCACACCCTGATGCCACAATCAGCCGGGCGAACCCACCGGCCCCCCACCACAAGATCACCCACCAAGATCACGAAATTTCGAGGCTAGGCGCGATAGCCGCCCGCAAATTTGATGTGCTACATTGAAGAACATGAGCGAAGTCGGCATCCGCGCCCTTAAACAAAACGCCTCCGCCGTCGTAGCCCAGGCATCAACTGGCGAGACAATCACGATTACAGATCGGGGACGAGCCGTTGCTCAACTGACGGCAATCCCATCGTCGCGGCTCCAGCAATTGACCGCAGCAGGACACGCACGCCCCCCGCGCCGCGACATCGCCACGCTTCCAGCCCCCGAATCAGGTCCGAACCTGACCGAGGATTTGATTGCGAGACGGAACATCGAGCGGTACTGACGTGGCGCACTACCTGGACACCTCAGCACTCACCAAACTCGTCGTAGTCGAGGTGGAGAGCACGGCGCTACGCGCCTGGCTCAGTACAGGCCGCGAACCGGTGGCATGCGACCTCGTCCGCACCGAGTTGCTCCGAGCAGTGCGCCGTTCGGCTCCTGATCGCCTCCTACAAGCGAGGGCCGTACTTGACTCACTCACCTTGACCGAAGTCACGACATCCATATTCGAGCAAGCAGGCCGCCTTAATCCGCCTGTCCTGCGTAGCCTCGACGCGATCCACCTCGCCGCAGCACTCGATCTGGGCGACGATCTCGACAGCCTGGTCACCTACGACGACCGGCTAGCAGAAGCCGCGCGGCTCAACGGAATTCCGATCACCGCGCCCGCGTAGCTTCCAAAAGTTCTATGGTCCATAGCTGACCCAACACGAACCCCGCACCGCACCTCGAGGTTCAGTGACCGTTCTGAGCGTGAGCAGAACCGTCCGTCAGTAAGAGTCAATGCTCGCTCCGTTCCTGTCGGGTTCCAGGAGTCGGTTTCGGGTTCGTGGGAGTAGATGAACGGCTGCCGCCAGTGAGCATGTGGGGTGGTGCGTGCCGAGAATGTATCCGCGGCCTTGGGTCTTGCCTCAAGGGTCTGTGCGACGACGAGGTGTTGCTCGTGTGCCTTCGATGTCGCTCTTTCTGCTCGTCTCGCGAATGTGCATTTGGCTGCGTCTGTCGCGACGCAAAGATTCCTGGAAGTCCGCCGAGTGTCCGCGCCGCGTGAAAACTGACCCCGTGTCGCCGTCTGAATTCTGATCCCCTTCCGCTGAGCCTGGCTCGAGTCGAGCCGGGAGGACGAAGGGATGTTGGACGTGGAGGACTGGGCTGAGATCCGTAGGTTGCACCGGGCTGAGGGATTGCCGATCAAGGTGATCGTTCGGGTGCTGGGGGTCTCGCGGAATACGGTGCGGGCGGCGCTCGCTTCGGACGGACCGCCGAAGTATGAGCGGGTGCCGGCGGGTTCGATTGTGGATGACGTTGAGCCGCGGATTCGTGAGTTGTTGCAGGCGTTTCCGATGATGCCGGCGACGGTGATCGCGGAACGGATCGGCTGGACTCATGGGATCACGGTGTTCAAGGAGCGGGTTGCATTGTTGCGGCCGGCGTATCTGCCGCCGGACCCGGCATCACGGACGGCGTATGCCGCCGGGGAACTGACGCAGAACGACTTCTGGTTTCCCGACGTGACGATCCCGGTCGGCTTCGGTCAGGTCCGCACGGCCAAGCAGCTGCCGGTGCTGACGATGGTCAGCGGGTATGCCCGGTGGCTGTCGGCGTTACTGATCCCGTCACGGGCGGCGCAGGACCTGTTCGCCGGCTGGTGGCAGCTGCTGCAAGGGTTGGGCGGGGTCCCTGGACTGCTGGTCTGGGACGGTGAAGGCGCCGTGGGCCGGCACCGCCGCGGTGGTTCGGAGCTGACCGGCGAGTGTCAGGCATTTCGCGGCACGCTGGCCACCAAGGTCTATGTCTGCAAGCCAGCCGACCCGGAAGCGAAGGGGCTGGTGGAACGGGCGAACGGCTACCTGGAGACTAGTTTCCTTCCGGGCCGCACGTTCGCCTGCCCGGCGGACTTCAACGCCCAGCTGCAGGAATGGCTGGCGGTAGTGAACACCCGCACCCGCAGGGCGTTGGGATGCGCCCCGACGGACCGGATCGCTGCCGACCGGGCCGGGATGCTCGCGCTGCCGCCAGTTCCACCGGCGACGGGCTGGCGGTCGTCGCTGCGGCTGCCGCGCGATCACTACGTCCGCCTCGACGGCAACGACTACTCGGTGCACCCGGCCGTGATCGGCCGCCGGGTCGAGATCGTCGCCGGCCTGGACCGGGTGCAGGGCTTCTGCGACGGACGGGTCGTGGCCGACCACGAACGGATCTGGGCCAAGCACCAGACGGTCAGCGACCCGCAGCACGTCGCCGCCGCGAAGCTGCTGCGCCGGCAGCGGGCCGGGATGCTGCGGCCGGCCGGCGAACCCGACGTGCAGATCCGGCCACTCGCCGACTACGACACTGCCCTCGGACTATCCGATGACACCGACGCCAATGTCGACGGGGCCGCGTGATGGCCACCGCCCGCACCACCCCAACCAAAGACGTGACCGCCGACGTGGCGTTCCTGACCCGCGCGCTCAAGGCGCCGACGCTGCGGGACGCGGTCGGCCGGCTCGCCGAACGGGCCCGCGCCGAGAACTGGACGCATGAGGAGTTCCTCGTGGCCTGCCTGCAACGTGAGGTGTCCGCGCGGGAGTCTCACGGCGGCGAAGGCCGCATCCGGGCGGCCCGGTTCCCGGGCCGCAAAAGCCTGGAGGAGTTCGACTTCGACCATGCCCGCGGCCTCAAACGCGACCTGATCGCTCACCTCGGCACCCTGGACTTCGTCACCGCCAAAGACAACGTGGTGTTCCTCGGACCACCCGTTATCCACGGTTCGTGACTCGCCCGCTTCTATGTCATCAACGATCGCTCTGTTGATGTCTTGCCATCGTCGTTTCCTCGCTATCAGCGGGAGTTCTTCGACGAGATGGAACGACAGCGATGGCGCAATGCTTGGCGATCCGCCCGAGTGGTGGGCCACCCACTTGGACGGTGATCGACGGCGGCTACCTCACGGTGGCGCCGGTTGAGGATTGGTTGGAGGCTCACCGGCAGCTGTGGTCCCCGAACACGGTCCGGGGCTATGCCACCGCGTTGACTCAGTGGTGGACCTTTCTGGAACAGCGCGGCGAGACCGAGCATTGGGACGAGGTCGGCGTTGCGGCGGTGTCGGGGTTCTTGTCGTGGCTGCGCAATGGGCGCACGGTCGAGCACGCACTGGTCCCACCGGCGCAGGGTCCTTCACCGGAAACGTTAGAAGCACGGTTGGCTGCGGTGGTCTCCTTCTACCGCTGGCATGAGGCTGCTTTTGGGGTGCCGGTCGCCGGGCGGTTGCTGCGCGGGTCACCTCGTCGCGTCCCGGCCTGCGGGCTGCTGGCACACCTGGACGCACGGTCGGCGCCGGGCCCGTCATCGTTGGTCCGGGTGCGTAGCAACCGTCGGCGTGGCCGACCTCCGTTACTGCTACCGCAGGAGATTCAGGCGATCCTGGACGGCTGCGCTGTCTTTGACACCGCGACCGGTGAGTGGGTGGGCAACCTGCGTGACCGACTGTTGTTCGCGCTGCTCGCGGAGAGCGGCATGCGAATCGGTGAGGCGCTGGGCCTGCGGATCAGCGACTTCGTGATGGGACGGGGCGGCACCCCCTACGTCGAGATCGTGCCTCGTGTTGATAACGCGAACGGTGCGCGGGTGAAGATGATGCGTCCGCGCCGAGTTTACGTCGGCATCGACCTCGAGCGGTTGTTCGCCGACTACCTGTCCCATCTGGCCTGCACAGCCAGCGAGTGGGGGGTCACGGTGACCGCGGACTCGGCGCTGCTGGTGTGTGGGGCTCAAAAACCTCAGCCGGGTGTGCTTGGCGGGTTCGGCATGATCGTTCGGGTGTGGTTCGCACGCTGGTGCCGGGTCATTGGTGAGGTCGGGTGCGATGTCGTTGTGTGGTGCTCTACGCGGACGACTGCGGCGGCCAGGCTTGTGTAG
>JBBRSE010000103.1:0-10644 GCA_038245655.1 Mycobacteriales bacterium | reverse complement strand
GATCGTAAG
Source organism: Mycobacteriales bacterium (assembly GCA_038245655.1). Lineage (GTDB taxonomy): Bacteria > Actinomycetota > Actinomycetes > Frankiales > Frankiaceae > DATAZK01. Next base: position 10,635 of record JBBRSE010000103.1, on the reverse strand, counting down.
GTACGCAGACGATTTCGCCGTGCTCGTGCACGGCACCGAAGACGACGTTCATGGCCTGCGCGAAGAGATCGCGGTCGTGCTCGCCACCATGGGATTGTCCTTCTCGCAGGAGAAGACCCGTGTGGTGAGCCTGGCCGAGGGGTTCGAGTTCTTGGGGTTCCGCATCCAACGGCGCCGCAAACCCGGCACGAACACCTGGCACGTCTACACCTTCATCGCCGACAGGCCTATCCGGTCGTTGAAGGCAAAGATCCGTGCCCTGACGAACAGGACGTCACAGCAGGACCCAGCGGCCGTGCTGACCCGGCTTGGCCAGGTCATGCGCGGCTGGTCCAACTATTTCCGGCACGCCGTGTGCAAGCACACCTTTGGTCGGCTGGCCCACTTCGTCTGGTGGCGGGTGGCCTGCTGGCTGCGGACCTTGCACCGCTGGGGATGGAAGGACTTCCGACGCCGGTTCACCACCCCGCAAGGGACATGGAAACCGCTGTCCGCCGACGGGATCACGTTGTTCAACATCGAAGCGGTCCCGGTGACCCGCTATCGGTGGCGAGCCAACAACATCCCATCGCCTGGGTACTGACTCCCGCATAACGAGAACATCCGTGGAGAGCCCGGTGCGTGGAGACACGCACGCCGGGTTCGGCGAGCGGCCTGGGGAAACGGATCAGGAGTAATCCCGACACCGCGCCCCAGGCCGACTTGACCGCGCAACAGTCCTTGATCAAGTTGCAGTGTCAAGAATGAGTTGCGTTGTTTTGCGGCGCTTGGAGACTGCCGGCGCAGCCGGCTGATCTTCCTGGCGTTTCTGTCGAGTCCGGTGGGACGGGTGGGTGGGTCAGGCTGCGTGCGGTGGACCCGTGCCGGCGCTCATCTGCTGCCAGGCTTGTTCCCAGGGCCGGTCGGTGGGCTGTGGGGTTCCAAAACTGGGCGCAGAGCTCTGAGCAGGCAAAATCGAGTTTCGAGCGGCAAAGGCTAGGGGCGCATCTCGTAGGTGCCCGCCAGGTCGCGGACCTGCTGCCAGACCCGGTCGTAGCGACCTGTCGTTGCGGTCGGCTTGCGGACGTGCTCGAGCGCCCAAAGCTGCTGCGCCTTGCTCGACGAGGCCTTGCCGTGCAGGGCTACCGCGTAGCCCGAAAAGTCACGAACGAGCACGTCAAAGATCTGGTCCACCAGGTCACGGTCCAGACCGGTCAGCAAGGCCTGCTCGAGGACGAGCTGACCGTAGACGACGAGGGTGAACAACTCGCCGAGCGTGAGGAGCAGGTCCAGGTCCTTCGCCTGGTCCGGGTCAGGCCCGGCGTTCGTCACGAGGTCGACCAAGCCGTCGGCCTGCTCGCGGAAAACGGCGACGTTGGATACGTCCGCGAACGCGTTGTATGACGTGCGCCAGTCCGCGAACCGGATCTTTCCGAGACCCCGGGCAGGTCCCTGGTGGAACAGGAAAGCGTCGTCGGCAGCATCCCGCCGCCGCGGCACGTCGGGCAGCGTGGTCGGTTGCAGCAGGTAGCTGGGCAGGAACTTCAGCACGAGGGCCATGTTGACGTGCACGGTGCCCTCGAGCTTGGGAAGTGCCCGGATGTCCATCGCCGCCTGCTCGAAGTAAGTGTCCTTCTCGAAGCCCTTGGCGGCCACCACGTCCCAGAGCGCGTCGATAACCCGCTCTCCCTCGGTCGTCACCTTCATCTTCGCGATCGGGTTGAACAGCAGGTAGCGGCGGTCTTCCGCGGACGCCGAACGAAAGTAGTCGATCGCTCTTTCGCCGAACAACTTCATGGCGACCAGTCGAGCGTAGGCATCGGTCAGCCCTTGGCGTACGTGCGGGAAGTCGGTAACCCGGTTGCCGTACAGAACCCGGTTGTCGGCGTGCGTGATGGCCTCGTAGAAGGCGTGCTCGCAGATCCCGATGGAGGCGAAACCGAGGTTGAACTTGCCGATGTTTACGGTGTTGAGAGCGGCGTCGAAGGCGGCAGATCCGGTGTGCAGGATGTCCGCAGCGGTCACGGGGTAGTCCTTGAGCAGGAACTCGCTGACGTACATCTGCGACGACACCACGTTCTTGACCAGCTCGTACGACGCGTGCTGGCTGTCCGCGGCAAAGAAGACGTAGCCGTCGGAGCCCTCGACGTTCGCCCGGCGGCCGAAGACCGAGATCATTCCGGCCACGTTGCCGTTGCCGATGTAGTACTTGCTGCCGTTGGCGCGGAAATCGGTGCCGTCGGGAGTGAGAATCATGTCGGTGCTGTAGATGTCGGCGCCGTGTGCCCGCTCGGACAAACCGAAACCGAACACTCCGCCCTGCTGCAGGATGGTGGCGGCGCGGGTCTTCGCCGCCTCGTTGTCGCTCTGCCAGATCGGGCCGAGACCCAAGATGGTGACCTGCCACGCGTACCAGTAGCCGAGGCCGTAGAAGGCGAGCAACTCGCCGAAGGCGCACAGTCGCGCGGTGTCCCAACGCCCCCCCTGTGACCCCGGCGTAAGGAAGGTGGCGAACGCCTTCTCCGACGCCATGAAACGAAGGAAGTCGCCGTACCACTCACGCTCATGGTGGACGCGCTTGAGCTCCGCCTTACCGCGGTCTTCGAACCACTCGATCGTCGCACGCAAAAGGCGTCGTGCCTCAACATCGAGGTCGGTGGGGTCGAACGAGTTCGGGTTGAGCAGCAGGTCGGTCATGCCTAGCACGCTAGCGGTCGGGGAGTCGCGCGCAGGTGTGCGGCGACTATCGGTCTTGCTGGCAGGATTCGTGCTCAGCGTGGACACCGGCGTTGTTGCGTTGGCCGATCGGGGGCCGCGTCGATCCTTGCGGGAGGCTGCTCAGATGCAGACTGCGAGTTGTGCGCGATGCGCAGCCGGTCGTGTTCGGGTTCGTCGCCGGCGATTTCGGAGTGGCCGCGGCGCAGGTTCTGCACGAAAGCGTGCCCTTCGGCCAGGGTTTGAGCGGACCGGAAGCGTTTCCTCGCATCGGTCGTAGCCAGGCCTTGAGCCGGCTGTGGTCGGCTTCGATGGGGTTGTTGGCGTACTGCTCGACCGCCCGGTACAGATAGGTCGAGCGGCCGGGAACCTTGACATACGTCTCCTCGACAAACTACCTGTCGCCCGGCAGCCGCCGGCACGGACGGGCAGCTTCGATGAACTCGGAGGTGAACCGCTGCACCCACCGGAAGACGGTGACGTGGTCAACGATGATCCCACGTTCGGCGAGCAGCCCTTCTACGTCGCGGTAGGACAGGCCGTACCGCGGATACCAGCGCACCGCCACCGTCATCACCTCAGGCGGAAATCGGAAGCCGGAGAAGGCTGCGAGCGGTGCACCTGCGGTCATCAGCAAGTGTCCCACTGAACCGTGCCGCACGTACCGCCGCTTCAGACTCTTCGACGAAGCCTGCGATCGGATATGCCGGGCCTTGGCGACAGGTCGATCAAGTGTGCCCCTGAAATGCGCACGTCTCCCTGCTCCGTGATCGTAGACAGGGCCACTGCGGTTAGGGCTGCGGCCCCCGGTCCGGACCGCGCCAGCCGGCGCGATCCGGACCGCCGCGATAAGGGTGCGATCGTCAGACCACTGATCAGCCCGTCGGCGAGCAGAAAGTCGAACGTCAGGTCCGCCGTCCCGCCCGGGAAGTTGCCCTCGAGCCGGACGGTGACAGCGCAGGCGGTGTCGCCGGCCGGGACTCGGTTGACGATCGTCGTCGTGTACTCGTACTCGGACGCCGCCTGGTCCTGCCACTCGCGGATCTCGGCAGTCCCCCGGTGGGTCTTGCCCTCGTCCACGACAATGGCGGTCGGGGTGAACAGGTCGACGATGGCGTGGGCATCGTGCGTGCTCGTGGCCTCGAAGTAGCGGTCAATAACGCTTGCGGTGGCGGTCATGAGGATCTCCTTCGTTGGTGGTGCCGGTGGCGAAGACGTCGCCGACCGCGAGGCCCTTCACGTCATCGGGGACAGCCTCCACGACACCGGCGAGGTCCATCCCGAGGATGGCGGGGAGCGTGGTGCGGGCGTGGGCCGCGGGACCTGCTGCACCTGCATCGGTTCGCCGTAACTGTGCAGGACTGCGGCATCCATGGTGCCGCCGAGATCGTCCGCGTGCCGCGTCGGGGCCGGCTGGAGGACGTCATAGGACCAGCGCCGGGACAGGAGTGCAGTCGCCGTTGCCGACGGGATCGGCTGGCGCCGCCTGCCGTGCGGCCGCTGCGGGTGGCAGCAGCGTATGCCGGCTGATCGCCACGACGGTCCGGGCGGCGATCCCGCCGACGAGCAGGCTGATCGCGGCCAACACCAGGTAGCTGTCGAGCCGACCGCCTGGTATGTGGGCGGACGGGATCCAGAACAGGGCGGTGGAGGCGACGGCGGCCCAGGAGAAGGTGAAGGCCCATGTGCCGAGGCTGAACCTCAGATGCAGGTAGCGCGGCAGGAGCGGCAGCTGCGCGACGACCATCAGCAGCCCGTAGCCGGCGAGGACGGCAACGAACCGGTCCACGTGACCGCCGGTGCTGAACAGGTAGGCGACGCTGGCCACGGCGGCCGGGGCGACCTCGATGGCCATCATCGGCGCCAGCGCGTCGGGCAGGGCGGGACGGAAGATCAGCCGGCCGAGGATCATCGACCCCACGATCACCCAGCAGATGAGCCCGAGGCCGAGCATGACCTGCGCGAAGCGGAGCTGCCCGACCTCGGCGGCGCCCGCGGATGCCACCAGTCCCCCTGCGACCGTGGGCAAGAAGTAGCCCGGGTGCAGCCGGTCGAGCTCGACGCCGCCGCGCATCCAAAAGCCGGTGAACCAGCCGCCGAGCAGCAGGATCGCCACCGCCAGGACATTGATCAGGACTGTCGCTGCGCTGTGCGCGTAGGGCGCGAGACCGTCGGCCACCAGGAGCACCGGGGTGATCAACGCTAGTGACGCGAACGGGCCAGCGGTCATGTCGCGCAGATCGCGGCCGAAGGCGCCGCGTGTCGTGAGCACGTAGCGCAGGTAGAGCAGGCAGGAGGTCGCCCAGACGAGGGTCGCGATGACGGTCAGCGTGTCGCTGACCACGTGCGGCGCAAGGTCGAGGTCGACCGCGATCCGCCAGGCGGTCGCCAAGCCGGCGAGGCCGAAGCCAATGCCAAAGACGTTGAGCGGGATGCGGGTGCTGGACATTCAGGCCTCTCGACTGGAGTGTGAGTCGTGCTCGTGAGGAGACTCCGGCACCGTCGTCATAGCGATGTGGCTTCTCCGAGGATTTCTGCCGCGGGGCTCAGGCGAGGAGGGCGCCGCCGTCGACGGGGATGCTGGCGCCGCTGCTGAAGGTTTGCGTCATGGCGTACCGGAATGCGCGAGCGACGTCGTCAACCTCGCCGACCCGGCCGACCGGGACGACATCGGCTTGCTGGTCGAACATCTGCTGCTCGTCGGGGCTCATGCCGCTCCACAGGGGGCTACGGACGATGCCGGGCTCGACGCAATTCACTCTGATGGGAGCGAGCTCGACGGCAAGGGCCTTGGTGAGGCTGGTGACGGCGCCACTGATCCTTGCCCCGAGGGACCAGCCGGCGCCGGGTCGCGTTCGTGCGGAGCCGCTGGTCAAGTGATGGACCCTCCCGGACGGATGTTCGGTGCTGCGGCGCTGACAACGGTCAGCGCGCCGAAGAACCGAACTTGGAAGAAGTCGCGGGCTTTGTCGATGTCCATGCCGTCGAGTGGCATGAGGGTGAGGGGTTCTCCGGCGGTGTAGGCGAGGTGGTCGAACGTTCCTAGCTCGGTGAAGAAGGTCGCGACAGCTTCCTGGTTGAGGACGTCGAGGGTGTGGCCGGTGACGTCGCCGTCGAGCTGGATCAATGCTCTGTCGATGCTGCCTTGCCGGCTGGAGACGATGGCGACTTCTGCGCCCTCTTTGGCGGCGGCCCGAGCGGTGGCAAGTCCGATGCCAGAGCTTCCGCCGACGATGACGATGCGTGATGCGTGGAGGTTCATGAGGATCCGTTCTGAGCGTGTTGGTCGTGCGGGATCAGAATTCGATGCGGAGTTCTTCGATGGCGCGGTGGTCGTCGTTCGACGCCCGGCATGGCATAGAAGGCGTAGCCGTCTTCTTCCTTGACGGTGGTGAAACCTGCCGACTCGTAAAGGGTCCGGGCGCCGCTGGTGAGGAGGGCCCCGAGTTTCAGGTCGGTGGCGCCGGCCCGTTTCCCGTCATGGATGAACGCGTCCAGGAGCTTGCGCCCGATTCCATGCCGCCGGTATTGCGGGAGGACACCGACCGTGATGAGGACGGCGGCGGCGCCGGCGATGGTCCAGACGGAGTATCCGACGGCTTTTCCGTCGCTTTCCATGATGTTGGTTCGGGCGAGGTTGTTGATCCACAGGTCGAGGTTCCGGTCGATCGCGGCGGTCCAGGCGCCGAGTTGCGCTGGTTCCATGGTCTGCATGTAGTGGCGTTCGCCGCGGACGATCATGGAAAGGTCGGCCGCGGTAGCGGACCGGAGGGTGAGAGCGTCCTCGTTTCCCGTGCAGCGGGATGGCTCGCCGTCGTCCCAGACCCGGCCGAGGAATTCGATGATCACCGCGGAGGTGCGTTCGAGATCGCTTTCGAGGAGGAAATGGCCGCCCGGTCGCAGGTGCAGTTCGGCGTCGGGCAGGTCCCGGAGGAAGGCTCTGGCGCCGTCAGGCGCGAAGATTTCGTCGCCTTCACCCCAGATGACCAGTGTCGGTGGTCGGTGGGTTCGGAAGTAGTCCTGGACGGCAGGGTAGAGGGCGACGTTCGACGGATAGTCCTGGTAGAGGGCGAGTTGGATGTCGTCGTTTCCTGGTCTCGAGACGGCTGCGAGGTCATGCATCCAGGCATCTGGGCTGATCAGTGTGGCGTCGGTGACGCCGTTGTAGTACCGCCAGGAAATGGCTCTTTCGGTGAGGCCGGCCCGCAGCGGGACTGCATTGTTAGCGGTGGGGTTTTGGGCGTACTGCCAGAGCGGTTCCCAGAAGCCGGGGACGAATCCTTCGGTGTAGGCGTTGCCGTTCTGGGTGATGATGCCGGCGATCTGGTCCGGGTTTCGGAGGGCGAGGCGCCAGGCGACGGGGGCGCCGTAGCCGTGTGCGTAGACGATGAAGTCGTCGAGTCCGGCTTCGCTGAGCAGACTGTCGATGCTGTCGGTGAGGTGGTCGAACGCGTACTCGAACTCGTCGACGGGCGGGGCCTCGGAGAGCCCGAGTCCGAGGTAGTCCGGCGCGATGACGTGATAACTCTTGGCCAGGAGCGGGATGAGGTCGCGGAACATGAAGGAGCTGGTGGGAGCGCCGTGCAGAAGCAGCGCCTGTCGAGTGTTCTCGCCCCCCGGCTTCACGGTAGGCGACGGTGTGGCCGTCGATGGTGACGCGGCGGTGGTGGACGGTGACCATTAGCTGACCTTCAGAGGTTTGGTGTCGATGAGTTCTGCTGCGGGGAGGTGGTCACTGATCTGAGGGGCGACCTGGAACGGTGGGGTGATCGCGCTGCGGCGCACGAGCTGAAGAGACTTGATTGCGATGCCGACAACGAGGGCGGTGATGCCGGCGACGAAGACGAGACGTGATCAGAGGGCTTGCCCGCGCGCCGGCGGAAGCGGGTGAGGAGCCGGTCGCCATGGCTGATGCCGATGACGCCGAGGACGATGACGGCGCCGCCGATGAGTTCGCTCGGGAGTGGGATCTCGTGAAGCCAGACGAAGGAAATCAGGACCGCGACGGCGGGCACGAGGTAGAGCAGGCTGGTGGAGGTAACGACGGGGAGGCGGGCGACGGCGTAACCCCAGAGGACGAAACCGGCGGCGGAGGGCAGCACTCCGAGGTAGACGGCCGCGGTCCACGCGGCCGGGCCCGCGGTGATGATCTGGTGCCAGCCGGCGGGAAGGAACGGGAGGGTGAGGATAGTTCCGGCGATCATCCCGTAGGTCGCGACTTCCAGGGCCGTGTACTTGCGGAGCAGTAGCCGAGACAGCGGGTGGTAGGCGCCTTGAACGAACATGGCTGCGACGACGATCCAGACGGCGGCGCTGACGCTCGGGCCCGCTCGAGCCACGCAGATGACGAGGACACCGCCAATGGCAATGATGCTTCCCGCGACTCGGATGGCGCTGAGCTTCTCCTTGAACGCGAAAGCGGCGATACCGACCGACGCGAGTGGCGCTGCCGCGACGATGATGCTGGCGGTGCCGGCGGGGACGTAGAGCTCGCCGGTGTTGAGCAACAGTTGGTACGCCGTCATGCCGAAGAACGCGCATCCGGCAACCAGGAGCAGATCCCGCCCTGCGGGCACCCGCACTTTGATGAACGGGACAAGGGCGAGCAGGGCGAGGGCCGCGACGGCCAGGCGGACAATAGACAAGCCGACGGGTCCGAGTTCGGGGGCGGCCACACGGATGGCGGGGAAGGCGCTGGCCCACAGGACCACGACCCCTAGACCGGCCGATACCACTCGCGTTGAACTCATGTCCGAAGCTTGGGCCCCCAATGGATTCACGTCTATTTACTTTTTCTTAGCGGAGGAGTAAACCTGGCTTTGTGTTAGACATCCGCAAGCTCAACATGCTCTCCGAACTCGATCGTCTCGGGACGATCGCTGCCGTCGCGCGTGAACTGAACCTGACGCCTCCCGGCATCTCGATGCAGTTGGCGTCCTTGGAGCGAGAGCTTGGTGTGAAACTCATGGAGAAGCAGGGGCGCCGGGTCGTTGTCACACCGGCGGGGCATCTGCTGGCCAAGCACGGCAGCAGCATCGTGGATGCCCTTTCCGTCGCTGAGATGGAAGCGGCCGCGCTCCGAGATGGTGCCGCCGGAACGTACCGGGTGGGGGCGTTTCCGACTGCTGCCCGCACGATCATTCCGAGCGCCTGGAAAGCCCTCAACGAGGCCGGCGATCGGAGCGTCGAGCTGAGGCTGATGGAGATGGAACCATCCGATTCCATTCCCGCGCTGACGGCGGGCGAGGTCGAACTGGCCATCGCGCACTCCTATTCGAACATGCCTCCGGTCTCCGGTCCCGGCCTGACGATTCGGAACATCGGCACGGAAACGGTCCGCCTGGCCATCAGCGAGACCGAGTGGCGCGGAGCCACAGATCGACCCATCGACCTGGGCAAGTTCTCCGGTCACGACTGGATCGTTCCGTCACGGGAGTGGACCTGCCACGACATGGTCCGTCGAGCCACGGACCTGGCGGGCTTCGAGATCCGGTCCGTCGCGGAAACCACGGACTTCCAGGTGCAGCTCGCCCTCGTACAAGCGGGCATGGGGGTTGCACTCATTCCGGAACTTGGAGCGCGCTCCGTGCCCGAGGGTGTCGTCATGCTGGATTTGAAGGTGCCGGTGTACCGCAGCCTGCTGCTGGTGACGCGTCGAAGTTCCGCGTCCGACGCCGGCCTGATACACATCCAGGAGCTCATCGCGGATGCTGCGAAGGCGCAGCTGCCGGCCGTCGGGCCGGGCCGCCGATAAGGGCGACCGGCCGCCTCTGCGGATTAAGCGGTCGCGGTGGTGACGTCGCTGGCGAACGTGCCAGTGGGGTCGCTGCGTCGGCGGACGGCGTCAACGCGGGATGCTTTGGCTAGTCCGAAGGACTTCTGCGGTGCACCGAACCGTTCGACGAAACTCGGCACCGTGAACTCATTCGTCCACGGCTGCAGAACGGTTCGGAGCGCGTCGAGCTGCTGTACGACGACTTCTTCAGGGTTGCCGCCGAGAAGGATGCCGACGCCGAAGCAGCCGTACTGGGGTCCAAGCGGTCAACGACCCCGCCTGCCGGGTTGGGCTCGGCGAATGCGCCGCCGAGCTGACGCAATTCGACGATGGCGAGGTTCGCGCCTGCTGGCTGGACAGCGATCGAGAGGAACGCTGCCCGCCCCACTGCGCCGAGGGCGTCCAGGGGGATGTGGTCGCCGAAGAACGGCTCGCCGTCGGCGGGTCCATGTGCGTGCTGACAACGTCTAGCGCTGCACCACGGTGCCAGGTGTCAACGAGGGGCTCGTGCGCTTCACGGAGGGGCGCCAGCAGAGCATCGATCAGCTCGGTTCCGGTGTCCCCGTCGCGATCGAGTGCGACGCCGTCGATGACGATGACGGGTCCGTTGGTCAGCTGCGGGGGGATGCCCGGCTGCGGGGGCAGGCTCATGACCCGTAGGGCCGTTGATACCTCGCGGGATGCGGTCGGAGCCCACTCTTCCCACGCCTCGAGAACGGCGGGGGCAACGGCGATGGGCCAGAAGACCGCGCCGGTGTCCACGGAGGGGACATCGATCAGGTCGATGGTGACGGAGGTGACGACGCCGAATCCGTCACCGCCGCCGCGCAGCGCCCAGAACAGTTCCGTGTTGGTTTCGGCGGTGGCTGGTGACGATGCGGCTGTCGGCGAGGACGACCGTGATGGAGCGGATCAGGTTGGATGCGAGTCCGTATTTGCGGCCGTAGAAGCCTTCGAGGAGGTAGCCGATGATGGCCGCGTGACGTCTGGCGACTAGGACTTAGTCGACTCCCGCGAGGCCGCGACTAGTGCAGCGCCGCGTAAGTCCTTGACTGGGTTGATTCACTGTTCGATGTTGGCGAGGTAGAGGGTGCAGGCGGTGTCGAGCGCGTCGTTGGGGTGTCCGGTCGGCTGCCCGTTGAGTAGGACGGCGTCGGCGTAGGTGT
>JBBRSE010000102.1:0-10648 GCA_038245655.1 Mycobacteriales bacterium | reverse complement strand
GTCGCCGTACCAGCCCTCACCCCAAGCGGCGTCCAGCAGCTGCCGGCGAGTGAACGCGGCGCGGGGACGGGCAGCCAGGGTCGCGAACAGGTCGAACTCGGTCCGGGTCAGCTCGATGCGCTCTCCTTCCCGGGTGACCTGTCGGCCTTCGAGGTCGACGACAAGGTCGGCAAACGTGACCGGGGGCGACGACGCTGCTGGCGCCGCAGCATCGGTGGTGCGCGGCCGGCGCAGCATCGCGCGGACCCTGGCGATCAGCTCCCGCGGGGAGAACGGTTTGACCAGATAGTCGTCGGCGCCGACGGACAACCCGACGACCTTGTCGACCTCCTCGTCGCGGGCGGTCAGCATGATGATGTAGGCGTCGGTGAAGGTCCGCAGCTGCCGGCACACCTCGATGCCGTCGAAGCCGGGCAGCATCACATCCAGCACCACCAGATCCGGACGGTCCCGGCGGGCCTGTTCCACGGCGCTGGGACCGGCGAAGGCCAACGACACCGCAAAGCCTTCCCGTTCCAGGTAGCCGGCGATGACCTGCGCGAGAGCGGTCTCGTCGTCCACGACGAGCACGCGCAGCGGGTCGGTCATCGAGGCTCCGGCGGTCGCGGTAAATGGGTAGCGGCGAGCCTAGCGACTCGCGTCAGCCGTACCGTTCTTCTCCAACACCCCGCGACCGTCCAGGACGCGGCGGGCCTGCGCGTACTGCGCTTCGTCGACCTCACCAGACGCGAAACGGCGGTCGAGAATCTGACGCGGTGACTCCACACTGCGCGACGGCTCGTCGCTGCGACGACTCAGCCGCACGACCGCCCAGACCGCCAGCGCGATCAGAGCGACGAAGAACACCACCATGATCACCATCCCGGCGCCCCATCCGCCGCCGTTCCCATTCCAATCCATCATGGCTACTCCTCAGTCTCCGAGCCGGGGCCGTGTGCTCCGGTATCTCCACTGTCGCGCCGCCGCATATCGGGGTCCCCCACCTTCCATGAAGATCCAGTCAAGCTCACCCGCGCACCGGCCGGATCTTGATCGAAACTTCATAGGAGGTCCACGGTCCCTGCCGGGAACCCAAGCGACCGTGGATGCATGACAACGCACCCCGTGAGCCGCCGTACCGTCCTGACCGGCCTGGTCGGCCTCGGCGCCGCAGCAGCAGGCCTGAGCGGCTGCAGTTCGAAGGGGACGCTCGTTGGCCCCGGCGCCGTGGCGTCGGCCGAAGCGGCCCGCCCCACCACCGGCAGAGTCCGCAGCTACCGCCTGCAAGCCCGGCGCACCCAGCTCGACCTCGGCGGCCGGGTCGTGAGCACCTGGACCTACGGCGATGCGCTGCCCGGCACGACGCTGCGGGCCACCGCCGGCGACCGGGTGCGGATCGCGTTCACCAACGACCTACCGGAGGCGACCAGCGTGCACTGGCACGGCTTGGCCATCCGCAACGACATGGACGGCGTCCCCGGCCTGACGATGCCGCCGGTGAAACCCGGCGCGGCCTTCGCTTTCGACTTCGTCGTCCCCCACGCCGGCACTCACTGGCTGCACCCGCACACCGGGCTTCAACTCGACCGCGGCCTGTATGCCCCGTTCATCGTCGACGACCCTTCCGAAACCGGCGACTACGACGCGGAATGGGTCGTCGTGCTTGACGACTGGACCGACGGGATCGGACCGTCTCTGGAGCAGATCCTGGCGAAGCTGAAAGCCGACGGGACCTCCAGCGGCGGCATGGCAGGCATGGGCTCCGGCGGCATGGGCGGCATGGGCGGCATGGGCTCGAGCGACAGCGGCGACGTGACCTACCCGCTCTACCTCGTCAACGGCCGACCGCCGACCGACCCCAACGTGCTGCGCGCCCGGCCGGGACAACGCGTGCGACTGCGGATCATCAACGCTGCCGCCGACACCATCTTCGACGTGGCGGTCGGCGGGCATCAGCTGCAGATCAGCCACACCGACGGCTACCCGGTGACCCCCGTCATCGCGTCGGCGCTACGGATCGGAATGGGCGAGCGGTACGACGCGGTCGTCACCCTTCAGGACGGGGTTTTCCCACTTGTCGCTGAAGCTGTTGGGAAGAATGCCCGCGCGCGTGCCCTTGTGCGCACCGGCTCCGGCCGTGCGCCTGCTGCCGCGTTCCGGCCGACGGAGCTCGACGGAACACCACTGACGGTCAGCCGGCTGCAGACCCGGCCCGGTGGAGCGCTGCCGCGCCGCATCCCTGACAGCGTCCAGGACTTGGTGCTGGGCGGCTCCATGACTGGGTACACCTGGACGATCAATGGACGAACGTACGACCGCACCCGGCCGCTGACCGTGCGCCAAGGACAGACGACCCGGCTGAAGATCCGCAACGCGACGATGATGACCCACCCCGTCCACGTTCACGGACACACCTTCCAGCTCGGCGGCGCCGGCGGGACCGGCCCACGTAAGGACACCGTCCTGCTCCCCTCCATGGGCGGCGTCGACGTCGACCTGCTCGCCGCCAATCCGGGCCGATGGATGGTCCACTGCCACAACGCCTACCACGCCGAAGCAGGCATGATGACGCGGCTGGACTACCTCACCTGAGCGAGCCTGAAGGCAACGAACATTTCCTACACCGCCGCCTGGGAGATCGCGGCGCACCTGGGCGGTCATGGCCTCGGCGTGGCCGCAGCGCGCGGGCGACCCGTTCGCCGACGCCTCGCGGACCCTGACGGCCGAGCAGGCGTCGTCACAGTGGACCAACACGACCCTGCTTGCGCGCTTTCGTCATCGACACCCTCGGCGCGATCCGTCCGAAGAACAACGCCTCCGTCTGGGCCATAGCCGGGCGCCGTCAACCAGGCATGCGAATCATCCTGAGTGACTTCATACGCGACGCCCAATGCGGTGCGTCACCTACTCCGGAACGATCGCGGTGGGACGAGGGGAAGCCGCCCGGCCCGTTCACGGCTTACCGGCGCTGCCGTCAGGTGCGACGTGCCCCCAGGCAGCGAAGATCCCGATGGTGGCGAAGACCCCGACCGAGGTCTTGGAGGCGATGCATCACTGCATCCCGAGCGAGTCGTACCCGTAGTCGAGCAGCCGTGACCGGGCAAAGAAGCGTTCGACATCCGAGGCGGCGAAGCCGAGCCACAGGTCGGCCTGCTCGGTGCGCATCCACTCGTACGGATGCTCGACCTCATCGGTGATCGCGACAACCCCTCCGGGGCGCACGACCCGCGCCATCTCGGTCAGCATCGCGGTCGGGTCGGGGGCGTGGTGCAAGACCATGTTTGCGACCGCCGCGTCGACGCTGTCGTCGGCGAACGGAAGCGCAGCTACGCTGCCTTCGACGAGCGTCGTGTTCGTGATGCCAAGCGCAGTCAGGTTGCCGGCAGCGACCCCGAGCATCGCCGGCGAAGAGTCCACCCCGATCACAATCGCCGCCCGCGACGCCAACCCGGCCGCGACGAACCCGGTGCCGGTCCCGACATCCACGACAGTGCTGGCCCGGCCGACTTCGGCGCGTTGGGCGAGCGCGTCGATGACACCCTCGTTGTAGTAGCTCGAACGCATCTCATCCCAGTCACCCGAAACACGTTCGAAGAACGCCTTCACCTCAGCGCTGTCCACTACACGCACTCTGGCACATCGTCGCGCCCGGCGAAGCCTCCCTGTCCAGCCAGCACCGCACTCCAACAGCTTCCGAACGCGTGGCCCCGCGCCTGACCACAGGGACGCAGCAGGCAGCAGGCAGGCATGAGCAGTAAACCCCCCGGGGTATGAGAGAATGGGTTCATCGGCATCGGTTCGGTGCCGCGCATCGAAGGAGGCCTCCAGTGGGCGAGCACGCGGGACATGACGGGTACGGCAGCGCAGTGCAGGAGGCGCTGCGCGGGCCCACCCGAGAGCTACGTCGAGCGATTCCTGAGGTCTACAAAGGCTTCGCGGCGTTACACGACAGCGCGCTGAGCCCGGGAGCGCTCGACACCAAGACCAAGGAGCTCATGGCCTTTGCAATCGCGGTAAGCGAGTGCTGTGACGGGTGCATCGCCGCCCATGCCCATGCCGCCGTACGTCACGGGGCCAATCCTCAGGAAGCAGCCGAGGCCATCGGCGTGGCCATCCTGATGACGGGTGGCCCGGCGACCATCTACGGCCCGCGCGGATACGCCGCGTTCCAGGAGTTTCACGCAGCTGCGCACCCAGCGGACAGTGGAGCACCCGTGGCCCCCGCGGTGGTGGGCTGACCGTGTGTAGTCGAGTGACTTGTCGCACGTGCGGCAAGGCCAGCTACACCGGCTGCGGCCACCACGTGGACCAGGTGCTGGCCGGTGTCCCGCAGAGCAAGCGGTGCGCCTGCCCACCCAGCGCCCGTGGCGGTTCGCTACTGCGCCTGTTCCGTCGCTGAGCCTGGGCACCGGCCAAGAAACCAGAGCCTTTGTGCCCTGGCAGCGCGATACCCCAAGGGGTGTAGTGGCTTTGCCCGACTGACCACCCTTCGGTCTGCATGAGGAGGCTTCCATGGCCCGAGTCGTGATTCTTGGCGCAGGCATTTCCGGGCATACGGCGGCGCTGTACCTGCGCCGGCTATTGGGCAAGGAGCACGAGGTCCTGGTCGTGTCGCCGAACTCGAAGTGGAACTGGATTCCGTCCAACATCTGGGTTGGCGTCGGGCGGATGTCGGCCAAGGCCGTCACCTTCCCGCTCGCGCCGGTCTACCGGCGCAAGGGCATTACGTTCGAGCAGGCGAAGGCGGTCGCCGTTCGTCCTGAGGGCGATGAGGCTGACGGCCGTCCGACGGTGGAGGTCGTCTACACCTCGGCGGAACGTCAGGGACAGACGGCTCGGATCACGTACGACTACCTGGTCAATGCCACCGGACCCAAGCTGAACTTCGCCGCAACTTCCGGGCTCGGTCCCGACGGCAACTCCTTGTCTGTGTGCACCCCGGGACATGCGGAGCAAGCGGCGGGAGCGCTGAACGAGGTCATCGCCAGACTGCGAGCCGGGCAACCGCAACGTCTCGTCATCGGCGTCGGGCACGGCGCGTGCACCTGTGAAGGTGCGGCCTTCGAGTACACCTTCAACGTCGAGCATGAGCTGCGCTCTCGGGGGCTGCGCGAGCTTGCCGACGTCGTCTACCTGACGAATGAGTACGAGTTGGGCGACTTCGGCGTCGGCGGCATGTCCTTCAAGCAGCAGGGTTTCATCACTTCCAGCCAGACCTGGACGGAGTCGCTGTTCCGGGAACGTGGCGTGCGGGCCATCCTTCGGGCGCACGTGGAACGCATTGAGCCCGGAAAGCTGTTCTACGAGACCCTCGACGGCGAGCACGATGCGCTCGAGTTCGACTTTGCGATGCTGCTGCCGCCTTTCCGTGGCGCTGACCTGAAGGCCTACGACCGCAGCGGCCAGGACATCACCGACCGACTGTTCGCGCCTAATGGATTCCTGCGGGTCGACGCCGACTACAGCCAGCGGCCTTTCGAGGAATGGCGCGCCGAGGACTGGCCCAAGACCTATCAGTCACCGAGCTACGCCAACGTGTTCGGCGTCGGCATCGCATTCGCTCCGCCGCACCCCATTTCCCGACCCCGCACCAGTCCGAACGGCACGGTCATCTCCCCGGCGCCACCGCGCACTGGGATGCCGTCGGGCATCATGGGCCGCCAGGTCGCCCACAGCATCGCCGACATGATCAAGGGCAAGGCCACCACTCCCACGCACCTGGCCTCGATGGCACACATGGGAGCCGCGTGCATCGCCTCAGCCGGCGCCGGGCTGCGCGACGGCACTGCGGCCGCGATGACCATGTATCCGGTAGTCCCGGACTACGTGCGCTACCCGGTGCATGGCCGCAGCCTCAAGGACACCTACGGAGAGGTCGGCCTCGCCGCGCACTGGGTCAAGCACCTGCTGCATTTCCTGTTCATCTACAAGGCGAAGGCCCGCCCCGGGTGGTCGCTGCTTCCCGAATAGCGCGCCGGCCCGCTACCCCGCGCACTTCCGAAGCCCCTATCCCCACAAGGAGAACGTCGATGGACGTCGCCGAAGAACGCATCGCTTCCGCACCGCTACCGACCACGCGCACGCTGCGGTTGCGTTCGAACATCCCGTTCCAGCTGTGGCGGTTCGCCGTCATCAACCTGCGGATGCTGCGCATGATCCGCAAGGGTCACTGACCCGTCCAAGGCATGGAATCCAGCCATGGATATCCCACGCGTCTGCACCATCCGCGAGAGCAGCCGGTCGACCTGGCCGCCTGCGTTGGCGCCGGGTGGATGACGAGCTCACGGCCGAACTGACCACCGCACCCGCTCGCTATGCCAGATGCGAGCGGGAACACCTCGGGTGGGGAGTCTTCGCCTTAGTGAACCGCCGACGGGGTAACTAGGACTGGGGTAACTAGGACTACTGCCCCCGTGGCGCCTTGTCCGTTCCGATGTTCAGTTTGGTCAGCAGTAGCGACATGGGGCACCATCCGCGGGTCGCCATGAGGAGTTGGTTGGCGCTGACGAGCGCAGGTAGGACAAGGAACCATTTGCTGGCGAAGGCGCCGAGCAGGGTCCCGACCAGCGTGAAGGTGCCGGCCAGCCCGAACAGGATGCGGGTTTGTGGCTTGCTGGCGGCGGTGCAGGTCGTGATCAGCGACGGGTGCGGCTGGGCCAATTGCACGGTCATGGGGTCCTCGCTGGGGTGAGTGTGCCCAGGGCGGCGGTGAGTCGTTCACGGGCCTGATCGGCGACGGTCGCCAGTTCTGGGTTCCCGGTGGCCGTGACCATGACACCGGGGTCCATCGCTTCGATGAGCGTGTGGGTGTCGTCGAGGGACCGCACGACCACGTTGCAGGGCAGCAGCAGGCCGATCGACGGGTCGATCGTCAGAGCCTGATGGGCCAGTGGCGGGTTGCAAGCCCCAAGGATCAGTTGGGGGTCCACGTCAATGTTGAGCTTGGCTTTCATGGTGGCGGCGACGTCGATCTCGGTCAGGATGCCGAAACCCTGCTCGGCCAGGGCTGCGCGAGTGCGTTCGACGCTCTCGGGGTAGCCGGCTTCGAGGGTGGTGCTGATGGCGTATGTGGTCATGGGAGTTTCCTTTCGGGTCAGTGCGAGAAGTGGACGTTCGGCAGGATGCGGCCTAGCCACTTGGGCTGGTACCAGGCGCCGTGGCCGGTCAGTCGCAGGACGACGGGCAGCAGGATCATGCGGATGCAGAGTGCGTCGAGGAAGACGGCGACGGCCAGGATGATGCCCATTTCTTTCGGGGCGAGCGGCCCGGACAGGGCGAACGTCAGGAACACGGCGACCATCACACCGGCCGCGGCGACAACGACGCGTCCCGAGGTCCGCAGCGCCATCCGCATGGCGTGCTGCGGGTCGTCGGTCAGGTCGTAATGCTCCCGGGCCGCCGACAGCAGGAACAGCGTGTAGTCCATGGCGACGCCAGTCAGCATGGCGCCGAAGAACAGCGGTCCCCAGGCGTCGACGAACCCCTGCGGCTGGAAGTTCAGGAAGCCGGACAGGTGACCGTCCTGGAAGATCAATTTGGCGACACCGAACGCGGCGGCGATGGAGGCCAGGTTCGTGACGACGCCGACGAACGCCACCAGTGGGCTACCCAAAGCGATCAGCAGCAGCAGGAACCCGAGCCCGACGAGAAGTCCGAACACCAGCGGGGTGCGGGCCGAGAGAACCTTTTCCAGGTCGTGGTTTTCCGCGGCGGCGCCGCCGATCAGTGAACCCTTGGGAAGCTCGGAGCGAAGCCGGTCAATCGTGGTCCCGGTCGCCTTCGACGACGCATCGGTGGTCGGGACGGCGAGTGTCATGGTCCACCCGGCGGACGAGCCACCGGGCATCGTCGCCGCCACACCCTTGTCGTGGGTGAGGACGGTTGCGGTCTTCGGCTGCGAGCCGGACGGTGTCAGGACCGACAGGGTGCCCGGAGCGCCGGGGCCGAACGCGTTGACGACGTCGTAGTAGCCGGCGCGGGCGGTTTGGCTCTGCGGGATGATCGTGATGCTCGGCATGCCGGTGCGCAGCGAGGTCACAGGCCAGGCGAGGGCACCCAGGATCACGATGACGATGCCGCCGGCCAGCCAGGGGCGGCGGTGCAGCAGCGCACCCCAGTGGTGCAGGAGGCGCTCCAGCCCACCGACAGTGTGGTGCAGGTGCGGGTGCGAGGCGGTAGCGACGTCCGGGACAGCGGTGGCCGCGGCAGCTTCCCGTCGGTCAGCGCGCGTCTGCGCCCGGCGAGCGGCCCCGGGCGGCCGGATCCGCCCGGCGTCGATGCGCCTTCCGAGCGTGCCCAGGACGGCGGGCAGCAACGTCAGCGTGGCGGCCAGGACGGCGACGACGGACATCATGATGCCCAGGGCCATGCTGCGGAAGGCTGGGCTCGGGACGATGAGCACGGTCGTCAAGGCGACCAGGACGGTCAGACCGCTGAACGCGACCGCCTTTCCTGCAGTACCCATCGTTTCGGCGATGGCGTCGACGGAGGCCTTGACCCGATCGGGGTCTTCTGCCCGTGCGTGCAGCGCGGCTCGGAACCGCACCACGATGAACAGGGCGTAGTCGATGCCCAGGGCAAGGGCGAACATCATCGCGAAGTTCAACGCCCAGATGCTCACCGGCGCGAGGTGGGTGGCGAGCACCAGCGCACCCGCCGCGGTCAGCAGACCCACCAGCGTCAGCATCAACGGAAGGCCGGCGGCGACCAGGCTGCCGAAGGCGATGACGAGCACGATCATCGTCACCGGCCACGACAGCACCTCGGACTTGATCATCGCCGAGTGGTTGACCTTGTTGAAGTTCGCCCACAACGCGCTGGACCCGGTCAGCTGCACCGATACGTTCGCCGTCGACAGCTTGGTGATCGGCTTCACGAGGTCATCGGCGGCACGGACCATCTCGTTCGCGTTCGCCTTTGCGCCCGCCTGGATGATGGCGGTACGCCCGTCCCTGGAAAGGCTCATCCCCGGCTGCGGCGCGACGACCGTACTCACCCGCTTGTCGGCCTTCAACAGCGCGGTGGCCCGGCCGATCACCTGCTGAGCGGCGGGGTCGCTCGCGATCGGGCCGTTCTTGTCGACGACCACAACCTGCAGCGCGGTAGAGCCGAGGCCGGCGAAGTCCTTCGCGATGACGTCCCGGGCCTTCACCGACATGCTGCCGCTGTCCTGCCAGCCGGCGCCCGACAGCGCGGACATCACCTGCGGTGCAAACGCGCCGAAGATGCCGAGCAGCAAAAGCCAGGCCACCAGGACGACGCGCAGATGACTGCCCGACCATGCGCCGAGGCGAGCGAGCCACCCCCGCGATGGGGCGTGCTCGACGGGTGGGCTGGCGGGACGTGCGGCGGTCGTGGTCACGGTTTCCTCCGAAGCCGTCGGCTGCACATGGTGACTGCGTCGATGTCTCGACCGACATTAGCAGATACCGGTGGGGGTATCCACGCATAGAGGCCAGACGCTTCAGCCAGCAGGACAAAAGTCCTAACAGGTACGTCATTTGTGAACCGGCCGGCGATCGGGGGACGACGGATGGCAACGTCCAGAACGAGAAGTCGACGCATCATGCGTGCTGTGGCTGCGACTTCGCGGTGCATACCCGGTGGGGTACCCTGGTTGAACATCTGAGGAGGAACCGTGGTTGCGATACCGCGCGAAGACATGGACAAGGCCGTCAACCGGCTGCGCCGGGCCCAGGGACAGATCGGGGGTGTTCTTCGCCTGATCGAGGAGGGCCGTGACTGCGCCGACATCGTCACGCAGCTCGCTGCGGTCAGCCGAGCCCTGGACCGGGCAGGGTTCGCCATCATCGCCACCGGGCTCAAGCAATGCCTGGTCGAGAGCGGCGGCGCCGACAACATCGACAGCGCACAAATGGAGAAGCTCTTCCTCTCACTCGCCTGAAACGCGCACCTGCTACTTGGGCTGACATGGAGGGCGGACCATGGTCCTACTGGTTCTCGTGGCCCTGATCCTGGTGGTCCGCTACGGGTTGCGGCACGGCTGGCCCGGTTCGGTGACCGTCAACGGATGGTGGAGCCACCACCGCGAGCAGGTGCACGCTTTCGTTCGCCGTTCGCCCGCGACGTTCGGCTACCTCGCCATCCTCACCGTCACTACCTGGGTGCTGGTAGGTGCCAGCCCCGGCGTCGTCGAGGCCATGCTGCGCGAGCAGAGTACGAACCTGAGCCACCTCGGCCGCGACCCGATCCGGGTGCTGGTGCGCAGTGCATTCTGGCTTTCCAACTACGAACTGCTGTTCTGGGCAATCCTCTACGTGGCCGTGCTGGCGCCGGCGGAACGCTGGCTCGGAACCTGCCGCTGGCTCATCGCATTCACCGCAGGCCACGTCGGAGCGACCTTGCTGACGGCGACCGGAGTCTGGCTGGCAATCCGAAGCGGCATCGCGTCCCATCACCTCGAGGACGCTGTCGATGTAGGGGTCAGTTACGGATTCGCCGCCGTGGCTGCGTTGTTCACCTACCGGCTTTCAGGCCGCTGGCGCTGGATCTGGGCCGCGGGGCTGCTGTGCTACGTCTCCGCCGGGATGCTGCTGGGTGGGAGCTTCACCAGCTTCGGCCACGCGACCGCCGTGCTGATCGGCTTCGCGCTGTATCCACTCACGCGGGCCGCCGCGGTACAGGGTCGCCGCGGCGAGCCCATCGTGCT
>JBBRSE010000101.1:0-10717 GCA_038245655.1 Mycobacteriales bacterium | reverse complement strand
GGCAGGTGTGCTGGTCAGAGTCCTACAACGCATACTCGCCCTGACTTCAGCCATCTGGCACAACGACCACACCGGCCAGACCATCAAACGCTCACTCCTGGCCTACGACCACTAACACCCCTTGGAATTACTCATCTAGCCACTCGGGCACTCACCGGGCCCCTCCTCCACAACGCTGCGCATCGACGAAGTAGCGGCCCTTCCCTCACCGGCGGTTGTGTTGTCCGCTACCGACAGATCACGTTCATCGCCGCAGCCTTCGGTCATGGCTCGGCAACGTAGGCCCGCAGCAAACGCTCAAGCTGCAACGCCACGACTAACAGCCCGGTAGTTCAGTCAACAAGAGAAGTGGGCAGACGCGCCTTCCTTTTCCGAAGCGGCCTCGGTCAGCGTCGCGTCGAACTGCACCCGCAAACCCGGCCAGTCGACCCCACCGGCTTTGGTCGAGGTCGGCAGCCGGCCGGTCTCCGCAGCCTGCAACCACACCCGTTCCCGGGCCGCCGCCCGCGCCGCCCGCAGCTCACCCAGCAGCGGCCCGTCGACCCGGTCCAGTACCCGCCACGCCGTCGCGGTCGACGCCACCGCACCGAACAGGGCCGGCTGATGACGCAACACCGCCAGATCAGAAATCGTCGTGCCGCCGTCGGCGAGCATCACCGCAAGGTCGACAAGTACCCGCCCCGGGTCATGCCCACTGCGGCGTTCCCGCAGCCCGCCGAGAGCATCCGACAAGCCGCCGCAGACCCCCGACCGGTCAGCCAGATCCGCCAGCAGCCTCGACCCGGCATGCGACACCACACCCGATCCGTCGGCGGACACCACAACCTTGGGACGCTTTCCGTTACCGTGCATCTGCGAAGTGCCTCTTCTGCTCGGGTGACTTAGACCATCAGCAAGTCCAAGATCCCCTGCAGGACAGGCACTTTCGCGTATCAACACCCAGAAAACCCGGCCAACATCAACTTCCTACTGCAACAGCCGGGCTAAGTTCGAAGAGCCGGTATAACGTCATCCCGCTTAGCATTAAAGGGTCTGTTCAGCCTCATTTCATACCCATCTGGTACGAAAGCGGTCGAAAGCCGCAACGAACGATAGGAGAGATCAATGTCCCAATCCAGGCGAACGTTCATGGCGGCCACCGGCGCGGCGGCTTTCGGCGCGGTCCCCTTGGCAATGGCTACGCCCGCATCGGCGGCTACATCCGCTTCGACTGGAGCGAAGTTCAATGCTCCGGCGCTGCGGCGGCGAGTTCTCCAACTCTTCCAAGGCCTACCCGGTACGGTTTCCATCAAGTTCCATGCGCCAGCAGCCAATGGTGACGGCGGCTTCGACGCTTCATCGAACTCCGCTCAGCGGGTTTTCGTGGCCAGCGCGATCAAGACATTCGTGTTGTGCGAGACGCTCCGGCAAGTCGATGGACCCGACGTGGTCAAAACCCTCACCAATCGCGTACTCGACCTGAATGCAAGCGTGTGGAATGTCGACAGCGCGACATTCAATCCACCAAATCTCATTGGGCAGGTTTCTCACCGCACAGCTCTCGAAGCGATGATCAACCACAGCGACAACACCGGAACAGATATGTCAATAAAAGCCGTTGGCATCGATAAGATTCGCGCATTCACCGCGGCGGCTGGACTGCACAAGACTTTGCTTCCGGAGAGCACTCGTTCGTTTATTGGCTATCTGCTTGGCGCGGCCGACTACAAAACCTTTACCTGGGCCGAACTGACCGCTACGGTCGACGGCCCCTTCGTCAACCCGCCGCTCAACAACGTCCAGACCCTAGCCTCGTCGGCGGACGATTTGGTCTCGTACTACTCCCGGGCGCTGCAAGGGAAGTTCTTCAAGCACACCGAGACGCTCACCGAGTTTCAGCGTATCTTGAGCTTCGGTGATGCCATTTATCAGCTTCCACTTCCGCTAGGAGTCAGCGCCTTCGTCAAGGGCGGGAGCATCGACGCACCCGGATTCCATGGCCTGTGTATTCCAGGCGGAATGTTCTTCGATGATCGCTGGGTTTTCTTCAGTCTGGCGATCAATTGGGACGCCAAGGCCGAATCCGATCCGGCTACGGTTGGTACTTTCATCATCGCCACCCGTGACGCGCTGGCACTGATCAAGAAGGATCTTGAAAAGAAATAGATCCCAATCGGTTCGCTTGGGACAGCACCCCGATCAGTCGATTTGCCCGCTGTGAACATTGAGTTGGCGGCCAGCCAGTCAGCCAAGCCCGTTGAGCGTCTGTCATTCTGCCTGCGCCTGACGTCCGTACAGAGGTCATCCCGAGCGCTCGGAGGAGCCAATATGGCGGTGTTGCATTGGGAGATCCGAGGGCAGCGTAGTCCCGCGGAAGGGGATGTTTCAGATGGCGGATGAGAGCGCGTCGAAGGCAAATCCGGGGCCGGTCGTGAGCGGGTTCGCCGGTGGCGATTTCGTAGTGTCCGCGTCGCATGTTCTGCACGAAGGCGTGTCCGGCGGCCAGGGTTTGAGCTGACCGGAAGCGTTTCAGACCGCGCATCGGAGGCAGCCACGATTTGAGCCGACCGTGGTCGGCTTCGATGGGGATATTGGCATACCGCTCGACGACGTGCGAAGCCGCTGGGAGATGCTCGTCGAGTACACGGATAGGCTGCCGCTCGGTCCGTAGTCACCTTCGTCGGAGTCATGCCCACTGCCAGCGCTCGGCGGAAAACTTCTGGCTGCAAGCCGATCGCGTCTTGCCGACAGGTAGCCGTCGACGACTTGACCGTGCTGATCAACGGCCTGGTACAGGTATGCGGCATGCATACCGTTCGTCGCCATCGGCCGGCGAGGCGCCACCATTCGCCCTCAGATCAGTAGAACTTGGTGGCCAGCCGGTTCCGAAGTATGCGCTCGAGTTGGTCCGCGCCGACACGCTTGAGACGGCTGGGCATCGTGTCGTAACGCCGCTCGGCCCACGTTCCTGATCGCCCGTGGAAGCTTGGTTGGGTGCGGAATCTGATGAGTGGCACTCCGGCGCTCATCGCACAGAGGACTTACTGCATCAAGATTTCCTCGATTATCTACTCGTTTCGCCCGTGAACGCATGGGTCGACGCCATAAAAGTCACTTTTGCCGCGCTGTTGCCGTCGCTCCAAAGGATCGCGTGTCCATCTGCAGCATATTTACACGGGTACGACCGACGATTGTGGTGGAGAGGATCCGTCCGGGGATGGATTTGTCGAAATTACGGACGGATAACCGACCAGTGCATTTGTACCAGAGTTCGTCGGGGTCCCCGAACATGGTTTCTGCGAACTCGTCCATCATTGCTGCCTCCGCAGCGTCCTTCCCGCGCTCAACGTCCTCGTCCGACGGGGGTTCGGCATTTATCAAATGAAGGTCTGCGGGAATCGCGCCCACCGCGTTGCGAGCGAGCGCAGCGCTGAAGGTGATGGAGATCTGACGGCAAGGCTCGATACGCCGCACCAGGCCGGCACCGACACACGCCTCCAGCACGTCGTAGATGGCCTGGGTGGACACCTTGCCCAGTCGGTCCTGGACCGTGCTCGTCACCACCGTCACGGTGGCATGCGGGAAATCCACGAGCGCCTCTAGGTGGCTGGTGTCTTTCGACGCGTGGCGGTCCCGTCACCTGAGCGCGGGTTCGGGAGAATGTCCTTGCTGGTAAGGGTTTCTTCCCCGGGGATGGTTCATGTCGTTGGGTCAGGCGGAACGTCAGGGCGATCTTCTCGATGATGTGAACCGTTTCTGCGACCGGACCCTGCCGGAGTCCTCGGTCTACTCGGTGTTGCACCGCGAGCGGGACCGGTTGTTTCCGGATGAGTTGTTCGCGGACTTGTTCAGTGACCGGGGGCGGCGCAGCGTCCCGCCGTCGGTGGTCGCGGTCGTGATGGTGCTGCAGCGTCTGGAGGGACTGTCTGATCGTGAAGCGGTCGACTGTTATGCCTTCGACGCGCGCTGGCGTTACGCCTGCGGTGTCGGTGGTTACGACGGTGATGGCTGGGACCGGTTCGCCCACACGGTGCTGGTCGACATGCGTGCCCGGCTGGCCGTGTCGGCTGATCCGCGCAGGATTTTCAAGGTCACCTTGGGGGTGGCGTCCGTGGCCGGTCTGGTGGGCGCGAAGCGGGTGCTGGACTCCACGCCGCTGTATGACGCGGTCGCCACGATGGACACCATCACGCTGATCCGGTCGGCGATCCGGGGGTTGTTGAAGGCCGCCGCCCCGGACCTGGCTGCCCAGTTGCGGGCGGTGTTGAGCAGCGGCGATGACTACCTGTCGCTGAGCAAGCCGCAGATCGACTGGGATGACCCGACCGGTCGGGAGCAGCTGATCGATTCCCGGAGCCGGGACGGCTACGCCTGCCTGGCGGTGCTCGATGGGCGCAAGCTGAGCTCGGCCGTGACCGACGCCGCCGAGCTGCTGGCCACCGTGCTGGGTCAGGACTTGGAGCGCACCGACGGGCCGGATGGGACTGGGGTGTTCCAGATCGCGCGGCGGGTCGCGAAGGACCGGATCATCTCGACTGTGGATCGTGAGGCCCGGCATGGTCACAAGACCGTTCACCGCGGCTTCGACGGCTACAAGGGGCATGTTGCCCTCGACCCGGACAGCGAGATCGTCACCGATACCGTCGTCAGCGCCGGCAACGTCGGGGATGCCGCGGTCGCCCAGGACCTCATCGATGACCTTCGCGCCCCGTCGACCGCCACCGACGCCGGGCCGGGACCGCGGCCGAGGGTCTATGGCGACTGCGCCTACGGCAGCGGACCGTTCCTGGAACACCTCGCCGGAGCGGGTCTGGACTCTCGGTGCAAGAACCAGCCCCCGACCGCGGCCGGTGGGTTGCTCGCCAAGGATGCGTTCCAGGTCGACCTGCAGGCTCAGACCGTGACCTGCCCGAACAACGTCACCGCCGCTATCCGGCGGGGCGCCAAGGGTGAGGGCGTTGCCCGCTTCGGGCAGGCCTGCGCCCAGTGCCCGCTACGAGCGCAGTGCACCACCGCCCGCGCTGGCCGCAGCGTCACGGTCGGAGTGCACGAGCAACGCCTCACCGATGCCCGGGCCGCTCAGCAAGACCCGGACTGGCAAGCTGACTACCGGGCCACCAGGCCCAAAGTCGAACGCAAAATCGGCCATCTGATGCACCGCAAACACGGTGGCCGAAGAGCCCGGATGCGAGGCAAGACCAAGATCGACGCCGACTTCAACCTCCTCGCAGCAGCCCACAACCTCGCGCGTCTCGCGGTGCTGGGTATCCGCTCCACAACGGGCGGCTGGGCCACCGCCACAGCCTGAAAGCGCTGGAGGGCCCATCACCCAGCCACGAAGCGAAAGCAGCCGGTCACGAATCCGTTGGCTGCATCCCTGACCCACCGTTCCGAGCCGACGGCATCCAGGTCTCAGCCACCCTCAGGGCGCTCACACCGAGCCGCGGCCCCCGAAACAAGCCGATTCACACCGCCCACCTAGAACGGCGAGCCGCTGCGACGTGACGCGCAGGCCTGCCCCGCGCAACACGTCCTCGCTCGCCCGAACCATCACGTCGCAACCTGCCCCGTTTTCTGGAATTAGTCAAGATAATGCACGTTTGCCTGGCGGTGGTGCACTGGGCGCAGAGCGAGGGGGCTTCATGTCACACCAGCCGCCCCGCCGCGACGCGCGACAACACCGGTCACGTCCGGGTGACCGTCACCCCTCACCGACTGGGCGCGGCCGGACCTGCCAGCGGATTTGTCGCCTGCAGAAGATCCGCGACCGGTGCGGCCCGATTCTCGGTCAAGGATCCCGCTATCGGTCACCTGGTGACGGGGGCTCCGTGACGTTGCGGCTGCTGGGAGGTGAGCAGTTGGGGTTCCTGGTCGGGCTGGTCAATGCCAAAGCTGATGATGCGCGTTGGGTGGATGCGGATGAGCGGACCGTCGAGGTTGGTCGAGGAATCGGTTGCGGCGTCGATCGCCTCAGCACGACCGCGGATTTCCAGGCATCGGACCTATACCGCTCGAAAATTCGATTTCGCCCGCTCAGCAACTTAGAGCCTTTGGGAAGGCTCGCCGGGGCTCGCGAAGATTCTGTGGTTCGGCTTGCTCCGGTGTCTGGTGTTCGGTTTGCTGGCGGCCGAGGATGGGGTTGTTCGTCCCGGTGGACACCGTCTGCTCTGTGGTGCCTGTGAGCCTGTTGCTCAGCATGGTGTTGGAGGGCTGCCAAACCGCTGCGGCGTGACGAAACAAAACCTGGGATGTCTGTTGCGTTGGCACCGCCGGTGATTCTCCAGACGATGGACCTGCCCCGCCAACGAGGGCCGGGACGGCCGCCAACCACCACGCGCTGCGGAAACTGATCTTGCGGATGGCGGCCGAGAATCCCACGTGGGGTCACCGCCGGATCCAGGGGGAACTCGCCACCCTGGGATACCCGATCGCCCATTCCACCGTGTGGGAGATCCTCACCAAAGCCGGGGTGGATCCCGCACCGCGGCGATCCGGACCCAGCTGGCACCAATTCCTCACCGCCCAAGCCGCGCAGCTGTCGCCTGCGACTTTCTGCACGTCGACACCGTGCTGCTGCGCCGGATCTACGTGCTGATCTTCATCGAGCACGGCACCCGGCGGCTGCACATCGCCGGAGCAACAGCAAACCCGACCGGCGACTGGGTCACCCAACAAGCCCGCAACCTCGCCCTGCACCTGGACACAAGACTCGAGTTGTTGGCGCTTCTGATCCGCGACCGCGACAGTAAGTTCACCACCGCATTCGACGCCCTATTGGCTTCCGAGGGAATCCGCATCCTCAGAAGCCCACCGCAGGCACCCAGAGCAAATGCCGTCTGCGAACGAATGATGGGAGCCCTCCGCCGTGAGATCTTGGATCGGATTCTCGTCGTCAACACCCGCCACTTAGCCGCGCTGCTCGCCATCTACGCGAAGCATTACAACCAGCACCGTCCACACCAGTCCCGCCATCAACGGCCACCCGACACCACGACACTGCCGATCCGACCGGCCGCCGACCTCGCCGTCCACCGAATCCGGCGACATCCCGTCCACGGCAGCACCATCAACGAATACCAACATGCCGCCTGAGACCGGGATCGAATTATCGAGCGGCACAGGTGCTGGATCGTCATTGATGCCGCATCACGATACGTTCCGGGGCAGGTTGCTGACGACTTCCCGCGTGACGCAAGACCGCGGCAGCATGCACGTCTTGTACACGCGAGGTGTACGCTACGTGTATGGGCAAGGTGCGGACGAACATCGAGATCGACAACGGGTACGTGCAAACGGTGATGGACCGTTACGGCGTGCACACGAAGACCGAGGCAGTCGACCTGGCACTTCGTCATCTTGCCGGACAACCGATGACCCGGGATGAAGCCCTGGCCATGCGCGGCGTGCACGCGATCGACCACACCCCGGCAGACTCAGATCCCCACTTCGGCACATGATCCTTGCCGATACCTCGGCTTGGGTCGAGTACGACCGGGCTACCGGCAGCGCCGTCGATACCCGACTGACACAGCTGATTGCCGATGAAGAACCGCTCGCCGTGACCGAACCGGTGATCATGGAGGTTCTGGCTGGCGCGCGTAGCGACGCCCGCGAACGGGACTTGCGCCGGTTGCTCCTGCGCTTCGACCTACACACGATCGATCCTGCATCAGACTTCGAGGCAGCGGCGAGGATCTACCGTCAATGCCGCAAAAACGGCGTCACGCCGCGCGGCCTAATCGACTGCCTCATTGCCGCCGTCGCATGGCGTCGCGGCGCCATCCTGCTCGCATTCGACGTCGACCTGCACCGCGTCGCCGATGTCATCGGCGTCACAATGGACCAAGCCTCACACCGCGGGTGAACGGTCAGGGAACCACAAATGACGCGGCCGAAAAGGGTCTGCACCGAGCCGCAGGGCGTTGGCTTTGGCGACACCCTACGTCGCGAAGGGTTGAGGACCGTCTCGACGTGTTCCGGGCGGCTATGGATAGCCGGACGATCTGACGAAATGTGACAGCGTTGTCGGCGCCCTGACTGGTGCCTGTGCGGTGCAGCACCGAGCGGGCCCTTGGTCGTTGCCCAGCAAGGAGGCTCCGCCCACCCAGAGGATATGCCGCGGGCTCGAGCCGGGCTTTCCTATGTCCTCGACACAAGTGACTGGAGGTCACAGTTCCAACGGTTGACCAGCTGCGTCCGGCTCACCAGGTGAGGTCAAAATCGTTTGCCTTTGTCCCGCTGCCCTAGCGCTGCGGTCGACCGCACCCGCGTGCTGGCTTAGACGTGGACTCCGAAGTCCGTGGCGATGCCTTTCAGTCCACTGGCGTAGCCCTGCCCGATCGCCCGGAATTTCCATTCCGGGCCGTTTCGGTACAGCTCGCCGAACAGCATGGCAGTCTCGTTGGACGCGTCTTCTGACAGGTCGTAGCGGGCCAACTCGGTGCCGCCGTTCTGGTTGACAACGCGAATAAAGGCGTTGCGGACCTGACCGAAAGTCTGCTGCCGTGTTTCGGCGTCATAGATGGAGACTGGAAAGACAATCTTCTCGACGTTGGCTGGGACGGCGGCCAGGTCGACGTTGATCTGTTCGTCGTCTCCGTCGCCACCGCCGGTGAGGTTGTCACCGAGGTGCAGGACGGATCCGTCGGAACTTCGCAGGTTGTTGAAGAAAACAAAGTTCCCGTCGGAGGACACCTTTCCGTCCGCTCCGCACAGCAGTGCGCTCGCATCCAAGTCGTAGTCGGCGCCTGAAGTAGTGCGCACATCCCAGCCCAGTCCAACGGTAACGGCGGTCAGCCCAGGAGCTTCCTTCGAAAGCGAAACGTTGCCGCCTTTGCTGAGAGTGACGCTCATCTATGCCTCCAAGTGGGAGCGGGCAACGTTGCGTAGCCCCGCACCGCAGGACAGTAGCCCGGGTCCCGACAGCAGCACCCGCCGTCCCGTTGAAGCCAAACGTATTTCACCCACCAATCACATGGATCTTGTGTCATGGCGCCTCCATCGGCCGCGTTCAGCTCTGGGACAGAGCAGGAATCCGGTGCACGGCACGGCCCAGCGCCCATCGTCCTGGTTCGGATGCGTCAGGACGCGCAAACGACGGAGTACGTGCGGCGCCGGACAGCCGAGGGCCGCAGCATCCGGGAGATCAAACGCTGCCTCAAGCGTTACGCCGCCCGTCAGCTGTTCCGCGAACTCGAAGCTCTTCCGAAGAGGGCTTGACGGGACATAGAAGCATCCCCCTTACGGCATGGCAGGTTCTACTCAACGTGCCAACGCAGACGAAGATTTGGACGCCAGCAGGGCTGCGAAGAGCTCGGCCGGTGCCTGGCCGTTCAGCACGTGTCGTGGGCGGTCGTTGAGTTCGTTCTCAACCGCCAGTAGGTGCTCCGGCGAGTGGATGCTCAGGTCCTCCAGATCTGTTAAGTGGTGGCGGTTCTCTACGGCATCGAAACAAGCAACACTTGGAGCGGCGCCCGCCACAGTCGAGATCACGAGTCAACGAAGCCTTCAGCAGCCCCCACGCCCACCCGGGCTCGACAAAAGATCATCCACGCCCGCAGGTCGCGAGTCTTGCGCACACCAATCCGGGCACGGCACCCTGGACGAACTACGTCATAGACGGGGAGGTCGACGCCGATGATCTTGCTTACTTTCATGCTGGCACTCTTCGTGGGCGGCCTGGTCCACAAGGGAGGGGTCACTGTCGCCCGGCATTCCCTCGGGCGTTGCCGCGAGCGAGGGCGAGCTACGTCCGAGAAGGTCAACGACACCAGCGGCATCGACGAACAGATGCGTCTGTGGACAGCACTGGACGACTTACAGCTGGACCGTCTCCTCAAGGACTCGTCTTCGTAGGCGGTAGTAACGTGCCGTTTACCGCTCCCGACGGTCGGCCGTGTGAGGATCCGCCAACACAAGCAACGATGTTTGGGAGCCACAGTGAGTCTCATGGCCACCACCCTGACCAAGGTGAACGCCGGCGTGAACAAGCTGATGAAGCCCTGGCTCGAATCGCCGCGGTACAGCCGATTTATCAATGGCCAGATGGCGCTGATCTCCTACACAGGTCGACGCTCTGGCAAGACCTTCACCACTCCTGTCGCCTACAAGCGCAACGGCGACGAGGTGACCATCGTCGTTGCCACACCGAACCATAAGACTTGGTGGCGGAACTTCCAGGGAGACGGTGGCCTGATGCACTTAAAGATCAAAGGCGGCGAGCGTGCCGGCCATGCAACTGCCTCGAAGGATGCCAGAGGACGGGTATCGGTCAAAGTTCAGTTGGCTAACTGACCTGTGGGCTGCCAAAACTCGGCGCAGTGGCCTGAACAGGCAAAATCAAATTTTCGAGCGGCACAAGCTTCCCGATCCCGCCCGACATGCTCGCTATGGGTTGTGGGCCGGCCGAAGCGCGGGCGAATTTGGACGCGGCGCGAAGCGAGCGACCCGCGGAAGGCCGCGCGAAGGTGACGTTCGTCGACGGGCATCACATTGTCGGAGCACGTACCGCCCTGGTCGACCTCGACCACCCGAGACGACCGCCCCCCTCGTCGAGGCGGGTCGCGAACTTCTGCGCCGACGGTATCGACCCCGGATCGTTTGCGGGGAAGTGCTACCTACATGCACCGGGATGGCGGCGAGCTCGACGGATGTACGTCGACCGGCCGCCCGATAGCGACAAGTGGGTGATCGGCCAACCGCGCAGTTTTGTTGCACCGATCATCACGTGACGCCACCG
>JBBRSE010000100.1:0-11347 GCA_038245655.1 Mycobacteriales bacterium | reverse complement strand
GGTTCGAGTGCCGCCTCGGAGACCGCTGCGCGCTTATCGGTGGCCTGGCAGCGATAGGTCAGGCGGAGCGCTTCAAATGCTCGTCGTTCGGCAGTGCCCAGAATTCCGTCGGCCGGGCGCTCGCCGCCCTCGTGTTCGGGGGCTTAGCGCAGCGCGCCGCAGGCAGCCCGACACCGAGCAGGAGGTCGTTAACTCCGTCGCCGCCGGCGGCCTGGGAAAGGCGCCGACCCCCCGAGCAACCGAGTACGAGTCACTGAGCGTTTCCTCCGCCTGGCGGGCGCTGCACCGCGGGGTCGCGGAGTTCCTCGGCGACGTGTTCGGCTACCTGCCCGAGCAGGGCGCGGCCAGCGGTATCGGCGCCAAGGTCTGCGGCGCGATCCGCTAAGCCGCCGGACAGGCCGAACCAACGATCCGCTGATCGTCGTGGCCCACAGCATGGGCAGCAGCCGCTGCCAGCGCGATCGGATCAGCAGCACCAGCAACTCACACGGAAGGGCTGGGCTCCGACTGTCGCAGTGCCACCGGGAAACGGCGCTAAAGCCCGCGCTGGCAGTGTCACTGATCCCCATGTCGCGGTGCGCCTCGAGGACGAAACGCGCGAAGCACCCGAGTTGCCTTAGCGACCGGAAACTCTGGCTCCGACCCACCCACGCCCCAAGCGAGGCCGAGCTACCCTCGCCGACTCCGACGCCGCACCCGCCCCACAACGACGAGCCCGACCCCACCACCAAACGACAGCAACCCCAGACCCACAGCCCCACCGAAATC
Source organism: Mycobacteriales bacterium (assembly GCA_038245655.1). Taxonomy (GTDB): domain Bacteria; phylum Actinomycetota; class Actinomycetes; order Frankiales; family Frankiaceae; genus DATAZK01. The sequence continues at coordinate 10,579 of JBBRSE010000100.1, read as the reverse complement.
GAAGCCGGTGTACGGCAACGTCGACGATCCGTCCGCCGGCGCAGACCCATCAACGAGCACCGCGGCGCCAGTTGACACCGACGAATCCGGAGTGATGATGGGTCCGGCGGCGACGGTCAGCGCAGCGAACACCCTCTGAGTGGCCCCTGCGACGTCCGTCCCGGCCGCTTCGATGATGTGCGAGCCCGCAGTCGCGTCCCCGGGGATGGTGACCGTGACGGTCCCCCGCCCATCCGGACCAGCTGTGAGCGTGCCAATGGCGACGGGCGCCGAATGCAGTACGAGCGTCACCTCGCTGCCCGGGTCGAAGCCGCGCACGCTCACCTTGATCTGCACAGCGCGTGCCACGGAATCGTCGGACAGCGTGACCGATGCGGTCTCCGTCACCGCGTACAGCCCAGCAGCGCGAGCCGTCCCACCCGTCGTCACTACCGACACCGCGTACCGCCCCAGGTGCAATACCGGCGCCATGACGGTCAACGACGAAGCAGTCGAGGAAACGATCGACGCGGCCTGGCCGTCGATTGTCACGAGCGCGGGATCAACGAGGTCCGTGCCCGAGATCGTGGTTGTCGGAAAAGCGTCCGACACGGGCGAAGGAGTAGCCGACGTAAGCGCTGGAGTCCCCTGGTAATGCAGCACTGTCGTGGCCCCCCCGCCCACCGTCGTGACGAAGATCTGCCCGTCCCCCGCGGCATGCGGCGGCACGGTGACGGTGAAGGCGGTATCTGACGCGTCGGTGATGGGAGTCGCGACCCCGTTGACCGTCACAACCGCGCCGTCAAGATCCGTACCGTCCACCGTGACGGGCCCGCCGACGAGCCCCACGTCGAGCCGGTCCGGCACATCCGGCGCCGCGACATACCGGAAGGACGACGACACGCTTCCCCCGACCGTGCTGACAACGACGAGCGTGGACCCGCCAGGATGCGCCGGCACGGTAAACGTCAGCGTGGTCGCAGTTGCGGTGGCTGCCAGCTGCGTCGAGCCGATCATCACGACCAGCCCAGGCGCGTCAAAACCGGTGCCGACGAGCGTCACCGAGCTTCCGGCCACCGGTCCGCTGCTCGCCGAGACCGACGTGACCGTCGGCGCCGCCCAGTAGTGATACGTCAGCGGAATGGTGCCGCCATCCGTAGCCACCACCACGGGAACGTCGCCCGCCGCGTGCGCCGGCATGGTGAGCGTCACCGTGGTCGCGGTCGTGCTGTCCGGCGTGAGTGGCTGCCCGTCGACGGCCACCACCGCCCCCGCCAGATCCGTCCCGCTCACGATGACGGTGTTGCCGCCGGAGCTGGGCCCGTACGCCTGGTCGAAGGTTCCGGTCGGAGCGGCGCGGTACTCGTACTCACCGGTTGCGATCGCCGTGCCCAGTGGGGTGGTGACCGACACGGCATCGTTCTCCGCGCTGGAAACACTGGGTACGACAACCGTGATCTGCGTCGGCATGACCGTCGACGGGGTCAGCAGGTGCGACCCCAGGTTCACCGTCGCGGTGCCGACGAAGTGATCACCGTCGATCGTGAGCGTCTGCCCACCGGTGAGTGGCCCACCAGCGGGATCGAACGAGCTGATGGTTGGTGGGCTGTCGTACGTCAGGGTGGCGTTGGTGCCGGCATCTGCGTTGTCGATCACCAGCGCGACATCGCCCGCAGGATGCGCCGGGGCGACGAACGACATGTCAGTGTCGGTGACCGTCACGCTGACCGGAACGGCGTCGATGGTGAGGGTCGAGCCGAGCAGCTCCGTGCCGCTGAGGTGGACGGTGGTCCCTCCAGCGACGTCGGCGACCGCGGGAGTGACGGTGTTGACGTGCGGGACGCGGAATCCGGTGATAGTCAGGTCCTTCGTCGCGGGGCCGTCGGCCGCCGAATGCACGTGCACCGTGTTGGGGCCGAGGGCGATCGAGCTCGGCGTGACGACGTCCAGGGTGCCGAAGCCATCACTGGTGACGACGAACGTGGCCGCGATGCCGCCCACGGTCACGCCGTCGACCCCGTCGAGATGGTCGCCGCTGATGAGGAAGTGGTCGCCGCCGTCAGCCGCGACCCGGGTCGGGGTCAGCGAGATCGGGTTGGGCCGCGTGGGAACCGTGTACGTGTCCTGCGCGCCGAGGTAGCCATAGCTCACCCAGCTGGCACCACCGTCGAGCGAGATTCGAATGGAACCGTCGCCGCTATGCGCGCCGGCACTGGAGCCCAAGCCCGTAAAGCTCGCATCGACGTAGCCGCCACCGCCACCGCCGCCACCTCCTGGGAACGCGCAGGTCTCGCCGCTGCTCGCGCCGCCCCCGCCGCCGAAGTAGCCGCCGCCACCTCCGCCGCCTCCGGAGGCCGTACCTGCACCCGAACCGCCCGTCCCGCCGGTTCCGAGAGATCCATCAGCGCCCGCTGCCTCGGGTCCGCACGCGCCGGCCAGAGCAGCGGCACCGCCTGTGCCACCGGTGGCCCCGCTCGCACCGCCGCCACCAGCGCCGCCTTGATCGCCGTCAAAGGTCCAGGTGCCGCCGACCGCACCGGCACCGGCTCCCCCGCCCGCGCCGCCAGGCTGAGCGGACCCCGGCATCGACGCACCGCCGACTCCACCTCCACCGCCAGCCACGAGTACGCGATCGTCCAGGCCGGTGCCGCCGATCCTGACGTCTGAGGCTCCCCCGCCAGCGCCGGTGCCGTCCGGCAGGCCCGCGGCGCCGCCGCCGTTGAAGCCCGCCGAACCTCCAACGGACAGCGTCATGACGGCGCCGACGGCCAGTGTCCTGCTGGCTGTCACGACCCCGCCCGCCCCGCCGACTCCGGCTCCCTGCGCGCCCGAGACCTCGAACGTGACGGTCTGGGTCGCCAGCGGAATCGCGGACGCGGGCATGGCGGCGACGAGCGGCAGCCCGACAAAAGCGGCGGCCGCGCTGAGAGCGACGGCTGCGGAAAATCCGGTGCGACGCTGGGCGTGTGCACTAACCGACGATTCTGACGGCATTTTGGGGTCCCCCGAGTTGACGGCCCGCGAGATGCCGTAGCTGCCCACCTGCGAGGAGGGCGTCGCGCACCCATCGGCGGTCACCCGGGCAAGGTGAGGGCTACAGTCCTGCCGCGGGTAAACCGGGAGAAATCGCTCGCGACCTTCAAGTCGAGGCAATCTGCCGTCCGCACAAAAGCCACTGACCTATCGCTACGCCGTGAGGAACACGGGAAGTGCTGGGCACCGAGCGGCGCCGAATGCTCACGCCCCAAGCCTGCCAGCGCTGCGATCCGAAGCCCAGAATTCGGTCGGCCGCGCCTCGATACGCCCGGCCCAGCGCGAGACAGCCAGCGACGGCACCTCGATCGCGCGGTGAAATGCTGCTGCAGCAAGCAAAGCGAGCGGGAGCGCGACGGCTAGGACCTCCCACGGATTATCGCCCGGCAGCAGCCGATCCACGCTCACGACGATCGGCTCGTGCACCAGATACAAGCTGAACGAGATGCTGCCCAGCCATTGGACCGTCCGGTTTCGCGCTAGCCCGTTGAGGCGGCTCCATTGCAGGAACAGCAGCACGATGAGCGCCGCGCCCGCCGACCGCAGCGGCCGGTCCACCCACTGCGCATAGGGGCCGAACGTGTAGTTCGCGCTCAGCGCCACGCCGCCGAGCACGGCCATCACCCACCACGCGTAGCGCCCGGCGCGGGCCATTCCCGCCGCTACGCGCTTCTGCTCGACCGCCAGCACCGAACCCAGCGCAAAGACCGGCAAATAGAGCAGAGACGCATGCCCCGTCTTCGATCCGACCCCCACCAGCAGGAGCGATCCGAGGATCTTCAGCCACGCCAGCCGCCGCCAATGGATGGCCACCGCGACGTACACCGGCAGCAGCAGCGAGTACGCGACCTCCCACCGCAGCGACCAGAGCGGGCTGTCCAGCAGGCTCGGATTCGCCCACAGCAGCGCGTCGCGGCCGACCATGGTCACGGTCGTCGACGCGGCATGCGCGTTGATCCACCAGCTCTGACTCGCCGTCACCACGCGCGGGACGAGCGCTGCCAGCGCCACAGCGAACCCGAGGGCCGCCCACACCGGGAGGTACAGCCGTGGCAATCGCTTGACGTAGTAGCTCATCCAACGCGGCCGGCTTTGCGGGAGAAAGCCGAGCGTCAGGACGAACCCGGAGAGCACGAAGAAGACCAGCACCGCACCAGTGCCGTCCCAGAACAGATGCAATGGCGTGCGAGCGAGAAGCCCGTCGAAGCCGGACGCGCTCCCGCCTCGGTACGTACCCGCCAGCACCCGCGAGGTCAGCAGGCCGTGATGGAAAACCACCACGAGCGCAGCCAAGCCCCGCAGGCCGTCGAGGGTGCGGTAGCGGGCCACCCTCACACGGTGCCGGGGCTAGCTATCAGCCGGCTGTGGAAGCGGGACAGGCCCGCTTCCACAGCCGAGCGGTGATCAGGTGTTGCGGATGACCCCTGATCCGTTCGGGTCGGCGATCGTGGCATTCGTCGGCGAGAAGAGCGTCACCGTGAACGCCTCGTTGGGCTTCTCCGGCGTCAGCGACGGCCGTCGACCAGAAGCACCGAGTTTTGGTCGGTGATCGTGGCCGTGAGCGACCATTTGTCGGTGGAAATGGCTGCTGCCGTTGCGTGCCTCCCGCCGCCGGCTCCTCGTAAAGCCGGGCCTGACGGGGTTGTGGCAGGTCAGCGGGCGCTCCGACCTGACCTGGGAAGGGGCCGTACGCCTCGACCTCTACTGCCAGTTAAGAACTGGTCGCTCGTCCTGGACCTGCTCATCCTCGGACGCACCGCCGGAGCCGTGCTCACCGGGCGCGGAGTGTATTGAACAAGTCGAGGGTCAGCGCACAAACCGCCCGTACGAGGCTCCCGGCCACACGCGCTCTTGCCTGACCCTCGTGCCGGTGTGGGCAGCGTCGATCATCTGACCATTTCCGAGGTAGATGCCGACGTGGTAAACCCGAAACGGGGCGCCCCAGAAGACCAGATCGCCGCGGCCCGCCTGAAGAACGGACAGGTGCCGCGAGGCGTTGTACTGCTGCTGGGCGGTCCGCGGCTCGCTGCGTCCGGCCTGCCGGTAGACGTATTGCACGAGGCCCGAACAGTCAAAGGAGTTCGGGCCTGCAGCGCCGTAGCCGTAAGGCTTGCCCTCCTGATGGGCGGCGAGCGTAACGACATCGCCCGTGACCGTTGGAGCGCATCCGGATGCGCCACCAAACGCCACCGAAGCCCCTACTAGAGCGGCGATGACGATCTTCCCGCGCAGGGGACGATGTTTCGGGGCGTCTTCTCGCGTGCGCGCGCCAACAATTTCCGTCGCAGACATGGGGTCTCCTGGCCGCCTGCGAGGTGAGCTGTCGGGTTCGGACGGGAACGCCCGGCCTTTCCTGGAAAGGCCTTCACCCCAAGCCCGCTGACGGCGGGCCACGATTGGGTCCCCCGCTCCTGCCGTTCAGGTAGATGGCGCCCCGCCAGGCAGGATTCGGCGTCGGCAGGACGTGTTGCTTTCCCTGCCGTATCGACGCGGAGCGCCTTGATATAAAGCGTGCCGAACCGAATATCGACGCATGTTCGGTCCCGGATCGCTGTCCACGAGCGGAGGCTGGACGCGAGGCCGCGCTGGTCGAAATGCTCGAGTGCAGCGCCTGGCCCTGATCAATGCGCGGAGCCGAAGCCTACAAAGCGCGCTTTGCGGTCCACACGCAGCAGACTCCGTATGGTTATGTCTCGTGCATCGGATGACGATCTTGGATCGGTTGGGGTGGGAATGTTCCTGAAGCGCACTCGTCGGACTGCGGCTCTTGTCGCCGTGGCAGTCACAACGGCCCTGACAGCAGTTGCGTGTACGCCTCCGACCAATCCGGCGGCGGATTCGAATGTGGTCGCCAGCACGGTGCCCTATGCCTACACACCTAACTTCCAGAATGGTGCTGTCGAGTCGATCGCTCAGGTGGGCAACCGCTTGCTCGTCGGCGGCTCGTTCACGACCGTGACCTCCGTACCCAAGCCCGGCTCCGGCAGCGCATCCACCCAAACCCGCCCCTACCTGACGGCGTTCGACCCGACGACCGGAGTGCTCGACCCGGGTTTCCGTCCGGTCGTCAACGGTGAGGTCGACGCGATTCAGACCTCGGCGAACGGCGCCGGTGTCTATGCGGCAGGCAAGTTCACGACGGCCGGTGGCGTCTCCGAGCGCATCGCGCTCTTCAACGTGCACAACGGGCAGCTCGTCACGACCTTCAGGCCGGTCGTGAACGGCATCATCAAGTCGTTGGTGCTGCAGGGCACGCATCTGTTGATCGGCGGGTACTTCACGGCTGTCGGGGGTCAGGCCCGTAACGGGCTGGCGTCGATCAATGCCACGACCGGTGCGGTCGAGCCCTACTTCGCGATCCAGCTGTCGGGCCACCACAACTTCGGCAAGATCGCGGGGGCCATCCAGAGTCCGGTCGGTGCGACGGCCATTGCGCTTTCGCCGGACGGATCGCGCGCGATCGTCGGCGGCAACTTCAACCACGCGACCGATTCGACGAACAAGACCGGCTACGCGCGTGACCAGATCGTCTCGATCAGGATGACGACCGCGCTGCCCACGGTGGACCCGAACTGGAACACCAACGCCTTCGCCCCGGCGTGTTTCTACCGGTCGTTCGATAGTTACACGCAGGACATCGCCTGGGCGCCGGACGGCAGCTACTTCGTCGTGGCCTCCACGGGTGGCTACACGCGGGGCACGTTCGACAGCTGCGATGCCGCGACCCGGTTCGACGCGTCAGCGACAGGTCAGAACGTGCCGCGGGCCTGGGTCAATGACACCGGCACCGACTCGATCTACTCGGTCTACGTGACCAAAGCGGCGGTCTACGTCGGCGGTCACATGCGTTGGCTGAACAACCCCTACGGTCAGGACAGCCCGGCGAGCGGCGCCGTTCCACGGCCGAGCATCGCCGCGCTCGACCCGGTCAACGGTGAGCCGCTCGGCTGGAACCCCGGTCGTAATCCGCGTGGTCACGGCGCCGAGGTCATCTACGGCACCGCAACGGGCATCTGGGTCGGCAGTGACACCGATTGCGTCGGTGCCGGCAGCGGCAGCGGATGCTCCGGTAGCCGGGTCTACCTGCGGCAGAAGCTGGCGTTTTTCCCGTACGCCGGCGGCCGGGCCGTTGTCGGCGATAACGCCGGCCGTCCCGGCATCGTGTTCAAGGCCGGAACCTGGACGAACTCGGCCGACAACAGGCTGGCTGCCAACAACTTCAACCCGGCGACGGGCTCCGGCGGCGCCATCACCTCGCCGTCCAACGGCGGGGGTATCACCTGGAGCCAGGTACGCGGGGCCTTCATGCTCAACGGCCGGGTCTGGTACGGCAAGTCCGACGGCAAGTTCTACTACCGGACCTTCGACGGGCGCAACTTCGGCCCCGAGCTGCTGGTCGACCCCTACAACGACCCGTACTGGTCGGGCGTGCAAACCGGTTCCGGCGGCGCCCAGACCTACCAGGGCACCGTGACCAGCTTTTACAGCGAGATTCCCAATATCACGGGCATGTTCTACGCCAACCGTTCCATCTACTACACGCTCAGCGGCGATGGGAGGTTGTTCCGCCGGGCGTTCTCGCCGGATACGGCGGGAACGCCTTCGTCCACTCAGGTGACCGGCGGCGTCATCAGCCCGCAGCGGATCACCGTGAGCGACCCTAACCACGGCGGTCTGGTCAACTTCTCGGCTGCCGCCGGGATGTTCGTCTCCAACGGGAGCCTCTGGAACGCCTCAAGGTTCTCCGGGCGCCTTTACCGGGCGTCGTGGAGTGGCAGCAATGTCACGAGCAGGAGCGTGCAGGACACCAGGGCGGGCGGCAGCTGGACCGGCCGCGGGGTGTTCCTGACGCCGTAAACGGGCAGCTCAGTTCCCCGGCCGGGTTCGGTCTGACTGCCCGAAAAGGCAGTCCGCGATGATCAGATCCAGCGGACGAGTGATCTTGATGTTCTCCTCCGAACCGTCAACGGTAGCGATCCGGGTGCCGGGCATGAAACGCAGGACGACGCTGCAGTCGTCCGTGGCGCCGCTGAAGTTCGCCTCGGCGGCCACCCGGTACGCCTCCCGGACAGTCGACAGCAAGAACCCCTGAGGGGTCTGCACGCGGCGCAGCCGACTGCGGTCAGGGGTAGCGACAACAGCGCCGTCCGGGGAGATCTCGACGATCGTGTCGGAGCTCTCGATGACGACGTTCACCGCGTCGTCATGGTCCAGGGCCCGAACGCAGTCGCCCAAAATGCGGTCGTCGACGAACGGACGTACCGCGTCGTGCAGCAGGACCTTGCATTCGCGTTCGCCGAGCGCCGCGAGCGCGGCACGGGTGCTGTCGCTACGCGTCGCCCCGCCGGCCAGGATCCGGCGAAGCTTGGAATAGCGGGAACCGAGTAATTCGGAAAGCGTGTCGATGTGGGTCACGCTCATGACCACGTAAAGCTCGTCGATGACATCGCAGCTCTGCAGGGCATCGAGCGTGTGCTCGATAATGGTCTTATCGGCCACCTTGATCAGCTGTTTGGGCAGTCCCGGGCCGATCCTGGTGCCGGTGCCGCCCGCGAGCACCACGGCGCAGGTGGCGAGATCGCTCCTGGCCTGCATGTCACCCACTTCCAGCAGCGCCGGTCTGCATCACCGCGGGTCCGGTGCGCGGCTTGTAGCCGGCTAGCTCTTCGAGGCCTGTTACCTTTCCACAATTGACGCGTAAGGAGCCGGCAGTGGTAAAACGACGACGGGGCATCTGGTTCGCTTGCAGCGCCTTGTTAGCCTCCGGAGTGCTGCTCGGTGTCGCGCCCGCGACGCAGGCGGGGGCATGCGGCACGCTGCAGGCACACGGCGTGCCGTCATGTGGGGTGCTCTGGGGCATCTCGACGCCCGACGGTTCCGCGGCGACGCTTCGTGCGGACGAGACGCAGGTCGGCCGCAAGTTCGACATTGGCTACCACTTCCACTGGACCGGTGACACGCTTCCCACCGCCGACGAACGCAGCGAGGTCGCCGAAGGGCGGTTACTGCAGGTCAACATCGAGTCGCGGCCCTACAGCTACGCCGACATCGCTGGCGGCAAGGCTGACGCCGGCCTGGCTTCGCAGGCGCGCGGAGTGACCTCGCTACACGCGCCGGTGTACGTGACCTTCGAGCACGAGCCCGACGTCAAGACCAAGTCGACGCGGGGCACGCCAGCGCAGTTCGTCGCCGCCTGGCGCCACGTTCACGACCTCTTCGTCGCCAACGGCGCCACGAACGTCGTCTGGGTCTGGACCGTCACCGGCTGGTCGGCGAACTTCTCGAGTTACGCGAGCTTCTATCCCGGCAACGACGTGGTCGACTGGGTGTCCTGGGACGCGTACTCCACCACCTCCTGCAATCCCACCCGCAACGTACTGACCGGCAGCTTCGCGGACCCGGTGGGGCCCATGTACACCTGGATGCACGACGGGCACGCGGCTGCCGCGGGCATTGACCCCAGCAAACCCGAGTCGATCTCCGAGTACGGGGCCGCGTACGACAGCGGCAACCCCGGCTCGCAGGGCGCTTGGTATCAAGCAATCCCCCAGCAGCTGAAGACGGCCTTCCCCGACATCAAGGCCGTGACCAAGTGGGACAATCCGGGCGGCGACTGCCAATACCAGATGGGCGCCTCACCGTCGAGTCTGGCGGGGGTGAAAGCCGCCGGGCAGGACCCGTACGTGAATCAAATGCCGTTGGCGCAGCAGCCGCCGGTGTCGGTCTCCTTCGTCGGCGCCGCATCCACGACCGGGAATGCCACGACCGAGTCGGTGACGATCCCAGCCGCAGTGAAAGCAGGAAACGGCATGCTTTTGGTGGCATCCGGCGCGGCGGCCGGCTCGTTCACGGCGCCTGCGGGGTGGACGCGGGTGGACAGCGCCACCACATCGTCGATCACGACCACCCTGTGGCGCCGGGTGGCCACCAGCGCTGACCCTGGCTCGCAGGTGACCGTCACCTTCGGCGCGGTCTATCACGGCAGCGTCCAGCTCCTGGCCTACTCCGGGACGAATGCCACTAACCCGGTCGTCAACGAGGCTGCGAGCATCGCCGTCGGCACGGCGTCCGCGTACAGCACACCGGCGGCAGCGGTGCCGGCAAACGGCGATGTGGCCGTCTCTGTCTGGTCAGCCAAGTCATCGACCGTGAACAGCTGGACCGCTCCGGCGAGTCAGAGCGTGCGCTCCACCGCATACGGCACGGGCACCGGCCGGATCACCTCGCTCGCGTCGGACTCCGGGCCCCTAGCAGCCGGCCCCGCCGGGGGCGTCACCGCCACAACGGACACGGTCGCCAGCGCTTTCGTCGCCTGGACGGTCGTACTCGGATAACAGCTCTCGGATGGGAACGGCGGCGCCGGGGTATTGGCAAGCTCATGAGCAACCCAGCGATCCGTACCCAGCCCCACGGGGATGTCGACATAGCAGTTCCCGACGAGCAAGCAGACGAGCTGGCAGGAGGGACGCAGCGGACTGGGCCGGAACCCAGCGTCGACCCCGACAACCTCGATCATCCCGAAGAGCTGATGGGGGAATAGCCGCAGGAAAAGCTGGTGCCGGAAGCG
>JBBRSE010000099.1:0-11464 GCA_038245655.1 Mycobacteriales bacterium | reverse complement strand
GCCCCATTCAGGGCCCGATCCGAAACCCATCATGGAAAAGCTGGGCAAACCAGCAGATCGCCCACGCAGCCACCACCCACCATGATCAACAACACGCACGAAGATCATCCGAGCGGCGGGTCCACGGATCGAGGCTAAGCGTCGGCGTCCTTTCCTACGCCGGGCACCTCAACTTCGACGTCGTCGGTGACCTCGACGCCGTTCCCGACCTCGTCACCTTCGCACAAGGCACCATCGACGAGCTCAACCGCCTGGGCGTATGCGCTGGTGTGGCCCGGAGGTCGAGGTCGAGGACCACCGCGACGTGAACGCCGGCGCGGACGTCCTGCCCAAACGATCGCAAGTTGAGCGCGTTCCACAAAAGGACCGATCTACCTCCACTCCAAACGCGCACGAGAGCGACCGAACATCCGATCTGCTCGTCTAACAACGACCCTCGCTGGCGGAGGTCGCCCTACGCCGGACAGCGGCTCGGGCGTCCACCCGGCCGCCGTAACGTGCCTCAGAACGTGCGCCCATTACGACGGGCGACAGCTGTCCCGATCGTGTGCCGCTCGAAAACTCGATTCAGCCTGCTCACAGCGGTGCGTCGACTGTGCGAACCCGACAGGCGCGACGGCGCCAACGCGGCGGCTCAGCTCGTCCATCAAGAGCCCACCAGACAGCCGATCGAGCTCAAGCTCCTGGCAGCGATGCACGGCTCAGAGTTTCCCGACGAATCCGTGCACAGCCGAGTCATCCGGAGTAGCCACCAGCGGGTTTGTCGGGCGCAGGGCGCCGCTGACCGCCTGACTGCCTGCATAGGGCCCAAAGTCCCTTGCGCACCGCAGCCACAGGCGCAGGATGTCCTCAGACCGTCGGGTGACAACGTCAGAGCCGCTGTCCGGAAACTGCGGTAGCGAGCCGCAAGGCAGCTGCCCGGGCGGGTGGACACAAGGGCTTTCTACTCATACTGACACCCGGCGGTCTTCATCGTCCGTCGCACGTCACCGTCACCGTCACCCACGACTCCAGCGGCACGGCAAGGTCATCGCGACGCCCATTCAGCTAATCGCTTCGGACGGAGCGTCGAACCCATCGAGCTGAGATTCGCCGGATGTTTCGCGAAGGGCGGATCATTCTCTTGGGCCGGCACCTGTTTGTTGGACGTCTGACTCAGCGAATGGAGGAGGGTCGCGGCGCACACGCTGCGGCCGCAGGGGGCTGCTGCAGCTCCCAGAACTGCCGCGCTACTTCGGAGGCGGAGGTTCGGCCACGCGTCTTCGCTGGCGATGAGGAATCTCACCGGCCGCGATCGGCACGATGATCGCGAGCAGGACGAACTTCACGACGGCCGTGAAAAGCCGTGCCTTGATCCGTATGGAGCTGCTAGTTCGTGGGCGTGCCTGTGGGTGTCGAGAATCCCGTCCGGCCAGGTCAGGCCACCAATCGGTACTCGTGAACTAAACCGCCGAGCTTGTCGTCGCGCCGGGTTGCAGTGGATCTGGGCTATCGATCGGCAACCGTGTCGGCACCACCGGGCTTGGCGACTGTTGCCCCAGTCCGGACTTCCGCAGATGATGAGCACACGAATGGCGTGATCATGGTTCTGACGTGGGGTTTTGCGGGCAGGGCGCGTTGGGATCGTGTTACTACACGTCCACAGGGGCTCGCGCCGGTGGCGGCGGCGGAGTAGTCGGTGGGGACGGTGAAATCGAAGAACCGGGCCGGCTCGCCGAGTTCGAGGGCCGCGAGGAAGGCCTTCTGGCCTGTGCCGCTCGAAAATACGATTTTGCCTGCTCAGAGCCCTGCGCCAAGTTTGGAACCCAACAGCCTTCATTCAGAACCCGCGTCGCGGCCACGACGAGATCGCCACTGGAGAACCGACTCCCGAGCACCTCCGCATCGCCTTCTAAGCGCTCGCGGCCACCTCTGAGTCCGCCCTATAAAGCGCTTCGGTGCGTCCGCGACGCCAACTCAACACTGCACGCTGACACCCCGTCGTCATGCGGTCCAGCGCCGTCGATGACGTGAGGTTGTCGTCGCGCAGAGGAACCCGTTTGGGCGGGCCCGATTGTGCGGCGTCAGGCCGAGTTGCTCAGTTCGTGCTCCGCAGCGCGGCGGATCCAGGAGGACAGGGACCGGTCGTCGGCTTCGGCGCGACGGCGGATCTCATCAAGTAGCTCCGGCGGGAATCGGACGGGCACTATCTGGGACAGGCGCGACTGCCGCCGCCGTGGTGGTCCTTGGGGCTGCTGGTTGTCCGCATCGGCGTAGTAGTCGTACTCCTGCTCAGGTGTCATCGGCTTTTTCGTGCTCATCGGTCCCTCCGGTATTGGGTGGCTAGTGCTGTTGCGGCCTGGTAGCAGCCGATCGGGCGGCAGCGGTGCGGATCGCCGCCACGTGACGGGGCGAGCGGCACGACCAGCACCCGTCCGGAAACCTCCGCGCACATCAGCCAATGCGCCGGCGGCTTGGCCGGGTAGAACAGCGGGTCGCTTGACCACACGTCGTCGATATCCGCAAGCCCCAGGTGCGGATGCTTGAACAGGTGTGCGGCCTGAGCGTCGACCTCGAACGGGTCCTGCTCATCGAGCAGGTCGGGGTCGAACCGTTCTTCGGCCACCCGACGACTGTATTACAACCGAATACCATTGTCGAGATCGAGTTGTGCCGCTCGAAATTCGATTTTGCCTGCTCAGAGCGCTGCGCCAAGTTTTGGAACCTGTGCCGCTCGGTAATTCGTCCTGGGCTCAGGCACGTGGTGGTACTCGTTGACGAGGTTGCCCAGGGCGGAATGTCGCCGGGTCCGGTGGGCGTCGAGGTCGGCGACGGGCCGAACCGGCAGCGCCATCAACGAATTACCACCACGCCGCCTGACACCCGGATCGAATTATCGAGCGGCACAAGCCGGGATCGGCCGCTGGAAGGACCAGCACTGCCCTACGCCTGACGAGCGAGCAGCGCTAGCCGCTACCAAGGAGTTCGAGTCGGCGCGCTTGGAGGCCAAAGCACGATGCATCCGGCAGTTGGCGGCGCTCATGCCGGGTGGCTGGTGGCTTGGCGATGAGCAACCTCAAGATCTGAACCTTCACCACGCTGCCTAAGTGGCTCAGTGCGGGCCGTCGAAGACCGGCTCGCCCACAGCCCCGCGCCCGACGTACTGATGGCCCCGCGCATGTCCACCGGAGCTCGGGAGACGGCGGCAACGCGCGGGATCGGCTGGGCTTGGCGAGTCAGGCGCCGCCGAGTTCGCGGCCGGCAACGTCGTCGTCTCACGCAGCGGGCAGGACGCACCGCCGAATCGGGCTGCCGACCGCTGGACCAAGTCGACGATCGGGACGGCGGAGGCTCTGCTACTCGGCGTGCCCGCCACCGTCCACGCCCTCAGTGACGCCACCGGCGCCTCTCCTGGGACGATCGGCCCAGCCCTGAATCAGCTGACCCACACCGGGCTGCTGGCCGCGCCAGCCGCTAGAGGCCGACGCTCCGGCCGGGTCGTGACCGACGTGGCCCAGTTGTTGACCGCGTATAGCGACGCCGTCCAGGCACGCCGCCCCGCCCTCGAAGTGCGCGCTGGCGCCCTCTGGCGCAATCCCCTACAGGGCCCGCGGAGGCTGGCGGGCTCTGGAGCGAGAATGGCATTGACTGGGCGGCCACCGGAGCGCTCAGCGCCGCCGTCCTCGCTCCGCTGCAGACCCAGATCGCACCACTGGCGGTCTACGTCGACGCAGACACCCCGGCAACCCTGGCCGACACATCGCACCGGGCGGGCCTGCGCACGCTCGACGGCGGCCGGCTCACTCTGCGCCCGTTCCCGTCGACCATCACCCGAAGGCTCTCGCGCACCATCGGACCCGGCATCCGCAGCGTCCCGTGGCCCCGGGTGTACGCGGACCTGCTCACCGCCGGCGTCCGTGGCGAGCAAGCTGCCGAACACCTGCGGGAGGTGATGAGCCGTGACCTCAGCTGATCCCGAACGCTCATCCGAAGCCCGCGCTGCCGCCGAACTCGCGCTGCTCCGGGTCGTCGGTCCCTACGGCGCTACCCCGGAGTTCGTTCTGCTGGGAGGCCTCGTGCCCCAGCTGCTCTGCTCGGTGTCCCCCTACCGGCACGCGGGCACGACAGACGTTGACGTCCAGGTCGATCTGGAGATCGCAAGCGGTGCCACAAACGCGGGCCGACTCGAGCAGGCGCTGACAGAGGCGGGATTTACGCCGGACGACGAGCGGGTCTGGCGCTGGCAACTGCGCACCGCCAGAGGCCACAAAGCCGAGATCAAGTTCGAGCTTCTTGCCGACCTCGACACCGAGCCCCAAGGCGCCACAGTCATGTTCGACGGCAGCCAGAGACTTGGCGCAGCCAACCTGCGGGGCACCGGGTACGCGTCAAAGGACGCGCACGAGCGCACCCTGCACGCCGTCGACGCCGACGTCGCGCGCTCTGCGGTCATCCTCGTCACGGGAGTCGCCGGGTTCCTCATGGCCAAAGTCGCCGCGGCAGCGGGCCGGCGTAAGCCCCGCGATTGGTACGACATCGCGTTCGTGCTGCTGCACAACGACGCCGAGAGCAACGGCGCAGACGTCGTCCGCGCACCTTTCCCGAATGCGGCGGCGGACGCCCGCACCTGGCTCGTGGACCTGCGGGCCAACTTCGCCGATCTCGCTAGCCAGGGAACCCGCGCCTACGCCGACCAGTTCCTGCTTGACCATCCCGAGGAAGATCCCGCACAGATCGCGGCGGACGGCATGTTGGCCGTGACCGCATTCTGCGATCGCCTTCTTGCCGTCGGTGCCTAACAGCCGGCCGAGCGGTGCCTGCAAGGCCCCCGGCGGTCAGCGGCGTTACGACCAAAAGCTGCGAGCTCCCGCCATACGAGCGCCATACGGGAGTTGATCTTGAGGCTGAAAATCTAGAACTCAATGGTCAGGGTCTCAGAGGCAGCTGGAACGCAACGTGTCTGAAGACCGTGTCCGGCTGTCGGCATGCTCTCCGAGTCGTGCACCGACTCCGCCTCGCCGAAGCAACCCCTCTAGTTAGCATCACTCCTGATCCTAAGATCCTCGGATCTGTACTGTCAGAAGGTACACTTCCGGCATAGCTCGTTGTCGAGAGGTAGATAACCATGCGGGTCTCAGCAGCCACCGGTACCCGACGCCGTCGCGCCCAGGTGGCTGTGCCGCGGGTGTTGGCGTCCAAGCCGCTACGCACATTCCGGGCGCAGGACGCCGCGGTCGCCTATGCCCATCCCCGTCCCCAGCTCGCCCGGTTGGAGCAGGCAGGTTCGCTGCACCGGCCGGCGTGGGGCTACTACGTCGTAGTGCCCCAGGAGCTTGCGGGAACCGATTGGATGCCTTCATTGGAGGCAACCGCGGCAGGTATCGCCGCGGCGAGGTTCGCCCCGGCGCGTGCGCCGCTGATGGGTGTTTCGGCTGCCCGTGTTCACGGTGCGATCCCGCGCGCACTGAGCACGGCGATCGTTGCCGCACCCTCTCGACATGATGCGATAGAGCTGCTCGATCGCCCTGGACGGATCCAGTTCGTCAAACGCGACACCAGCCGGCTTGACGTCCTACCCGTCACCACCGAACTGGGTCGTGCGCTGGTGACGAGCGTCGAGCAGACGGTGCTCGACCTTGGCCGCCAACCGGCTATTGGTGTCGCCGATGACCAACTCCCGGAGGCGTTACGGGCGTTGTTGCCGCGTTGCGACCAGGCGATGCTGGCCGAGCTCGCTGACGCGCAACGGCTGCGGTCGGCCCTTGCGCGGGCGAGAGAATGGGCCCGATGACGCACCCCAGCGGCCTCGACCCGCATGCGGCGGCGGCGATCGGCAGCCAGTTCGGTGTCGCCTTCCAGCAGGTTCGCCGCGACCATCTCATCTCGCTGATGCTGGGCGCTCTCGGGCCGCTCAACGACCGACTGGTGTTTTTCGGTGGTACCGCCCTGGCCCGCAGCTATTTGCCGAAGGGGCGGCTGAGCGAAGACATCGACCTCATCGCGGTTGGTCCTCGCGCCGACATCGCCGACGCTTTGGTTCGGGCGGTCCACCGCGGTCTTCGTGCAACGCACGGAACGTTGTCATGGAGCCGCAGTCTGAGCGAAGCCCGTGAGGTTGACCCGGTTGCGGTCTCGACCGACGACGGCATCTCGGTGCGAATCCAGTTGCTGAGCCCTACCGGGTATCCGCCATGGCCGACGACGCCAACGCAGGTGTACCAGCGTTACGACGACGCTCCTCCGGTCACGCTTCTCATGCCAACGCGGGCCGCTTTCGCTGCCCGGAAGACCGTCGCGTGGATGGATCGACATGCCGTCCGCGACTTGTGGGACCTTTGGGCGCTGGCCGAAATCGGCGCGGTCGATGCTGAAGCAGCGCAGCTTTGTGTCGAACATGGACCGACACTCGCCCCGCCGAAATCGTGGATGTTCACCTCCCCGCCGACTGCGCAACGATGGCGTGAGGAACCCGCCAGTCAAACCATCGTGACCGTCTCACCCGAAGAAGCGCTGACAACAGTCCGAGCCGCCTGGGTCGCCGCGACCAGCGTCGCAGATTGACGAACGTGCCGGCAGCAGACCCGGCCGCGGCGACGCTCTGAGAACGTCGCTGAACTGATTCAGCCGTTACCGTCCCGGCCTGCCGCCTTCATGGGTCTGACGAGAATTACCGTCCCGACACAGTCAGACGACTCCACGGGATGGAAGGCGCCGTCCTTGCATAAGGATCCCGGTTCCCACTTACCAGGCAAAGTGTCCTCCCACAATCGGTCTGAACACTCGCGGCACGCTCACACGCACTGGACCGAAAACGGAGGCCGGACATGGCCTTATAAGCAGTTCTTGCACCAGATCGATCCTCCATCTGCCAGCCGCTCTTGTCCAAGAACCCTTTGTCTGCAGGGGGTTGACGCATCTAACTGCAACTACCTGGTGCAGTTTCTGACCGTTGACTGCCGTTCGAAGCCGTTGCGCGCAGATGGATCCTCCAATTCACTCCATCACGAATGGTGCAAGCCCGTCTCAGACACCTCGGGCGTCGGCCCTGACTTTCGAGTCGATCGAGCCTGCGGCCGGACACCTCCACATGCGCATCCTCTTGAAACGGCCCGTATTTCAGCGAGATAGTCCCCCTCACCGTCCTGTCCGACGAACGGTTGATCAACCTCGCGCAGGCATTGGCGTTTCCGAAAGACGTCTTTGAATGGGTCGACGAAGTGCGCGGGTTCGGCAGCAGCAGCTTCTACCACCGGAAGCAGAAATCGCTCCCGCAACACCAGCTCAGGAAGATTCAGGCGACGTTCAATCTCGTCCGAATGCAGATCGCCCGACTCAGCCGAGATTTGGACATCGTCCCCAAGTACCACTTCCAAGCCCTCGACCTTGATGACTTCGGCAGCCCGGCGGAGGCGGCGCGTGCTGTCCGCGCCATGTGGCACGTTCCCATCGGACCGATCCGAGACGTCAGCCGCCTGATCGAGAAGGCCGGTGGCGTTATCGTCCGGGCTGACTTCGAAACCCCAAAAATCAGCGCGATCAGCCAGTGGGTCCCTGGTGAACGACCAATCTTCGTCACCAACACCGCGAACCCGCCCGACCGAGAACGATTCACGTTGGCCCATGAGGTAGCGCACGTGCTGTTTCACTCGGTCCCGAACGAGGCTCAAGAGGCCGAGGCGGACAGTTTCGCCAGCGAACTTCTGATGCCTGAAGCGGATGTTCGGGGTCAGCTGACCGCGGGCATCGACCTTGCGACGGCCGCCCGCCTCAAGCCTCACTGGCGTGTTTCCATGAGTGCGCTGATCCGCCGGCCCACGACCTCGGCTCCATCAACGACAGCCGCAGCCTGAATATCCAGATGAGCCAGAAGGGTTGGCTGCGCCGCGAGCCGATCGAGATCGACCGCGACCAGCCCGGCTTCGTCAAACGGATTGTCGCTGTTCAGCTCGACCGGGGCTACAGCCCTTCGGAACTCGCGACAGTCGCCGGTCTGAGCCCCGATGAATTCACTCGGCTCTACCTTCCCGGCAACGGGGCCGGCCGGCATCTCAGCGCGGTCCCCACGTGAGCACCGAGGAGCGCGACTTCGACCCGGGCGAGGCGGATGCATTCACCGAGCAGGCACGGTGGCTCATTGCACTTCATGACAAACGCAGCGAGACGATTGGGCAACGCTCCGCCACCTTGCTGGGCTTCCTGGGCGTTCTCCTTGCGCTGTTGTCCTCCGTCGGAGGACTCAGCAGAAACGATGTCACCTACGGCCTTTCCTCGAAGACGCTGCTCTTGGCCACGCCTATCTCGCTCTTCGCCTCGGCCAGCTGCTGCCTCAAGGTACTGAGCCTGCGGCCGGTGTCGGTGATCAGCCCGGACGAACTCCGCCGACAATGGGGGCTGTTCCGTCAGCGGAGCCTCAAGGAGCGGGCGCAATTGCAGATGGCGCGCGCCTATCTCGGCGGCGACGGCGAGACCGACCCGGTCAAGGCTGCGAGCGACGACGCCACCGCTCGAGGCCGCTGGTTCAAGCGAGCCCTCCGCCTGCTCGTCATGGCTCTCCTGCTCTTGTCCACGACGACGGTCATCACCGTCGTTCAGGCGAAAGGCAAATGAAGAAATGACCGAGCGACCGCCAGAACCACAGCAGCCTGAGCCAGCACCAGAAGGGCCGCCCGAAGTCCAGGACATCACGGACACCCTGGAAAGTCCCGCAGTTCGACGTCGTTGAAAAGGGTCACGACCAACTGGGCCTTGAGAGTCGATACGCGGCAGATCCCGAATAGACCACCCGTCAACCAGACGGGGCCAATCCGACATGGAACGGAGGTGAACAACATGGCCACCAATACCGGCCGGGTCTTCCGGCGCGGCGAGGTCCGGGATCGCAGTCAAGTCCAGAATCCGAACGGGCACTGGACGAAGCGTGACACGGACACAGGTCGCTTCTTGGACCAGAAGCATGACGGGACGCCGTTCAAGGGCGTTCGGCGGGAGAAGTAGCGCCACCGCGGTCCGGAGGTAGGTCTAGTACCTCCGGACCGCCGGTCATCGCATGACGGTAGCAGCGGTGTACCGGCCAGGAGGGACGGGCGACGGGGTACTTAAGCTTGTGAGATGGCTACCCGCTTCGTGCGCGTGGAGCAGGCGCTCGGCCTCAGCGCGGGGCTGTTCGATGCCGAGGACGCCGATGTGTGGGCGGCCGTGGACCAAGCAATTGGTGCGGAAATCCCAGAGGCTCCGGATCTGGACTTTAAGGGCGACTGGTGGGGAAAGCCGCTGGTGGAAATGGCTAAGGACTGCGCGACGTTCGCGAACGGACTCGGCGGAGTGATCGTCGTGGGGTCGATGACGAGCACCGCGACGTGGCCGCCGGATGGAAACCAGTGCAACTGACCCGCGGGCTGGATCTGACGCTCCAGCAGGCCGTCGCCGCGAATACTGCCCCCAAGATCCCGGCCGTCATTGTTCGGCTGGTGCCCGACCCAACTGACGAGACTCATGGGTTGGTCATTGTGGGTGTTCCCCGGAGTCCGGTGGCACCGCATGCCCTGTTGGTTAGCCGAGAACGGCTCGCCTATCCGGTGTTGAACGACGCATTGGTTGACGACAGCGGCGTGGAGTAGCGACACGACTTGCGATGACGATCACATGGGGCTGCCTGCGGGCGGCCCTTGTTGGGGTGCGACGGCAGGCTGATCACGTCGTGGTAACGCAACGGCCCTCCCGATTCCTTGGCCGGACGGGAGGGCCGTGGCTTGGCGCCGTCTGGAGGCACCCGTGGTCATGGTAGGTAGCGATCTGTCGGAGGTCGAAGCTCGCCGCACGGGCGAGCTCGCTTGCCCGTGCGGCGAGGTGTTGGCGCCATGGGGGGTGGAATGCCAGCGAGCGGACCGTCCGCGGCGTCGGGGTGCTGCGGCCGCGTCGGGCGCGCTGCGTCGGGTGCCGGCTTACGCATGTGTTGTTGGCGGTGTCGTGCCTGCTGCGGCGGGCCGACGGGGTGGATGTCATCGGCGCGGCGTTGCGGATGAAGGCCGACGGCGCGGGGCATCGGCCGATCGCTGAGCGGTTGGGCCGGCCGTGTGCCGCTCGAAAATTCGATTTGGCTGCGTCAGAGCTCTGCGCCCAGTTTTGGAACCCCACAGGCATCGCATTGACTATTTTTCAAAGAACGCCACGGGCCTAGTCTTCAGAAGCGCCGACAGTCAGGCCATGCCGATCCACGGATTGTGCAGGTCGAGCCCAAGACGTTCGAAATCGTTGGTGTTGCGGGTTGCGAGTGCCGCGAGATGACTACGGCAGGTCGCGGCGATCTGGGCGTCGAAACCACTGATCGGTACGCCGGCACGTTCCCGCTCGACAACGACGCCGGCGTAGTGCCGCGCCGCATCTGCATCGAAAGGTAAAACGTATTCGGCGAAGGCTGCGAACACCTCATCCGCGGCAGTACGTAGCAAGGTCTGACGTCGACCGGCGGCCAGTCGTGCGATGCCATAACGAATCTCGGCTACCGACACCGCGGTCGTGCACAGCTCGTCGGCAGGCTGGGCATGTATCCAATCAACAACCGCAGCCGACGGTGCACCCCGCATCAGCTCAGACAGAACATTGCTGTCCAGCACGATCACGTCGTAGCACTCACGAAGAGAAGTCCGCAGCCCGGGGCACTGCCGCGCGGGGTGGCAAATCGAGCCGGATCCCGCCCACCTCAGCGAAACGGGTCAACAGAGCCTGACCAAGTCCCGTCTCCAGCGCCGGCTCGCTGACCGCCGCGCTCAGAATCGTGCGTATCTCCGCCTCCATCGACCGGCCGTGTTCAGCAGCCCGAATACGCAGACGCTGCTTCACGCGTTCGTCAAGGTCCCTAATGCTCAGTGCCGACATCTGATAACACCTCCCTGATAGCAATGCTAGCATTCGCCAGCTGACACTGAACACCAACCATTGCCCACGCAGACATCGGTAGCGCCTCAAGGTGGACGGAGGCGACACGGCGAGCTTGAAGCGTATTCGGCACCGGGGACTCCCACACCCGTTACAGGCCCAGTCCATCTCTGACCAGCCAGCCGACGCTCCCTCACGCCTCGAACCCAAATCGCGCCTGGTCACAGCCATTTGTCGACTTTTGGATCCCCACAGGGTGCGAGGGCATGACCTGCCGCTTACCCACGACAAGCATTCCCCCGGCGACCACCCGATCATCGAAGACATTCAACCTTCAGGATGGCCCGAGTTGCGGGTCTATGTCACCGCCGACGGATGGCACCTGATGATTGCGATCTGCCGCGACCTGCTGAACCCCCAGGCCGTACATGCCCTCACCGAGGCCGGAGTCAACCTGCTGCTGGTCCCCGCGATGAGCGAGACGCTGGTGACCTTCGGAGGGCCCACCGCCCACCTTGTCGGCTCCGGCCAGGCGCTGGTCGCGGTCGCTAACAACCCCGCCGAGTGGCCCCCACCGGACGGTCGGTTGGGAGGCCGCCCCGCCCGCGCG
>JBBRSE010000098.1:0-11540 GCA_038245655.1 Mycobacteriales bacterium | reverse complement strand
GCGCCTGCACAACGCTGTCGCCAATGCGAAGGCGATGAGTCTCGACGGGTGTCCCGTCTGCAACCACATTGATCAACCGCCGTCGAGGAGAAGGACATGACCGCTACCTACACCTTCGACGTCTTTCCAGCCTCGACGGCTTCGGCGCCGCCAGAAATGGGGTACCTCGCTAGCCTCCGAACGCCTTCGTGAAAGTGTCCGTTCCAAGAGTGGACAGCACCTTGGTCCGCACGGCTGGGCAGCTCGACTGGGAAGCTTCGTCCAGGTCGGCCGCCGTTCGGGGCTTCTGGGCGGCGTGGGAATCGAGCCAGCTGGCAAACTCGATGGACAGATCTGCGACGGCACCCGCGGTGGATCCATCCGATGACAGTCGTGGCTCTAGGTTCGTCAGGAACGCACAGAAGGCCGGGCCATTCACCGGGTTACCGGAGGCGCCTGCTACCGAAGTCGATGGCGCTGCGCTCTGGCTGGTCTGAGTCGGCGCCGTCCGGGTGGTACCGGGGGGCGTCGGAGCAGACTTGGAGGTCGAACCTCCGCAGGCGGAAACCACCAGCAACGGAGTAACCAGCATCATGATCCGGGAGTTCATCCCGTTCCTCTCCGGCGAGCACAGCATGATTTGGTCGGCAGCTTCGCAGACCGTACGGCATCGAGAGTTGCGCGAAGCCCTCAATGCGCAGGAACGCCGTGTCCAGCCTCAGAGCAGCCAGTGCCCGCAGCCACCTGGTCCGCGGCGGAGCGAAAATCCGTTCAAGGGGCTCGTTTGCCCCGCGCGGTGTTGCGCGGTCGGTGGCGGTGCGGCCCGCGGGTCAGCAGGTGAGTGTGAGGTCGAAGTCAGAGGGTTCCGGGTACGGCCCGATCACCTGATTGACCTTGACCCGGATCACCCTGGCGTCGTTGGCCGTGCCGGTTGGCGTGAAGGGTCCGTGCCCCACGACAGCGCCGTACCGGCCGGGCGAGTAGAAGCCGATGGCACAGGCGTTCGCAGAGGCCGGTCAGCAGGAAGTAAAGCCGCAGGTCAGGGGAGTGCGCTCGACAGGATTCGAACCTGCAACCTTCTGATCCGTACAGACCGTCCGCTACCGTCGGCTGGTGGACGTCAGCGCAGCTCAGAGGTCCGTAGGTGTGCGCCGCCGACCTCAGGAGTTCGCGCCGGTTGCAGTACGCGTTGCAGTACGAGCGGAGGACTGCACGACCAGTGGCGCGTGCGCCGTGTCCCCGGCCGACACGGACTCGTTCTACTCTGCGCCCGCCGCTTCATCTTTGGGTCAGACCCTCATGCGGCGGCGAAGTTCGCTAAGGAGCAGCTCCTGCGACAACCGACGCCCGAGTGCCACGAAACGCGCCGGGCGTGGTTCCCCTGCTCCTCGTCGGTGACCAGATCGACGCGGTCGTGCAAACAAACAACCAGCCCGAAACGCCCGACGCGGGGCGCCAGACGCACCCCCTCCGATCCGGCAGCATCCGCTCGTGCCGCGAGGAGAAGCGCCGTCAGCAAACGACCATGACATGAAACTGGCTGCCGTGGTTGGGCGTTTCCGCTGCTGCCGACGATCGTTCGTGGTGACCACCCAACGCGGCATGGTTGGTGTCTCGCGCATTGCCGATGGCGGGTGGCTAGGGCACGTCTGGTGCGAGTCGCTTGAAGTCGACGGTGGCTGAAACGGCTGGTTTTGGTCGGCCTCCTGATGGACGTCAGTCCAGCGGCCTGCTAGGCATCCGACTAGTCGGCGACTAGTCTTAGCGACATGACGAGCGTCGGTGCATATGAAGCCAAGACTCATCTCCCGCGTCTGCTGGAGCAAGTCGAGGGTGGGGAAGTCATAATCATCACTAAGCATGGCCGGGCGGTTGCCCGCCTTGTGCCTGCGGGCCGAGTGTCAACGAATGTTGATGAGGTCATCGCAGCACTGCGGACGGCCCGCAGTGGCGTTCATCGAACCCGCGCTTCAGTACGACGGATGATCGAGGAAGGGCGCCGCTGATGCCCCTGATGATCGATACGTCGGTGACTATGGCGTGGTGCTTCGACGACGAAGCCACCGAAGCCACCGATGCGATCTTGGACATGCTGCGGCAGGACGAGGCCGTCGTACCGTCGCTCTGGGAGTTAGAAGTTCTCAACGTCTTACTCGTCGCAGAACGGCGCAGGCGAATCAAGGAAGCGGAAGCGACAAGGTTCCTCGACCTGCTGACCCAGTTACCCATCCGGGTCGACGGATCCCCGAGCGACCTCACAGCGATACTGGCCGCCGGCCGCCGACACCGGCTCAGCGCCTACGACGCGACCTATCTAGTTCTGGCCGAACGCCTCGGAGTTCCGATGGCCACGCTTGACGACAAACTGGCGACGGCCTGCCGCAACGCTGGCGTTGATTTGCTCATCGCCTAGCTAGCTACTTCGACCTGAAGAATTAGCGCATGGTGTTGGGTGTTTGGGCTAGACGAGCCCCCGCCAGGTCTTCGCGTCGTGCGGTGATCAGAACAGCGTCGGAGGCTCCGCCTTGTCCTGCCATGGCTGCCCAGGATCGGGGGCGACATCGTCACCGCCGGGCGCACGCGAACGCCGGGCCAGGGTCGCCGCCCAGGCGCGAATCTTCGCATTCGGGTCGTCATGTGCGAGCGCGTGTGCGGTAGTGGCACCGTCGCGTTCGGCGATGAACTCGAAGGCAAGCAGTCGGACATTATGGTGGGGCCAGGTGGTCGCGTGCTCGATGAGCAGCGCTCGCGCGTCCGCGCCCAGCACGTCGGCCTGGTCCAGCATCCCGGCCATGACCGCGGCGCCATGACGCGCGCTCAGCTCGCGCGCGCGGGCGAGCAGCGCCGCCCACGTCGTCGGCTCCCGGGCGAGCTGGCGGCTTGCCGCCCAGCGGCGCAGCGGCGGGGCGAGCTCCCGTCGGGCTACGACGGGCCCGTCCTCGTCCTCCTCGTCCTCGTCTTCTTCGTCGACTGCGACGTCGAGGGTGATCTCGATCCCCTCGGTGGCGAACCAGTCGGCCGGGACGGTCCAGTACACGGCGTCATCCGCGACGAGGAAGGTCCGGGTGAGCAGGTCGAGCTGCTCCTCGTCGAGCAGGCCGCCGTCGGCGATCCGGCGCACCAGGTGTGACGCGCCCTTGCGCCAGCGAACGTCCGTCAGTAGCAGCACTGCCGTGGCCAACGTCTGCTCCGGCTCGGCCTCGTGGTGCTTGCTCAGCAGGAAGTACGGCTCGAACGCGTCGGCCATCTCGCCGACCGGGGGGTGGAGCACGAGGACCCGGTGCAACGCATCGGCGGTCGGCGCCGACCACAGGTCGGCCATCTCCTGGAGGCGGTCTTGCGGATCGACCGCCATCAGTGCCGTCCGGTGAGCCGGTCGTAGAGCGCGAGCAGGTCGTTTGTCTTCTGCACGTCGAATGCCGCCGGATGCCACTGTTCGCCGACCCAGGTCCGGCGGTCCGCGTGCTCTTCGTGGGCCGGATCGGCCAGGATCTCGACCAGCTCGGCGTAGCCCCAGGTGCCGCCGCAGTCTTCGGGTGGGCAGGCTCGTGACCCGTCGACGACGCGCGGCTCCGGGCGACCGATGCTCGGGGTGACCTGCTCGACGGTGATGTCGTGATGCCAGCTGTCGCCGAAGTCGTACTCGTAGGCGAACCTGCCGGACGTCGCGGCCTTGCCGACGATGTGCGTGTTCTCGTCACCGAGCCGCACATCCTCGAACTCCTCGACGTCGCCGTAGAGCACACCGTCGATGTCGAAGGAGTGCAGGTGGTAGCCCTCCCAGCCCATCGCGGTCTGGATGACCTCATGGAACTCGCGGAGCGGCATCGATGCCGGGACGACGAGACGCCGCCAGACCGGCGGGGTGATGTCGAGCAGCGTGACGATCAGCTGCACCGCGCGGTCGGCCTTGGTTGGCGTGCCGGCGGCAGCGGGTGCCCTGACCGGCGACGGGCGAGGACGGCCGAGCAGTGCCGCCCGCGCCAGCGCGAGACCGCAGGGGAGCGCCGGCTGCTCGGGATCGTCCCATCGCTGCTTGACGGGCAGCAGCGACAGCCGACGGAACACGGCCCAGGTGTCCCGCGCGGCCGCGAAGGCCGAGTGGACGCTCGGCGAGTGGTGCGTACCCGGGTCGACCCAGCCGAGCACGGCCATCGCCTCGGCGAGCAGCGCCTCATCGCGCGGGTGACCGGCCGCTGCGAGCAGGTAGGCGATGCCCGCGTGACGTTGCGGCTCGGAACGAGCGTCTGGCAATCGCTCGGCAAGGTGCCACCACAGGTTCTCCGGGTCGTCGGTGAGGCGCCGGCCCGCGACGGTCGGCACGAGGTGCCCGCGGTGCTTGCGGAGCAGGCCGAAGCGCTGCGCGGACTCCCGCAGCTCGAGCACCGGCAAAGTGAGGTCTTCGCGGTTGCCCTTGCCGATCCAGACCGTCTCCCAGCCAAGCGCGGCCATGGTCTCGCTCACCACCCCGGGTGGGAGGTACCCGGCCTTGGTCAGGCGAACGCCATCCGCCAGCCGCTTCAGCAACCAGCGGTAGGGCTCGACGACCGCCTCGGCGTCCGCGTCGACGACCGCCGGCTCGTCCAGGATCCGCAGCCACGGCCACGAGCGGGACCTTGCCAAGCGCTCGATGACGGCATCGACCTCGGGTTGCACGCCCCCACCTCACCACACGGACGTCCCCGGCCGCCGACTGGCCGATGTCGCCGGTCGTGTCAGCCCGGGTCGGCGTGACCGGCATCCGCTCCGACCATTCGCGCGACGAGCGTCGCTTCGGCGACGGGCCGGTAGTCCCAGACGTCGACGCGGACGTTGAGCTGGCGGTGGTTGGCCTGCCACTTCTCGTGCACGTGGCCGTGCAGGAGCCACGTGTCTTCGGGTAGCGTCGCTGGCCGGTGCTCGGCGAAGCGGTCCGTGTCATGGCTGTCGCCCGCGGCGGGGAAGTGGTCGGCCACGACCGGTCGATCGCCGATTGTCAGCTCGACCCTGGCGGGGTGGATCTCGAACCCGAAGTCTTCATAGCTCTGCAGGTCCTGGGGTCGCCGGCGACGGTGGCGGGCCAGCAGCTGTCGTGGTTGCCCGGTACGAGGTGAGCATTGCGAAGCCGATTCCTAGCCCGAGGGAACGTGAACCGCGTGCCGACTCGCCGCCACGCGTGTCTGGTGAATAGCGTTGTGCTGTGGAAACTCGTCCGCCTTCGAGAGCAGGCGACGTCGAACCGAACGATGCGATCAAGGTCGAGCTTGCGGCGCTGCGTGATCAGCTGGGACGGTTGAAGTCCGAGAATGCGCGGCTGCATCGCTTGCTGAAACTCAGTCCAGGCGAGGCGGCCCTGCCCGGCGCGGCGCGGCGCAGAGCGGATTTTTTCACGCGAATCCCGGTCCCGTTGATGCCAAGTCGCCTGCGGCGGAGAAGGTCGCCTTCTACGAGGGGCTATTCGGCGGACGCAGGGACGTCTACGCGGTTCGCTGGGAGAACGCAAGTACTCGGCGGTCCGGGTGGATGCCTGCCGTTCGCGGTCGCTGGCGCAAGGGCGTGCGACCAGGTACTGGCGACTATCTGCCCTTGACCGAGCAAGTCTTGACTGCCCACTTGTCCGGTCAGTTTGAAGTCGGTCTGTATCCGCTGCTGGACAACGATCAATGCCATTGGCTGGCGGCGGACTTCGACGGCCAAGCAGCGATGCTTGACGCGTTGGCTTATTTGAAGGCGGCACGGGCGGCCGGGGCGCCAGCCGCTCTTGAGGTCTCCCGGTCGGGGCTGGGTGCGCACGCGTGGATTTTCTTCGCCGCTCCAGTCGCCGCTGCGACGGCCCGCCGGCTTGGTGAGGGCTTGCTGCGCGAGGCGATCGCGCTTCGCGGCAGGATGGATTTGGCTAGCTACGATCGGCTGTTTCCGTCGCAAGACGTGCTGCCGACCGGCGGAGTCGGCAATCTCATCGCCGCTCCCTTGCAAGGTCGTTGTCGTCGGCAGGGCACCACAGTCTTCTTGGATCTGGCCACGTTGGAACCGTTCGAGGATCAGTGGGCGTACCTCTCCAGCATCGCTCGGTTATCTCCACACGAGGTGACGCGGATAGCCCGCCGGCTCGGGACGGTCGCGGTTGGCAGCGCAGTTGATCGGTTTCGAGCGGCGACGTCGACCCGGATCCAGGTGGAGGCACCGCGGGTGGTACGGGCCCGGCTGACTGCGACGCTGACAGTCGAAGGCGAAGGGCTGCCGCCAGGGCTGATCGCTGCGCTCAAGCACGCGGCGTCGATGCCGAACCCGGTCTTCTATGAACGGCAGCGCCGCCGGGCGTCGACGTGGAATGTGCCTCGGTTCCTACGCAGTTACGACGAGACGGTGACGGGCAACCTCACCGTGCCTCGAGGACTGGCGGCTCGGGTCGAGGATTTGGTTCGCCAGGCCGGGAGCCGCTTGGAGATCACCGACGACACCACCTCCGGACAGCCGCAGGCGTTCAACTGTGCAGCGACTCTGCGGGATGATCAGCAGGCCGCGCATGATGCGCTTGCCAAACATCATCTGGGCGTGCTCGTCGCACCGCCGGGAGCCGGTAAGACCGTTATCGCCTGCGCTCTGATCGCGACCCATTCGGTATCGACGCTGGTGCTGGTGGACCGCAAAGCGCTCGCCGACCAGTGGCGTTCCCGCATCACGGAATTTCTCGGCGTCAAACCGGGCCAGCGCGGCGGAGGACGTAGCAAGATCGGCGGGACCATCGACATCGCGACGTTGCAAACGCTCGCCCGTTCCGAGGACGTCAGCGCCGTTACGCAGGGATATGGGCTTGTCGTTGTTGACGAATGCCATCACATACCAGCGGCAGCTTTCGAGCACGCGGTGCGCCAGATTGCGGCGAGACGCTGGGTTGGCCTGACCGCCACCCCCTACCGCCGCGACGGTCTTGAGGACCTCATCTCCCAGCAGCTGGGCCCGGTTCGTCACACCATCTCCGCGCCGGAGGCCGGAACCCTGCCGGCGCAGGCAACGGACATCGCGGCGCCCGACCCTGTGCTGCACGTTCACCCGACGGCTTTTCGTTATGCAGGCGACGCCGACCCTTCCGCACCGGGCGGCATCAGCGCCATTTACCGGGCTCTGGCGGCCGACGTTCCGCGCAGGCAGCAGATCGTTGCCGACGTGCTGGAAGCCCTTAGCCGTGGGCGGCACTGCCTGGTCCTCACCCAGTGGGTGACCCACGTGCAAGACCTGGCCGATGCGCTGAAAGGCGAAGGAGTCACGGCGGTTGTCCTCCTCGGCGGTATGAGCGTGAAGGCTCGAAAAGCGGCCCTTGCGGCACTTCAACCGAACCCGGGCGGACCGCCACTGCTCGTCATAGCAACAGGGTCCTACATCGGGGAGGGATTCGACTGCCCCATTCTTGACACACTGTTTCTCGCCGCACCAGTCGCATTCCGGGGCCGGCTCGTGCAGTACGCCGGACGAATCCTGCGACCCTACCCAGGCAAGCACACCGCCGAAGTACACGACTACCACGACGTCCTGACCGGGGTCCTTGCCTCGTCCCTTTCCAAACGGGCGCCCGGATACCTCAGCCTCGGTTTCCCGGACCCCCGCCGACAAATCAGCTGACTTCCTGACGAACAGTTCCGTTGCGCGCGGGAGGGTCATCCCTCGGCCGGATCGGGGTCGTTCGAGGGGCCGTCGGTGGTGAGTTGTTCGCGGCATGCTGCTGCGAAGGTCGGGCTGCCGGCTTTCTCCAGGATCTGCAAGAGCGCTGCGATGGACAGCGGTGGTGTTGCGGTTGCGGCTGCCTGCTCTCGAAGGGCTTGGAGTACGAGTTCGGGAGCGAGTTCCAGCTGGTGTCCGAGAAAGTCGTCGGGATGGATCGCCTCATCGAACGGATCGAGGATCTGGGCGGGGAAGTCTTTGAGGTTGAAGGTGACGATCGCTTGGGCGCTGCCGCGAAGCGCGGCAGCCAACACGTGCCGATCGTCGGGGTCTGGAAGCCGTCTTCGAGCGGTTCCCATCCGGTGACCATCGCATCCGGGAAGTAGCCGCGCATGGCCGCGAACCGCCGGGCCACTCCAGCCGGGTCGATGCCTGGATGGACCCGCAGAATGGCGTTTTGCGCTTCGTAGAGCAACTGCTCGGACCAGAGCGGCCGGTATAACCCGTGTTCGGCGATGCGCAGCAAGGTGTCCGCTAGCGACACGGGTACGAGCTCGCACGCATCCAGCACTGCGTACACCGGCCGTCAGGATCCTTGTTTGCGCTGCCGGGCTTGTTTGAGGGCTGCTGTGTATTCCGAGGGGTCGGCCTCATACAGGCCGGCGGACACGGCGTCGCGTGTCATCGCATCGAGCGCTACGCGTCGCTGTTCTCGAGCCCGGTCGCGGTAGGCCAAGACGTCAGCCAGGCGAACCCGGCGGTGACGACCGGGCTGTTCGTAGGCGATCTGTCCGCTCTCTAGGAGCTTGATCAGCGTCGGTCTGCTCACTCCCAGAACCTCCGCGGCCTGCTGAGTTGTCAGCCGCTGCGCATGGGGAGCGAGTGTGATCGCCCGACCGGCACGCAGGGCGTCGACAACTTGTACCAGCGCCTCATGCACCTCTGCCGGTATCGGCACAGATTGTCCGTCGGGCCCCACGAGGACAGCCTGTGTGCCGCCCACTCCAGGGACGACGTCCGCCGTCGGCAGCCCGTCGAGCAACCGGGCAAGCTCGTCCAATGCGACACTGTCGGACGGCGGGAAGACGGTCCTTTCGTCCACCTGGGCAGTCATGCTGGCTCCTCCACCCGTGCGCGCCTGTCTATCTACCATCGCTCAAAACGAAAAAAACGCAAGTCCCCGCGTGTTCGAACTTCAGAACCGGTTGCGCCGATGGGGCATCACAGCTCGCGGGCCTCGCAGGCCTCGCGCGCCTGCCTGTGGGTCGGTGCCTGCTCAGCCGACTTCGTTCAGTAGTTGGTCGAGGTTGTCGGCGATGTCTAGATCGTCTAGTGGTGTGGCGTGACAGGGTTGGTGCAGGCATGGATTGTCGATGGTGGCGGCGCGGCCGAGGCGAGCGAAGCGGTGGCTGAGGGCGTCGGCTGTCAGGTGGGTTGGTCTGGCTGGGGTGGGCGCGAACAGCCAGTCGGCGTGCGGCCGTTGTTGCAGGCTCCAAAGGGCGTAATGCTGGTTGATTAGCTCTGTCGTGGTGACGCCCAAGGTGATGCGGCGGGATCGGCTGGATTCGGTGCTGCCGAGCACTCCGGCGGACAGGCCGCGTTCGATACGGTCAGCGCCGTGGCTTGTCCGGCGAACAGCAGCCGGCTGGTACCGACCTCGGCGACCGGGTCGCAACGCCGCTGCTGCGCCTGATCCGCGGAGCCGCAGGGTGATCGAGCGTTGGACGCTGCGGCCGCGGGTCGCGTCGAATCCGACCACGATCCGGATTTTCCGTACACCGGGGGCGCGTTCGCGGATCGAACCGGACCCGCGTGCCGACCTGGTTGATGTCTCCACCATCCCTATAACGGCGGCCCATCCCTATAGCTATAGGGATCGTTATAGGGATAGGCCGCAGGCGGCCGGGCTGACCGGAGGACCAACATGGTGCTGACCCGCACAAACGGAGTGCGCTCGACAGGATTCGAACCTGCAACCTTCTGATCCGTAGATGCATCCATCACGCATGTATCTTGTGCGCGCTTGTTCGTCTCAAGTCGCTGAGCAGGCAACTCCCACACCGCCGGACTGATCGCGTCCGGCATCGTTCACTTCTGTCCGCACCCTTGGCAGTACGTTGGCAGTACTGGACGCCCACATAATGTTGCACCAGTCGCTGGATAGTTCGGCCGCGGATTGAGCGGTCTTAGCGGTCTTGGCGGGGTGGCGGTTGCTCCGTACTCCTCAAGCGCAGGAAGCACGCCTGGGTTCGCGACCACTGCACGCCGTTGGGCCGTCGGGGACTCGAACCCCGAACCCGCGGATTAAAAGACTCTCCGTCAGCCGTCCGCAGCGGTCCGCAGACGGCCATCCCTGCAGTTCAGCGCATTGCGTTTGTGCATACCGGTCCGCTTACGTGCGGGCGGATCCGTCGGGGTGGCTGCCACCGTGGCTGCCAGCGGCTACCGGCAGACCGCGGCAACCCGCAGTCGATTTGGCCTCAGCTGCGGCGCCGAGATGGCGCCGCCGTGGACTACCGCCAACGTGGAGTGGAGGAGCCGGGTTGGCCGGGTTGGCCGTGATGGCTCCGGATGGCAGTTGGTCCGCCGCCTCGCGCCCGGCCTCGGTCTTGCATCCGGACCTGAGTGGAACGCCGCGACTCGGGGGATTAGCACGATTAGCTAACTCTCTGCTAATATGGATAACGTACACCTCCACCGCCCCGTTTCTGAAGGAGCCCCACATGGCCACTACTGCACAGCCCAAGACCACCGCCTCCACTTTCGACCTCCCGTCCGTCGAGGAAGCCGTCCAGCGCATTCGCGATCTCAACGAGCGCTTGATCGACTCGTCCAAGAGCGCCGGACTCGTCGCGCTTGACGCCTACGAGAAGGCTCTCCAGTCCCTCGTGGACTTCGAGGAGAAGGTCGCTTCCGCCAGCCAGCTCGAATGGGTGTCGGCGTTGGCCACCACGCACGCCAAGTTCATCGCCGACGTGAGCGCCTCCTACACCAAGGCCGCCCGCGAGCTGCTGAAGTAGCCCGACCGGTCGCTGCCGTACCTCGCCCGCCCTCATCACCCGAGGGGGGGCGACGGGTTTCCCCCGGCGTTTTGCGCGATCGGCGCGATCGGCACGCTATGAGCAGAGAGGCAAACGGATGGCAAGCTCGACCCCGCCGGTCAGCGATCGTTACCGGAGCCGCAAGCGGCATCGGATCGGCCATCACCGCGCGCCTTGAGAAGGACGGGGTGGACGTCCTTGCTTGGACCTCGCCCCGATGAATTCTCAGGACGACCCGGTTACCGCGGGAGTCCCCTTCGCTGCCGATCTGACGACCCGCCTGGGCAACAAGGACACCGTAGCGCTGCGTTGGAGCACTTCGGCCGACTCGGCATCATCGTCGCCAACGCCGGACTCCAGCACGTTTCACCCATTGTGGAGTCCCCGAGGAACGTCGTGACGCGCTCATCGCCTTGTTGTTGACCAGTCCTTTCCTGCTCGCCGAATTCGGCTTGCCCGCATTGACGAACTTGACCGCGCGTGCGTCGCAACCGAGCGTGAAGGCGGTTTCTTCGGCGCAGATCCCCGCCCGTCTGGCGCGGACTCAACGTTCCGCGCGCGATCCTGCGCTCGGCGAACCGCATTCGCACCCACGAACCCGCGGTAGATCTCGATTAGTGCGCTGCGCTCGCCTACTGGGCGTCGACTCCCGCCAGCTTCGCCCACGGGCCCGATCAGGCTTGTGGGGGCGCTCACCGGCTGCGCGCAGTGGCGGAGTAAGAGTCGAGAAGGGTGGCACCTGGTCGACCGTCACGCCAGGGCAGCCGCTCCCGCCTCCGCGACCTGGCGATCCTGCTCAGCGCTGCCGCCGGACACCCCGATCGCCCCCACGTGCTCCCCGCCGACGACGATCGGGACCCCGCCGCCGAACACGATGAGGCG
>JBBRSE010000097.1:0-11549 GCA_038245655.1 Mycobacteriales bacterium | reverse complement strand
GCGGGCGACAATGCCCAACGGATGCCAGGATCGTTGGTCCGGAGTGCTGGGTACGGGCCGATGGGAACTGGTCGTCAGGCCTGTTTAGAGTCCCGTTGTGGCAGCTGAGATCACGACACGAGCCCGTCGAGGGAAGCGCAGCGAGTCGACGAGCGGCATCGGGCGCTCCCGGAAGCCTCTCAGCTAGCCCGTGTTCATGTCGGACGGCGGTCGTGAGGTCAGCACGCGCAAGCATCGAAAGGGACGGCAACTCGCCGCGTTCGTGGTTGCCGGCACGCTGCTCCTGTCGGGCCTGGCTGTCGTGCTGACGCGGGGTCGACACTCGAGAGCGAAGCCGTTGTGCACCGCGACGGCGGCTTCACGCAGCTACCGGCTCGACCCGTCGCAGGCAGCGAACGCCGCGACGATCACGGCGGTGGGCAAGCGAGCTGGTTTGCCGGACCATGCGGTGACGATCGCACTCGCCGCCGCGCTCCAAGAGTCGCAGCTGCGGAACCTTGATCACGGTGACCGAGACTCTGTGGGCTTGTTCCAACAGCGGCCGTCGCAAGGCTGGGGCACGCCCTCGCAGCTCATCAACCCGCGCTACGCCGCGTCGGCCTTCTATCACGGCCTCTCCGGGGTTCCAGGCTGGATGACGATGTCAGTCACCGACGCGGCCCAACGAGTGCAACTCAGCGGCGCACCCGACGCCTACACGCGCTGGGAGCCGGAAGCCCGCGCGTGGGCCAGAATCTTGACAGGAGAGGTGCCGGCCGGTCTGGTTTGCCGCTTCGACGTCCCAGCCGGAGTCACAGCGACGAGCCCGTTGGGGACGGCAGTCGCATCCGAACTCGGGTCGCCCGCACTGGGCAGCGCCTCCCTGACACCAGCGCGCGGCTGGACCGTCGCGAGCTGGCTCGTCGGGCATGCCTACGCGTACCGGATCACTGCGGTCGGCTTCGCCGGACGTCTCTGGACACCCTCATCCGGGACGTGGAAGTACCGCTCCGCGGCGGCCCAAGGACAGGTGTACGTCCGCCGGGCAGCCTGACATCGCCAGTACACCTGCGGGGCACGCGCACCGAGGCCATTGAACCGCCCCGGGAAAGTTGCAGGCTCTGATGTTCCCCGGGTTTTGTGGAGCCGGCGTGTTGGATTTCATGCCACTGCGGTTGGGTGGGTGTGGGTTCTTTCGTGTTTCGATCGGGTGCGCATCCCGAGAGCGCTGTGTCGTCGTTGACGGTTGTGGAAGAGCTCGAGGTAAAAAGCGGACGGAGGCCGCCGCGGCTACGTCAGCCGCGAGCGCTCCAGGATCCGTGTTGCCTCTTCAGTCGCCTCGATTGTGTCCTTCGGCTCGTCCATGGCCTCGAGGTGGTCCTGCGCGATCTGGAGCAATACGCGCGCAAAATGACTCGTTACGAGGAGCTCGCCTGCGGGAAAAAGGACACAGAACGTGTCGACCAGGAAGGCGGCACGCTCCTCAGCGGTGAGGCCACGCTGGCGAAGCGGAGCGTAGAGGTGGTTCTCATACATCGCGACGGCCGACTCGGCGATCGGGCGGACCGCCTCAGCGTGACGGCGAGCAAGGCCAAGAAGCTCGGCAACCGGCAAGCCGATCTCGAGAAGCCGAAGACCCGCCGCCAAAACATTCAGGTCGGCATCCGTGAAGCGTGGCTCGCCCTTGTGAGTTCGCGGTACGAGCAGTCCCACTCGGATCACGGAGTCGATGAGTTCCTGGGGCACACCGCTCTCCGCCGAGAGCTCTTCGGCTGTGAGAAGCTCGGGGGTCTCGACGCCGGGTGGGACGTAAAGCCGCCCGGTTAGGAGCAGGTGGATCGCGGCGGGAGTGAAGCCTTGCCGCTCTAGATCGCGGATGCCAATGAGGCATTCGACGTGGGCATCGCCATACCACTCGGACGAACCGTCCTGCTCAGGTGGAAGAATGAGATCACGCTGCTGGTACCAGCGCGCTGAATTCACTGACATGCCAACTCGTTCTGCAACGTCGGCCAGGTTCAGACGCTCGGTGTCCTGAGTTCTGTCTTCCACTTTTCGGATACGCATCAGTACCCCTCTCCCTCCCCGGTTCCAAGATCAATATGACGGGCACGGTCGGCATCGCTCTCGTCCACGACTTTTGGATCGCGGGCTCTCAGCTCGGAGCCGGCTATCTTCAACTCAGGTGGGGCGGGACCGGTTTCGAGAGGCGCCGTAGCAGCCTCGGGCGCGACTAACCCGTGATCGAAGGCGAGGACGATCGCGGCCGCGCGATCCCGAAGGCCGAGCTTGCTGAAGATATGTCCGACGTGGCTCTTCACTGTGCCCTCGCTGATGAACAGCTCATCGGCGATCTCCCGGTTCGTTGCGCCTCGGGCTGTGAGCCGAAGGACGTCGAGCTCTCGGGCGGTGAGCTCGGCGAGCTGCGCGAAGACAGCGGCTCGGAGAGGCACCGTGGTGCGGTAGGCGTGCAAAATCTGAGGGATGATCGACGGATCGAGCCAAGCTCCGCCCTCCGCGACGGTCCGTGCTGCTCGAATGAGGTCGGGTCCGCTGGCGTCCTTCAGGACGTAGCCGGCAGCACCAGCTCCGAGCCCGGCCCGGACCACTTCGTCATCATCGAGCGTCGTGATGATAAGAACCGGCGGCGGATCGGGCAGCTCCTGCAGCCGCCGGATCGCCTCGGCACCCCCCATCCCCTTCATCCGCATCTCCATCAGCACAACGTCGGGGCGTAGCCGGGGAACAGCTTCGAGCGCGGCCGCGCCATCGCCGCACTCTCCCACAACCTCAAATCCATGCCGCGGCCGATAGATTCGCGCGAGGCCCGCCCGCACCAACGGCTGATCGTCCACCAAGAGCAACCTGATCACGAGACGCTCTCGATCCTCTGCGGCGGGGGGACGTCGGTCGTCGTCGGTCCGCCATCCGGAACCTCGCACTGGACCACCCACAGTCCGCTCCGCGGACCTGCGTCGAGACGGCCACCGAGAAGGTGGGCACGCTCGTTCATCCCGAGGATCCCGCGCCCCCGATATGTGCCGGCTCTCCGTCCGCGCACAGCGCGTTCGAGGCGGTTGGAGACTCGCACCGGTGCGACACTGTTGTCGTACGTGACTTCAACCGGGACCCAGTTGCCCGACGCGTGCCGGAGCACATTCGTGAGCGACTCCTGGACGATGCGATACAGCTCCGCCACGACCATCGCAGAGCATTCCACGGGTTCTCCGCGGGTCACGATCCGCACGTCGAGCCCGGCCGCGACATACGTCTGCACGAGCTGGGCGAGACGCTCCGTCAAGCGAGCGAGCAACCACGGAATCACCGCCGCCGCGATGAGAGTGAGCGTCACAGAAGAAGGGAGCGCGGATCCGCCGCGCTGAAGAAACAGCACACCGGTCGCGACGGCGACGATTGCCGCTCCGGAGCAGATCCACTCCGGGAAGCCGTGCTCGCGAACAAGGTCCGAGAATGTCTCTGCCCACACTCCGAGCTTCATACGAGCTCAACTTATCCTCAATC
The DNA here is from genome assembly GCA_038245655.1 of Mycobacteriales bacterium. Taxonomy (GTDB): domain Bacteria; phylum Actinomycetota; class Actinomycetes; order Frankiales; family Frankiaceae; genus DATAZK01. Next base: position 8,048 of record JBBRSE010000097.1, on the reverse strand, counting down.
GCGCCGATTGTCCCCTCCCACCCTGAGTCTGGACCCCCCTCGTCAAGCTTGCTGTGCGGCTTCAAGCTCGTTTGGGGAGCTCTCTCCAGCTTGTCGTGCTCCATGGGGAAGGTCAGCCGGATCCAGCGAGGCTTCTCTTCATGCTGTGGCGACGGCTCTGCGCACGCGATGGCGCGTATGCGGAGCGCTCGAAGGCCGCGAGCACACTGCGCGACGACGCGGGCGTGTTGGGCCCAGGTGGTCTCGGCATCGGCCTCCCGAGTAACCGCGCCGTTACAGTTCGGCCGTTTGCTGAGACGCACACACACCTACTCGGGAGTCGTCGATGTGGGCCGGCCTGGGCCAAGTACTGGTGAGCCGACGCTGGGCGGTCCTGGCCGGCGCGCTGGTTAGCGTTGTCCTCGCCGGTGGAGTCGGTCGCGATGCGGCGGCGCACCTGATCTCGGGGGGACTGGATGATCCCGGCTCGGAGTTTGTGCGCGCCGATAGGTTCATTCAGGCGCACTTCCCGGCCGGTTCGCCCAATGTCGTGCTGCTCGTGACAGCCAAACACGGCACGGTGGATGATGTCCACGTAACGAGAGCGGGGGTCGAACTCACAAATCGACTAGAGCACGAGCTCGGCCCCGCGCATGCCATCTCGTACTGGTCGCTCGCGGCTCCGCCGCTTCGCAGTGTCGATGGCCGCAGTGCACTCATCCTTGTGCGGATCGATGGTGATGTCTCCGATTTCATCGACCGGTCCGAGGGCGTGGCCAAGCGCTACACCGGTGACGATGGTGTCGTCTCAGTACGCGCCGGCGGTTTTGCTCTGTTGGTGAGCGACGTCGCGAAGCAATTGCATGAAGACCTGATCCGTGCCGAGTTGATCGCCATACCAATCACGCTCGTCTTGCTCTTCTTTGTGTATCGCGGTGTTGTCGCCGCGATACTGCCAGTCGTCGTGGGCGGGTACGCGATGATCGGAACCTTCCTGGTCCTGCGCATTCTCGGCGAGATCACCGCGGTGTCGGTCTTCGCGCTCAACCTCACCGCGGCGATGGGCCTGGGCCTGGGCATCGACTACAGCCTGTTCGTCGTTTCGCGCTTCCGCGAAGAGCTCGCGAAGGGGCGCACTGAGCATGAGGCCGTCGTGCAGGCGGTTACGACCGCGGGCCGTACCGTTGCGATTAGTGGGCTGACAGTCGCGGCCTCGATGTCGGCGCTGGCCGTCTTCCCAGTGCCGTTCCTTCGGTCGTTCGCCTATGCGGGCGCCGCCGTTGCGGCGCTCGCTGTTTTCGGCGCGGTGGTTGTGCTTCCCGCGCTCCTCGCCGTGCTCGGCCACCATGTTGACTGGGGATCGTTTCGGCGAGCCCGGTGGAGCCCCGAATCGCCGCGCTGGGCACGAATGGCCGAACGCGTCATGCGGCGACCGGTAGTAACCACTCTCGCGGTGGTCGCCGCGCTTCTGCTGCTCGGTGCACCCTTCCTCCGCATACGCCTGGGACTGCCCGATGCCCGCGTGTTACCGCGCTCAGCCTCGAGTCGCCAGGTCTGGGACATGGTCGGGGCGCAATTCTCAGCGAGGGAGACGGACGCGCTCTCACTAGTCGCGCCCAACGTCGGCGTCCCGCTTGCTCGGTCTGCCGACATCGATCGCTACGCTGCGGGTCTCTCCCTTAGAGGCCACGTCGCGCGTGTTGACGCGCTGACCGGCTCGTATATTCGAGGGCGTCGCGTTGTGCCGCCGGGTCGGGCGACTTCGTTGTTCGCCTCGCCGCGTGCAACCTGGTTTCGAGTCGTACCGACCGTTCCGGCCATATCCCCAGAAGCACAAAGGCTCGTCAAGCAGATTCGGCAGGATCGGCGGGTATTCAAGGTACTCGTAACTGGCCCTTCGGCCGAGGTCGTGGACGCGAAGAGCATGTACTTTGCGCGGCTTCCGATCGCGCTTGGGCTCGTCGCATTGACTACACTTATTTTGCTCTTCTTGATGTTCCAGAGCGTGTTGGTACCCATCAAGGCGATGGTGCTCAATCTCTTCAGCCTCACCGCGTCGTTTGGTGCTCTTGTGTGGATATTCCAGTGGGGACATCTCGCTAAACCGCTCGGCTTCACGCCAACCGGCAGCCTATATCTCGCGATTCCCGTGCTCATGTTCTGCACTGCGTTCGGGGTTTGCATGGACTACGAAATCTTCATACTGTCGCGCATCAAAGAGGAATACGATCGCACTAACGACAACACCGGGTCCATCGTGGCCGGTCTTGTCCGATCGTCGCGGATCGTCACTGCCGCTGCGGGGGTGCTCTCGATGGTTTTCTTAGCTTTTGCGAGCTCGAAGGTTAGCTTTCTGAAAATGCTTGGTGTCGGCATGGCTCTTGCAATTCTGATCGATGCATTCGTGATTCGGATCGCATTGCTTCCCGCTGTTATGCGTCTCGCCGGCCGAGCCAATTGGTGGGCTCCTCATTGGCTTCGTAGGGGCCCACCATCTCGGCGGGCGTGACCGACGACGTCAAGCAGGTACCAAATTAAGCGCCACGAGGTCGAAGGTTCCTCGCGCTAGAAGTGGGCCAGAACGGGCCAAGTAGCCCCAGATCGCGAGCAAACCGTCCGGTCCGTGCCGGTGATCGCATCCCGGTCACACCTGCCGGCGGCGGTCGTCGTCTCCTCCCACGGGGGTATCCCCTATCACCAGGGTTGGACAGCAGATTATGACCACGGATTGATGACCTCGAGCATGCGGCTCCGTAGCTTTGGTCGTTGAGGATCGAAGCCGGTCGCACCAGCGGAGGTAGTCGAGCCGCTCCGCGAGCGCTTTGAGAAGGTCAAACATGACACTTACACCTTCAGGGGGCAACAGGTTTACTGCAAGGAGAACCGGGTGATTCGACGACTGCCACTCGTCGCGGCCTGCGCTCTGGTAGCGGCCCCGTTCATCGGTCCGGGGAGCGCAGGTGCAGCGGGCGAGGTGCTGGGACGCTGCACGAGTGTCAAGGGCAGCTCGACCCAAAGTCCGGGCCTGGGCCACGACCCGAAGGCCCTGAGGGAGACAAGTCCCGACACTGTGCCGGGCGCGACTCCTAACACCATCAGCGGCTGCTCACAGAAGGGGGGCGGAGGCCCCACCTCGGCGACGTACACGTTCCACCTCACGAGCACCAAGCCGTTCGCCTGCCCCCAGGCCCTGGGCGGGCCGAGAGAACCGCCCGTCGGCACGGTCATAGAGACCGGCACCGCCCACATCGTCTGGAGTTCGGGTCGGCCCAGCAATGGCACGGTCAAGGTGAAGACCACCTCGACCGTGGCTCAGTTGAAGGTGATCATCAAGTTCACGTCGGGTCGGGGCTTCCTGCGCGGCCACACGACCGAGACGACCTTCACCAACGCCTTCGCCCTCAACCAGGCGACGTTTGATTGCAGCACACCTGGCAACCCCAACCCGATCGCGCACGTCAACAACACCAACGTCGGCGACGCGGTCCTCCGGCGCGTGCGCAATCGATCCACTCGATCGTCGCGATCTCGAGTTCAGCGCAGGCGCGCCACGGACCATGGTTGACGAGCTCGGACTTGTAGGTGCCGTCGATGGCCTGGGCCATCGCGCCATTGGTGGAAGTGTGCCCCTCCACGGAGAAGCAACGATAGGGCTGCCGGTCACCCTCGACCTTGCCGAGTGCCGGCGGGCGGTGGACAGACGGCTGGGCGAGTTGGTGGAGATGGACCAGCCGTTCAGGTCCCTGTTCGTCCATGTGTTCACCAACCCGGGAAAGCGAGTTCGTGCTGGCCTGGTGTTGGCGACCGCAAACATCCTGAGCACCGATCGTCCTTTCAATTTCAATAGGGATGCCCTGGATCTCGCCTGCGCCGTGGAGATGCTGCACGAGGCCTCACTCATCCACGACGACATATGCGACGGTTCCACGCTGCGGCGAGGAGTTGCCTCGGCGCCGGCGCGCTTCGGCATCCAGTTCTCAGCCCGTGCGGGTTTTTACCTGGCCGGAGCGGCGCTCCACCAAATCGCCAGCGTCCTCGAGCGGCGTGCGGACTTCCGGGAACGCCTGGCTGCCGCGCCGCAAGACTGCGTCCTGCTGCACAACCTGTGGCAACTCTCCCTCGGGCAGATCCTCGAGAACCTGCCGCCGGTCAATCCTTCTTTCCTTCCTCACCACTACCGGGTGGTGGTCAAGGCAAAGACCGGCACCTTGTTCCGCTTCGCCTGCTCTTATGGGGCCATTCTTGCCGGCTGCGATTCGTCGGAGCTCAAGCGCATGATGGACTACGCCGACCACTTGGCGGTTTCTTTCCAGATCATGGACGACATCCGTGATTTGGAGGGCACGCCGACGCTTGGCAAGGAGACTGGCACCGACCTCGCGCGTCACATCCCGACCTGGCCACTCATCGAGTGGCTCAGCGGGGCGGCCGAGGCGCGCCGGACGTGGGAGGAGGCCCACTCACGACCCCTCTCACCCGACGGCGTGCAGACACTCTGTCGCAGCATCGTCGAGAGCGGAGCGACGGAACGGGCCCATCTCGCCGCCTCGAGCGAAGCACAGCAAGCTCAGGAGGCCCTCGCCTGCTTCGGAGACAATTCCGGCAAGGCGCTCCTCGGCGAGCTCTGCTCGAGCGTATTGCAGAGGCAGTAGGCCCATCATGAAGATCGACCATCTCAAGCGTCTCGGTCTTGTCGCGCACGGGCTCTACGTGCTCCGCAAGCCGCCGGCGTTGGGCCAACTGTCTCGTGCCCGCGGCGGCGTTGGCCTCGCACGGCGTGCGATCGTCCCCGCGGGACGGAACATCGGCATCGCCATCTGCCTCCTCCCCGGGGCGCTCCGGCACGAGGCAAGAGCCGCGTTCCTCGCCTGCCGTGTGCTCGACGCGTTCGAGGATCTCGGCAGCCCCACCTCTGAGCGTCGCAAGGCTCTCGAAGAGGCTGCCGCCTGCCTCTGCGGGCGCGGCGCATCGCGCCCGTCGGTGGCGCACCTCGAAGCGGATCGTGATTCCGAGCAGGTCGACCTGCTCCTCGCCAGTCGCATCGACGACATTCGTGGCCTGATCGCTGCGCTGCCGCCCGATGGACGACAGCGCGTTGAGCGCCTCATCATGGACGTGGCCGCCGTGATGGCCGACAACCTCGACGACCCGTTGTCGCGCGCCGACTACAGCCGTGGAGTGCTCGGACGGGCCACGGAATACGCATGCGAGCTTGTCACCGACCGGCCGGTCCACAACCCCGATCTCTGCCGCTCGATCGGTCATCTGGCCCAGATGGCGAACGATCTGCGCGACCGCGAGTGCGAAATGTACGACGCGGTGGCCCCTGAGGAACTCACCCGCCAGATCTTTCTGCGGATGCTGCCTGCTGTGCTCGCTGCGTTCGCCGTCGTGCGCGAGTTAAACAGGGACACCCGGAGCCGAGGTGCCCGGGCGTCCATCGCCTACATGATGATCACGACTTCAAGCTTCCTCTGCCACGAAGCCGACTCACCCCCGCCCATCTCCAGGGCTCTGCGGCTGCCCGCGTCGCTCTGGGCGGCCTGCAGCACCGGCGCTTTCCAACGGGTGCTCCGCCGTCTGGAAGTGGCTGTGGATAGCGCTGTACTCACCACCCTCTCCGCGTTCGATGGTCGCGACGCCTCTGGCGGTGCGGCCGCGCTCTCCCTGTTCGGTTCCAGAACCGGCGCCGAGCGCGGGTCGACCCCCGCCCCGGGCGACCTCCCGCACCTCCTGGTCGACTCCGCCTTTCACCTCGTGGGCGGCCTCCCAGACGGCCGCCTCGACGGGGACCTGCCCGAACCCCACGGCATGGCGATGATGATGGCCGACCACCTCGCGTTCAGCTCCCTCGATCACCTGACGGCTGACGGCACCGACCAGATGCGCCAGCTCGCCGACCTCCTCCAGGCCGCGGCCACCGACGGTCTCCAGCTCGTATTGCCACCGTCGGATCCTCGGTGTCGCCGCAGAAGAACTGGTAGCGCTGTCGCACGGATCTCGAGCCCGACCCGCACCCCCTCGAACTGACGACCCGTGTCCCTCGAACTGGAAGGAGTTCCTCGATGACAACCGTGCGCCAACCGCTCCCGATGCCCCACATCGTTCGGCTCGGCGAAAAGACCGCCCAGCGGGCGCTTCGCCTCGAACACGGCGCCAACATCGCGCCCCTCGGCCACGTCGTCTGCTACTTCGGGCTCCTCACCGTGGCCCTGACCACCAACTGGATCGAGCACTGGTACCTGGCGGTGCCGATGATCGTGGTTTTCTGGCTCCTCAACTACTCGCTGACGATCGGCGTGCTCCATATGCACGCCCATCGACCCCTGTTCCTCGGGCCGAAAGCAAACAGGGTCGTCGACGTGCTGTGCTGCTTCCCCAGTTTTCTTTCGGCCACCGAGATGCGGGCAGTCCACGTCCAGAACCACCACAAGTTCGACGACGGCCCTGACGACGTCACCTCGACCCTCACCCGTGAGCGGGGGCTGCGCGCTCTGGGGTACTGGGCGCGTTACGGGGTCATCGTGAAGCGCTACACCCTTCAGAAGGTCTTCGCCTCCGGCGCCTCGACCGTGTGGCGTCGCCGGCGCTTCGCCGTGACCATCGACCTCGGTCTTGTCGTCGGGGCGGCGGTGACGCTGACCTTCCTGTTCCCCGGCCGGATGCTCCTGGCGTACTGGGTGCCCTTCGTGCTGACGCAGGTGACCACGGGCTATTTCGCCTGGTTGACCCACGCCCCGGCTCGTGGCCGGGAAGGCGCCAGCAGCTCCATCAATACGGTGGGCAATGTCCTCAACTTCTTCATCTTCAATCAGGGCTACCACAGCATCCATCACCGCTACCCGGGTATCCACTGGACGGAGATCCCCGACAAGCTGCCGTACATGTTGGACGTCGATGCCGACGTGATCGTGCCCTACTGGGTCACGCTGAACACGGCCTGGCGCATCTTCACGCCGGCGCGCTTCCGCAACGCCCGTTACGGCGCCAAGTGGCAGGCCCGGCTCCAGACGCGGCTCGCCGACGGCTCCTACCGGTCGCGATTGCTCCCGCAATTCGCCCGGATCTAGCCGGGCTCGCGCGATGGCGACGACACCTTTTGCTCTGCTCCGGCGGCCACGCCACCTCGTGGCGATGCTGTACGCGCTCGGCGCCTACGCGGTGGCCGGCATCACGGTCCCGCTGATGCTCCTCTTCGCAGGGGGGATGCTCCTGCCCCGCCATGTCGGCCGTGGTCCGAGGGCCCCCACCGTGGTGGCCATCGTGGTGGATATCCTGCTGATCGTGTTGTTCGGCCTCCAGCATTCGGTGATGTCCCGCGGCAAGGTGAAGACCTGGTGCGAACGCCGTATCCCGCAGGCGTTGTACCGGAGCACCTACGTCCTCGCCAGCTGTGCGGCCATCTGGGTGCTCATGGTTGGGTGGCGACCCATGACCGGCACCCTGTGGCATCTCAACGGAGCATTCGGTTCTTTGGCCGACACCGGATTCTGGATCGGCTTCGTCATCGTGTACTTGGCGACGCTGACGCTCAGTCACTTCTACCTGCTCGGCATCGAGCAGGCCTACCGGCGCTACGTCGCCTGCGAAGTCGTCGTCGCTGAACCCACGATCCATCTAGGCGGCGTGTACCGGCTCGTTCGCCATCCGCTGATGACCGGTCTGCTCGTCTGTTTCTGGAGTGCCCGCACCATGACGGCCGGCCGCCTGCTCTTCGCGGCCGGCATGTCGGTCTACATCGTGGTCGGGACGATGTTCGAGGAGCGCGATCTCATCGCCACCTTCGGCGTTCGCTACCAGCGGTACGTCTCAGAAGTTCCCGCCTTCCTTCCCTCGCTCTCGCGTCGGGTGTCCGCAGGAGTGCCGGCTAGCACCCGGAACCCCGTACCCTCCGACGCACGAGCGAGCCCGGATGGCATCCGTGACCACGAACGCACCCCCCCGAGGTTCGAGCATGACAATCCCTGACCCGATAGCGACGACTCCCGACCTCTTCCTGTCGCAGAGCCCACCCCGACCCCGCCGGGTGACGCTCGACTTCGATCGTCGCTGTTCCCCTGACTGGTTGG
>JBBRSE010000096.1:0-11614 GCA_038245655.1 Mycobacteriales bacterium | reverse complement strand
TCGTCGCCGACCTTGCTCACGGTCGCTTCGTGACCGATCGAGGCGTCGTCCTCGCGCACGTCGACGTACGGATACGTGTCGCTGCGGCTGATCGCGTCGACGAGCAGGGCGTCGCACTTCACCGTGCTCTTCGAGCCGGTCGCGCCTTCCTGGATCTGCACAAGACCGCGGTAGGAGGTACGCCCGCCGCCGCGCGCCACCGACTTCGACACGATGTTGCTCGACGTGTTCGGGGCAGCGTGGACCATCTTGGCGCCCGCGTCCTGATGCTGGTTTTCACCGGCGAACGCCACAGAAAGCGTCTCGCCCCTGGCGTGCTCACCGAGCAGCCAGACCGCCGGGTACTTCATGGTGACCTTGGAGCCGAGGTTGCCGTCGATCCACTCCATGGTGCCGCCGGCCTGCACGGCCGCCCGCTTGGTGACCAGGTTGTACACGTTGGTCGACCAGTTCTGGATCGTCGTGTAGCGCACCCGCGCGTCCTTCTTCACGACGATTTCGACGACGGCCGAGTGCAGCGAGTCCGAGCTGTACGTCGGCGCGGTGCAGCCCTCGACGTAGTGCACGTAAGAGCCCTCGTCGGCGATGATCAGCGTCCGCTCGAACTGGCCCATGTTTTCGGTGTTGATGCGGAAGTACGCCTGCAGCGGGATGTCGACGTGGACACCCTTCGGCACGTAGATGAACGAGCCGCCGGACCAGACCGCCGTGTTCAAGGCGGAGAACTTGTTGTCGCCGGTCGGAATGACGGTCGTGAAGTACTCGCGGAACATCTCCGAGTGCTCGCGCAGCGCCGTGTCGGTGTCGACGAAGATGACGCCTTGCTGCTCGAGGTCCTCGCGGATCTGGTGGTAGACGACCTCTGACTCGTACTGCGCCGCCACACCCGACACGAGGCGCTGCTTCTCGGCCTCCGGGATGCCCAGCTTGTCGTAGGTCGCCTTGATGTCGGCCGGCAGGTCGTCCCAGGTCGCGGCCATCTTCTCGGTGGAGCGCACGAAGTACTTGATGTTGTCGAAGTCGATGCCCGACAGGTCAGAACCCCAGGTCGGCATGGGCTTCTTGGCGAAGAGCTTCAGGCCCTTGAGACGCAGGTCGAGCATCCACTGCGGCTCGCTCTTGAGCGCGCTGATGTTGCGTACGACGGTCTCGGAGAGCCCGCGCTCGACGTGCGAGGCATAGGCGTCCGGGTCGGACCAGCCGAACTTGTAATTCTCAATGCCGTCCAGGCTGCCAACGCCTTGCACGCTGTCGAGCTCAGGCTTGAGCGCCGTCATGGCGACACCTTCCGGTGGGGGGTTTCAGGGATATCTGCCGTCGTGCTGCGGGGAACGTGAGTGGTGCAGACACCGTCGCCGTGAGCGATCGTGGCGAGGCGCTGAACGTGGGTGTCGAGCAGCTTGGACAGCGCGGCCGTCTCCGCCTCGCACAGCTGCGGGAACTGCTCGGCCACCGACTGGACGGGGCAGTGGTGCTGGCACAGCTGGGTGCCGGTCGCCACCGGGTGGACCGTTGCGGCGTAGCCCTCGGCCGTCAGCGCGCCGGCGACAGCCTCGGCATCCGCGGCCCCGCCGGGATCGAGGCGGGCGCTCACCTTGGCGGCAAGCTGCTGCGCCCGCTGGCGGGCGAATTCCTCGACGGCGGCGTCGCCACCGCGTTCCGCGAGGAAGGCGAGTGCGCTGGAGGCGAGGTCGTCGTACGCGGCCGGCCCGGCGGCGTGGCCGGCATCGGTGAGGGCGTAATGCTTGGCAGGACGGCCACGCCCGCGCTGAGCTATGCCGGCTGACTTACGCGGGGTGCGCTCGCTGATCGCGCCGCCGACGCACATCGCGTCGAGGTGGCGGCGTATCCCTGCAGGTGAAAGGCCCAGCCGCGCGCTCAACTCCGCAGCGGTGCAGGAACCGAGCTCCATCAGCAGCTGGGTCACCCGGTCGCGAGTACGAGCGTCAACGGGGTCGCCCGGCTCCGGGGCGGCAGCTCTTGGACGGACGGGAGTGCGGCTCGGCGAGGCGGCCGCTGTTTTCACAACACCAGTGTGCCTTAAATCGGCCGCCAAGTCGAAACCGTGTTCGTCACACCGCCGGAGTTGCCGAACGGTTGAGCTAAACGTTGATCATCCGGGCTCGGGAGCCGCCGTTTCCGCGGGCCTTTCGGTACGTGAGCGCAAGCTGGCGGTGTCGGGTCTGCGTCAACTGCGTCCGAACGTGCGCCGACGGTCATACGCTCCTCGCGAATCATGGCGAGATCTACGCGACCGGGGAGCTCATTACATGGCCGGCACCACCACCTGCCGCACCTGCGGTCAGGCCAACGCGGAAGGCACCGAGTACTGCGTGCGGTGCGGGGAGCGGATGCCCGACCCGTCGACCACCCAACTCGTCGGCGCGCCCGGCGGCGAGCAGGAGTACCCGTGGGAGCCGCCGGCGGAGTGGGACCCGGGAGAGCTGCCGCAGACCGGCGACCAGCAGGGTCGGCCGGCGACCCAGCCGCCCGCTCCCACCTGGGTCGGACGCGGCGGTGACCAGGTCGGTTGGAACACCGGACACGACACGGGTGCAGGCCAGCAATCCGGCCCACCGTGGGGCGGCCAACCGTTGCCGACGCAGCCGGGCAGGTCTGGCGGCGGGTCGAAAAAGCCGCTGATCTTCGGGGTCGGGGCTGTCGTGATCATCGCGGCGATCATCGCCGTCGTCCTGGTCGCCACCGGCGGTAAGAGCAAGAAGGGCGGCGGGGGCACGGCGCTCAACGGCGTTCAGAACGAGAACGGAACGGACGCGCTCACCAGCGCCCGGGTTGCCCTGCGCGGCGCCAAGAGCACGCATCTGACCGGGACGGTCACCAGCAACGGCCAGAAGATCCAGCTCGACCTGACCTTGGTGGGCTCGAACAGTCAGGGCACGCTGACCATCAACAACAACGACGTTCAGCTCATCAAGCTCGACAACGCCGTCTTCATCAAGGGTGATCCAGACTTCCTCAAGCAATACGCGAAGGGCAACACAGCAGCCGTCACCCAGCTCAACGGCAAGTGGCTGAAAACCGCCACCACCAGCGATTTTGACCAGTTCTCGATCGACGGTTTCGCGAACGTTCTCAAGGCTTCCAGCGGCGGCCCCACGATCAACGCCAAGGTCACGCAGTCGACGCTGAACGCCAAGCCTGTCGTCATCCTCAGCGAGAGCGACGGCTCGACCCTCACCGTCGCCAACACCGGGGAACCGTTCCCGCTGGTCCTGGACTCCAAGGGCAGCTCCGGCGGCCAGGTCAGCTTCAGCGACTACAACAAGGCCGTCACGATTACCGCGCCGGCGTCCTCCGATGTGCTCGACCTCAGCCAGACCGCCACGCCCACCCCGTCGGCGAGTCCCTCGGGCAATCTGCTCGGCGCCTACAAGTGCACGCCCGACGCCGGCGGCACGGGAGGCGGAACCCTGACGCTGAACGCGGACAAGAGCTACACGTTGAGCAGCGGAACGGGCGGGTCCTGGGGCTCGAGCGGTGACCAGGTGGCGTTCGCCGGGGGCGGCATCGACAAGTTCGCCGCAACCTTCGACGGCGTCCAGTCACTGCTGCTGCGCGGGACCGGCACCAACAGCGCCGTCACGTACACGTGCATCAAACCGTGACGGCGCGCCGGTGAAGCCGGTCGTCGCGATCGATCAGGGCACGACCGGCACGACCGTCCTCGTCCTGGACGAGGAAGGGCAGATCCGCGGGAGGGGCTACCGCGAGATCAGCCAGCACTTCCCGCGACCAGGCTGGGTGGAGCACGACCCGCAGGAGATCTGGCAGACGACGTCGGAGGTCATCGAGCAGTCCCTGGGCAATGCCGGGGTGCGCCCGGCCGACGTCGCGGCGATCGGCATCACCAACCAGCGCGAGACGACGGTGCTGTGGGATCGCGCCACCGGCGAGCCAGTGCACCGCGCGATCGTGTGGCAGGACCGGCGTACCAAAGCGATGTGCGACCGGTTGGCATCCGACGGGCTCGGTGAGGTGGTACGCGCCAAGACCGGTCTGGTGCTCGACCCGTACTTCTCGGGTACGAAAGTGGCGTGGATGCTCGACCACATCGAGGGTCTGCGCGGGCGGGCGGAGCGCGGCGAAATCGCTTTCGGGACGATTGATTCGTGGCTGCTGCACAAGCTGACCGGCGGCCGATCGCACATCACGGACGTGACGAATGCCTCCCGCACCTTGCTGCTCGACATCGGCACCGTCGCGTGGGACGAGCCACTGTTGGCGGCCCTGAACGTCCCGGCTGAGGTACTGCCCGAGGTTCGGCCCAGCTCGCAGGTGTACGGCGAGACGGATCCCGCCGCGTTCTTCGGCGCCGCGGTGCCGGTGGCGGGCGCCATCGGCGACCAGCAGGCCGCGCTGTTCGCGCAGGCCTGTTTCGAGCAGGGGACCGCAAAAAACACCTACGGCACAGGCTCTTTCGTCCTGATGAACACCGGCCGCGACCAGATCACCGATCAGCAGGTGCTGCTGCGCACGATCGCGTACGGAATCGAGGGGGCACCGGTCGAGTACGCCCTCGAGGGCTCCATCCTGGTGACCGGAAGCGCCGTGCAGTGGCTACGCGACGAGCTCGGCATCATCTCCAACGCCGCCGAGACGGAGGGACTGGCCGCGAGCCTGTCCTCCAACGACGACGTCTGGTTCGTCCCTGCGCTGGCCGGCCTCGGCGCGCCGCATTGGGACCCGGCCGCCCGGGGGGTGCTAGTCGGGCTGACCCGCGGCACGTCGCGGGCACACATCGCCAGGGCCGTGCTCGAGTCGATCGCCTGGTCGACCAAAGACGTGATTGACGCGATGGAACGCGAGTCCGGCGTTCACCTGGACGAGCTGCGGGTGGATGGGGGCGCCACCGCCAATGGATGGCTCATGCAGTTCCAGTCCGACGTGTTGAACCTGCCGCTGGACGTGCCGGAGCACACCGAGACCACAGCGCTCGGATCCGGCTACCTGGCGGGGCTGGCGACCGGCGTCTACGCGGGTCGCTCAGAGCTTGCGGCGTTGCGGCGTACCGCCCGGCGCTACGAGCCGCGGATGGACGTCGTCACCCGAAACCGCCTCCACGAGCGGTGGAGCGAGGCCGTTGGTCTCGCACGTCACTGGGCTCGCGAGGAAACCTGATCGCTACTCGCGGGTAGGTAGGCCACCATGGAGCCGGTGCGCCTGTCCCCCGAAGACCGTGTCGCCGCTCTCGAGCGGCTGGAAACCGAGCCTTTTGACGTCGTCGTGGTAGGTGGTGGCGTCGTCGGCACCGGCTGCGCGCTGGACGCTGCAACCCGCGGCCTGTCAACCGCGCTGCTGGAAGCCCGTGACTGGGCCGCCGGGACCAGCAGCCGCTCCAGCAAGCTGATCCACGGCGGGCTGCGCTACCTGGAACAGCTGGAATTCGGCCTCGTACGCGAAGCCCTCGCCGAGCGCCACCTGTTGCTCACCCGGCTGTGTCCCCACCTGGTGAAGCCCATTCCCTTCCTCTACCCGCTGCGTCACCGGGTGTGGGAGCGCGCCTACGCGGGCTCGGGCGTGCTGCTCTACGACACCCTGCTGACGATGAGCGCCGCGGCCGGCCCCCGCGCGCTGCCCCGCCACCGTCACCTCACGCGTCGCAAGGCGCTCGCCCTCGCCCCCGCGCTGCGCAAGGACGCGCTCATCGGCGCCTTGCAGTACTACGACGCCCAAGTCGACGACGCCCGCCACACCATGACCATCGCGCGTACGGCGGCGGCCTACGGGGCGGCGGCGGCCAGCGGCGTGCAGGTCATCGGCTTCCTGCGCGAGGGTGAACGCGTATCGGGCGTTCGGGTCTGCGACCGCGAGAGCGGGCGGGAGTTCGAGGTGCGCGCTCGGGTGGTCGTGAATGCCACGGGGGTGTGGACCGACGCCACCCAGGAGCTCGCTGGGGGCCGTGGACGCTTCTCCGTACGGGCGTCCAAAGGAATCCACCTGGTGGTGCCGCGCGACCGGCTGCAACTCGACACCGGGCTCATCCTGCGTACCGAGACGAGCGTCCTGTTCGTCATCCCGTGGGGCCGGCACTGGATCATCGGCACCACCGACACCGACTGGAAACTGTCGAAGGCACACCCCGCCGCGAGCAGCAGCGACATCGACTACATCCTCGACCACCTCAACGCCGCCCTCGTGACCCCGCTTTCGCGAGAGGACGTCGAGGGCGTCTACGCGGGCCTGCGGCCGCTGCTCGCCGGCGAGTCGGAGCAAACGTCGAAGCTCTCGCGGGAACACGTGGTCGCGATGCCCGTACCTGGACTCGTCACGGTCACCGGCGGCAAGTACACGACGTATCGGATCATGGCCCGCGACGCGATCGACCGGGTGGCGGGAGCTCTCGAGCAGCAGGTCGCCCACTGCGTCACCGCCGACACCCCGCTGGTAGGCGCGGAGGGGTACGCCGCGATGTGGAACCAGCGGCGCGCCTTGGCGGCGTCTTCGGGGCTGCATCCGGCACGCATCGAGCACCTGCTGCACCGCTACGGGGCTTTGACCGACGAGTTGCTGGAGTTGCTACGCGAGCGGCCCGAGCTGGCCGCCCCGCTGCCCAACGCCGACGACTACCTCGAGGTCGAAGTCGTCTACTCCACGCAGGCAGAAGGCGCCCTGCATCTCGACGACATCCTGACCCGCCGCACCCGGATCTCGATCGAAGCGTGGGACCGCGGGCTCGCCGCGTCGATCCCTGCGTCCCGGCTGATGGGTGAGGTGCTCGGCTGGAGTGAAGAGCGTCGCGAGCGTGAGATCGAGCACTACCGGCGGCGGGTGGCGGCCGAACGCGACTCGCAGACCCAGCCCGACGACCACACGGCAGATGCGGCCCGGATGGCCGGCGGTCAGACGCTCGGCCTCGGAGCGGCAGAAGCGCTGGTCAGCAGCTGACGGTCAGCGACTTGCAGGAAGGGTCCGTTGGGCGCTGCAGGACTCCCCCGGGGTGGCCGAGAACTACTTATACGTAGCCACGTGACTCGGCTCTGACCGCGGAGGGGACAGCCAGAGCCGAGCACCTGGCTGTCGTCCTTGTTCGCGGCTTCCTAGACTGAGCACGTGGCGGACGCGGCGGTCGAAGTGGCAGGGCTCGCCAAGGCGTACGGCAGCGTCCAAGCGGTCGACGGGCTCTCGTTCGAGATCGCCCGAGCCGGGGTGACCGCGCTGCTCGGGCCCAACGGGGCAGGCAAGACCACGACCGTCGAAATCTGCGAGGGCTTCCGGCGACCCGACGCCGGGACCGTTCGCGTGCTCGGGCTCGATCCGTTACGCGATTCGCGCGACCTGCGTCCCCGTGTCGGGGTCATGTTGCAGGCCGGCGGCTGCTACCCGGGCGCCCGGACGCTCGAAATGCTCCAATTGCTCGCCGCCCACGCTGCCCACCCGCTGGATCCCCGCGAGCTGCTCGAGCGCCTCAGCCTGACCCAGGTCGCCCGCACGACCTACCGGCGGCTATCGGGGGGCGAGAAGCAGCGCCTGTCCCTGGGGCTCGCCGTTATCGGACGCCCCGAACTGGTCTTCCTTGATGAGCCGACGGCAGGCCTCGACGTCCAGGGCCGGCGCGACACCTGGCAGCTCATCGGCGACCTGCGCGAAGCCGGGGTGACCGTGGTGCTGACCACTCACGCGATGGACGAGGCCGAACGGCTGGCCGATCAGGTGATCATCATCGACCACGGGCGGCTCGTCGCGGCCGGTACGCCGGCCCAGCTGACGGCTTCGGACGGCGCGGGTCAGCTGAGCTTTCGGGCTCGGCCCGGGCTGGACCTGGACGATCTGCTTCGCGGCGTGCCAGCGGGCGTGACGGCGACAGAGTCCGCGGGGACGTACGTGATCCGGGGCGCCGTCGACCCCGCCCTGCTGGCTGCGGTGACCTCGTGGTGCGCCGCCCAGGGCATACTCGCGCAGGACCTGCGCGTGCAGCAGCGCTCGCTCGAAGACGTGTTCGTCGAGCTCACCGCCGGCCCGCCTGCGGTGACCCCGTGACCGCCGTCGCCCCGGCCGAGCTCTACCGCCCGGCTCCCGGACCCGCCCCCTGGCCGCGCATGCTCGTCGCCCAGACCCTCATCGAGCTGCGCCTCACGCTGCGCCGCGGCGAGTCCGTACTCCTCACGCTGATCATCCCGGTCGGCCTGTTGCTCTTCTTCACGAAGGTCAGGCTGCTCGACAACGAGCGTGAGCTGGGCGGGCGCCCGATAGATTTCATCGCGCCGGGCGTCCTGGCGCTCGCCGTGCTTTCGACGGCCTTCACCGGCCAGGCGATCGCCACCGGGTTCGAACGCTCGTACGGTGTCCTGAAGCGGCTGGGCGCCTCCGCCCTCCCCCGCGGCGTCCTGCTGCTCGGCAAGACGCTGGGCGTCCTCGCCGTCGAGGTGCTGCAGATCGTCGTCCTGGTCGCAGTTGCATACGCGCTCGGCTGGCACCCGCACGGCAACCCCCTCGCCGTCGTCCTGCTGCTGATCGTGGGTACGGCCGCGTTTTCTGCGCTCGGCCTGCTTATGGCCGGCGCCCTGCGCGCCGAAGCGACCCTCGCCGCCGCCAACGGCGTTTACCTGATCTTCCTGCTCCTCGGCGGCATCGTCTTCCCGCTGACCCGGCTGCCCGGTGCCGTGGCGGGCTTCGCCAAAGCGCTGCCCGGAGCCGCCCTCGCGACCGGGCTGCGGCGCGTACTCGAGGCCGGAGCCGGCCTTCCCTGGGGCGACCTCGGCCTGCTGGCCCTCTGGGCCCTGGTCGCCGGCATTGTCGCCGCCCGCACCTTCCGCTGGGAGTAACACAAGATCAACGCTTCAATGATCATGACTTCGTCACCAATTTGGTCTCGATCTCATGATCATTGCAGCGTTGATCATGCTGAGGGACGGCCAAGGGCACGACGCACTTCGGCGATGACGGCTCCGGGGCGAAGCAGCAGATCGGCGACAGTGAAGCGCAGCACGCGCCAACCCGCGTTGACAAGCGCATTCTGTTTCGTCCGATCAGATTGGAACGCCGCACGATCGCTGTGGTAGGCGAACCCATCGATCTCGACGATCACGCGACGGTGCGGCCAGGCAAAGTCGACGCGGGCGATGAAGGCACCATCGCGTCGGACCTCGAACTGGGCCACCGGCAGCGCGACCCGAGCACAGAACAGGATGACAAAGAAGAGACTCTCGTAGACGGACGCACGCTTCGGATCGATGAGGTTCGCAATCCGCGTCGTCTTGGGCCTACCCAAGCGGCGCAACTCCCGGTCCAAAGCAGACTTGCGGACACCTCCCAGCCTGCAAGCGCCGTCGAGCACGGCGACCGCGTCAGGGACTGGCAGGTGCATTGCGAGGTCTACCGCAGTGCGCATGGGCTGGGTGACGGGCACTTCACGCACGCGTACTACCTCGCTGGCGAACAACTCCTGACGCACGATGCGCGCGCCCGGCCACGCCGTCGGACTCCGGTACGAGGGCACGATCAGCTCGACTGCGTCGGGCCCCGTCAGCAACGGCCAGCCATACCACTACGCGGCTGAACTCCGCCCGAGGGCGACCAGGGGCCCGACGGCGGTCGTCGCGACCTGCTCCGAAGTCACGTCGAGCAGGCGAAGACGCCTACCCGCCTCGACCATGAGACCCGCGCGCTGGAGGCGCATCAGCGACTTGGGGACCCGAATCCCGCCTCGCGCGCCCACGTCACGCTGAACGGATGGCGCAGTTCGTCGTACATGGCATTGAGGTTGCCTGGACCGGCGACCAGCTACCCAAAGTTATCGGGAACATACGGGTTGACAAACGCAACCGGTTGAGGGAAGATTAGTGCGTGGCCAAGCAGGAGTTCTCCCTCAGCAAGATCGCAGCACTGATCCTCACCGAGGCTGACGCGTACCGGCTGCTAGAAGAACTGCGCTGGGGCGGCGACCCCGAGGCTTGCCCCAAGTGCGGCGGCATCGGACGGTGCTCGTTCCTCAAGCCCGCGAACGGCACGTCACGCGCCACCCGTACCGGCAATCCCACTCAGCGCAGGGTGTGGTTTTGCGGGCATTGCCGCAAGCAGTTTTCGGTGCTGACGGACACGATCTTCCACGGCACCCGCATCCCGATCCGTACCTGGCTGCTGGTCATCTTCGACTTCTGCTCAGCGAAGAACTCCATGTCCGCATGGGAAATCAGCCGCAAGTACGAGATGACGCCCGAGTCGGCGTGGCACATGGTCCACCGCATCCGCGAGGCAATGCGTATGGAGCCACTGGCGGGGATGTTCCGGGGAACGGTGATCGCGGACGAGACGTGGATCGGCGGCGAGCCGAAGAACATGCACAAAGCCGACCGTGAGCCACGCCGTAGCGAGAAGCGTCAGGGCCGGGTCAACCCACACACCGACAAGCAGCCCGTCCTAGCCTTGGTGGACTACGAAACCCGCGCCGTCCACTCCACAGCCGTCGCCGATGTGACCGGAGCGACACTGGCCGAGGTCATCGACGTGATGGTGGACGTGGAGAACTCGCAGCTGTGGACCGACGAGTCATCCTCATACCGGACCATCGGCAAGAAGTTCAACGACCACAAGACGGTCAACCACAAGGCTGGCGAGTACGCCCGCGACGGTGCCGGGACGAACATCGTGGAAGGCTTCTTCTCGCAGCTGAAGCGCAGCATCGACGGAACGCACCACGCCGTATCGGTGGAGCACCTGGACCGCTACCTGACGCAGTTCAACTTCCTCTACACGAACTGCAAAGCCACCGACTCCGAGCGGATGCGCATGGTGATCGAGAACGCCTACGGGCGGCGGCTGAGCTACAAGCCACTCATCGGCGAGGTCGAGTAAGGCGCGTCGCTGGTGTAACAAGTGTGGGACAACGGCCCGTAGAGCCTGCATTTTGTCGTAGGTAGTGGCAATACTGCATCCATGACGACACGGGATGAGCGGTACGGAGTACCCGCATTCGACGCCCAGGTCAGCTGCGCAGTCGACGCCCTCCGCGATAACTCAGAGGAGGTCCTGCGGTCGATGTACTGCGCAGTGATCGCCTTCTCGCGTGAGTCGAACCCCGAAATCCTCGTGCAGTTCGCCCGTGATGCTGCCGTCACAGCCCGTCTGTACGCCGTGCCGGATCACGATCATCGCAAGGCGCTGGACACGACGCCGACTCGCCCGGAGGGCAAGGGTCGGGACGTTCGGGAGATATTCGCCGATCTTCGGGGTTAGTCTCTCGCAGCGATGCTGCAACTAGATGATCACGGCGAAGAGGTTCTGCGGGGTTGGGTAAACCGCTCTGACACTGAAATCAGTGACGTGAACCTCGTTGAGCAGGTGTTGGTCGCGTTCTCGCACCAGGATGGCCGCGTTCCCAAAATGTGGTTCACCAGCCGACCCGTTGACGGAAGCGGAGACCTAGTGGTCCATGCCCGCGAAAGGCTCCTTATTCGCATAAGGCCATTCGTCCCAGAGGATTCCGCACTCTTCACGCTTGTCAGCATCGTAGAGGACTAGTGCCCCTGCTTACAAATTCGTCGGTGGTTCATGAGGCGAGTTGATGTTGGTTTGTGTGGGCGGCGAGGCGGTCCATGAGCTGGTGGAGTTTGGTCTTGGTGAATTTCCAGTCGAAGGGCTCGGCGGCGGTGTTGTA
>JBBRSE010000095.1:0-12047 GCA_038245655.1 Mycobacteriales bacterium | reverse complement strand
CTAGGACGTATTGCTAACCGTCGCCGACGAACGCTCCCTACGTCGAACCCAGCGACTTGAGACAGACACATCAGTACCGCTCCCTGGGCAGTGCTGGCATCAAGGTCAGCCCATACGCACTCGGCACGCTCATCCCCGCCCATCGGGCCGCGAAGTGCCCCGGGGTCGCGGCCGCTATGGAAAGTCTGGTCCTTTGGCTCGTCGGGTCAGCGAAGGCGAGTTGGTTGTCACACGCGGACTCTTCGGCTGCTTTGGAGTCGGGATGCCTCCTTGTGGTCCGGGCGCGGGCGTCGGGGCGCCGACCAGCCGCGTCCAGCGCGCAGCAACCACCGACAACGCACAACCCCGAATCCCCGTGCATACGAACCTTCAGGCAGCTCCGCGGATCAAAATCGCTTGCGGCAGCCGGTACGTTCACCGTCCGCTTTCCGAGCCAGCTATCCGCGCCATGTCGCCTTCCGGCGCGAGCTCGATCAGGCCGCTCGCCGCTGAACGGAGCACCACCGTGCGGGGTGGCGCGCGGGCTTGGCGCCGCCGCCCTCGTAGAGTGCCGACAACGTCGCACTGCCACTCACGGGACGCCCCCTTGACAGCTACGCAATTCTCGACAGCTACGCCGTTCTCCGACCCCCCTCCAGGAGTCGAACTGCCCGACGGGCTCATCGAACTGCTCGGCCGCTTGGCTCGCGCCGGCGAGGTGGACGAACGGCATACCGATTTGGTCGATCGCGCCGTCGAGGTGTGGAGCCGGCCAGGGTTCGACACGTTGCTGTCCGCGCCGAGCCTGACCTTCGACCCGCTGGACCACCAGCTCGACACGGTGCGCACGGTGCTCGGCCGAATGCGGGGCCGCGCCATCCTCGCCGACGAGGTCGGCCTTGGCAAGACGATCGAGGCGGGCCTCGTCCTCAGCGAGTTGCGGCTGCGTAGCCTGGCCGACCGCAGCCTCGTCCTGGTACCTGCCGGCCTGGTCGAGCAGTGGCGTGATGAGCTTGAACGCAAGTTCTCCTTACCTACCGTCCTGGTGCGTGACGGGGCGTGGGAATCGGATCTGGACCGCCCGGTCGTCATCGCGTCGCTCGCGGCCGCCCGGCGTGACCCGCTCGCGAAGGCCCTGTCGGGTCGGACGTGGGATCTGGTGATCGCCGACGAGGCGCATCGGCTGCGCAACCCGCGCAACGCGTCCGGCCGGCTGGCCCGTTCGCTTCGAGCGCGATACGTGCTGTTGCTGACGGCAACCCCAGTGGAGAACCGGCTCCAGGACCTGTACGAGTTGATCAGCCTCGTCGCGCCCGGGTTGCTGGGCACCCCGGCTCAGTTCCGCGCCCGGCACCTTGGCCGTGGTGTCGACCTGGGCGAGCCGCGTGACCTGGGCGGGCTGCGCTGCCGCACCCGCGAGGTCATGGTCCGGCATCGGCGCAGCGAGGTGTCGATGCTGCTGCCGCGTCGGCTCGCCGAAACCGTGCTCGTCCCGCCGGGCGAGGACGAAGCTGGCCTGTACGCAGATATCGTGCGCAGGATCCGGGCGGAGGCGGCGGCTGCGAGTCCGTCTCGGCTGCTGTCGCTCCGACAGCTGACCCGACTGGCCGGCTCAAGCCCGATCGCCGCGAGATCCGGACTCGAACGAGCCGGTTGGCCCGATCTCGCGGCGCGGGCGCAAGAGATCCACTGCACGGAGAAACTGCGAGCACTCGTCGAACGGGTGCGGCGGGTCGCCGGCGACGGCGAGAAGGTGCTGGTGTTCACCGCCTTCCGGCAGACGCTCGACCTGCTGGCACAGCTGGTGACCGCCGCCGGTCTGCCGTTCGCGGTGTACCACGGGAGCCTGCCCCGTCAGGGAAAAGAGCAGGCGATCGCCGCGTTCCGGGAGGAGGTCCCGATCCTCTTGAGCACGGAATCCGCGGGCGAAGGCCGGAACTTGCAGTTCTGCCACACCATGATCAACACTGACTTGCCCTGGAATCCGATGCAGATCGAACAACGGCTGGGCCGGTTGCACCGGATCGGCCAGCAGCACGACGTCGTGCTGACGAACCTCGTGTCACGCGGGACCGTTGAACAGCGCATTCTGCACGTGCTTGAAGCCAAGATCAACATGTTCGAACTCGTCGTCGGCGAGCTCGACATGATCCTCGGACGGGTCGACGACGACTTCGACTTCGAGACCTCAGTGTTTGACGCGTTCGTGACCGCAGCCGATGACGTGGAGTTCGAGCAGCGGCTCGACGCGATCGGCGAGCGCCTGGTCAGTGCCCGGCGTGCCTACCTCGACACCCGCTATGCGGTCGACGGTCTCGTCGGTGCGCCGGGCGAGCTGGCCTCCTGATGCGTGCCGACCCGGCGCTGCAGTTCTGGCTCGACTACGTCGAATCGGGCGACGGGCTCTGGGAGCCGGGCCCGGACAGCTTCCTCGTCATGTTGCCGCCGCACCTGCAGTCCGACTTCGGGCTGCCGGAGGAGATCCGGGCCACAAACGATCCGGACGTCGCGCGCGACGACGGCCTCACTTTGCTTGCCGCAGGCCATCCGGCACTGCTCAAGGCGGCCGAATCCGTCCTGGACGCGGGCGACGTGGGCCATCTCGTGCTGGGCACACCGAGGTCGCGGCCGCCCGACGCAGCGATCGTTCTCGAGCACGCTCGCGAGAGGATCGTCATCGAGCACGGGCGCATCTTTGCATCGGGTGGGCTGGTCGCCACCACGCGGCAGGTGTTGCGGGTAGGGGCGACCGTCCGGTACGCGGTGTCCGCCGATGAGCACCTCCAGGAGCAGGCGGAGTGCTGGGTCGACGTGCCTACAGGTGCGGTGCTCCCTGCCCCGCTTGTGAGTCGACTGGCTGCGGCCGCTCGGGCTGCGCCGCGGAGCGAGGACGAGCCCTCGGGGCACGGAGCGCTCGCCGAGGTGGGGGAGCGGGCGGCCGACCGGGATCTACCGCAGCCCGGCAACGGCACGGTGGTGGTGGCCTTGTCCCGCGCGTGGCAACACCTCGAGTCCGTCGCGCTCGCGCGTCGTACGGAACTCGCGGCGCAGTCCCGACACAGCCACGACGCCGAACGGCACCGCGCCGAGGAGTACTACGCCGCAGCGGTCGCGTCGATCGAGGAGCGCAAGGCCAGCGCGAACGCGGAACGCCGGGCTCTGCTTGAGGCGCGGGTCGCGACCACGCACGAAGAGCGTCGCCGCCGGCTCGCCGACATCGCCGAGCGGTATCAACCCCGGCACGACGTGCGGCCGTTGCGACTGCATTCCGTCGAGCTGCCGGTGCTGCGCCAGGCGGTGGACATCAGACGGGGCGAGCGGTGCTATTCGGCGGTGCTGGACTGGCTGCTCCCAGCCGGCGACTTCGCCCCTGTTCCGTGCCCGCGGTGCGGTAGCCAGTTCCGGTTGGTGGCCACCAAGGCCCAGCTGGGCTGTGTTGACTGCGTGCCGCGAGTGGTGTTGGCTCCGGTGGAGCCGCCTGCGGATCGGGCGAGGTCGCGGCCGACAGCACCACCCGCGACACCCGCCTCGGAGCCGACACGCGACGCCCCCAATGCCGTTGGGGCCGTAGCCGCATCCAGCGGGACTGCCCAGCAGGGCGGACGAGCGCAGCCGGGGCGACCTGTACAGCCTGCCGGACCCGCGCGACTCGCTCCTCGCGGGCGAGCCGCTGGGCAATCGGCATCGACGCCGGTACGGACTTCGGCACGAGCGGCGCTGCCCACGGCTCCCGACACCCGAGCGCGACAAAACACCGCCGTCGCGTTCTGGCAGGCGGCGGCCAACCACGACGAACGTAAGCTCCGCCGGCTCGTCGCGGACGGCTCACCCATGGCTGCCCTGTTCCGGATGTACGGAGCTCGCGCGCCACTCGTCGCCGTCGGATGGGGCGAGCTGATCCCGGACGCGGTTACCGCCAACACCCCGGCTGGGCAGCTGCACGGGTTGTGGGCGACAATCGGCGAGCTCACCGTACGCAAGGTTGGCCAGAGCTACCTGCTGCGTTGGGCGAGCGGTCCGATGCGCCAGGTTGTCGAAGTGTTGCCGTTTGACAACGCCTTCTTCCTCCACGACTTCGCTGCGGCCCGCCTTCGCACCACCCGGCCGGCCCTGTTCGGCGGATTCCCGCGCTGCCGGGTGCCGCTGGACCCGGTTGCGGAGCGACTGGTCGCCACGATGGCACCGCAGCACGGCCTGACGCTTCTGGCCCGGAGCCTCGCTTCGTGGTGGCGCGTCAACGCGGAGTCGCGCGACGCGATCTCCGGCCGATACCCCGGCGACGCTCTAGCGGCGGCACTACACCGAGCGACGTGCTACTGGTCGAACGCCGACTGTTCGTACGCAGACGCGGCGCGGTGGTATCGAGTGGATGAGGGCCTGATCCGCAAGGTGACGCCCGTGCTGCAACGGCAGCTGGACTTAGGCCGGTTGCAGCCGTGGTGAGGCGGTTTGATCAACACCCGAAAACCCATACAGTTCCGGGAAATGTTGGTCACCGATCTGCGCCACTTCCTCGACTTGCCCTCGGACACGCCGGGCCGGCACGCCGACTGGCAGAGCACCTGGGCAACATCGTTCGGGCAGCAACCGCGGGTGACGCCGGAACTGCCTGGTCGGACCGGAATGGACGAACCTTCCGATCGCACGGCTGCGCTATACCGCCGCCGAACGGTCTTGGACCTTGTACTGGCGCGACCGCAATCTTCGCTTCCACAGCTATGAGTTACTGGCTCCCTCGCTCCGACCCAGGTAAGCCATTCGGATCGCCATGATGTACGAGACAGAGACGGAGTTGTACGGTTATTGTCATGGCGACCATGAACATCAGCGCGGCCCGTGAGAATCTCCCCGAAGCGGTCGAACTGGCTCGTACCGAAGCGGTGTTCCTGGAGCGCTACGGACGCCCGGCGGCGGTGTTGGTCAGCCCGGAGCAGTACGAGAAGCTACTGGCGGCATTGGAAGACGCGGAAGACGTTGAAGTCTTTGATGTGGCATTGGCCGAGGAAGGCCCGAACATTCCCTGGCACCAGGTCAAAGCCGACCTCGGCTGGACGTGAGCGCGTACCGCATCGAGTTGAGGCCAGCCGCCGTTCGCGCCCTGCGCCAGCTCGACCTACCGGTTCGCCGGCGTCTCCAAGGTGCGATTGCGCTGTTAGCGCAGGACCCCCGGCCGCCAGCTGCCCGTGCTTTGCAAGGTAGGCCGGGTCTGCGCGTGCGCGTCGGTGACTACCGCATCCTGTATACGGTCGCTGACGATGTGCTGCTAGTTGTGGTCGTTACCCTTGGACACCGTCGCGAGGTCTACGACAGATGAGGTCGCGTGACGCTCGAAACGGTTCCTGCTGCAGTGCTCCGGGGATGTCGCCCACATCGCCATCCGGCTCGACGATCACGAGTTCGCGGCCCTCGATGCAAAAGTCGCTGAAGGACGGGCTGCTCGCCTAGGACTTTGGCACCTCATCGCTGGTAAGTCCGAGCTGGACCGCGACAGCTGCGAGTCGCTTGTCGCGAGTCCACAGGGCGGCACCTGTTGTCAGCACGGTTGCGGCCAGCAGGTGCGCGTCGATATACCCGATTCCGAGCCCGAACAGCCGCTGGGTCTCGATCAGGTGTAGAACCTCGACATCGGTCGCGGCGTTCGCGTGGGGGAGGTTGCGTAGCAGCCCGAGGATTTCGCTGCGACGAGAGAGTTGGCCGAGGGCGAGCTCACCGATCACCCACGGATGGACCAGCACCCAGCCGTTCTGCAGAAGCGCGGTGAGCTTCGATTCGCCGACACGCAGGTGCTCGATCCAAATGGAGGTGTCAACGAGGATCACGTAGGCGTGTTCTGCCTGCGCGGGATCGCCCTCGCGCCCGGTTCGCCACCTCCCAGCTGAGCCAGGCGCCGAGCACTCTCGCGCTCGATCAGCGCCCGCAGAGCCTGGCGAACCAGCGCGCTCTTCTCGCTGGTTCCCGTCAGGCGCTGCGCTTCCGCAATCAGATCATCATCTAAGGCGAGTGTCGTTCTCACGTGGCCTCCAGGCACATCCACCGGCATCAGATGATGACGATACGCGTGCTCCTCTGTCTCGATCGGCGATCAGGGCCGGTATCGCGCGTCGGCAGAGGCGTGAGTAGCCCATAACTCAACGGTGCTGTCTCAGGAGGCAAGGGAGCCGGCGAATATCTGCCAGGCCAGCAGAGATTTGGCGATCAGGCTTAGCACGAGGTACATCTTTTCGCCAAAAGCGTAGCTACTCCATGGGCCGATCTGTCGGTACTGCAGCCATTGGTTCAACGCAAAAGAAGAGAACAGGATGAGCAGTGATATAAAAATGCCGGTCACGAAGCCGGGAACCTGCTTCGCGCCGATCAGGTTGATCGTGATCGCGATCCACGGGGCGGCACCGGCGACCGTGCCGAACCAGAACGGCATCATGGTGGTTCGGGCGCGGCCTGGTGGGTTGGCTTTTTCTTGGATCCAGCCGAACAGGATCATCGCGATGTTCGCTCCGATGACCGCTACCACGGTCGAGATGCCGGTCAAGCCGAAGTAGAAACCAATCAGCACGATCATGATCGTGGCGCTGAAGGAATACTCGATCCAACGTGCCCGGTTTATTCCGCGCCGCAGGTCTGCCTCGTACGCGCCAAGGAGCAGGGTCGCGGTCAGGAGGTGATCGGTCGCCGCCAAGGCAAGGAACACTGCCACCGCGGGCCCGATCGCGACGTCGAAAAGCGCCGCCGGTGCTGGCGCAGCTGTCCCCGGCGGGCCCTGCGGGTAGGAGGAGGTGACGGTGATCGCGAAGCCGCCACTGAGCAGCAAGATCGCAACGGCTTGCGCGGCATGAGCAGCGGCCAAGCCCAGGTTCCATCGTCGTAGACCCGCCAGCTGCGTCGGATCGATCCCGCTCGCGACCAGCCGGTCCTCGGCTGCGAGCGACGCCTTAAAGGCCATTCTCTGCCCCATTCTGCGCTCATTTGGTTGGGTACCCGTCAACCGCTAACGGAGAGGCCGTGATAACTATGTTGTCTTCGTAGGACCTTGTCACGCTGTTGAAGACCCCTCCGCACGTGGCGAGAACGAGACGTTCGGGGCCGGTCTGAGCGAAGATCGCATCCAGTGGCACGGCAGTCTTGGGGAATTCTTCACGGGCGATCACACGGTAGGTCCACACTTTCCTGTCGGCCGTCGTGACGCTCACCAGCGCGCCTTGTTCAAGAGTACGGAGGCGGAAAAAGGCGCCGCGGCCTTGGACTGCTGAGTCGACATGGCCGACCAAGACCACCGACCCTGAGTGTGCACCCGGCGCCGATGACCACTGATACCAGCCGACAGTCCGGACGTCGGTCGGGATCGCCATCTCGCCGTTGGCCTCGACACCTTGGGCCGCGACCGGCGCGTTGATGGACAGCGAGTTCACCGTGATGCGAACCGGGCTGGCCAGCGTCGGCGTGGCGGGAAGTGTCTGACCACCGGGAGGCGAGATCGGGATCGATGACGCCGGATCCGCGGCGGGGGCCGGATCGGCGCCCGCCAGCCTGGTCACCGTGCCCGGATTGACCTGACGCACCCCGGTGGGATGGTCGGTCAACGACCATCCCACCGGGACACCGACCGCGATGAGCACACCGGCGGCACTGACCAGCACCCGTCGGCCCAGCCAGCGTGGTCGAGAGGCCGGTGCGGGTGAGGTCATCTCAGCTACGCGCCCGAACAGCCCGTCCGGTGGAGATCGCACCGCCGAGCGCGACCAGACCGCCGACTCCCGCCAGCAACCAGACCAGCATCGGCACGCTGTCGTGAGGAGCTGCCAGTCCACCGGTGCCCGCCGGCATCCCGGTCGGGGCGGCGCCGAGGCCGGACATGGTCTGGACGACCAGCCCCAGGGTCTTGTCCGTAGCTGAGCCGATCGCGTAAACAATCGTCTCCGTGCCTGCCGCAAGATTCAGCGTTGCTGGGCCGATGGCGACGGTGGAGGTACCCGCGAGCACCACGTCGGCCGAAATCGAACCGGCCGGAAGATCCGCCATGGCCTGGTTCGGATTGGTGAGTCCGGCAAAGGCCACCGTGCCGTTGGCCCGAACGTCGACGGCCGGAGCCGCCGCCGTGTGCCGAACAACGAGACGCGCCTCACCGGCCGCGATAGGTGAGGTGTCGTTCACGTACGGCGTCAAAGTGGGCTTGCCCGAAGCGTCCAGATGCGCGACCAGGGTCACGTTCTGGCCTGCCTGGACGGTGGCCTTGGCGGCGATGACAGGCGTTCCGGTGCCGGCCGTATTCGCCGCCGGGAAGATCGTGACGTCGTAGGTGCCGGCTGGAAGCTGCAGCGGCCCGGCAACGGTGCCCGGGGTGAAATCTTTCAGCGTGTCCTTGCCATTGACGAAGACGTTCACTGGCGTATTCGGGATTCCGTGGACCACGGTCACCGACGCGGTGTCGGCAGCGCTGGCCGGGGACGCGCCGGCGAAAAGCCCTGCCAGCACGGTAAATGCGGCTAGCAGCATCGCGGTTGTTTTCTTCACAGTGCCTACCTCCCAAGTCCTATGAGCGATGAGCACCGCTCATCAGGACTACGACCGCCTGGGCCGTCGCGGATGCACGACCGCGTAACGCCGTTACTGCGTCAGCGAGCCGCGCAGCACACTCTGCTGGTGCACCACGGTGCTTCCGCCGTACTCCTGCGCGGAGACGTCGACGATGTCGTACGAGCGCAGATCGATGCTGCCGGCGAGGGTGTACGTCCCACTGCCGTTGTCGGCAAGCGCGCCGACCGGCTGCATGCCACCGCTCTTGGCGTCATAGAGCCAGACCTCGTAGTAGCCGTGGCGAAGCGGTAGACCCGCGCTGCTCACCGTCAGCTGGTGGCCTCCGGTGGAAGTCGCATGCACATTTGCAGTGCCGGTCACACTCGCGGGACCCCCCGGCTGGGGCGACAGTTCCGCGTGCGAAGCGGCCGTGACCGCGGTGCTTTCAGTGCCTTGCCCCACCAGGAAACCGACTCCCCCAGCCACGGCGACCAGCACGGCCGCGGCCGCCGCCAGCCCGGCTCGCCAATGACGGCGGCGTCGTTTGGAGAGCTCGTCGACGGCGGCGGGTGCCTCTTTCTTCGGGGCATCGAAACCGAGTTCGGCCGCGATACTGCTCCAGACGGCGGCGGGCGGCATCTCTTCGCCGCGCTGTTCGATTTCGCGGGCCAGACCGACCGTGTGCGAAAGCGCCCCGACGTCGTTCTGACACTGTGAGCAGGTGGCGCGATGAGCCTCGAACTCAGGGTCGACGGCCTCGCCCAGGGCAAGCAGCGCGATGTTGTCTTGACGCTCGAGCTCGAACCGCGGGTCGTGCGGGTCAATGCGTGAGGACACCGTCCACCTCCCATCGTCGGCGCAACTGCATGAGGCCGCGGCGCACATTGCTTTTCACCGTGCCAAGCGGCATTCCGGTCAGCGCTGCGATCTGGTTATGTGTCAGATCGTCGAAGAAGGCCAGCTCGAGCACCCGACGCTGGGCTTGCGGCAGACGCCCGAGCTCATCCGCGATCACCAGGCGGTCAACGATGCGCTCAGGTCCGGGAGAGCGGTCCGCCTCGCCCAGCGAGCCAGCGCCTGCCGCCCCGGAGACCATGGTCTGGGCTGCACGCTCGGCCAGCCGTTCACGACCGATGACGCGAAGCCGGTCGATGGCGCGCCGCCTGACGATTCCCACCAGCCAGGAGCCGAGCGGCCCGGCCTCACGGTCGTAGGTGGCCCTTCCCTGCCAGGCAGAGACAAACGTTGCCTGCGTGACCTCTTCGGCATCGCCCTGGGTCGGCAACGACCCGAGAGCGATCCGGTACACCAGCGGGCTGTACCGGTCATAGACCGCGCGCAGCACATGCTCATCGCCCTGGCTGAAGGCAGCAGCGAGTTCCGCATCGGAGTCGGCTCCTGTCACTGCTCTCCTTCGGGTTCAACAGTCAATACGAACGGTCCGCCGCGGTTGGATGCATCCGATCTCGGGTCGCCCCTCGTAGCTATTGACGGGACCGGATCACCGGCCCGTACAAAACCGGAGGGGACCATCCATGATCTTTCGCAAATGGCGAGCACGAATCACGGTCGCCGTGTTGGGCACCGTACTAGCCGGCCTGGTGGCCGCTTCGGCGCCCGCAACGGCGGCCACCGCCTCAAAGTCCACACTGCGCGGCAACACAGCGCTCACTACCGCACCTGGCATCGCAAATGCCCTGATCCGCGGCGGGGTTCTCCCGCTCCCGGCTCCGGGAACCGGGTTCGGCCTGAAGATCATCGGTGGCCTGGCCACCTCCTATCGCTTCCCGATCACCGGCGGCAACCCGAGCCTGGTCGGCCCCAAGGGGAACATCTTCCACTCCGGCGGGATCAACTTCGTTTCGGTGCGCGGTAAGCACCTCGAGATCGGCAAGTTCGACATCGACCTCGCGGCCGGAAAGATCTATGCCAACCAGGTCAACTTCGCACCGGGCCGAATTCCGGTCCTCGACCTGGACCTCAGCAAGCTGAAGGTCAAGACCAGCTACGGGGCGACGGTCCTGTCAGGAATCAGCACCAAGCTCGATCCGGCTGCGGCCAGCGCGTTGAACGCCACATTCGGACTCAAGCTGCCCACCGACGGCAGCCTCGTCTTCGGCAGCGCGGTGGTCACACTCAAGAGCTGACGCAACCCCCGGCGTCACGCCTGCCGGGCCCGGTCAGCCCCGGGCCCGGTCAGGCCCAAGGTGCCTCCCGTCGCTGTCGCGAATGCGAGTTCGACGAAGACTGCAGCCCGCGACCGCTACCTTCAGCCCGTGAGGGCGGGTAACGGCAAAAGGCCTAGCTAGTCGATGTTGAGGTCGTCTCAGTACTGCGCCGCCGCTGGCTGGTCAAGACGATGACCGCACGCCGGTTCGCTGCGCGATCACCGTAATACGCAGTTCACCCCTTGGCCCAACCAAGCTGAGGTCCCGGACGAAGGCGTCACCCGGTCGATGAAGGTCGAGTTCGCGGCTCGTTGGCCTGAACCGGTTTGCCACCGGCCGACTCGGCGCTCGGCCCAGAAGGACGGCAAAGCCGGGAATCGAGGCGCATTTTAGTGTCACCCAGCCGCGAGTTTCACTACCCGATGGGCGTATTATTCGCCGTTGGCGATCGTGGTTTCGGTCTGGAGCGTCCTGCTTCCGCTGACCGCGTCTTTCTCGCTGCTTGTGTGCCGTAGCGGGGCGGTGGAGGACGATCTGATCGCGGAGAAGCCCCCGGCGGCTGCTCTTCGACCGATCCCGAGCTTGCCCGCGTCCAGAGTCGGCATGGTGGGTGTACCACGCCCGCGAACAGCCCCGAGCCGTCAATCGGCAGCCGGGCTGTCGGCATCGGTGGGCGCATCTTTCGCTTCGGCATCTCCGCGATAGCTGCCGCCCTCAGCGACTCGCGAGTCGGCGAAATGGCAACCCGCCAATCGCCGCCCGAAGACGGAATTTCAAGAACGGGCGAGCGCGTCGATCCGCTTGGCAATGGCCTTGCGGGTCGAAGCCTTCATCCCGAGGGTCTGCTCCGTCAGCTCCGCACGAAGCCGGGCCAGCAGCTGACGTGTTCGGCTTTCGACAACCCGCGGCGATAGCCCCCATCCCGTCGCCTCGCGGACGATGTCCGCTCGGGCAACGGCGGGCAGGCTTGTGATGCCGCCGATGCTCATCGCCGCGTCGTTGCGAAGCGCCGGCCACAGCATGGTCGGAACCGTGTCGAAAAGTGGCGCGAGGCCAACGGTGGTGGGCTCTTGGTGCAGTAGGGCGATGTTGCGTCCATGGGCGTCCGCATCTCCGATCGCCGCTGTGAACAGGACCCGGTCGACGAGCCGCAGCAACTCCTCGGTGGGGTCCGGAGCCCACGCTTCCAGCAGCCGCGCGATACGGCCCAACGAAGGGCCGCCGGTCGCCTCGTATTTGCCTCGGCCGTCCGCCCGGTCAGGGTCGATCCCGAGCGCCTGGCAGCCGTCTTCCTGATGCACCCGGGTTGGCGGAAGCGAGGGATCCGCGTTCGGTTTGCGGTCGAAACGTTCGACCACGATGCATTCGGTAGCACCGATACGGACTAGT
>JBBRSE010000094.1:0-12363 GCA_038245655.1 Mycobacteriales bacterium | reverse complement strand
TTGGCAGAGGGTGACCTATGAGGCTGAACTGGGGCAGGCCCTTCGAACCGCCACTTGTGCTGCGGCACGAATCTACCTGGAGGGAACGTGGTGGGCCCCGTGGGGCTCGAACCCACAACCTACGGATTAAAAGTCGCTTCATCCCCGTGTCGCAGGGTGCCGCTCTAGGAGCAGGCCCGCACGTTTGTGCAGGTCAGCGTATGTGTTCGCGGATCGTCAGTGCTGGGGTGCCGACGTTGCTGCCGCCGCATGTCGGGTGGTTCGGTAGAAGTTCGGGTAGAAGTCGGGGCCGTCGAAGGCACGCGAGGATCGCTCACTGAGCGCTCGCGGCAACACGCTCCGCGGCAGGGCTGAAGGGATACGCCGTGAGGCGTGCACACATCGATCTCGGTGGTCATGCGGCAGCGTCCCACGGGCCTTGGCGGGTCCATCGACTCGGCTGGTGACGCCGAGCTGTCGGTGCTCGGTGACATACCTTGTTGCCATGGCGGACGGCAGCGGCATCGAGTGGACCGAGGCCACGTGGAACCCCACCACCGGCTGTGACCGCATCAGCCCAGGCTGTGACAACTGTTACGCTCTGACGCTGGCCAAGCGGCTGAAGGCCATGGGCAATCTGAAGTACCAGGAGGACGGAGACCCGCGCACGAGTGGACCCGGCTTCGCGATCAAGGAGCATCCGCCGGCGCTCGACATCCCCCGCCGGTGGTCGTCGCCCCGCGTAATTTTCGTCAACAGCATGTCCGACTTGTTCCACGCTCGCGTGTCCTCGTCGTTTATCCGCAACGTCTTCGAAGTGATGGAGGAAACGCCTCGGCACACGTACCAGTTGCTCACCAAGCGACCTCGGCGGGCAGCCCACATGGCTGAAGAACTGCCTTGGCCGAGCAATGTCTGGTTGGGCGTCAGCGTGGAGACAAGCAAGCAGTTGTGGCGGCTTGATGAGTTGCGCAAGGTGCCCGCCGCGACTCGCTTTGTGTCGGCCGAGCCGTTGCTCGGGTCGCTCGCCGGGCTCGACCTCGCAGGCATGCACTGGCTGATCGCGGGTGGTGAAAGCGGTCCGAAGCATCGGCCATTGGACTCGGCGTGGATTCGTGAACTTCGAAACGAGTGTCAAGACCAGAGTGTCGCCTTCTTCTTCAAGCAGTGGGGCGGCCGGACGCCCAAGAGCAACGGTCGGGAACTCGACGGTCGGCTCTGGGACGAAATGCCCAAGGCCGTCGCTACGCGGGCTTGAACACCCGCTGGAGCAGCTGATTCTTGGCGCCGACCGGGCTGGTAGCCGTCAGCCCTGCCGCGTGAACCTTCTTGAGCGCGGCGAGCAGGTGGGTGCGGCGTGCGACGCCGACTAGGTCGCCGAAGACCTGGTCATAGCGGTCGAGTACCCGGAACGGCCCGCCCTTGGCCAACTCGGCTTCGAGGTTCTCCGCGATGGTGTCAATCCACAACTGCTTCAACTTCGCCTCCTCGACCTTGAAGTTGGCCTCCCAGGAATCGTCCTCGAAGAGGGTACCCTCGGCCTCCTGCTGGGCGGAGTAACGGCGCCACTTCTCCAGCCCGAGCGAAGACGCCTCGCCGAAGTACTCCAGCCCAGCAATGTGGCGCGAGGCAAAGACCAGGTAGTAGAGCGGCTTCAGGCCGGTGCGGGGACGGACGTCGATAACCCAATATCCCGCGTGGCCCGCCTCCTTCGACAACCGCTTGGCATACCCGTTGACGACGGCCTGCTCGGCGGCGTCCCTATCGGGCAAGGCGTCAAGCCACGCCTTACGCCACCAGTCGCCCCCGCAGACCTCGTCCATCCGGACCAGCGTCGCCTCGACGGCACTGCCGCTCGTCAGGTGACCGGCGACCCGGCGCAGCGTGACGGCCGAGAAGTTGATGAGGACCTCCGTCGCCGGTGAGCCGAGCCCGCCAGGCCGGTTGAAGATCCTGACGACCTCGTTGAACGGGATCACGAGGCCACATGGGTCGAGGTAGACGAACAGCGGGATGCCCCCGCACCCCTCCAAGAGGTCGGGGAGATGGGTCGAGATGTCACCGTCGTTGACCGTGGCGGTCACGCCGTCGCCCTCGTCCTCGATCACCTGGCGCAACTTTTCGATGGCCGCGGCGTCCTCCTCCACGAAGTGGCACTCGACTTTGCGGGGCATCGACGCGTGCGCTTTGGCGTGCCGGAGCAGCATCGCGCCGGAGCCCTCCTCGTCGTCGGAGTACCGGCCGGGCCCCGCGTAGCCGTCGATGAAGGCCACCCGGTTGTCGATGGAGCGGCTTCCGGTCTTCCCGATGAACGGAGGAGCGTAGGAGTCGATGATGGCGTGCTTCAACACTGCGGCCGACTTCTTGGTCTTGTGAAACTTATGCACGAGACGACCCCCCGTGGGGGAAGAGGGTCCGGTCATGGGTGGCAGTTCAGGTGGCCTGGGGCCTCGAGCGTGCCTCGGGCGAAGCATCGGAGGATTCGTTGGTGGGTCTGTCGCGGCAGCGCTCGGGTGCCGGGTTCCCCCAGGGGGGTGCCCGGCCGGACAGGTGCCGCGGCGAGGAGGTCGTCGAGCCCGGTCCGGGCCAGCAGCAGGAGCCCGTGGGTGGCCCGGGTCGCGGTGACGGCGAGTCGTCCGAAGGCGGAGTTGAACTCGTCGAGCTTGAAGGCTCCGGAGAGGGGGTGGATGGCGACGGTGATCCGGTTGTTCTGGCCCTGCCAGGAGTCGACGGTGGAGGCGACGATGACACCCGGTGGCAGGTCGAAGCGTTCGATGAGGCGTTCCACCAGTTCGGTCGCGTCGTCGACGGCTTGGTTGCGGGTCGCGAGAACGGCGACGAGGGGGTCGCCAGTGGGGGAGTTCGAGGTGATGACGACGTCGCTCTCGGGGGTACCTGCGGCGTCGTACCTCTTCTCGCGGATCGCGAATCCGGCGGCGAGGAGGTCGATGAGCAGGGTCTCGAGGACGCCGAGGAGGGGTTGGTCAATGTCGGCGGCTTCGGGTTCCTCGAGTCCTTCCACTTCCAGCAGGGTCGGCACCCCGGTCGCGACCTGGGTCCACACATCCGTCGAGCCGCCCCCGCGGGTGGTGAGGGTGAGGCAGCGGTCGCCGGGTGCGGCGACGCAGTCCAGCCGGTCCCAGTCCCCGTAGAACGCGCGCCACAGCGGCAGCTGCTCGGCGGTGGGCCGCCAGACCGCGGGTAGCTCCGTCGCCCAGGTCTGAGCGTTGCCCTCGTAGGCCGTGGGCCACGCCCGGTAGGGGTTGTAGCCGGGGTCGCCGCGCCAGGGGTTCTGGCTCGGGTCGAGTGGCGGGAGCTGCCCGACGTCGCCGACGCCGACGACGAGGGGGGCGAGGTGTTCGACGGTGCGGTAGCGGTGGAGCGGGAGCTGCCACGCTTCGTCGACGAAGAGGACGTCGAACAGCGGGTCACCTTCTGGCACGTCAAGGATCTTGCGGAGATACCGCGCCGTGTAGCCGAACATGTGTGAGGTGCCGAGGAGGACCTCGGCCGTTGCCGGGATGAGCATGTAGTCGCAGGTCACGGTGGCGGCGGCCGACACGGCATCGGAGACCGTCGCGAACTTGTCCTTGGAGACGTAGAGGCAGACCCGGTCTTGCCCCAGTGCGGTTCCGATGGCCTCGGCGAGTGGGAAGACCTGCTTGTTCGCGAACGCGGTGACCCCGACCCGCCGGGTGCCGGGGTGGGCGACGGCGCCCTCGACCATCCGCTTGAGGGCGTAGGACTTCCCGGCGCCGGCCGCGGCGCGCAGGAGGATCCGTTCGTAGGTGGCGTGGCCGTCGAGGACGTCGTTCATGACGGTGATCGCTGCAGTTGTCGCCGTGACGTTGCCGGCCGCGGCACTCGCGTGGTGCACGGTTTCACCGGCGGGGGCGGTGGGTGGGGTGAAGGTGATCGGCATGGTGGGGGTCGTTCTTCAGTCGAGGTCGTCGAGCGTCAGGGACGGTGACGGCGTGGTCGGTTCGGTCTCGTCGGGTTCGGGGTCGCCGAGGGCCTTGGTGTCGAAGCGATCCTCGTCGATGAGCGGCGGCCAAGCTTGGGGGTTCAGTTCGCCGCGGGCGCGCCGTTCGGCGAGCAGGTCGGCATACTCCGCTTCCGCGTCCTCGTGGGAGCGGCAGCACCACTGGTGGCTGGCCGGGTCGCTCGTGTAGGAGCCATCGTGACAGGTGTCCTTCGGGGCGCTGTTCTTGTCGAGGCTGGGCCGCTGAATCGTGATCTCGTGCCCGGACACGAACGGTTTGCCGAACCACGTCAGGTCGGCCACGACGAGCTCGTCGCCCACGGCCAGGGTCGGAGCGAGTTTGGGCGTCCACCCCAATGCCGCGCCGTCCTCGGCGGGCAGGGATTCGAGTGGGCCGATGCTGAGGCCGCCGAACTTCACACTCCCGCCTTGGATCTTCATCGTCGTTGCCGCCGCCTCGAGCGTCGGGTCACCGTTGACGTGGAGGAGCACGATCCTCGACCCGGCGACGATGCGCCGCGAGCGGAGTCGCAGACGGATCGGGTCCACGCTGACCACGATGGCGTGAGCGACGTCGCGGACGCCGGCATCCATGGCCAGGTCACGCGCGCGCTGCGGGTTCCCTACAGCCAGGAACTGGTTCGCGCACTTGGCGTCGGCGTCGAGCATCTCGACCTGGTCGTTGCGCCAGGGTCTGTTGGTGCGTGAGAACCGGACCAGGTCGGAGGCGTGCAGGTCGGTCCGCCGCTGCCAGACCAGTTGTGAGGCTCCCTCCAGCGCCAGGTGCGCCTGCCTCAGCCGAGAGGGCGTCAGGGTGGCGAGCACCCGGGCTGCGCGGTCGAGGACGTCGGCCTTGTAGGCCAGCTCCCCATCCACCAGGTGCTGGTATGCCGCGGGGTTGGGCCGCGACCGGCGTCCCGCCTCGTGGATGGCGTCCGATCGGGCGTTGGTCATCCGCGCGCCGGGCGTGTCCTCGCAGGCAGCGATGTCGTCGGAGACGACGCGATGCTCCAAGGTTTGGGTGGCCTCGGCCCAGGTGACGAGGTAGTCCAGACGGCCGGCGTCTGAGACCGGTCCGCCAGGTGTGACGTGCTCGGCCAGCACCGAGTGCGCGTTGACGATGAGGCAGCGCAGGCTCATCGCCCTGGCCCGGTCCTCCTCCAGCAGGAAGGTGACGGCAAGGCGCTGGCTGCCCGAGAGCCCTGCGGGGATGGCCGCGGGCTCGCCGTCGAACGTCAGGGCGGGCCGGCCTTGGTCGAGGTCGCGCTGCCAGCGCAGCCGGCTGAGCTCGACGCCGGCGAGGGAGTCGGCGACCGAGCTGAGCAGGTCGGCGCTGGCCCGGTCGGGCACGACGAGGTGGATGGGGTCACCCACATGTGCGACTGCTTCAGTGGCGTGCTCGAGCTGCTCGCCGATGAAGTCCATCAGGGCCCGCCGCGTCTCGGGCGACTGCGGGTCGAGGAACACGTGCGTCTCCCAGACGCTTGGACCCCCATCGTGGAGGCGATGCCGCAGGGAGATTCCGTGGACGCCGAGGGCCGCGGCGTCGGACTTGGCAAGCACGAGCTCGACCGTGCCAGGCAGGCCGATGGGGTCGGTCCGACGCTGCCCCGACCACTGCGCCACCCCGCTCAGCGAAGCCTGCACCGTCGCCCGAGCCTCGGCCGCCGCCCCGGCGTCGCCGGTGCCGTCGAGAAGGCCGACGAGGGCGGGGCGCTGCTCGTGGGGGATCCCGAGCTCGATCAGCAGCGACGTCGGGTCGCTCGAGCCGCGCAGCTCGGCCCGGCAGTAGTCGAACAGCGGGCACGTCGAGCAGCCGGCCGGGTCGAAGTCGGCCCCGAGGTGACCCACGAAGGCGGGCAGGTCCAGACCTGCTCCGGAGCAGACCCCGCTGGCCAGCAGCGCGTTCCGCTCCTCGACCCTCGCCATGACCTCGCGGCGGTGGTCGTCCAGCCGCTCCACGACGGCCTCTGGTTGTAGGAACGCGGTCCTCGGCACGGCAAGCGCACCCCACGGGTGGACGGTCATCCCCTGCGGCAGGATGCTCCACGCCCGGGCCGACTCGGCGCCGAGGGCGACCTGGAGGAACCCCTTCAGCATCCGTTGGTCGTCGATCCGCGAGCGGACCCGTTCGTAGTCCTTCGCGTCGCCCATGATCAGCCACGACCCGAGCACCTTCCGCCTCTTCGAGGTCGGGTTGTCGTGCCGCGGGGCCACGATGCAGAAGTCGGGCTTGACCGGCGTCGCGCCCGCCTGCGCCTCCATCCCGACGAACGGCACGGCCAGTCCGGTGATCATCGTGGCGACATCCTCGTAGACGGCCTTGAGGTGGGCCTGTGTGATGGCCCTGGCGGTCGCGGCGGTCGAGACGTGCCCATCGACGCGCCGCACCGCGGCGGGCCGCGCCAACCCGAGCCGCCCGACGGCGGTCGTGAGCAGCTGCGAGACGAACCGTTCGTTGCGGATGAGCCGCTCGAACGTCATCGCGCGCATCCACCGGGCCTCCGGGATGCTGCCGGCCGTGTCGGGGTGGCCGAGCCGCGAAGCCAGGGCGCGGCGGGTGGTCCCGATGACCATCGGGTCCGTGTGGCGGAACCGCTGACACCCGGCGTGCGCTGACGCCGCGACCGCGCTGCTCCCGCCGCCCGTGCTGAGTGAACCCACTGACCAGACCCTTTCCTTTGCACGGCCCGTTGAGCCGTCTCGCCTGATGGTGCGGCCGCTCTGCCAGGCACCGCCAGATCCGAAGGTCCGTGTCATCTTCGCGCCAGCCCTGCGCCGGGTCAGTGAGTAAGGTCGCGAGAAGCACGCCACGCAGGGGAAACGGAGCCAACACACGTGTCAGCCATCAAGCTCGAGGACCTTCTCGACAAGCTGTCGCTCAGCGCCGCGAACTCGACTCAGAAGGGATCCGCCTTCGAGCGGCTCATGGCCAGCTACCTGCGCACTGCCCCGGAGTTCGCCGACCGCTTCGAGGAGGTCTACCTGTGGCAGGACTGGCCCGGCCGAGGCGGCGCTCACGACCACGGAATCGACATTGTGGCCAAGGACATCACTACAGGTGGCTGGTGCGCCGTGCAGTGCAAGTTCTACGACCCGACCCACCACGTCGACAAGGGCGACATCGACTCCTTCCTCGCCGCCTCGGGCAAGAAAGGGTTCACCGGCCGGATCATCGTCTCCACCGCCAAGGACTGGGGAAGAACGGTTGAGCAGCAGCTCGACAACCTCACCGTCCCCGTCGTGCGGATCGGGATCAACGACCTTCTGGAGTCCAAGGTCGACTGGTCCCACATCGACTGGACCATCCCTCAGCATGTCCTGCCGACGACCGGCAAGAAGACCGCCCTGCCTCACCAGCGGCAGGCCCGCACCCAGGTCCGCGAGGGCCTGGCCACCCACGACCGCGGCCAGCTCATCATGGCCTGCGGCACCGGCAAGACCTTCACCGCCCTCAAGATCGCCGAGGAGCTCGCGACCGGCCGCAAGGCCGAGCCGACCACGGTCCTGTTCCTCGTCCCCTCGATCCAGCTGCTCAACCAGGCCCTGCGGGAGTGGAAACAGGAGAGCCAGCTCCCCTTCCGCGCGTATGCCGTGTGCTCCGACACCTCGGTCGGCAAGACGAACACGTCAGAGGACCTCTCCGTCCACGACCTCATCTACCCGGCGACGACGGACACCGGGGTCCTCGCGACGCAGATCCGCACCCGCACCGAGCACGACCAGTTCACCGTCGTCTTCTCCACCTACCAGTCCATCGACGTCGTCGCGAAGGCCCAAGCGCAGGGGATGCCCCAGTTCGACCTCATCATCTGCGACGAGGCGCACCGCACCACCGGCGTCACCCTCGCCGACGCCGACGAGTCGCACTTCGTCCGCGTCCACGACAACACGTACCTCAAGGGCGTCAAGCGGCTCTACATGACCGCCACCCCGCGCCTGTTCGACCCCAACACCAAGGAGAAGGCGCAGGCCAACGACGCCGTCCTCGCCTCCATGGACGACGAGGCCGTCTTCGGCCCGGTCCTACACCGGCTCGGGTTCGGCGAGGCCGTCGAGCGGAACCTCCTGACCGACTACAAGGTCCTCGTCCTTAAGGTCGACGAGGCCTTCGTCGCTGCGAACTTCCAGCAGGAACTCGGCGCGTCTGGCGAGATCAAGCTCGGCGACGCGGCCAAGCTCATCGGCTGCTGGAACGGCCTCGCCAAACGGTTCGGCGCGACGCTGCCCGAAGGGATGGACGCCGACGACCTCGCCCCGATGCGACGTGCGGTCGCGTTCGCCAAGGACATCAAGGCGTCCAAGGCCGCCACCGTCGCCTTCCCCGGCATCGTCGACCGGCTCCGCGCCACCGCCGCCGACCAGGACGACGCCGACGGCGACCAGCGCCGGCATGAGACCCGCCTCGGCATCGAGATCAAGCACGTCGACGGGACGATGAACGCCCTCGAACGTGGCAACCTCCTGCAATGGCTGAAGCAGGGACCCGCCGACGGCGAGGACGTATGCCGGGTGCTCACCAACGCCCGCTGCCTCTCCGAGGGCGTCGACGTCCCGTCGCTGGACGCCGTCATGTTTCTCACCCCACGCGGGTCGCAGGTCGACATCGTCCAGTCTGTCGGCCGGGTCATGCGCAAGGACCCCGCCGGCGTCAAGAAGATGGGCTACATCATCCTTCCCATCGTCGTCCCCTCCGGTACCACGCCCGAGGAGGCGCTGCGGGACAACGAACGGTTCAAGGTCGTCTGGCAGGTCCTCCAGGCTCTGCGCGCCCACGACGACCGCTTCAACGCGATGATCAACAAGATCGACCTGAACAAGAAGGACCCCGGCACAGTCGTCATCATCGACACCGGCGGCCACGGCGGCGACGGTACGACCGCCAACCCCACCCAGCTCACCCTGCCCTTCGGCATCGAGCAGTGGCGCGACGCCATCTACGCCAAGATCGTGAAGAAGGTCGGCGAACGCCGCTACTGGGAGACCTGGGCCAAGGACGTCGCCGACATCGCCCAGCAGCACATCGTGAGGATCCACGGACTCCTCTCCGACGAATCCTCGCCCGCCGCGCAGGAGTTCGACGCTTTCCTCGAAGGGCTGCGCGGCAACCTCAACGACGGCATCAGCAAGGACGACGCCATCGAGATGCTCGCCCAGCACCTCATCACCCGGCCCGTCTTCGACGCCCTCTTCGGCGGCTACGACTTCGCCGCCACCAACCCCGTCGCCCAGACCATGGAGAAGATGCTTGCCGTCCTCGACGAGCACTCTCTGGACACCGAGAACTCCTCCCTCGAGAAGTTCTACGCATCCGTCCGCTCCCGCGTCGACGGCATCGACAACGCGGCAGGCCGGCAGCAGATCATCGTCGAGCTCTACAACACGTTCTTCGCCACCGCCTTCAAGAAGACCGTCGACAAGCTCGGCATCGTCTACACCCCCGTCGAGATCGTGGACTTCATCCTCAACTCCTCCGACCAAGTCCTCCGCGAGCACTTCGGACAGGGCCTAACCGACGAAGGCGTCCACATCCTCGACGGCTTCACCGGAACCGGCACCTTCATGGTCCGCCTCCTCCAGTCCGGCCTCATCAAACCCGACGACCTCGCCCGCAAGTACGCCAGCGAACTGCACGCCAACGAGATCCTCCTCCTCGCCTACTACATCGCCGCCGTCAACATCGAAACCACCTACCAAGACCTCGTCAGCGGCAGCCTCGACGAAAAGGCAGCCCACGAACCATTCCCCGGCCTCATCCTCACCGACACCTTCCAGTCCTGGGAAGACGACGACGCCCGCGACCTCGCCGTCTTCCCCGAGAACAACAACCGCCTCGAAAAGCTCAAGGCGCTCGACATCACCGTCATCGTCGCCAACCCGCCCTACTCCTCCGGACAAGACAGCGCCAACGACAACAACGCCAACGAAAAGTACCCAAGCCTCGACGCCGCCATCCGCGACACCTACGCAGCCCGCTCCACTGCAACCCTGAAGAACAGCCTCTACGACTCCTACATCCGCGCCATCAAATGGGCAACGCTACGGATCAAGGACCGCGGCGTCATCGCCTACGTCACCAACGGCGGATTCCTCGACTCCAACACCGCAGACGGCATGCGCAAGACGCTAGCCGAGGAGTTCAGTGCCATCCACGTCTACAACCTCCGCGGTAATGCCAGAACGGCTGGAGAACAACGCCAGAAGGAGGGCGGAACCGTCTTCGACGCGGGCTCACGCGCGACCGTCGCCATCACCATCCTCGTCAAGGACCCAGCCAAGACAGGTCCAGCCACGATCCACTACACCGACATCGGCGATTACTTCACGCGCCACGAGAAACTGCGCAAGATCGCGGAGGCGACTGGTCTCACCGGGCTTGAATCCGTCACTCACATCACCCCCAACGAGTTCGGCGACTGGCTCAACCAACGGCGCTCCGACTTCGCTGAATTCCTTCCTATCGGAGACAAGAACGCCGGCGCTACCTTTTTCACGATCTTCTCAGGCGGCGTGAAGAGCAACCGCGACGCCTGGGTCTACAACTTTTCAGGAGCGACAGTTCGCACCAAGACGCGGGACATGGTCAACTTTTACAACTCCGAAGTGGACCGGCTCGATGGCTCGGATGTAGGCCTCGACATGGACACAACCAAGTTCAGCTGGGACCGTGCCGACCGCACCAACCTGTTGCGGCGCCAGAAATATGGCCTCAGTGAGTCCATGTATCGGAACTCGACATATCGGCCCTTCACGCGAAATATATTGTGTTTTGACCGTTCGCTCAACAACACTATCTACCAAATCCCGCGCCTGTTCCCTACGAGCGTCCACGCCAACATCGGGTTTTATGACGTCGGAGCCGGCTCGGCCGTGCCGTTCTCGACTCTGATGCTGGAATCCATTCCCGACCTACATGTCACAGGCGCTGGGTCAGGCGGACAGTTCTTTGCGCGGTGGCGGTACAAGCCACTGGTCGCCAACGACAAGGCCCTGCTCTGCGGTGCAGCCGAGGGAGAGGTCGTCGACGGGTACCGCAAGATCGACAACATTACGGACGCGGCGCTGGTTCGTTTCGAGGCGGCATACGGTGACCGCGTCACGAAGGACGACGTCTTCTTCTACGTCTACGGGCTGATGCACTCGCCGGAGTACCGCAAGACATACGCGGCGGACCTCAAGAAGATGCTGCCGCGCATCCCCCTGGTCGAGGACGCCCCGCCGTTCATCGACGCCGGCCGGGCGCTGTCAGAGCTGCACCTCGGGTACGAGTCCGTCACGCCTTACCCCCTCGAGGGGCTGGACGTCGAAGCGGGAGCTGGCTCAGCGGCGTACGACTTCTTTCGAGTCGAGAAGATGCACTTCGGGAAGCCCACCGTTGAGCAGAAGGGGGGAGGCGAGCGGCACGACCGGACCACGATCGTCTACAACAACCGGATCACGCTGAGCGGTATCCCGGAGGCCGCGTACCGCTACATGCTCGGGTCGCGATCGGCGATCGAGTGGATCATGGACCGCTACCAGGTCAAGACCGACAAGCCGTCCGGCATCGTCAACGACCCAAACGACTGGAGCCGCGAGATCAAGGACCCGCGCTACATTATCGACCTGCTCGCCCGCATCGTCACGGTTAGCCTCGAGACGATGCAGATCGTCGACAACCTCCCCCCGCTCGCCATCCGCGCAGACCAGAACCCGGGAGGGTGAGGCATGCAGTTCGGTCGAGACGACCCGAAAGGGCACGAGGG
Source organism: Mycobacteriales bacterium (assembly GCA_038245655.1). GTDB lineage: Bacteria > Actinomycetota > Actinomycetes > Frankiales > Frankiaceae > DATAZK01. The sequence goes on along the minus strand of JBBRSE010000094.1, from coordinate 657 downwards.
CGTCCACGGCACCGCGGAAGTCAAGCGCCTGTTCTCGATCAAGGTTGCGCCAATGGGATACGCCTCGACGGGACAGCCCCTACCGCATCACCTGATTGAAGGACTGTGAGCCGATGAAGATCTCGCAGGTGCTGGACCAGATCGACTCCGGCGACATCGCTCTGCCCGAGTTCCAACGAGGCTACGTGTGGAACCGGGACCAGGTAAGGACTACCTCGACGCGTTGACCGCAAGCAGTCCTGAGCTCGTAGGTCGACCCATCGAGCCCAGTTGGGACGCGGAACTGGAGCGGCGATGCGCCGACACGGTCGAGCCCTGCACGAGGAGTCGGTTCTGCCTGCGCTGCTGAGCGCCCTTGCGGAGCACCTCTGAGAACTGGGTCAGCGTGACCCCGAGTGCCCAACCACGCAGCAAACCGAACGGCCGGACCCAACACTGGTGCTGGGACCTGCGCCTCTTGGCGCCCAGCTTGACGGAGGCCGCGCTGTCAACGCAGAGGCGATAGGGGGTGTTCTGCCACGGAGTGCAAGAGGTGTGTCCGTCCGTTGAGATGTCAACGAGTCGTGCTGGTCGGCCTCGGTTTCTCAGGTGGCGTCGTCGGTCGGGTTTCGGGGGGCGGGTCTCGACTGAGAGGTGCGCATCATGGTGTGGCTGCTT
>JBBRSE010000093.1:0-12714 GCA_038245655.1 Mycobacteriales bacterium | reverse complement strand
GTAGCGCGGCGACGTTGTAGGCGAACGCCCAGAACAGGTTGCCTTTGATGGTGGCTAGGGTGCGGCGGGACAGCCGGATCGCGTCTGCGGCGCCTCGTAGGTCCCCCGACACCAGTGTCAGGTCGCTTGCCTCGATAGCGACGTCGGTTCCGGTGCCGATGGCGAGGCCGAGGTCGGCTTGGGCGAGTGCGGCGGAGTCGTTTACCCCATCCCCGCAGACGGCGACCACGTGGCCGGCCGCCTGCAGGGCTTTGACGACCTCCACCTTCTCGGCCGGCAGCACTTCGGTGCGGACATCGTCGATGCCGCCGCCCGCGGCGACCGCACCGGCGTCAGTCCCAGCCCTCGCAGTTCGCTGGTGTACGGACATGGAGAACCCCTTCGACGCCGGCGCAGATGACCGGGTCGATCCGGTTTGCGGAATGTCAACCGCCGCCGACAGCCTCTACACGTTGACGGATGCGCGCGGCGGGGTCGTATGGTTCTGCTCGCGATCTTGCCAAACCGTGTTCATCGGCTCTTCGAACGCGGTCGCACACCCAACCGAGCGCTTGCCCGCGACGTTCGCCGGAGCCGCCCGTGGCTGATGCACTCAGCGCGGCGAACGAGGATCCGGTCCGTTACCGGAACATCGGAGCGCCAAGCAAGGCGCTCGCTGGCCATCATGGGCGGTCGCCGTCGGTGGCTGGCAGGATCATGGTGAAGGTGGCGCCGTGGCCATGCCCGCCACTCGCGGCGGTGAGGGTGCCGACGTGGGCGCGGACGATCGCGCGGGCGATGGTCAGGCCGAGTCCGCTGCCGCTGCCGGGCGCGTCGGCGCGGGATGGGTCAGCCCGGTAGAAACGCTCGAAGATCTTTTCCAGTTCTTCGGTCGGGATGCCAGTCCCGTCGTCCTGTACACGCTGCAGTTGTCCGTCAAACCGCCTTTGTCGGCATGGCGAGGCTGACCCAGTCATGCATCCCGCCTCGGTAGTAGGCGAGGGCGTTCGCGGGGAACCCGTCCTCGATCAGCGCGGCAAGGGCGTGTGGGGACTGAGGACACTGCGGGCCGTTGCAGAACAGGATGCTGATGCCGTCAGGGTCAAGTTCAGCACGACGCTCGACGGCTTCCTCGTGGGAGATGTTGATCGCGCCGGGGATGGTGACTCCGCCAAATGATCCGTCTACTCGACTGTCCACGAGCGTCGCGCCGGTTTGCACGAGTTCGGCCAGCTCGAGTTCGCCGATCGTCTGGACTCCGGGAACAGGCTGCAACGGCTGCAGCTCTCCCCATGTGGTGTCGACGCCAACCAAGTCCGCTTCGTGGTCGAGTGTCCATGGCACGCTCCGCGGATCGCTTCGCCGTTCTCGGGGTTTCCTCTGCAAGCCGTCGGTCACAGTGGGCTCCTTCTTCGTTGGGCGGGCTGTAGGTGACCTACCCAGTCGAGGGCCGCTGCCACCAGTCGGACTGATCGGCGTGCGCTGACGCAGAACGGCCGTTGAAAACGCCGGATAGGCGAGCGAGAGGAGGTGCTTCACCCGCTGCACTGCCAGACATCGAGCGTCCGTAACGATTTGGCCGTTCACGCTCGGCAGGCCGGTTACCCCCTGCCGAGCGTGATCGCCGCCAATGCCGCACGAGGCTTAACCCGGCTTAACCCAGGCTTAACCCCGCAACATCCTGCGGATGCTGCTGTCCTTAGCCCGCTACCAGAACCGGCAAGCCGAGGAGCAATGCCCGTCGCTCACGGGCAAATGAACGTTCGCCATGGCGGTCCTGAAAGGGAGGCAAAATCCGAGGCCGACATTCGCGAAACAGCGCCGTGACGATTGACGTGGACAGGACGAACAATGCTCGCCCAAGGGGCAGATCTCACGAAGGCTATTGCGCTTGGCAGGACTGATAACTCGCGGGTCATCAGCTGATGTCAACGCATGAGTGCGAATCCGGCGCTGGACACGACCGCGGCCGACAAGCCGACGACGAGGGCGCCGACGCCGCACAGGAGCGCGACCGGTGCGGCCGAGCGCGCGACGAGGTCGGTGGAGTCGCGGGGGGTCGGGAGCATGGCCGGTCCGAGCCAGCGTAGGTAGTAGTAGAGGCTGGCGACGGTGTTAACAGCTGCGAGGACGACGAGCCATTGCATGCCGCCGTCCCAGGTGGCGGTGAAGATGTTGAGTTTTCCGACGAAGACGGCGGTGGGCGGGGTGCCGACGAGCCCGAGCAGGCAGGCAAGCAGTGCGGCCATGAGCCAGGGATGCGGCCGGGCGGCCCCCCGGAACGCTTGGATGGTGGTGCGTCCAGGTAGGGCTGCGACGACCGCGAAGGCGCCTAGGTTGGTGACGGAGTAGCCGGCCAGATACACCGCGAGTGCCGGTAGGGCATCGGCTGTTCGACCGGCGACGGCGACGGCCATCAGCAGGTAACCGACTTGGCTGACCGTCGAGTAGGCGAGCAGCCGTTTCGGGTCGTCCTGCCCGAAGGCAGCGAGGTTGCCCAGCGTCATGCTGGCGGCGGCGAGGACCGCGACGAGCAGCCGCCAGTCGACGAGCGTGTCCGGCAGCACGGTGACAAACCGGTAGGTCGCGAGCAGTCCGCCGATCTTGGGGACGGTCGTGAGGAAGGCCGCAGCCGGGACGGTGGCGCCGGAAACGGCGTCGGGGACCCAGAAGTGGGCGGGAACGGCCCCGATCTTGAACAGCAAGCCGGCGAGAACGGCCACCACTCCGAATGCGACGGCGGCCTGGGCCGCGCCGGGTAGGCCAGCGGCGAGTGCCCGGTAGGTCGTCTGGCCGCCGCCGACTGCGGTCAGTACGGCAACCCCGAGCATCATCACGATGCCGAAGAGGGCGCCGAGCAGGTAGGTCTTGAGGGCGGCCTCGGCGGCGCCGGGGTTGCGGGCCCAGCCGGCGAGGGCGTAAAGCGGGATCGAGGCGAGCAGGTAGCCGACGAGCAGCAGCAGCAGGTCTGACGCGCCCGACAGCAGCGACGCGCCGCAGCTGGCCAGAAGCACGAGGACGTAGAACTCGCTCTCGCGGGCGGTTCCCCGCACGGTGTCACGCGCGAGCGCGAGGACGAGCAGCGTGGCCGCGGTGATGACCAGCCGCCCGGTCGTCGTCGCGGCGTCGATCGCGAAGCTGTGCTCGTACACCAGGCGGGACGATCCGGCTGCCGCCACGGCGGCGATCAGCGATCCGGTGGCGGCGAGAGCGGCGACCACGCCCGCCCGGCCCTGCCGGTCGCGGGGCGAGAAGCTGCCGGTGAGCAGCGCAAGGACGGCGCCGACAAGCAGCAGCGCCTCCGGTAGCAGCGCGAGCGGGTCCTCGTTCACCGCGAGACCAGCACGACGACGGCTCGCGCCGCGGGGTCGATCACGCCGAGCACCAGCCTTGGGAACACTCCGATCGCGAGCGAGAGCAGCATCAGCGGCCCGATCGCGAGCAGCTCGCCGCCCGTGAGATCCGCGAACGGCCTGCCGTCACGACGCAGGCCAAGGAACATCCGCTGCAGCGCGATCAAGAACAGACCGGCGGTCACCAGGATGCCGAGGACGGCGATGGCGGTCGCGACGGTGGCCGAGGGCAGACTGCCGGCGAAGATCTGGAACTCGGCGATGAAGCCGCTGAATCCAGGGATGCCGAGGCTGGCGAACGCAGCGGCGGCGGTCAGCGCGGCGTAGCGCGGCGCCACCGCGGCCAGGCCGCCGTAGCGGTCCATGTCGTAGGTGCCGCCGCGATCGAACAGCACCCCGGCCAGCAGGAACAGCGCCGCGGTGATCAGGCCATGGCTGACCATCTGCACGATCGCGCCTGCTACGGCCACCGATCGTGCGGTCGCGTCGGTGCCGCCGAGCAGTCCGGCGGCACCGACGGCCAGCAAGATGTAGCCCATGTGGTTGACGCTGGTGTAGGCGATCATGCGTTTGAAGTTCGTCTGCGCCAGCGCGACGAGCGCGCCCCACAGCGCGCTGACGACGCCGATGACCACGAACAGCCACGCCAATCCCCGCCAGGCGTCGGGCAGCATCGGCATGGTGATGCGCACGAACCCGTAGGTGCCCATCTTCAGCAGCACCCCGGCCAGCACCGCCGACCCCGCGGCGGGGGCGTCCGTGTGTGCCGGCGGCAGCCACGTATGGAACGGGAAGGTCGGCGTCTTCACCGCCAGCCCGACCGCTATCGCCAACAGCACAAGCGTGGCGGAGGCGCCGTGCCCGGCCAGCGGCATCTGCCGGGTCAGCTCGACCATGTCGAAGGTATGCGGGTCGGCGGCGACGTAGAGCCCGATGAAGCCCAGCAGCAGCGCCAGCGAACCGACGAAGGTGTAGAGGAAGAACTTCAACGCCGACGCGGCCCGGGTGGCGCCGTGACCCCACCCGGCGATCACGAAATACATCCCGACAATCGACAGGTCGAAGAAGACGAAGAACAAGATCAGATCGAGCGCCACGAACAGGCCGAGACAGGTTGTCTCCAGCGCTAGGAACAATGCGGCGAACTGGAGCGGGTCACGCGATTCGCGTCGTGAGTAGACAGCTGCCGCGGTGAACACCACCGCCGTCATCGCCAGCAGCGGCAGCGACAGCCCGTCGACGCCGACGTGATAACCCGAGCCCGCGCCGGGAATCCACGCCCGGTCAGTGTCGAAGGCATACGGATTGGCGCCGCTGCGGCCGGCGCCACGCGCGTAGGCGATCCACAAACCGACGAACCCGACGACCTCCGCGACCGACACGGCGACCCACACGACGTGCACGAGCCGCACCGGCGCGCCGCGCCATAGGACGAGCACCACGGCGGCCAGCACGGGCAGGAAGACGAGCAGGGACAGCAGCAAGGGTCACCTCACGATCAGAAGCAGGACGACGGCGAACCCGAGCAGCACGGCGGCCTGGGCGTAGTACTGATGCACCTGCCCGGTCTGCGGCCGGCGGGCGAATTCGGCGAGCCGCCGGGTGCCACTCACGATCCGTTCGACGGCCCGGTCGACACCGTGGTCGTCGAGCCGGGCAGCCAGCCTCGCGGCGCGGCGAGTGCCGGTCGCGACGCCGGCGACAGCCGGATCCAGCAGCCGGTCATCGACCCGGGCGAGCAGCCTCGCCAGCCCCAGCACCGGCCGCACAACGACGGCGCCGGCAGCAGCTTGGAGCCCGAACCACGACAGCGCCCACCGGGGCGAGGGCACCCGGTTCCCGCGCCAGGCTGCGGCAGCGACCGCGGCGACAGCCAGCCCTCCGGAGAGCGCCAGCTCGCCCCAACTGGGCGAGACCCTGTCGCCCTGCCCGAGCGCGACGCCTAGCCGCCCGGCCACCGCGGGCAGTTCCAGCACGCCGAGCGCGGCAGCGGCGAGCGCGAGCACAGCCAGCGGAAGGCGTTCGACGGCGCGGACCCGTCGCGTCCCGGCGGCTTCGGTGTCGTAGCGGGCTTCGGCGTCGACCGGCAGCGGCCGCAGGACCACGCCGATCATGCGGCCGGCGTACCCGGCGGCCAGTACCGCACCGGCGAGCCCGGCCACGTACAGCGGCAGCGACTGCCCGCGCGCCACCGCCAGTACCGCGTCCTTGCTCGCCCACAACGACAGCGGCGGCAGCCCCGCCAACGAGGCCGCCCCGACCGTGAACACCGCCCCGACGAGCCGGTACCGGCGTCCGGCCCCGACAAGGCCGCTGAGTTGCTTTGTGCCCAGCGCGTGCAGCCACACCCCGGCCGCGAGGAACAGCAGGGCCTTCGTCGCCGCGTGCGCGACGAACTGTGCCGCACCGCCCTGCACGGCGCCGCCGCGGGCGGTCAACCCGGCGGCGAGGACCACGTAGCCGAGCTGGGCACTGGTCGAGGCCGCGAGCAGTTGCTTGAGATCACGCTGCAGCAGCGCGACGGCACCGAGCGCCACCGCGGTGGCGGCGCCGAGCCAGGCCGTCGTCGTGGCCGCCCACCCGGCGGCGGCGAGCAACCCCCGTAGCCGCAGCAGCAGGTACCCGCCCATCGCCACCATCGCCGCCGAGTGCAGCAACGCGCTCACCGGACTCGGCCCCCGCATCGCCCCGGACAGCCAGAACGAGAACGGCAGCTGCGCCGCCTTGCCGGCCGCAGCCACCAGCACCCCCGCTGCGGCGACATGCAGCCATGGCGAGGGCAACACCGACAGCCGCGACAGCCCGAGCCGCGACCCGCCCATGCCCGCAGTGCCGGCCAGCGCCGCCCCGGCAGCGAGGTACAGGCCGATGTCCGCCGCCCGGGTGGTCAGCAACGCCGTCGAACCCGCCGTGACCGCCTTCGGCTCGGTCCACGAGAACGCGATCAGCGCGTAGGACGTCGCCCCCATGACCTCCCATCCGGCGAGCAGGCCTACCAGATCGTCGGCCAGCACGGTCAGCATCACCGCAGCGACGAAGACGAGCATCAACCCAAAGAAGCGCCACCGACCGGCGCTGATCTCGCCCAGCGCGACCACCAGCACCAGCAACGCGATCACGCCGACCGTCATCGCGGTCAGCGCCGCGAGCCCGTCGACCCGCAGCCCGAGGCGCGACACGACGAGGAACGGCACCGAGGTCGTCCCCCGCACGGTCGCCGCGAGCAGCGCCGCGAGCACGGCCACGACCCCGGCCACCACGATCCCCACCGCCGCGGCCTCGCGCTCGGCGCGGCGACCGGCCACCAGCAGCGCCAGCCCGGCGGTCGCCGGCAACCCGACGAGCAGCCACGGCAGCACGCTCACCGCTTAAACTCTGCGACGGAATCAGTCATGTCGGCGTCCGAGGCCCGGTAGAGCAGGATAACGACGGCGAATCCCATCGCCATCTCGACCGTCATCGCCGTGATGATCACCAGCACCAGCACCTGGCCGTCAAGCGCCGCCGGGGCGCAGAAATACCAGAACGCGGTAGCGGCGACGATGACGCCATTGATCATCAGTTCCAGGCCCATCATCAGCATGACCACGCTCTGCTGCCCGAGCGCACCGTAGAGACCGACGCAGAACAGCGCCGCCGACAACACGAGGAATGCCTGCAGCATCAGTCGCCCGCCCCCATCGGCGCCGAGGGTGAGCGGTCGTAGCGGCCCCGCGAGGTGGCCATGGTCAGTGCCGACACGATGGTGGCAAACAGCACCGCCGAGACGCCGATCATCACCAGCATCTTCGGTCCCATGATCGACTCGCCGAGCGCGCGGGTGACGTCACCGGCGGGCTTCCCGCGGCGATCGGGCCATGGGACGAGGATCGCGCCCAACGCGAGCGCTGCGAACGCGCCGAGGGAGATGGCCAGCGAGCCACGCTTGTTGTGGACCATCGACATCGGCATCAGGCCGGCCGGATTCATCATGAACATGATCATGAACACGGCCATGATCGCCATCTCCATGATCATCATCAACACGGTGATGACGCCGAGATAGCCCGAGCCGAGCAGCAGCAGCTCGGCCCCGACCGCGACGAAGGACACGGCCAAAGCGAAGGTCGCGCGGGCCATCGAGTCGACCACGAACACCGCAACACCTGCTGCCGTAGCAACGACCGCCAGCACAGCGAACCCGAACACGTACACGACGACTCACCTCCCCGTAGCGGCGACGACGGACGTGACGAGGGCCTGTAGGACGGTCAGGGGCAGCACGACCAGCCAGGCCCAGCGCATGAAGCGTTCGGCCGGCAGGCTCGCGCAGCGGTGACGCATCGCCACCAGCGCCAGCAGCACAGCCGCGGTCTTGACGGTGGACCACAGCCAGCCTGGTAGCAACGGCCCGCCGCCCCCTCCGAGGAAGAGCGCGGCACTCATGGCGGCGCCGACGCCGAGCAGGGCGTAGCGGCCCACGAGCAGCAGCAGGCGGTCGATTCCGGACAGCTCGGCGAGGAGTCCGCCGGCGGCGTCGCGACCGGCCGGATGGTCAAACGGCGCCCACGCGGTGAACGCCGCGACCGACAGGACGAAGACGAGCGCCGCGACCGGCATCTGCACGACGAACCATGTGCCGTGCTGCGCAGCGACGATCTGGGAGGTCTGCAGACTGCCCGCCGCGATCCCGGCGGTGGTCAGGGCGAACATCAACGGCAGTTCGTAGGCGATCGCCTGGGCCAGGAACCGGTAGCCACCCACCAGCCCGTAGGCGCTGTTGGTCCCCCAGCCGGCCAGCCACCAGGTCGCCCACAGCACGACATCCATGGCGTTGAACCAGACCAGGCCGACGGGCAGATCCGCGCCGGTGACGCCGCCGAACGGGACGACCACAGCCATCAGCAGCGCCACCACGAGCGGCCCTGCGCAGCCGACGACGCGTAGCAGCCCGTCTGAGCCCACCACGCCGCGTCGGCGCTGCCGCAACAACCGCGCGGCCTCCGACATGGGCACGCCGAGACGCTGGACCAACGGCAGCCGCCCCGGGGCGGGTGCCAGCGCCGCGTCGGCGAATGCGGCCAGCCCGGCCACCACGAGCACTAGCGCGCCAACGGGCAGCACCCGCCACGCGTCGGCCGGCCCGCTCACGATGCGGACCCGGCCCGATCGCGCTGGGCGGGTAGCTCCGCCCTGTCCGGGTCGGGATCGAAGCTGGCCAACACCAACCGCGCCTGCCCAACGTCCAACCCGACCATCAGCCGACAGGCCTGCACGAGCCGATCACCCGCCGAAACTGCTGCGTCGTTGTAAGTCCCTGAGCCGGCCGCGTCCAGCCAGGCACGCCAGCGCGCTGTGACATCCCCGCCATCGGTTCGACCGAGCCCGTCACCGACAAGACGCAGCGTGCGCGAGCGCAGCAGGCGCCGTCCCAGCCGCCCCAGCCGCTGCTCGACATCGGCGACCTCATCGGTGATCTCAGCGGCGTCAAGCAAGGCGTCGCGCAGGGCGCGGGCCTCGGCCGCGGCGCTACCCCATCCGGCGACGGCCAGAAACCTGCCCAGCGAGTCCAACGCCCCGGCCCGCGTGTGGGCGGTGCCCGCATTCCAGAACTGGGACGGCGACGCTGCGTCGTGGGCCCGCAGTACCCGCCCTTCGGCCTGCTGGACGAGGTCACCCTGCAGCACTGTGTCGACCACCAGCCCGGCCGGCCAGTCCGCCAGCACCGGCCCGAGCGGCACATGCAGCACGTCCAGCGGCAGGCCGTCGCGGTCGGCGGCCCGGTCGGCCATCGGCAGACCTCCCGGCATGCCCATTTCCTGATCGCCCGCATCGTCACGGCCGGCGGACCACTCGTCGCGGCGTCCGGTGGCGTCGTCGCGCTGCGACGCCGCAGACAGCGACTCGACCGCCCGACCCAGCAACCGGTGAAGTCCCCCGGCCTGGTCGACGTGCAACCGGGCGCGCGGGCCGGGGAGTTCGCGCCAGGCAACCTCGATGGCGTCGGACAACTCGGGCACAGGGTCACCAGCGACGACCAGCAAGTCCGCATCGGCCGGGGTTGCCGCCAGCACGCCACCGAGGGCGCTGGTCGCAGCTTCGACACCGAGGCGCAGCTGCGGGTATCCGGGCACCGGCACCAGCAGCAGGTGCGGGCGCCGCCCGGCCCACCGCGCGAGCAGACCTGCGCTGGGTCTCACACCCAATTCAGTGCTCCCTCACGCCACGCGTAGGCGACGCCGCTGAGCAAAAGGCCAAGGAACACGAACATCTCCACGATCGCGCTGGTCCCGATGTCGGCCACGACCACCGCCCACGGGTACATGAACAACATCTCAACGTCGAACGCCAGGAACAGCAACGTGATCACATACCAGCGCGCGTGAAACCGCGAGACGGCATGCTCCTGGGCGAGCGAGCCGGACAGGAAGGGTCCCACGACCAAGGTCACCGACTCGACCGACGTCACGCGGTGCACCGCATACCCCCCGGCAACGACAGCGACGGCGAGCATCAACATCGTTAACGGCACCACGAATACGGCCACGGCTAGTTCCCGAACCGGCGAAGTCGCAGGCTGTTGGACACGACGAACACCGAGCTGAACGCCATAGCCGCACCCGCGATTAGCGGGTTCAGCAGCCCGGCGGCGGCCAGCGGCAGCGCGGCGACGTTGTAGGCGAACGCCCAGAACAGGTTGCCTTTGATGGTGGCCAGGGTGCGGCGGGACAGCCGGATCGCGTCTGCGGCGCCTCGTAGGTCCCCCGACACCAGTGTCAGGTCGCTTGCCTCAATAGCGACGTCGGTTCCGGTGCCGATGGCGAGACCGAGGTCGGCTTGGGCGAGTGCGGCAGAGTCGTTCACCCCATCCCCGCAGACCGCGACCACGTGGCCGGCCGCCTGCAGGGCCTTGACGACCTCCACCTTCTCGGCCGGCAGCACTTCGGCGCGGACATCGTCGATGCCGACGCTCGCGGCGACCGCTCGGGCTGCGCGAGCGTTGTCCCCTGTCAGCAGCACAGGCGTCAGTCCCAGCCCGCGCAGTGTCGCAATCGCTTCAGCGCTGGAGGGTTTCACGGTGTCGGCGACGACGAGCAGTCCGCGCACCTTGCCGTCCCAGCTGGCGAACACCGGCGTCCGCCCGGCGGCTTCCGCAGCGGTCTGCGCGTCGTCAAGCTCGGCCGGGACGGTCAACGAAAGGCTGGTGACCAGCTGCCGGCGGCCGACGACCGCGTCGTGGCCGTCGACGACGCCCGTGACCCCAAGCCCGGTGGTGCTGGCGAACGACTCGACCGCTGGCAGCGCGCCGAGTTCCGCTGAGGCTGCGGCCGCTACCGCACGGGCGATCGGGTGCTCGGACGCGTCCTCAAGTGCCCCGGCAATGCGCAGCACCTCGGAGCGGTCTTCGCCGGCTGCCGGGATGACGTCGATGAGAGCCATCCGGCCGGTCGTGACCGTGCCGGTCTTGTCCAGGACGATCGTGTCCACCCGCCGGGTGGACTCCAGGATCTGGGGTCCCTTGATGAGGATGCCAAGCTGAGCGCCGCGGCCGGTGCCGACCAGCAGTGCCGTCGGCGTAGCCAGTCCGAGCGCGCACGGGCAGGCGATGATGAGCACCGCGACGGCGGCGCTGAACGCTTTCGTGGCGGGCGCACCATCAGCGAGCCAGAACGCGAGAGTCGCGAGCGACAGGGCGATGACGACCGGGACGAACACGGCCGCGACCCGGTCGGCGAGGCGCTGCACCGGCGCTTTGCCTGACTGGGCCGAGGTGACCAGCCGGGCGATCTGCGCGAGCGCGGTGTCCGCTCCGACTCTGGTGGCCCGGATGACGAGCCGGCCGCCGGCGTTGACCGTCGCCCCCGCGACCGCATCACCCGGTCCGACCTCGACCGGGACCGACTCACCGGTGAGCAGACTCGCGTCTACCGCGGACACACCGTCTTCGACTGTGCCGTCGGTCGCGATCTTCTCGCCGGGCCGTACGACGAACCGGTCGCCGACGGTCAGCTGCTCGACGGGAACTCGGACTTCAATCGCGTCCCGCAGCACGGCAACGTCTTTGGCGCCGAGGGCGAGCAGGGCTCGCAGTGCCGCACCGGAGCGGCGCTTGGCCCGGGCCTCGAAGAATCGGCCCAGCAGGATCAGCGTGGTGACACCGGAGGCGACCTCGAGGTAGATCTCGGCGGTGCGGCCGGCGGATGGCAGCAACTTAAACGGCATCTTCATCCCGGGCTCGCCGGCTCCGCCCCAGAACAGCGCCCACAGCGACCAAGCCAAGGCTGCGAGGACCCCGACCGACACCAACGTGTCCATGGTCGCCGCGCGATGGCGGGCGTTGCGCGCAGCCGCTCGGTGAAACGGCCAGGCTCCCCACACGACCACTGGAGCAGCGAGAGTGAGCGACAGCCACTGCCAGAACCTGAACTGCAGCGCCGGAACCATCGCCATCAGCACTACCGGAATGGTCAGCATCGCGGAGACGAGGAGTCGCTGGCGCAGGCTTGCCGTGTCGTCGTCGCTCTGTCGGTCGTTCGCATGGGCGCCGTCACTGCCCTGCTCCGCCGTCGCCGGTGGTTGGGGAAGCCGGGCGGTGTAACCGGTTGCCTCGACGGCGGCCACCAGATCCTGCGGAGCGAGGGCGCCCGGGTCGAAGGCCACCGACGCCGTCTCCGTCGCGTAGTTCACCGTGGCACTGACACCGTCAAGCTTGTTGAGCTTGCGTTCGATGCGGGCGGCGCAGGAGGAACACGTCATCCCGCCAACGGCGAGATCCACGTGCGTAGTCGCAATAGCGCCAGCTTGGGCCGCTGGACTGATGTCGGTGGTCATGATGTTGATGTCCTCACAATGTGGAAGTAGTCGCGTCAGGCGGAGACGTCGTAGCCAGCGTCGTCGATAGCAGTTCTGATGGCGGTGTCGTCGGCGTCACCGACGACGGTGACCGTCTTGGATGTCAGATCGACGTCGACCTTGGCGACACCGGGAACCTTGATCACTTCGCCGGTGATCGCGTTCACGCAGTGCTGACAGCTGATCGCCGGCACGGAGTACGTCTGAATAGCCATCGTTGATTCCTTTCGAGTTATGAGCGCACGAGCCGGCGGACCGCCTCGGCGGCTTCGGTGATCTTTTCGTCTGCCTCCGGGCCGCCGGCAGCGATCGCCTCGTGCACACAGTGGCGCAGGTGCCCCTCGAGCAGGTTCAGCGCCACTGCCTCTAGTGCCTTCGTCGCCGCCGAGATCTGGGTCAGTATGTCGATGCAGTACGTGTCGTCATCGACCATTCGCTGCAGGCCGCGCACCTGGCCTTCGATGCGCCGCAGCCGCTTCGCAAGCCCGGCCTTGTCCTCGCTGTACCCGCGCATGCGTGCCCCTTTCGCCTACCCCACAATACCCCCCAG
>JBBRSE010000092.1:0-12937 GCA_038245655.1 Mycobacteriales bacterium | reverse complement strand
GAACGCCGCGAGGATCCAACTGGCTGGCTGGTGGCGATCAGGCGCCGGATGGCCGACTGAGACGCACGTCGGTCCCGGCTGGGTGACATCCGGGGCCCAGTGGCATCGGAGCCGTACTTGTCAGCCGTCACCGCGCACGAGTACATGGATGCGTTGGAGGCAGGATCGCGGTCCCGGCAGCCGTGACGAGGGCACTTTCTTTATCAGCCCGACACGTGACCTCAAGGAGAGGCTAATGACTGATCGATCCGCCCGTGTCATAGATCCCCAGGGGTTGCAAGAGGTGCTTCGTGACCTGCTTCGGCTCGCCGTGGTAGGGGACCACGTCCGCTGGGTACTCAGCGGCGAGGGAAGCTCGGACTTCGCGAAATGGCTAAGCGAAGCCGTCTCACAATGGCGGGACTGGGCTGAGAAGCTTGCCAAGTACATGACCAAACTCGATATCGCCCCGGACGGAAGGGTGAAAACCCTGGCAAGGGATGCAACCCGTCAGTGGGTACCCGTCGGCTGGCTCACCACCGCAGAGGCACGCGGTCTGTTGCTTCCCCGCCTGGACGAGCTCATAAAATGGACCGAAGAACAGCGATCAACGGCCATCGGAAGCGACGACACGAGCCCCCTGGCTGAGGTCGAGTCCGGCCTCCGGACACAGATGTGTGGGCTTGGCGCCCGGTGATGGGGGCGGCGCGGAGCAACACGCTTAGCAGCGGCCCGGCGGGCCCATCCCGGCGGCGGCGGTATCGGCCTGTTGGACGCTGACGGCCACGTGTTTGATCGGAAAGCTGGTTCCGTCGCCAGCCGCGAAAATTCGGCCGTCGGTGCGACGCACGCGGCAGCGCTCAACGACGTCGAGGAAACGGTGCAGGGCATCGCCGGGCAAACCAGGTATGTCGGGGCCGGTGATGCGTGGTGTTGAGCGACACCCTGGCTGATCACGTGTAGGTGGGTCGGCTCAGACTAACGTTGGGACTCAGCAGGGTGATGTCGACCTGATCACCGGCAAGCCGGCGCATCCGTAGCAGCCCTTCGATGCCGGCGATGCCTGCACCGCAAATAACGGCGTGGAACCGCTCCTTGGCCAGCGTCTTGTTCATCGAGTGTCGTCTCAGTTGTGTTGAATAGGATGGCGACCGCGCAGGCGGTCGCCCCTCCATGCCGCGGATTCTTCGGCGTGCTGGCAACCGGTGCAAAGCTGGGCCATCGGAAGTATTTCGAGCCGTTCCAATGGGATGGGGTTGTCACACTGCTCGCATCGTCCGTAGCTGCCGTGGGTGAGGCGCTGCAGCGCTGCGTCAGTGTCAGATAGGGCAACGATGGCAGCAGACCTGACGGCGATAAGCACCTGGTCTCGTGGATCGTCGGCCGCGTATGACGAACCCGCCGCAGCTAGCTCAACGAGTTGCTCGATACGGAAGTCTCGTTGCTGAATCAGGGCCTCGCGTAGCTCGTCTAGATGCTTGGTGACGTTGTGGGTTGTCATTGTTTGCGGCGAAGGTGCGGGGCTAGTCATGGAGTCTCCTGGCGATGTCATTCGCGTCACTATTGACGGGGCTGGGTCGGAGCCGTCGAGGGCGGGTGGTGAACACGCGGCCTCAACGCCGCTGATGGTGAGGGAGCGGTCGATTGCCGTGTCGGAAGGCGAGAGTGGACACCCAGGTGCCGTAAGCACCGGCGACGTTCGCCACGTTGGCCGGCGGTCGTTGCGCAGCTCGGCGTCGACCGGCCGTTCGGGTTTGGGTGTCAGTGACGTCCGCTAAGTCGGTGCTCTTTAAGGGCCAGAGGCCGAATGACGGATCGCGACTGTCGATGCCGAAGCCAGCGGTACTGCACAGGGCTATCCCGAGCAAGAGCAACAGAATCAGGAGGCCAGCCATGACTCTTCTCTTTCCGAACGGTCGTCGTCGCCCCGTTCCGGGTCCAGCGCCACGAGAAGGACGGTGGTCCTGATGATCCCGATCAGGCGGCCAGGGGCCCTGGCTGCCTCGGCACCGGTCAATGAGGCTGCGACGACGACGCTGGCAGAGGCGCCGTCAGCGTTGTTGCGCCGCTGTCCGGCGTGTGAGCGGGGGTCGGGCGCTTGCGCGGCTACGCGTGGCGTTACGCTGCTGGTTCGTAGGACCGTCCCCAGCTGAGACACGATCGTTGGTGAGATGACTACCCGTGATGAGGTCGGCGGGCGTGCCAAGGATCCGGGCGCTGGCCCTCGACGGTCTTGCGTTGAACTCGTGGCGATGGTCATCCTGGCTCCCTCAAGCTTCTCCACGGACACCGGCGATGACCGGTGCCGCGATGGCGCAAAATGGTCGTGTCACAGGCGTCGGCGTCACAGCCGTTTCGGCGGCGTCCGGTAGTTGTTCTGACATCTCTAGAGTGACCTCTTGCGAGCGCGTCGGATAGGGTCGCGGCCGGTGAAGCCGAGGACGGCTTCTTTGCCGACGGGCGGCAACGACTGTTTCTGGTGTGGCACGGTCTGACGGTTGGGTGTCCCAGGGTTAGGCGTTCTTATGAGTCCTTCGAATTCACCACGTTCCCGCCGGCCCACGTCGACTGAAGCTGAGCGACAGGACGCGTGGCTGTCCGCTGTCGCCAATGCGGCGGCAGCGGCTTCCCATGTGCCTGTCGAGCTGCTTGGGGAGTACCTCACCATGTTGGCGGATGCGGCCGTTTCGGGTCGCCGTCCGCGGCAGGATCAGTTGGCCGCCGTACGGGAACTCGGACGGCGCGCAGCTGAGCAGGGCGTCGGTGCCGGCCAGGCGGTGGAGCTCTACCTGTCGGCAGCTTGGCGTCTGTGGCGAGAGCTGCCCCTTGTCGTGCGGTCCCGCGACCGCGAAAAGGTGCGTGCGGCCGCCGAGGCGGTACTGCGGCTGCTGGACGATTCCGTGGGCGTGCTGGTCGAGGGGTACCAGTCGGCTAGACGGGAAATGATTCGGCAAGAGGAATCGCTTCGGCGTGAAGTCATCGACGATCTGCTTCGCGGTGACGCTGATGTGTCCCGGATGATCCAGCGGGCCGAGCCATTCGGGCTCGACTTCGGCCGAGCGCATCTCGTCGCACTGGCGACGCCAATCGGTGAAAACGCGGAAGTCGACCGGGCGGCAATCGTGCTCGAACGCGTTGTCGTCGATTGGTTCGGTGACCGCGACGTGCTCGTTGCGACGAAGGACGGCAGGGTGGTGGTGCTGGTGCCCGGCCCGAGCGCCGAGTCGTCTTCTGTCAGCGCCGTCGATGACGTCAGCCGATTCCTGCAGGCCGAGCTGGCTCGGAGCGGCAAGGGGGTCCGGTGGCGGGTCGCCGCTGGGCGTGCTTTTCCGGGCGCCTACGGAATCGCCCGTTCCTACGAAGAGGCACGTGAGGCGATCACCCTCGCGGAGCGGCTGAATCTCGATACTGATGTGATGCAGGCCCGCGATCTGCTGGTCTACCGGGTGTTAGGCCGTGATCAGGCTGCAATTGTGGATCTCGTCCGCGCGGTCCTGAGCCCGCTTACGTCCGCCCGTGGTGGCGCCGAACCGCTGCTGCAAACCATGCAGACATACTTTGCGACCGGAGCAGTCGCTACCGAGACGGCTGCTCGGCTGAACATGTCCGTTCGGACGGTTACCTACCGGCTGGCCAAAGTGAAGGCGCTCACCGGACACGACCCTGCCGATCCGACGCAAAGGTTAGCGCTGCACGCCGCCGTGATGGGCGCGCGTCTACTCGACTGGCCCGTCCACGACCTGCCCTCGGTTAGCTGAATACGGCGAATCACCGCCGAAGCAGGTCGGCCAGCACCACGGCCTCGCTGATGTCTGCGCGTTTCGCAGCCGTGAGCAGCGTGAGGCTGCCTTGTCCGGCGAGCGTGCGCAAGTGTTCGAGCGCGTCGGCGCGTTCGGGTTCTTCGAGTTCGCTTCGGTAGCGGCGGACGAACTCCTCGAAGCGATCCGGATCGTGTCCGTACCACTTGCGCAGCGCGGTCGACGGTGCGACATCTTGACACCACTCGTTCAGGTGGGCACGCTCCTTGCTCAGCCCGCGCGGCCAGATCCGGTCTACCAGTACTCGGGTCCCATCTCTGCGATCGGGCTCGGTGTAGATCCGCCCGACCTTCACTTGATGCCTGCTCGCCATTGTCACCTCTCTCGCTACTGGTCGAGGGAGGCTTCGACGGTGACCTTCGCGCCAGCGAACAGCCGCGAAACGGGGCACAGCGTGGCCGCCTCGTCGACCGACTCCTGGAACGTCGCCGAATCAACGCCGTCGACTTGGCCGTGCACCCTCAGTCCCGAGGAGACGATGGTCGGGATGCCGTCCACCTCGTCGAGGACGACGGTGGCCTCGACCCGCAGCCGCTGCGGAGGGGTATGTCGTTCTGCCAGGCGCAGCGCGAGGGCCATGGCGAAGCAGGAGGAGTGTGCGGCAGCGGCGAGTTCCTCGGGGCTGGTCTTGCCGCCAGGTTGCTCGGTCCTGGCGGCCCAGGTCACGTCCAGCCCGTCGAGTGCGCCGCTGCCCGCCTGGATCTTCCCAAGACCACTCGCCAGCGAGCCCTCCCACGTGGTCTGTGCGGTGCGCTGCGCGATGCTCATGTTCAGCTCCATGGAGGCGGTGCGGTGGCGGGCGAGCTCCTATTTACTCGCGAGTTTAGACGAGCACTTTCAGTAAAACTAGAAGGATGGATACGTGAGGGCACGCCGCTTCATGGTTGTGTCCGACGCTGCCGGTTCCTTGGCCGGGCAAGGGTCCGAGCCAGCTGCCGCAGCATGGCCACAAACGTCAGGGTCCAGGCGGCGAGAGCAATCCAGCTTTCGTTTGCGCCGATACCTCTGACGATCGGCAGGTGATCCGCCTCGCCGAGGTAATGCCCGCCGACGCCGTACATGCCGAGCGGGAACACGACGCTCCACAGCGACGCTTCGTAGCGCAGCGGGATGCCGTGGACCACGTGCCGCCACCACCCGGCCGCCACCAGTGCCGGGATGAGCCAAGTTCCGAAGGCCCAGAAGATGACCGAGGCGCCAGCGATCAGGCCACGGGTCGCGGTCACCATCGGAGCGTCGGCCATTTGCACGATGCGGGCCCCGGCGACGACGGTAATCGCCGTCGCGCCCATAGACACCCAGTATGGGGGAGTGAGGTCGAGCGGGCGTAAGTCGTAAAGCAACAGCCGGGCGGCCACGAAGACGCCGACGACCGCGTACAGAAAGACACCGATCGACCAGGAAAACACCGCCAGCAGCGCGAGTTCGCGACGTCCAGATCCGATGGCGGGTTCGAGCACCGCGGCGAGCACGGCGATCGACTGGCTTGCCACCACCCAGATGAACCAGGTGCCGTTCGCGTACTGCAGCACCGGGCGGCGTGAGTGGCCGATTACCGCGGTCCAGGGCACCGCGTAGCCGAGCACCAGCCACGCGAGCGAGCCGGCCGCGAGCAGCACCAGTGCGACCGCGTGGTGCCCGTCGACCGCGAGGCGAGTGCCGAGGACATCGGTCGCTGCCACGAACGTGAAGTAGCCGAACGCCCGCGCCGGGTCCCACATGTCGGCAAGCACGGCTGGGCGGAAGGCGGTCAGGCGCCACAGGTACATCGCGATGAGCACCGAGTACTCAAGCACGGTCACCCACAGCAGCACGACCGATACTGCGTACACGCGATGGTTCTGCATCGCGATGGACACGATGCCGGTGGCCATCACCAGAGCGAAATAGCCCGGACTCAGCGTCCGGACGGCCTCGCGCACCTTGCTGCCACGACCGGCATCGGGCAGCTGCGGGTGCTCAGTACGGGACACCGATCTTGCGCCACTTGCGGCCGCCGGTGCCGGGCTCGGATGGATGCCCGGCCTTGCGGCTGCGATAGACGATGTAGGGCCGCCACAGGTACCAGAGCGGGTAGCTCCATGCGTGCACCAGTCGGCTGAACGGCCACAGACCCCAGATCATCCAGGCCGCGGTCGCGTGCAGTTGGTAGATGAACGGGGCGTGCGCGATGGCGCTCGTGTGCGGATTCAGGCTGAACAGGCCACGAAACCACGGAGCCACCGTGTTCCGGTAGTCGTAGCCGTGCCCTAACAGGTTGATGCCGATCGTGGGTGCAATGCCGGTGAGGATGACGATCAGCAGCAGCACCAGCGTGATGTAGTCGATGCGGGCGGTCGTGGCGCGCACCCGTGGCACGAACAGCCGGCGAAGCGCGAGCACGACCACGCCGCCGATCACCAGAACCGCGGCGAGCGTTCCGGCACCAGCGGAGAACCAGCGGTAGGCGTTCTCGGGTATGCCGATCGCCTTCGTCCATCGCTCCGGAATGAGCACCCCGATCACGTGACCGGCGATCGCCGCGAAGGTGCCGTAGTGAAACAACGGCGACCCCCACTTGAGCATCCGGCGCTCCTGCAACTGCGTCGAGCGGCTGGTCCAGCCGAACTGGTCGTAGCGCCACCGCCAGACGTGCCCGACGACGAAGACTCCGAGGGCGAGGTAGGGCAGGACCACCCACCAGAACTGGTCGGCTGCGCTGGTACTCATGCTTTCGCCCCGTAGCCGCTGAGGTACTCGGGGGGAGCGAACGGCTCCAGGCCAACGTCCTCGCGCGGCGGGCCGGACTCCCACGCCTTGAGTACCTGGCCGATCTCACGGCGGCCCAGCTTCGGCAGCTGGGCGCACACCGCAACAACCACGTCCGCGTAGGGGGTTTCGGCCTTGCTGAGTGCACGGCGAAGCAGTTCCAGATCGGCGCGGTGGCCGTGCAGCAGTTGCTCGCCGCGCGGTGTGAGCGACGCGAAGTCGAGCACCATCGGCAGGTAGTCGGGCAGCTCGTCGTCGCACGGGTCGAAGCCGGCGGCGCGGTAGGCGGTCTTGAACACCACCATCGCCATCCCGCGCTTGCGGGTGTCGCCGTAGCGAGGGTAGGTCAAGTACAGCGCGCAGCGTCGCCGCAGGTCGAACGTTTCGACGTAGTGCTGCGCCACCTCGGTCGGTGGCGTCGCCCGCAACCACCCGAGAAAGCGCACGAACGCCTCCCGTGCCGGCTTGGGTGAAACTGCGGCAGCCGCCGCGTCGAGTTCGTCGAGCCCGTCGAACAGCGCCATCGTCGGGTACTGCAGCAGCACCGACGCCAGCTTGTACGCACTCATGACGGCCCCTGCTCCGGAAAGAGATTGGGTGCGCTGCCATGCCCGTTCCAGCCCAGCAGATTGAAGTGTGTACGGCCGTCGCCAGCCTGGAACGTCTGCCTTTCGGCCGACTCGGTAGGTGGCTGCGTCGGCTGGTAGCTCTGGACACCGTGCGGGCCGGCACCGCCCATGCCGGGCCCGCCCTCCGTGTCGAGGCTGCAGAAGAGTTGCTCGTGCTGCCCCATCAGCTTGCCGGCGTCCTCGGCGTGTGCGAGGGGGATGACGTAACGATCGTCGTACT
Source organism: Mycobacteriales bacterium (assembly GCA_038245655.1). GTDB lineage: Bacteria > Actinomycetota > Actinomycetes > Frankiales > Frankiaceae > DATAZK01. The sequence continues at coordinate 5,543 of JBBRSE010000092.1, read as the reverse complement.
TCGCGATCGCCAGTAGCCGGTACAGGTCGTCCAGGTCGTCCAGGCTGGCGTCGACGGTCGCCGGCAGCTTGTCGTTCGGGGTGAGCCCGAGTTGGCCGGCCCGCTGGATCGCCCGGATGACCGCGAGCTTGCGCAGGACCAGCTGCACCGTCTCGGTCTTGCCGGCCGTGAACAGGTTGGCCAGATATTCGATCGGGATCCGCAGCGAGTCGATGGTGGCGAAAACCTGGTCCGGATCGGCGTCGTCGTAGCCGGCGGCATGCACGATGTCCGATACCGGCGACAGCGGTGGGATGTACCAGACCATGGGCAAGGTGCGGTACTCCGGATGCAGCGGCAGCGCGACGCGATGGCGGACCGCGAGCTGATACGTCGGGGAGCGGCGCGCGGCGTCCATCCAGTCGATGGGAATCCCCTGTACGGCAGCCGCGGCCTGCACCTGCGGATCCTCGGGGTCGAGGAACACCGACATCTGCGCCTCGTAAAGATCCTGGTCGTCGGGCGTCGTCGCTGCCTCGAGCACCTTGTCGGCGTCGTAGAGGATGAGCCCGAGGTAGCGCAGCCGCCCGACGCACGTCTCGGAGCAGATCGTTGGCTGACCCGCCTCGATGCGCGGGACGCAGAGCGTGCACTTCTCGGCCTTGCCGGTGCGGTGGTTGAAGTAGACCTTCTTGTACGGGCAGCCCGATACGCAGTACCGCCAGCCGCGGCAGCGGTCCTGGTCGACGAGCACGATGCCGTCCTCTTCGCGCTTGTAGATCGCCCCCGACGGGCACGATGCGACGCAAGATGGGTTAAGACAGTGCTCGCAGATGCGCGGCAGGTAGAACATGAAGACCTGCTCGAACTCCATCTTGACGCGATCTTCCAGGCCAGCCAGATTCGGGTCGCCAGTCGCATGCTCCGGCGCTCCGGCCAGGTCGTCGTCCCAGTTGCTACCCCACTTGACGTTCATGTCCTTGCCGGTCAGCGCGGAGATCGAATGCGCGGTCGGATTGGGCGTGCCGAGCGGAGCCTCGAGGACGTGCTGGTAGTCATACGTCCACGGGTCTCCGTAGTCGTCGATGGACGGCAGGTCAGGGTTGTAGAAGATCTGCGCGAGCTTCTTTAGCCGGCCGCCCGCTTTGAGCTGCAGCCGTCCCTTGCGGTCGAGTTTCCACCCGCCGTTCCACTGCTCCTGGTCTTCGTAGCGCTGCGGGTAGCCGACGCCGGGCTTGGTCTCGACATTGTTGAAATACACGTACTCGGTGCCCGGCCGGTTGGTCCAGACCTGCTTGCAAGTAACCGTGCATGTGTGGCATCCGATGCACTTGTCAAGGTTCATCACCATCGCCAGCTGCGCCATGACCCGCATGTCAGAACTCGACCTCCTGCGCGCGGCGGCGGATCACGGTGATCTCGTCGCGTTGATTGCCGGTAGGCCCGTAGTAGTTGAAGCCGTAGGACAGCTGCCCGTAGCCGCCGACCATATGGGTCGGTTTGATGACCAGCCGGGTGAGGGAGTTGTCGCCGCCGCCGTGCCAGCCGGAGATCTCCGATTTCGGTGTCATCAGGTGGCGGTCCTTCGCGTGGTACATGAACACCGTGCCCTCCGGCATCCGGTGTGTGACCACGGCCCGGCACGCCACGACGCCGTTGCGGTTGTACGCCTCGATCCAGTCGTTGTCCTTCACCGCGATCTTGGCCGCGTCGACCGGGCTCATCCAAATCACCGGGCCGCCGCGGAACAGGCGCAACATGTGCAGGTTGTCCTGATACTCCGAATGAATCGACCACTTCGAGTGCGGCGTCAGGTAGCGCACGGTGATCTCGGGACGGCCGTCCTCGCGCAGACCCTGCTCACCGAAGTGGCGGACATAGTCAAGAGGCGGGCGGTAAGTAGGTAGGCCTTCGCCGTACTCGGCCAGCCAGTCGTGGTCGAGGAAGAAATGCATGCGACCGGTGAGGGTGTGCCACGGCTTCTTGCGTTCCACATTGACGACGAATGGTGAGTAGCGCCGTCCTCCCGCCTCGCTGCCCGACCACTCCGGCGACGTGATCACCGCACGCGGCTGGACCTGAGTGTCAGCGAAACTGATGCGTTCGCCGGCGCGCTCCTCCGCCAGATCGGCGAGTTTCACGCCAGTGCGCTCCTCCAAGTCGCGCCAGCCCTGGAGTGCAACCGCGCCGTTCGTCGTACCGGACAAGGCCAGGATCGCTTCCGCCAGGTGGATGTCGCGCGCGAGTGACGGACGCCCGTCGGCGACGCCACCGCGTACGCGCCCGTTGGTCCGGCCTAGAAGGTCCACCGCTGCCACCGGTTTCCACGAAACGCCTTTGACCCCGGTGCCGAGCGTGTCGACGAGCGGGCCGAGCGCGGCCATCTTCTGCGCGACGGCCGCGTAATCCCGCTCGATAGTGACGAGTCGCGGCATCGTCACGCCGGGGATCGGGTCGCACTCGCCGCGCTTCCAGTCACGCACGACACCGCCTGGCTGAGCGAGCTCGTCAGGGGAGTCATGCAGCAACGGAGCCGCCAGCACGTCGGTGCGGGTGCCGAGGTGGGTGGCTGCTAGCCGGGAAAACTGCTCGGCGATCGTTTTGAACGTGTCGAAGTCGGTCCGCGTCTCCCACGGCGGCGCGATCGCCGGGTTGAACGAGTGCACAAACGGGTGCATGTCGGTGGTGGAGATGTCGTGCTTCTCGTACCAGGTCGCTGCCGGTAGCACGACGTCGGAGTAGGTGCAGGTGCTCGTCATGCGGAAGTCGACGGTCGTGACGAGGTCGAGTTTGGCGCGCGGCGCCTCATCGTGCCAGCGAACCTCTTTCGGCCGTAGTCGCTCGGGCGACTCGTCGGCGCGTACTGCGTCATCGACACCGAGCAGGTGGCGCATGAAGTACTCCATGCCCTTGCCCGAGGAGCCCAGCAGGTTGGCCCGCCAGACCGTCATCACCCGCGGGAAGTTGCGGGGGTCGTCCGGATCCTCACCGGCGAAGTGCAGCCGGTCGGCCTGCAACTCCTGCACGACGTAGTCGTTCACCGTCATTCCGGCCCCCGCCGCGTCGTCGGCCAGATCGAGGGGGTTGCGGTCGAAGGCGGGGTGTGACGGCGTCCAGCCCATCCGCGACGCTTGTGCCAGCGTGTCGGCGAACGCTTGTCCGCGGAACAGCCCGCGGCCGAGAGGGCTCGATAGCTCGTCGGCGCCGAAGCTCTCGTAGCGCCACTGGTCCGTGTGCAGGTAGAAGTACGAGGTGCCGGTCATGTGCCGGGTCGGACGCTGCCAATCCAAGGCGAACGCCGTTTGCATGAACCCGGTCAGCGGACGGACCTTCTCCTGGCCGACATAGTGCGCCCAACCACCACCGTTCACGCCCTGGCAACCGCACAGCATCGTCAGCGTGAAGAACGTGCGGTAGATCTGGTCGGAATGAAACCAGTGGTTCGTTCCGGCGCCCATCGTGATCATCGAGCGCCCGTGGGAGAGCTCGGCATTGCGGGCGAATTCCCGAGCCACGCGGACGGCCGCCGCCGCGGGCACCGAGGTGATGACCTCCTGCCACGCCGGCGTGTACGGCTGCAGGTCGTCATACCCGCTCGGCCACTGCCCCGGTAGTCCGTCCCGAGCCACTGCGTACTGCGCCATCAGTAGGTCGAAGACGGTGGTGACGCGCCTGCCCCCGATCCGCTTGACCGGGACGCCGCGCCGGATCGCCCCGCCGCCTTCCGTCTCCCCGACATCGAAGCGGGCTAGGTCGACCGTGACCGCGTCTTCGTGCACGCCGTAGAGGGTGAGCAGCGGATCGATACCGCCGAGGTCAAGGTTCCACTTGCCCTTGCCAGCATCGGAGAAGTGCGAGGCTAGCGTGCCGTTCGGCAGGAACGGCTCTTGCGTGGCTGCGTCCAGCATGACGGTCTGGTGTGCGGCACCCTCGGTGTCGTAGCCGAGGTCCGCGGCCGTGAGAAAACGATCCGGGACATAGCTGCCGTCGCGCTCGCGCAACGTCACCAGAAACGGCAGGTCGGTATAGGTCTTGACGTACTCGGTGAAGTACGGCACCTGCCGGTCGCGGAAGAACTCGGTCAGGATCACGTGTCCCATCGCCATCGCCAGCGCACCGTCGGTGCCAGGCGCCGCCGGCAGCCAGTCGTCGGCGAACTTGGTGTGGTCGGAGTAGTCGGGGCTGACGACCACGACCTTCTGACCCCGGTAGCGGGCCTCGGTCATGAAGTGCGCGTCCGGCGTGCGGGTGATCGGGAGGTTGGTGCCCCAGATCATCAGGTAGGAGGAGTTCCACCAGTCCCCGGACTCTGGGACGTCGGTCTGATCACCGAAGACCTGCGGCGAGGCAATCGGCATGTCGGCGTACCAGTCGTAGAACGACAGGATCGTGCCACCGATCATCGACAGGAACCGGGTGCCCGCAGCGTAGGACACCTGCGACATCGCCGGGATCGGGGAGAAGCCAACGACCCGGTCCGGCCCGTACTCCTTGATCGTGTGGACATGTGCGGCCGCGATGAGCTCGCTCACCTCCGGCCAGGTAGAGCGGACCAGGCCACCCTTGCCGCGGACGCTCTTGTACCGCGCGGTCCGCACCGGATCACCCATGATGTCGGCCCACGCCTCGACCGGGTCGCCCAACCGCGCCCGCGCCTCACGCCACATGTCGAGCAACGGTCCGCGCACGTACGGGTAGCGCACCCGGGACGGCGAGTAGGTGTACCAGGAGAACGACGCCCCCCGCGGGCAACCGCGCGGCTCGTACTCAGGCGAGTCCGGACCCACTGACGGGTAGTCAGTCTGCTGCGTCTCCCACGTGATGATGCCGTCCTTGACGTACACCTTCCACGAGCACGAACCCGTGCAGTTCACGCCGTGCGTAGAGCGAACGACCTTGTCGTGACGCCAACGCTCCCGGTAGAACTCTTCAGCCTGCCGGCCCCCGATGCGGTGGACCTCGCGATAGTCCTTCGTCGGCGTGCCCGGCGTGAAAAACTGCGCTCGGCGCAGCAGGCCCTCCATCGGCTCACCGGCTGGCAGCAGCGGTGCCAGCAGGTCCTTCCGTCGGGCAGACCCCCCACTCTCGGTCTCGTGCTCGGCGCGCTGCGCACCCGGCTCAGCCACAGTGGCCACCTCGTCTCAATGGAGAGCGACGTCCTCCGTCACCGCGGTACGGAGCCCACGTTGCTATGAGTTCACCTATCGACCAGCCTGGATCCGAGCGTAGACAGACTCCCCTCCTGAGACTTCTCCGCCCGGAGACGTTGGTTCGACGGAAACCTAGCACTTCAGTGTCTCCCGGCTACACCTGCCGGGATCCACGTCAGCACCGCGCGGTTCCATCTCGACGGGCTTGTCGTTGATGGGCTCGCCGAGCGGACAGTCGAGCTGCGCGAGACGCTCGGGCCACCCGCGCATGCTCTAAGCGGCGTCAGCTAGTTCGCGGAGCTATGGGCTGCTCGCCGAGATGCTGACGGGAATTGTTGCTTCGATGGATGGTGCTCGATGTGCCGCGCTCGAGGCCGGGCGGGCCTGGGGGCGACACCTGGTAGTAGCGAGTAT
>JBBRSE010000091.1:0-13323 GCA_038245655.1 Mycobacteriales bacterium | reverse complement strand
GGCCGCGGCGGCGATGTGATCCTGGAGGTCGACCGCGGGGTGGCGACCCTGCTCGACTTCCACTTCCACCCCCACCAGCGCGCCACCTCGGGCAAGCCCGGCCAGGGCAGCAACCGCTCCGGCGCCGAGGGCTCAGACCTGGTGTTGCAGGTTCCGGACGGCACCGTCGTCGTCGACTCGGAGACCGGCGAGCAGCTGGCCGACCTGGTGGGCCAAGGCAGCCGTTACGTCCTCGCTGCCGGGGGCACCGGCGGTCTCGGCAACGCCGCCATCTCCTCCCCACGCCGCCGGGCGCCCGGTTTTGCCCTCCTCGGTGAGCCCGGTGAGGCCAAGGACGTCGTCCTCGAGCTGAAAAGCGTGGCTGACGTTGCGCTGGTCGGCTTTCCGAGCGCGGGCAAGTCATCGCTGGTCGCCGCCATTTCGGCAGCTCGCCCGAAGATCGCCGAGTACCCGTTCACGACGCTGGTGCCGAATCTCGGCGTCGTTTACGCCTCCGACCATCCCTCCTACACCGTTGCTGACGTGCCCGGTCTCATCCCGGGGGCCAGCGAGGGCAAGGGGTTGGGCCTTGAATTCCTGCGTCACGTCGAGCGCTGCAGCGTCCTGGTCCATGTCCTGGACTGCGCGACGCTCGACCCGGGGCGCGATCCGCTCAGCGACCTGGATGCGCTCGAGGCCGAGCTCGGCGCGTACGGCGGCGGCGGCCTGACCGGTCGCCCGCGGGTGGTCGCGCTCAGCAAGATCGACGTTCCGGAAGCCCGTGAGCTGGCCGAGATGGTGCGTTCGGAGCTCGAATCACGCGGCCTGGAAGTCTTCGCGATCAGTGCAGCGAGCCACGAAGGGTTGCGGGCGCTCACGCTGCGCCTGGCCCAACTGGTCGAGCAGCATCGCTTCGAAAACGTGCCGCCGGAGCCGACCCGCATCGTGTTGCGCCCCCGACCGGTGGGTGGCCGCGAGTTCACCGTCACCGAGGTGGGGGAGCAGGCCTACGTCGTGGCCGGCGTGAAGCCGCTGCGCTGGGTACGCCAGACCGACTTCACGAACGAGGAGGCCATCGGGTTCCTCGGTGACCGGCTCGCCAAGCTCGGGGTCGAGGCGGAGCTGGCCAAGCGGGGCGCCCAGATGGGCGCCGAGGTCACCATCGGCGACGTCACGTTCGACTGGGAGCCGACCCTGGCCGACCAGGCGGCGACCGTGGGCCCGCGGGGAACCGACAGCCGCGTCGTCACGCAGGTACGCAAGTCGCGCGACCAGCGCCACGCGGAGTTCATCGAGCGTCACACGCCGTTCGAAGAGCTCGAAGCGGCCGACCCGGGCACACCGGCGCCGTGACCCGCGCACTCGTCGCGGATGCCCGGCGGGTTGTGGTCAAGGTCGGCAGTTCGTCGCTGACGACCGCCGAGGGCGGTTTGGATGCGGCCCGGGTCGATGCACTAGTCGACGTGCTCGCCACCGAGCAGCGCGACGTTCTGCTCGTCTCGAGCGGCGCCATCTCGGCCGGGATCGCACCGCTCGGGCTGCCGCGCCGCCCGCGTGATCTGGCGACCTTGCAAGCGTGCGCCAGCGTGGGCCAACTACTGCTCGCCGAGCGCTACGCCGCAAGCTTCGCCCGCTACTCGCGGGCTGTCGGTCAGGTCCTGCTGACCAGCGAAGACGTCATCCGACGAGCCCACTACCGCAATGCCCGCCGCACCCTCGAACGGCTGCTGGCTCTCGGCGCCGTCCCAGTGCTGAACGAGAACGACACGGTCGCCACCGAAGAGATCCGCTTCAGCGGCAACGACCGGCTGGCCGCGCTCGTCGCCCACCTGGTGGCAGCGGACCTGCTGATCCTGCTCACCGACGTCGACGGCGTCTACGAAAGCAACCCGCGCACCGACACCAACGCGCGTCGCCTCCACGAGGTCCGCAGCCCGGCGGATCTCAGCTCTGCGGCCTTTCGCGGCCTCGGACTCGCTTCCGTCGGGACGGGCGGCATGCAAACCAAGGTCGACGCCGCCCTCCTGGCCGCCTCGGAGGGATGCGCCGCGGTCATCGGCGCGGCTCCCGATCTCGCGCGCTTGCTGGCCGGGGAAGACCTCGGCACGCTGTTTCACCCGGCCGGGAGCCGGCTACCCTCCCGCCTGCGATGGCTGGCTCACGCGTCGGCGCCGAGCGGCCGGCTGCATCTCGACGCCGGCGCCGTCACGGCCGTCGTCGAACGCCGGACATCGTTGCTGCCCGCCGGGATCACGCGCGTCGAGGGCGATTTTGCGGCTGGCGATCCCGTGGAGCTCATCGACCCTGCGGGTGATCCGATCGGCCGCGGGCTCGTCGGCTACGACGCGGCGGAGCTGCCGGCCATGCTGGGTCGCCACACCGGCGAGCTCGGACCCGGCTACTCCCGTGCGGTCGTGCACCGCGACGATCTGGTCGTCCTCACCCGCTGATCGGCGGCGGTAGGCGTCCCCACCGCGATTCGCGCGCGTGATCGAGCGCCGGACCGTACCCTCAAAGCATGTCTGTGGATGTGCGCGACGTGGCGTTGCGGGCCCGGCAGGCCTCGATCGCGCTTGCCGCCGCCTCCCGAGCGACCAAAGACGCGGCACTGCTGGCCATGGCTGATGCTCTGGTCAAGGCCGAGGCGGAGCTGATCGGAGCCAATGCCGTCGACGTTCAAGCCGCGGTTGGCGCCGGCACCCCGGCGGCGCTGATCGACCGGCTGACGCTGAGCCAAGCGCGTATCGAAGCAATGGCCGACGGCCTGCGCCAGGTCGCAGCGCTGCCGGATCCGGTTGGTGAGGTCGTGCGGGGAAGCACTCTCGCGAACGGCCTGGAAGTACGCCAGTTGCGGGTGCCGTTCGGCGTCATCGGGATCGTCTACGAGGCCCGACCTAACGTCACGGTTGATGCCGCGGGCCTTTGTCTGAAGAGCGGCAATGCGGTGCTGCTGCGCGGCAGCGGATCGGCCTACAACAGCAACACCGCGCTGGTCGAGGTGTTGCGCACGGCGGCCGAGGATTGCGGGCTGCCGGCCGACGTCGTCAACCAGGTCCCCGGCGAGGGCCATGAGTCGGTCAAGGCGCTGCTACGGCTGCGGGGCCTGGTCGACCTCGTCATCCCGCGAGGGGGTGCGGGGCTGATTCGCACCGTGGTCGAGGAATCGACCGTGCCGGTCATCGAGACCGGCGTTGGCAATTGCCACATCTACGTCGACGCGGACGCCGATCTGGAGATGGCGCTCCGCATAGTTCTCAATGCCAAGACGTCGCGGCCGAGCGTGTGCAATGCCGCTGAGACCGTTCTCGTGCACCGCGCCGTCGCGCCCGACTTCATGGGCCGGCTCCTCCCGGTTCTCGGCGCGGCGGGAGTCACCGTCCACGGTGATCCGGCGGTGCAGGCGTACGACACGTCCGTCGTGCCTGCCCACGACCTCGACTGGTCCGACGAGTACCTCTCGCTCGACATCGCGGTCCGCATCGTCAGCTCGCTGCCGGAGGCGCTGGAGCACATCCGGACCTGGGGGAGTGGCCACACCGAGGCGATCATCACGCGCTCGCTCGAGGCCTCACGGCGCTTTGTCGTCGGCTGCGACAGCGCGGCAGTCATGGTCAACGCGTCCACCCGGTTCACCGACGGGGAGCAGCTCGGGATGGGTGCCGAGATCGGGATCAGCACCCAGAAGCTGCATGCGCGTGGCCCGATGGGCCTTCCGGAGCTGACCTCGACCAAATGGGTAGTGACCGGCGACGGGCACATCCGCGAGTAGAGCTGCACACACCCGCTGGACAGAGGCCATACGCGATGGCGAGCGAAGGCGAGGGACCAGTCGTCCCGGGCAATGAGACGGAGATCCCGCCGCTGCCCCGCTCCGTCGATGCCGACATGGCCGCCGGTGCTGTGGCGGGGCTGCTTGACACCGACTCCTCGCCGGAAGAAGTCGAAGAGGTCGTCTCCTTCGTCGCCGCGGTGCCGCTGGGAGTGCGGCGCACCGCTCCGCGCTGGGTTGCTCCGCTCTTCAGCGGCGCGGCGATCGCGATCCTGCCTTGGATCGTCTACCTCGGCTTCGTGTTGCCGGAGCGCTCGACGTCACAGCACTACAACCTGGCCTGGGTCGGCTTCGACCTGTTCCTCGTCTTCAGCATGGGGCGCACGGCGCTGTTCGCGTGGAAAGGCCGCCGCCAGGTTCAGCTTCCGGCCGTAGCGACAGCGACGTTGCTCATCGTCGATGCGTGGTTCGACGTCATGACCTCCTCCGGCAGTGCGCTCATGGAGGCGCTACTTTTCGCGTTTCTGCTCGAACTGCCGCTCGCCGCCTTGTCGGTCTACATCGCACGCCACGTCGACCGGGTCGTCGAGCGCGCTGAACATCGTCTTGCCGAGCAGGCGCAGCAGCTGCTCTCAACACACCTGCTGAGCGGGACCCGCCAAAGCCAGCTGGGTCAGAAACCCGCCTCGTAGCCGGCCATCGTGGCGTAGTCCTGATCCCCGCGGCCGTCCTCGATCGCCCGCGTCGCCAGCTGCTGCGCCGCCGACACCAGCGGCAGCTCGCCGGCGGCGTTGTCCAGCGCTGCCTGCAGGTCCTTGCTTATGAGATCCAGCGAAAACGTGGTGGGACTGAAGTCGCCGCTATCGAGCATCTGACGCTTCTGCTTGATGGTCCAGCCGAACGGTCCGGCCTCCAAAGCCTCGAGCACGACGTTCCTGTCGAGATGCAGATCGGCGCCGAGCTTGAGCGCTTCGCCGACCCCTGCAACCGCGATGCCGAGGCACATGTTGACGACCGCCTTCAGTGCATTTCCGGCACCGGGACCGCCGAGATGGCGGATGCGCTGCGGGTCGCCCCAGAGCTCGAGCAGCGGCCGGGCGGCGGCGACGTCGTCAGCGCTGCCGCCGACCAGGATCGTCAAGGTTCCCTCCGCGGCCGGGCCGAGTGAGCCGGCCACCGGTGCGTCGACGTAGCGCAAGCCGCGCTCGGTCGCCTCGTCGCTCAGCTGGCGGGCGGCGCCGGGTCCCGTAGTGGTGGCGTCGATGACGAGCGTTCCAGCGGGTGCGGCCGCGGCGACGTGGCCCAGTACCTCGTGGACGCTGTCGGCCCCGAAGAGCATCAGTACGACGGCGTCGGCATCGGTGACCGCGTCCTCGATGCTGCTCGCCTCGCGCGCGCCGCGTGACACGAGCTCCCCGGACTTCCCAGGAGTGCGATTCCAGACCGTCAGTTCGTGACCGGCCGACAAGATGTGGGCGGCGATGAGGCGTCCCATGCGACCCATGCCGATGAAAGCGACCTTCATGAGTGCTCGCTGGCCTTTCCGGTGTCCGGTGTGACATTTGTGTCGTACACAATGGGCAGAATGCCGGTCATGCCTGCGATCCCTTTGATGGAGTACGAGCTGCGCGTGCCTGCGCCCGTGAATGTCGACACCTCACAGGTCCTCAAACCCGAAGCGCTCGCCTTCATCGTGGCCCTGCAGCGGGAATTCGGGCGTGCGCGCCGCGAACTCCTTGCGGCGCGCGCCGTCCAACAGGCGGAGCTGGACGCCGGCGGCTCGCTCGACTTCGCCCCGGCGACGCGCGCGATGCGTCACGACCGGAGCTGGCGCGTACCCCCGCCGCCGCCGGACCTGACCGACCGCCGCTGCGAGATCACCGGTCCGACGGACGCCCGGATGCTCATCAACGGGCTCAACTCGGGCGCCCGCGTCTTCATGGCGGATTTCGAGGACGCGACGGCTCCGACCTGGCACAACCTCATATCTGGCCAGGCCAATCTGACGGCCGCCATCCATCGCGACCTGACGCTCACGACCCCGCAAAAGACGTACAGGCTCAACGAGAAGTTGGCGACGCTCGTCGTGCGTCCACGCGGTTGGCACCTTCCTGAGAAGCATTTGCTGGTCGCCGGCGAGCGGGTCTCGGCATCGCTTTTCGATGCGGGCCTCTACGCCTTCCGTAACGCCGCCGCGCTCCTGGAGCGGGGGAGCGCGCCGTACTTCTACCTGCCGAAGTTGCAGGCGGCGACCGAGGCAGGGCTGTGGGCTGACGTATTCGCGTTCACCGAACAATGGCTCGGGCTGGCGCGGGGCAGCATCCGGGCGACGGTCCTGGTCGAGACCCTGCCGATGGCCTTTCAGATGGAGGAGACGCTGGCGGCGCTGGGTGCGTATGCGAGCGGGCTCAATGCGGGCCGGTGGGACTACATGTTCAGCGCCATCAAGACGTTTCGGGCGCGGCCTAAAGAGATGCTGCTGCCCGACCGCAACGCCGTAACAATGACAGCTCCCTTCATGCGGGCATACACGAAGCTGCTGGTCGACACGTGCCACCGCCGCGGAGCGCACGCGATCGGCGGGATGGCCGCGTTCATCCCGAGCCGCAGCGACGCCGAGGTCAATGCGGTTGCGCTGGCGAAGGTGCAGGCCGACAAGGTGCGCGAGGCGGGCGACGGCTTCGACGGCAGTTGGATCGCTCACCCGGATCTGGTGCCGGTGTGTACGGCGGTGTTCGACGACGTTCTCGGTGATCGCCCGAACCAGGTCCCTCGGGTCGACGCACCCGCGTCCGAGCCGGTCTACGTGATTGCCGCCGACCTCACCGCCATCGGCGAGACGCCGGGCGAGCAAACGGAGGGGGGCCTCGCCGACGACATCCGCGTCGGTCTGCACTACATCGCGGCCTGGCTCGACGGCCGCGGCGCCGTCGCGATCTCGAACCTGATGGAAGACGCTGCCACCGCGGAAATCGCACGCAGTCAGGTTTGGCAGTGGGTGCGGGCCGGGATCTTCACTGCTGATCGCGTACGCGAGCTGATCGATGAGCAGGCGAAGGCCCTCGCACAGAGTGCTGACCTGCCAAGACTCGGCGACGCGCGGCGGCTGTTCACGCAGGTCGCGCTAGCGGAGCCACTGGCCGATTTTCTGACGGTTCCGGGCTATGAGCTGCTCGACTGAGCGCTTGCTTGGCACCGACTGACACGTCGAAGCGGCGACATGAAACACTGATCGAGAGTTCGTTGCTTTGCCGGCTGAAGTCAGCCCAACCTCCGGAGTGAGCCCGTGCAGCAGTTCCCGCTCTTCGGCGATGTCGCTGACGTCCGCGAGCGGCTCGCCGGCGTGGGCTACCTGGCTGACGACGCCATCGCCACCACGGTTTTCCTGGCCGACCGGCTCGGCAAGCCGCTCCTCGTCGAGGGCCCGGCAGGCACCGGAAAGACCGAGCTGGCGAAGGCCGTTGCGGCTGCTGTGTCGGCCGAACTCGTACGCCTCCAGTGCTACGAGGGACTCGATGAGGCCCGCGCGCTGTACGAGTGGAACTACAAGAAGCAGCTGCTGCGCATCCAGGCTTCCGGCGGCGACACGAGCTGGGATGAGACGCACGACGACATCTTCAGCGAGGAGTTCTTGCTCTCCCGCCCACTGCTGACCGCGATCCGGCGCAGCGAGCCGACCGTGCTGCTGATCGACGAGACCGACAAGGCTGATGTCGAGGTCGAGGGCTTGCTGCTCGAGGTGCTGTCGGACTTCCAGGTGACGATCCCCGAGCTCGGCACCATCGTCGCCGACCGGCGGCCCTTCGTGGTGTTGACGTCCAACGCGACCCGCGAGCTCTCCGAGGCCCTCAAGCGCCGCTGCCTCTACCTGTACCTCGATTACCCGGGTGCTGAGCGGGAGAAGGCCATCGTGCTCGCCCGGGTGCCGGAGTTGCCCGAGGAGCTTGTGGAGCAGCTCGTACGCACCGTGCGCGCGCTGCGGGCGATGGAGCTGAAGAAGGCGCCGTCGCTGGCGGAGTCGATCGACTGGGCTCACACCCTGCTCGCTCTCGGCCTCAACACCCTGGATGAGGAGGCCGTCAGGACCACGCTCGGGGTTGTCCTCAAACACGCGAGCGATCAGGCCCGCGCGGCGAGCCAGCTGAAGCTTTCATGAGCCTGCTCGACCGCACCGTCGAATTCGCGGGAGCTTTGCGCTCCGCGGGGATTCCGGTGAGTACGGCCGAGACCGTCGACGCCATGCGGGCGTTCGGGAAGATCGACATCAGCCAGCGCGAACACCTGCGGGCCGCTTTCGCCGCGACCGCGTGCAAGCGCCCGGCTCATCGCACGACGTTCGACACCCTCTTCGACCTCTACTTCCCGCCGAAGCTGGGCGATGGGGTCGGCCAGGAAATGGACGGCGCGCCGGGCGAAGGGGAGGGTGACGGCGAGCAAACAAGCGCCGACCTCGCAGCAATTTCAGCAGCTATGCGTGATCAGCTGCGTGACCTGATGCTCGACGGTGACGAAGACGCGATTCGGCGCTTCGCGCGTAACGCGGTCAGCAGCCTCGGGCGTACCGACTCACCTGCCGGGCGGCAGTCGTTCTTTGCGTACCGAGTGCTTCGCGCGCTGTCGCCGGAGACGCTGATCGCCTCACTGCTTGCCGCGATGATGGGCGAGCAGGAACGCGGCGGGATGGCCGAGAAGGTCGCGCGTCAGACCATCGCCGACCGGATGAAGGTCTTCGAGGAGGCCGTCGAAAGCGAGATCCGGCGCCGGCTGGCCGAGACGAAGGGCGTCGAGTCCGTCACGCGTAGCGCCGTGAAGCCGCTTACCGATCAGGTGGATTTCCTGCGCGCCTCGCGCAACGACCTCATCGAGCTGCGCCGCCAGGTCCAGCCGTTGGCCCGCCGGCTCGCAACCCGGCTGACGGCCAAGCGGCGGCTCGGCCGCACCGGAAAGCTCGACTTCCGCCGGACCGTGCGAGCGTCGTTGGCGACCGGCGGGGTGCCGCTGGAGACCAAACACAAGCCCCACAAGCCGCACAAGCCCGAGCTGGTCGTGTTCTGCGACGTGTCGGGTTCGGTGAGCTCGTTCGCCCACTTCACGCTGATGCTGACGCATGCGCTGCGCGAGCAGTTCTCGAAGGTGCGGGCGTTTGCCTTCATCGACACGTGTGACGAGGTCACCGACTACCTGCGTTCCGTCGACATCGGCGATGCGATGGCCCGGATCGCCCAAAACGCTGACCTGGTCTGGTTCGACGGCCACAGCGACTACGGCCACGCGTTCGAGGTGTTCGCCGAGCGCTATCCAGATGCGATCACGCCCAAGACGTCGCTGCTGGTGCTGGGCGACGCGCGTAACAACCACCGTTCGGCCGCCACTCCGACTGTGCGCCGGCTGGTGAAAGAGGCGCGCCACTCGTACTGGCTGAACCCCGAACCGCGTAGCTACTGGGGGTCGGGCGACTCGGCGACGAAGGTCTACGAGCCGCTGTTCGATGAGATGGTGGAGTGTCGCAACGTGGAGCAGCTGGCCGAATTCGTGCAGCGGCTCCTGCCGACCTGACAGACTCGCGTACGCCATGGGTGAACGCATCGGGGTGATGGGCGGCACATTCGACCCGATTCACCACGGCCACCTGGTCGCCGCCAGCGAGGTGGCGGCCCTGTATGAGCTGTCCGAGGTCATTTTCGTGCCGACCGGGCAGCCCTGGCAGAAGACCGACCGCGAGGTCACCCAGGCCGAGGACCGCTACCTGATGACGGTGCTGGCGACCGCGACCAACCCGGCCTTCTCCGTCAGCCGCATCGACATCGACCGGCCCGGCCTCACGTACACCATCGATACCCTGCGTGAGCTGCGCGAAGAGCATCGCGACGCGGAGCTTTTCTTCATCACGGGCGCCGACGCGCTGGCTCAGATCCTTGATTGGCGCTCGGCAGACGAGATGTTTGCGATGGCCCATTTCGTCGGCGTGACACGCCCCGGATACGAGCTGGCGCTCGATTCACGCTTCCCCAAAGGGACGGTGAGCCTGCTAGAGATCCCCGCGCTGACCATTTCCTCGTCGGATTGCCGCGAGCGGGTACGCAAGGGGATGCCGATCTGGTACCTCGTGCCTGACCCCGTGGTGCGTTACGTCGACAAGCGGCGGCTCTACCGCGACGGCAGCTGAAGGAATGTGCCACCCTGGTGACACAGTTGTTCATAGTGCGCGTGTGTGAATGCCCGCATCCCATACTTTTTGATCCTGGAGCCGCCCGTGCCCGCTGCCCCGCACGCTGTCGAGCTCGCCATGGTCGCGGCTCAGGCCGCGTCAGACAAGCTGGCCACCGATGTCACCGTCCTTGACGTTGCCGACCGCCTGGCCATCACCGACACTTTCGTCCTGACGAGCGCGCCGACGGAGCGCCAGGTGAGTTCGATCGTTGATGAGGTCGAGCTGCGCATGCGGGAGGCCGGCGTGAAGCCGATTCGCCGCGAAGGTGAGCGGGAGGGCCGCTGGGTGCTGCTCGACTTCGGCGATGTGGTGGTTCACGTGCAGCATGCCGAGGAGCGCGACTACTACGCGCTGGAGCGGCTCTGGAAGGATTGCCCCGAGTTGCCGTTCGTTGACGCGGCTGTGCCGGCGGGTGTCCCCGCTGTGGCCGCAGCCGGGGAGTGAGCCGGCAGCTGCTGCTGCTGCGCCACGGACGCACGTCCCATAACGCCACCGGGCGCTTCCAGGGACAGGTCGACGTCCCCCTCGACGACGTCGGTCGCGCCCAGGCGGCCCGCGTCGCACCGCTGATCGCCGCCCGTAAGCCCGTCCTCGTCGTGACCTCGGACTCCTCGCGTGCCGCCGACACCGCGGCAGCGGTCGCCGCGACCAGCCAGGTCACGCTCATGTGCGACGAGCGGCTGCGCGAGATCGATGTCGGCGGCTGGTCCGGCCTCACGCTCGAGGAGGCCGCCGCTGGCTTCCCGCAGCAGTACGCCGACTGGATCGCCGGCAACCGCGAGGAGCTGCGCCGCGGCGGCGGGGAGACCTACGCCGAGGTCGGCTGGCGCGCGTACGAGGCCGTCCGCCCGCTCCTGGTCGGCGACCCGGATGAGCTGGTAGTGGCCGTCACCCACGGGGGGACCGCCCGTTCGCTGATTGACCTGATGCTCGGCTTGCCGGTCGGGGCGCGTCACATCCTCGGCGGCATCCCCAATGCGGGCTGGTCACGGCTGTCCCAGGGACGCTTCGGATGGCGCCTCGCCGAACACGGCGTCACGGCAGACCTTGGGTTGCCGCCGGTTCCCTGATGGGCGTGCGCAGGTCGCCGACCGCAGCGGCCCGCGCGGGACGGTATGGTGAGACCCGGTTAGGGGCTGTGGCGCAGCTGGTAGCGCACCACACTGGCAGTGTGGGGGTCAGGGGTTCGAGTCCCCTCAGCTCCACCCGGAAAGAAGGCCGCTGAGCTGCAGGTATGCGCTCGGCGGCCTTCGTCGTTGGGGCTGGAGCAGCGGGAAACTGGAGCGAAACTGGAGGATCCATTTTCGCGGCGCGAAATAGGGTCAGGATTCCGCTCCACCTTCTGCCGGATTCGGGCCACGCCGCTGACGCCGTCGGAACTGTCAGCAGGCCGCAAGAAGCCATGGTTTTTGGAGGTCTAGGCGAGCGCTGTTCCGGACCTACGTGTTTCAGGAGTCCCGAGCAGCATGGGGGTTGCCAAAACCTGGACGCGGCCAGTGGGCTGCAGAAAATGCTACCGGCACGGGAAGACATCCCGTTCATGAGGCTCGTTTGTACTCGCTGATGAGTCCGCGGTGGCGGCCTTGTGTAGCCAGTCGGCGACCAGGGCCTGAATGAAGTGGTCGGTCGGTTCGACGCGGGCGATGATGCATTGGAAGATGACCGGGCCAGCGAGCCTTGCGAACTCCGACTCGTCAACCTTGCGCCCGGGGTCGATGAGGAGCGCGTTGAGTGCGGCGCGGCGGTCGGCGACGATGGCGCTGAGTGCGGTGTCGCTGGCTGGGTCGGTTGACGCGTGCGCGGCGAGCGTGGTGAGTGCGGCCGCCGTCGAGGGGTCACTCATCCCGGCCCGGAGGCTCTGCAGGTATTCGGTGACGACGGTGGCGGGATCGGTGCCGGGGCGGGGGTAGGCCACGTCGGCGGCGGTGAGGACGATGTCGGCGAGGAGAGCCTCGCGGGTGGGCCAGTGCCGGTAGAGGGTTTGCCGGGTCACTCCGGAGTTGGCGCAAAGAGCGGTGTAGGTCAGCTCCGCCGGACCCACCTCGCCCAGCATTTCGCGGGCTACGGCCAAGACGTGGGCTTTCGTGCGTTGCACCCGCGGGTTGAGTTGAGGCGGCTTCGACCTATCGCCTGCATCCACACAACAATCATACGATCCGTATGATTCACTCCTACGGTGTGGTCATCAAACAGCGAGGCGGACGCTCGGCCGGCCCGGACGAACCGCGCAGAGTTCGGACTGCTGCCGTGACCAACACCCGGTCATCGGAGAATGAGGCGGTTGGGCCGGCCAAGGGTCGGGTCGAGGCCTTCAGCGACGGCGTGTTCGCGGTCGCGATCACGCTGCTCGTCCTGGACATCACGCTCGAACACAAGGCCGAGCGGGGACGCCTCTGGCATGACCTCGGCGGGCTAGGCTTTCACTACGCGGCGTATGCCGTCAGCTTCCTGACCATCGGCGTCATGTGGGTCACCCACCACCGGTTGCTGGCCAACGTCGCGACCGTCGACCACGTGCTGATGTATCGCAACCTGTTGCTGCTCGCGGTCATCGCCTTCATACCGTTTCCCACCGGGATCCTCTCGCAGTACGTGCACGGGGAGGGCGCACAAAACATGCGTGCCGCGGTGGGCCTGTACGGGCTGACCATGATCGCGCTCGGTGTCGCCTTCACCCTGCTCTGGCTCCGCGTGTACCGCGAACCTGCGATCCGGGCGCCCGGCGCTTCGCTGGCGGCTATCCGAACCGACCTTGTCCTCGCCGGTGTGGCGACGTTGATCTACGTTGCGGCCACCGCGCTCACCTTCCTTACGCCGCTGCTCAGCCTGATCATCTTCGCCGTCCTCGTCATCGGCTTCACAGTTGCCGGGCCCCATACCGACGCCAAGTCCCGTTCCAGATAAGCGGGCCAACTCAGCTGCGATCGCAGCGAAAAACAGCCATAAAGCCGGGGTGTGGGTTCCAAACAACTTGGCGCACGGCTTTGAGCAACCGGGAGCTTGTGCCGCTCGATAATTGGATTCTGACGTCAGGCGAGCTGGTGATACTCGTTTATGGCATTGCCGAGGACGGAGTGTCGCCGGGTCCGTTGGGCGGCGAGATCGGTGACTGGCCGAACCGGCAGCGTCGCGGTTTCGGGTGGCCGTTGCTGGCGGGATTGGTGCGGCCGGTGCTGGTTGTAGTGGGTCGCATACGCGGCGAGTGTTACTAGCAGGTGTCGGGTGTTGACGATGAGCATGCGATGGAGGAGTTCGCGGCGGAGGGTGCCGACCATTCGTTCGCAGATGGCGTTTGCTTTGGGTGCCTGCGGCGGGCTCTTGAGGATGCGGATTCCCTCGGTGGCGAATATGGCGTCGAAGGCGG
>JBBRSE010000090.1:0-13471 GCA_038245655.1 Mycobacteriales bacterium | reverse complement strand
TACCCCACCGGCATCAAATACAGCGCCAAAGACATCGACGCCCTACCGCTCACCCGC
Organism: Mycobacteriales bacterium; assembly: GCA_038245655.1. GTDB lineage: Bacteria > Actinomycetota > Actinomycetes > Frankiales > Frankiaceae > DATAZK01. Next base: position 13,414 of record JBBRSE010000090.1, on the reverse strand, counting down.
CACGACTTCCACGGCGAATGGAATTACACGATCGCGCCACCCAACACGCCGTAACCCAACCCACACTATTTCTTCGCGGGCCCTAAGTGCGAATGGGTATTTCTGTGACAACCGACGCGTCGCTTCTCATACGCCGGATCCAACGGTGACTGCATGGCCGCCCATCTCGGCGCCAATGCTCAAGGCCTTGGTTGCAACGAGAGTCGGCGTCAGCGACTTGGCGGTCATGCAATGGGAACCCTGCGAGCGCCGGCGTCCTTCCCGCATCCAGGGTTTCCGATGGTGGAGCCGAGCGGTGTCCCGACTCTCGTTCCTCGGATGTCAGGATCAACTGCCAGCCCAATCGCCTCCCGGACTGGACATGTGCCGGCCGGCACATGCGCCGGAAAACTACCGAGCCCGGCTTCCCAGTTCACGCCAGAGGTCGACGAGTTCATGGAAAACGAAGCGGGCCCGCTGGATCGGCCCGCTCCAACAGTCCGGCACGGCGCCCCTTGCTACGCAGGCCGGAACGCGCTTGCCACGCGAGGCGGTCGATGGCGGCGATGAGTAGTGGTTGATCACGTTTGCGCGGACTCGCGGTGACTTCCCGACGAGGTGAGTTCCAAAACGTCGACTTTCGCGGCCGCCTTCCGACCTGCGAACGAGCGCCTTCCCGGGCATGCAGGTGCGATGGTGGACATGAAGCGGATGGGCCTAGCCTCCGATCCAGATCTGGCCCGCGATGTGGGGAGCAGGATGCGAACGGATTCCGTCGCTGTTTTCGACGTCAACGAGACACTGTCGGACATGGAGCCGCTGTCGCAGCGCTTCATCCGCCTTGGCGCGGAGCAGAGTCTGGCCAGGCAGTGGTTCGCCGCGGTGCTACGAGACGGGTTTGCGCTCGCTGCCGCCGGAGCCTTTGCGGATTTCGCGGTGATCGGTCGGCACGTCTTAGCTGAGCTGTTCGCCCAGGCTTCACTGGACCGGTCTACCGATGACGCCGTGGATTACGTCCTGGTCGGCATGGAGTCACTCCGCGTGCATCGTGACGTCCCCGATGGCGTCCGCGCTATGGCGGCGGCAGGTTGGCGGCAGGCGACGTTGAGCAACGGAGCGAACACGGTCGCGGAAAGATTGCTCAGCGATGCTGGCATCGACGACGCGTTCGAGGCGTTCCTGTCCGTAGCAGATGCCGGTATTTGGAAACCGTCAGCAGCTGCGTACGCCTATGCGGCGGACGCCCTCGCAACCACGGCTGATCGGCTGCTGCTGGTGGCGGTGCATCCTTGGGACATCCACGGCGCTGCCACGGCCGGCCTGTCGACGGTGTGGGTCAACCGGACCGGTGTCCGGTACCCGAGCTACTTCACATCCCCAACCTTCGAAGTCGGCTCGCTCGGCGAACTCGCAGCGACCGTTGGCCCACCACCCTCATGAGGCGCCCGGAGCCCGACGAATAGGAGACGGGGGTGAACTGTCGATTCCATCGTGATCGAAGAAATGGATGGCAGCGACGCCGAAGCGGGTTCCCTGCTTGGAGTAACTGAACGAGTCGCGGGGTCACCGTGCAATTGATGTTCCAATGTTGAGGATGAATCGTGACAGACCCAACCGTGGACGCCGAGCTGACCATGCTTGACCCTGGCCCGATGTGGCCATCGGACGACCTGGCACCTGGGCGTGGTGACCGCTGGGACCTGCTTGTCATTGGCGGCGGCACAGCGGGTCTCGTCGCCGCAAGGACCGCGAGCAGCTTCGGCGCGAAAGTCCTTCTCGTTGAACGGGACCGCACCGGTGGCGACTGTCTTTGGACCGGTTGCGTGCCTAGCAAGGCATTGCTGAGCGCCGCCCACGCGGCCGCTGATGCTAGGTCGGCAGGGCGATACGGCGTCGACATCGGCAACGTCCAGATCGATTTCCCGCGGGTGATGAACCACGTTCGCCGGGCAATAACCGCCATTGAGCCGGTTGACTCACCTGCAGCCCTCCGGGGCGACGGGGTCCGAGTAGCCCGCGGAAACCTACGCCTGCTCGACAAGGAAACTGCCGAGGTAGACGGCGAAAAAGTCACGTTTCGGCAAGCGATAGTCGCGACCGGGTCGGCGCCGGTGCTACCCCCAATTCCTGGCTTGGCCGACGCCGAACCATTAACAAGCGACAACGTCTGGAGCCTGACCACGCTGCCGGCCCGGCTACTGGTGCTCGGCGGCGGAAGCATCGGCTGCGAACTGGGCCAAGCCTTCGCGCGGCTGGGTTCTGCCGTCACCATCGTTGAAGCCGCCCCACGGCTATTGATCCGTGAGGACGCCGACGCTGCTTCGGTGTTGGCTTCGGCATTGGCCGGGGACGGCCTGACGGTGCGCACGGCCGTCGCCGTAACCAAGGTCAGCGGAGCCGGTGGTTCGTGGTCGGCTGAGTTGGCCGATGGCAGCGAAGTTGGCTTTGACCGGATACTGGTAGCGGTCGGTCGGCGGCCGAGAACCGCAGGCCTTGGTCTCGAGCAAGCGGGAATCGACACCGATGCCCGCGGCTACGTGAAAGTTGACCAGCGGCTTCGCACCACGAACCCCCGGGTCTGGGCAGCCGGTGACGTGACCGGCCATCCAGCATTCACTCACGTCGCGGGAGTCCATGGCAGCCTCGCCGGCAGCAATGCTGCGCTCGGCCTGCGGCGCACCGTCAGCCTCAACGCGATCCCCCGCGTGACGTTCACCCAACCGGAAATCGCCGCCGTTGGCGTCAGCACCGAACCTTCCCACGACACCAAACACACCATCCGCCACAGCGACGTAGACCGGGCAGTCGCCGAAGGCCAGAGGGCCGGCTTTACGCGCCTGGCCTTCGACGCGAAGGGACGGGTCATTGGGGCCACAATCGTTGGCCCGCGGGCCGGCGAATCGCTCGCCGAAGTGGTCCTCGCGATCCATCAGGGGCTGCGGGGACGCGATGTCGCAGGTGCGATCCATCCCTATCCGACATACTCCGACGGGGTATGGAAAGTTGCCATCGAACAGGTACAGGCCCAACTTCAGCAGCCAGCCATGAAGGCCGTCACATCGGTGCTGAACCGCATTCGGCGGCGCCGGCTGTCGTAATGTCGCCGGGGTCACGTTCCGTCTCGTCGAACTGACGCCGCCGGCGCCAACCGGCGACGAGTCCGGCGCCGGTCAACAGCACAAGCGCGGCGATCGCCGCAAGAAACGGCCACGATCCCGGCTGGCCGCCGTAGGCGCCGACAGCGACGTAGGCGGTTGTCGTCGGCAGGATGCCGATGAACGTAGCGAACGCGAAGGTGAGCAGCGGGAGACGCGTCAGCCCCGCGGCATAGTTGATCGCCGTGAACGGCACGAGAGGCACCAGGCGGGCGACGAGCAACGCCCACAGGCCGCGCCGCTCGAGCAGGTCATCCAAACGCTCAACGCGCCGGCCGGTGAGCCTTCGCACCACGTCCCGGCCGAGTACCCGCCCGATGAAGAATGCGCAGACTGCGCCGGCCATTGCTCCGGCTAGGACCACCGGGATCCCTTCAGCGATCCCGAAAACTGCCCCGGCAGCCAGGCTGAAAACGGTCTTCGGCAGCGGCGACAGGCTAATCGCCGCGTAGGCCACGGCGAAACCGATTCCACCCATCCAACCCGCAGCCGCGAACGAAGCTCGTAGCTGGCCAACGCTGGGAACGCCGACGGATGTTGCGATTACGGCGGCTCCCACGAGCACGACAGCGAAACCTGTCAGCCGCAGGACGAGCCGGACACGCGTCACGGCGAGCAAGCCGGGATGACCGTGCAGCCTCCAGGCCGGAAGCCGACAACTACCGCTGCGCCGAGTTGGACGGCCTGGTCGATCGCAGCGTGGACGGTGAGCCCCTCCCCACTGTCCCGCTGCACCGTGATCTCAAGATGACTGCCGGCAAACCGTGCATTGACGATGGTCCCGACCGCCGCGACCGATGTCCGTGTCCGGACAGGAAGCAGCCACAGCGATTCCGGGCGCACCACGAGTGTGGCCGCACCGTCAGCCGCGTCGGAGGGGATCTCGATGCAACCGTCGTGACTGACAAAACATCCAGCGGACACCACTCCGGCAACCTCATTCGCGAACCCGAAGAAACGGGCCGCCGTTAGCGAGGGTGGCCGGGTGAAGAAGGCTGTTGGGGTGTCGAACCCGACGAGGTGACCGGCCAGCATCAGCGCTATCGAGTCAGCCACCTCGACCGCTTCGGACTGGTCATGAGTGACGAACACCGTCGTCACCTTCAAATCATCATGAAGTCGTCGAACGAGCGAACGCATCTCATGACGCAAGGAAGCGTCCAGCTGCGAAAAAGGCTCGTCCAGGAGTAACACCGGCGGCTCAAGAACAAGCGCCCTCGCCAACGCAACGCGCTGCTCCTGACCACCGGACAACTCCCCCACTCGCCGGCTGGCGAGCCCCCCGAGTTGTACCCGCTCCAACATCGAGGCCACGCGCCTACGGATTTCACCCTTGCGCAGCCTCCGCATTCGCAGCCCGAAAGCGATGTTCTGTTCCACATTCAAGTGCGGGAAAAGCAGCGGCCGTTGAAAGACCATCCCCACTGGGCGGTGCTCCGCGGCGACGTTGGACATGGGCATCCCGTCGATCGTGATCTCGCCGCCGTCGGGGGTGATCAAGCCGGCAATCATCGCCAGGGTCGTACTCTTGCCGCAGCCGGAGGGCCCGAGCAACGCCGTGAACGAGCCCGCGGGTAGTCGCAGGCTGAGGTCGGCAACGGCGACCGTGTCATCAAATCGGCGACTCAGGCCGGACAAGGCGACGTCGACACCCGAACTGGCACGGCTGTCACTCATAGCCGAGCCAATCCGATGGTCGCGGACGACCGATTGGACAGCGTCCGAGCCGCCAAACCAACCAGCAGCAACGGTGGCCCGATGACCAGGAGCGCAAGCGCCGCCGCGGCGTTGGTGTCGGGTGAACCGATCGCCGAAAACAGCAGCAGCGGCAGTGTCTGAACCTGTCCCCCACCAACCAGCAGGGTGAGAACGTATTCACTCCAGGAAATCAGGAACGCGAACAGAGCTGCCAAAGCGATGGCCGGACGCAGCAGCGGAATAGTCACCGTCAGCAGCACACGAACAGGCCCGGCGCCGAGCATGCGGGCTTGGCGCTCGTACTCGATGTCGTAGTTAGCGAACGCCCCTCCGAGCATCGTCGCCGCGTATGGGACGGTCGGCATCAGCTGGACGAGAATAACTCCGGTGATCCTGTCGGACAGGCCGTAGCGAATGAAGAAGACCTGTATGCCAAGCGTGACGGCGAGCCCGGGGACGATCACGGGCGCAAGCAGGAAGAACTGCACTATTCGACGGCCCCGAAACCGATAGAGGCCGATCGCTCGGCCGGCGGGGAAGCCGATGAGGCACGCCAGGCCCGCCACGGTGACAGCTATGACCGTCGAGGTGAGCAACCCGTGCAGAATTTGAGTATGCGGGTCAGCGAGCAGCCTCAGCCCCCGTCCGCTGTACTGCTGGGGCAGCAGCGCCGGATAGCGCCATTGACGGCTGACCGCCCAGATAAGGAGCGGGATCCAGGGAAGCAGCAGTCCTGTAATCAGGGCTAGGAGCACGCCGCGTCTCATATCGTCCGCCGGGACAGCCGGGTGACCAACGTCAGGTAGGCGGTCACGATCGTGGCTGTTAGGACGGTGATCAGCACCGCCACTGCCATCGCCTCGGGGCGTGCCGTGAGGTCGGTATTGCGGTAACCCTGGAAGGCAACCACGGGCAGAGTGGCTGGGTAGGGCCTACCGAGCAGATATGGCACTTCATACGAACCAGCGGCAAAGGCGAATACGAGAATCGAACCGGCGGCGACCGGTGCCGCCAGCAACGGCAAGGTCAGATGCCGCAGCTGTTGCCAGCGACTAGCGCCGAGTGTGCGGGCGACTTTCTCTAGATCGTCGATCCCGCGGCTTAGAGCTGCGAGGGCAATCACGCCGAGGAAGGGCGTCTCCTTCCAGACGTACTCGGCGATGATCCCCCACCCGAAACGGTCGGCGGTCAAGGCGGGAAAGCTGGCCGGACCGGCCGTCAAACCGGCGGCGTGGGTCAGGCGCGCCAGCAACCCACCCTGGGATAACAACAGCAAGATCGCGAGCGCCCCCACGAGATGAGGCACCGCAAGATTCGCTTGCAGCAGCCCGGACGCCAAGCCGCGGCTTCTGCCCAGCCGGCGAATCAACAATGCCGCTGTGACACCCAGCGAAGCAGCCGAGAACGTTGACACCACGGCGACACGGGCGGTGAGCAACAACGAGGCACGGACCGCGGGATCCGTCCACAGCTGCCGGTAGGCGTCGAACGAAAGCTGATATCCGGGCAGAAACGGCTGGTAACCGAAACTTTGAGCGACCCCCTGGACCACGCCCGCGACGAAGAACACTCCGACCACAAGCAATGCCGGGCTGAGCAGCAGCAGGATTCGCGTCCATCGCGGAAGGCGTCGCGTCATCGCGACGATCGCCTGAGGGGCTGACATTGCTCAGGAATGCGGTTTCGTGTCTGTCTGAGGAACCGTCATGCCGGCACTCTGGCCGGGGTCAGTGGTAGCAGCCGGCGCAGCTCCACGTTTTCACTGGGGTCAAGGACGCTGTGCTGGACGCACGCCGGGACAAGTTCACCGGTCTCCGGGTGGGCCATAGCGTAGGAGCAAGCCAGCAGTCGTTCTTGGGTGGCCGCGATGTGCGGCTGCGGGCTGGTCTCGCCGGCTTGTATGGCTTTCCAGGCCGGCGCGACATCGGCCGCATCCATGAATGAGTGCATGACGAATGAGACAGGCCGGATCCGATGCTGCAACAGGGTGCGGAGCCCTACTCGTCGCCCCATTCGCCACGTCCAACTCGCGAACGGTGAGATGACGGCAGGGCGAGATGCGAGCCGTCGCAGCAATTTGACGGCTAACAGCGGCAACGGCGTCCCCGAGAAGTTCACCCCTCCGAAGTCCCGGAAGAAGGCGTCCCGTACCTTCAGATCCGCTGGATCCTGATCGTCGAGGACCGGGAAGTAGCGGTCGCCAAGGTAAAAGCCGTAACACGTGCGATTGCAACGCTCGTCACCGTTTTGAATTACCCGAAACGGCAACCGGCAACCGGCGCCCGCTTCGATCTGAGCCCAGACGTCATCACCACTGGTATCGCCGTTGTCGTCGTGCCAGCGTCGTTCATCGCCGACGAAAGCAGCGGGCTGAAACGAGAACATGCCGAATCCGTAATCGTGGCAAGCGCGGACAACGCTCGCTATCTGATCTATGTTGCGCGGAGTGACGGTCATGTTGTGGGCCAGGAAGTACCGCACACCATGTTCGCGGCGCAGCCGGGCGAACATGCCGGCAAACGCCTTGCGATAGGGGTTCAACGACGGCTCGTCGGCGGGCCGTTCGATGCCCAGCCGGCCGAACATCAGCATGTCAAAATGCCCAGCGAAGGAAAGGCGCGCGACTCGCGGTTTCCCAGCCGAGTCCAAGGCGAGTGCCGTGAGGTAGTCGTAGTCAAAGTCTCCGTGGGTCATGCTCATCGGCTCACGGCCGTGGTCACGCATGATCTGCAGCGTCGCCGCGTGATCCTCGGCCGGCAACAGTGTTACTTCCCCGCCTATCAGCTGCGCATGCGCCCGCGGACCACGCAAGGCGCGAAGGAGGCCCATTTGTGCACTGACCTCACGGCGAGTGTGCGCGCCGTCCACGGCTACTCGGTTGGCGTCACGCGAGTGATAGCACGGCGCGCAGGCCAAATTGCACTTCGGGAACACACCATGGGTGCCTTCACAGCCGACGGCGTGCTGTCCGAGCGTCTGGGCTGCCGTCCGGGCCCCCGGGGGCAACTCCGCCCACCGACGTTCCAAGGAGGCACGCGTTTCAGGGTGCACCGGGCGGCTCTTGAGCTCCAGTGCCCTGAGATACGCCAACGGCCTCATCTACATTCCACCTCCACTGGCTTTCGGCGATAGCAACGCTGACTCTTGCTCGGAGGGGAACCCGGTCGCCTACCGCCTGCCTTCCCGATCAAGATGAGCTTGGGTACGACATCCCGCAAGGTAGCCAAAACTGGCCACGGCAAACGGGGTCACGTAGTTCACGGCGACTCGAACCCAGGTCACCCAGGTGGCGTCACCCGACGCGATGACCGACCCCTGGTTGGCCGCCGACAAGACGGTTCCCACAAGCAACGCGACTCGTCCCGCCACCGAAAGCGTCGCCCCTCGGGCTACCAACACCAGCGCCTCAGTCACCGTGGACCATTCCAGCCGACCTGCCGGGGATGCCTGGTTCACCTTCCGTGCACCTGTGATCACCGGCGCCGAAGCGGCCGCGTAAACCACCAGCCGAGCAGCGCGAGGACATCGAACCCGTAGCCGACGGCGCCATGCCCGGCTGCGCTCACGACCTCACTTGCGATGATGAAACCCACGGTGGGAAGCCATGACAACACCCGGCCGACAATCGACGCCGGGCGCGCGTCAGAAGGTGCGAACGCGACATGATCAGGCAAGGCGGCCGCCACCTGCGCCCCCGTCGGATTGGTCATGACCCGCTGTCCGACGCGGACGGTCGGCACCGTCTCATCCCCGTGATTGGCCTGGTGGACGAACTGGCGCGCGGCCGTCCATCGGCCCGATCGAGCCTTGGTCGCCGGAGTCCATCACTTCTCTAGCACCTGGGTTTTCCAGTCGTTTTCGATCTTGGTCACGTATGCGCTGGCGAGCTCGGGCTGCGCGTCCCGGGTCAAGGTGCTCAGCGGCAGGACTGACGGGCTGATGGGAACGGCGGCGAACTCGGCCTGGACGTGAGTGGTGGTCTTGGCAAGGTCAATGCCCGGGTAGATCCCCTCGGCCTTGTAGAGGGCCAGTTGCGTTTGTGGGTCCTCCAGGACGTTGGCAAGGACCATGGCGCCAGCCTGATGCGCAGCATTGGCGGGTATGCCAAGGAAGCTGTAGTTTGCGATGTTGCCGCCCGAGGGGATCGCCTCCCGAGTCGTCGCCGGGTAGGAGCCTTTCTTGACGAGGTCACCGACGGCGCCGGGCCCATAGGTGAAATAGGCGCTGATCTCACCGTTGGCGTAGAGCTTCTCGACCTGATCCTGCGTCTGGGGGTAGGTAGTGCCGCCGCGCCACAACGAGGGAGCCACAGCGTTCAATCGAGCCCAGAGCCTGTCGGCGGCCGAAGAGTACTTTGCCTGGTTGAACTCACCTGCCAGGGATTTCGGGCCGCCGATGGTGTCATACAGAATGGTGCGCACCGCCATGGAACCGGTGAAGTCCGGAAGCGCCGGGTAGGTGAATTGGCCTGGGTGCTCCTTGGCCCACGCGAATAACGAACTCACCGATGCGACATCGGCGCTGTTGAGTTTGGAGCTGTCATAGACGAGCGCTGAATCAGCCTGCTGCCACGACGCCTCGCAGCCCTTCACCGGCACGCCAAAGTCATTTGCCACGGCTGGATCCGCAAAGTTCACGAACGTGGAGTTCGGCAGCTTCTTGTCCCAGCCACACAGCCACAGCTTCGCCTGCACGCCGGTGGCAAAGTTCTCTCCGTTCACCCAAATCGCATCGACGGACCCGCCGCTTGACCTGCCGGCCTGCTTTTCGCCGAGCACCTTGTTGATCGCATCCGACGTATCGGTGATCTTGACTTCCCGCAGGGTGACTCCAGCGCGTTTCAGCTCAGTGGCGACGTAGCCGTTAACGAACGCGTTCAGCGTGTCGTCCCCGCCGTACATGTACCAATTGACGGTCTGCCCCTTCGCTTGGGCGAGTACTGACTTCCAGTTTCCGACGTTGTTGGCCGGCGACGCGGAAGAGACCGTCGACGCCCCGCAAGCAGTTAGCGCCGCCGTGCTGAGAGCTGTGACGACCACCAGACGCCGACGCCGGCCAACACGACGATTTGGGGTGGATCTCAACAACGGAACTCCTACAGGGAAACAGTGACGCGCGGAGACGTCGATGGATGGGGTTGGCGTAGCAGGCTTACGGCCAGCGCTACCCGCTGGACGACCGTGACGGCGACAGCGGCCGCAAACGCCCAAGCGATCACGGCTGCATGGCTCGGATACAGGCCGAACAGGATGTAGACGACTATCGTCTCGGCGCCCTCGGCAAGACCGCCGACAAAACGTAACGACCGGGTTTCCGAGCGCGAGGCGCCGCGTCGCTCCATGAGCGACGACAGCGCCAAGAAGGCCGTACCGGATAGGTAATACGTCATCAGCAGGACTAAGCACGCCACTCTGGCGTCGGGCTCGGCAATGGCCACACCAACGACAAAACCGCCGTAGATGCTGAAGTCGGCGACGATGTCGAGAAAGCCTCCTAGATCGGTTGCGCCCGTCACAGCGGCGACAGGACCGTCCAGACCGTCTAGCAGCCGATTAAGCAACCACAGCAACAGGGCCAGCCCCCACATGTGGGTAGCGGCGGCGACGCAAGCGAAGACCCCGGCGAGCCAGCCGGCGCCGGTCACCGCTGCCGGACGCACCCCGGCCTGAGCCAGCCTTTGGGCACCCATTGCCAGCACCGGCGCGACGACACGACGTAATGGCGCGTCAAGCATTCGTCGTTCCGATCATCGTGAGGACGGTCGTTCGGCACGAGTGACTTCGACCTGTCCGCTGAAGGCCCCGTGATTCTCGATTCGTCGCGCAAGGTGAGAGGGGTGGCGATGAGTCCCTGCGGCGTTCATTGCTCGTCGTCGCATCCGGCTCGGAGCGAGCAACTTCGCCTTCACCGAACCAGGCGGAAAGTAGACGTTGCCCTCGACCACGACGGCACTGTCGCTTCGAGCCAGGACCCGCCCGTTCAGAGTCGCTTCGTACATGCCACATCCGTCCAAAAAGAACACGTTGAAAGCCGCCTCGGGCCAAGTCTGTCGTCGTGAAGGGAACCCGCCGACAACGCCGATCCGTCCGGGTGGGTGAATATTTCTCAAGTCACCTTTGACCCGGTGCGGTAGCTCCTGCCCCCTACGTCCGCTCCCTCGCGTCGCGGAGGCAGCCGTCCATATCGAGAGGATTCAGAGAGACTGGAATGGTGCGAGGAGCCAAGCGGGTTTCCGTGTCATGGAGGCCGTGGTGACCGAGTCGGCACGCGACGTGAAACGGCGCGAGATGTACGCGCAACACGTTCTGCCCGAGATCGCCGCGCTGCTGCGCGTGGCACGGTCGATGACTCCCCAAGCCAGTGACGCGGAGGACCTGGTTCAGGACACGCTGTTGCGGGCCTGGAGGAGCCTCGATTCTTTCGACGGCCGGCATCCCCGCGCTTGGCTACTGACCATCATGCGCCATGCCGAGATCAACAGGCACCGACGGCGCCGCCCACAGCTGCTCGACGATCCTGACGTGGAGATGGCGCGGCAGGCTGCTGACGAGCAAGCCGGTGCGTCGGCAGAGGACGTGGTGGTGGGCCGCATGTTCGACGAGATTGTCGAGTCGGCCCTGGCCGCTCTCGCCGAACGTTTCCGAGAGGTCATCATGCTCGTCGATGTCGAAGGTCTCACCTACGCCGAGGCAGCAGAAATTCTGGGTGTTCCCGAGGGCACCGTTATGAGTCGGCTTCACCGAGCCCGTACCCGCATCCGAGCTGTTCTGGCCGAGGCCGGGCTGGCACCGAGGAGGCGCAAGTGAGCGGCAACCTTTCGATGTGGCGACGGATGCGCGGATCAGCCGAGATCGCCAGTTGTCGCGAGGTGGGCCAGGTACTGCAGAGCTACCTGGATGGTGAGGTCGACGAGCTTGCTGCCCACCGCATCACGCGACACCTCGAGCTGTGCCGACGTTGTGGTATGGAGTCGTCCACCTACGCCGAGATCAAGGCCTCACTGGCACGAAACGGCGCGCAAGCTGTCGACCTGGATGCGGTCACCCGGCTCCGGCAATTCGGACAGCGTCTCGTCGACGACCCCCCGGAAGAGTGAGTGCGGGACGTGGACTTGACGTAGTTGTCCTTTGGAGCGCTGTCCCGGCTGGCGGACGACGCTGTCGCGCCTGCACGATGCTTCGGCCTTGCTAGAGCGGCCCGATCAGTCAACTCCTGGTGCACGAGGTCAGCGACCCCGACGAGACAGAGCGGCTGAGGATTCGCGGTTCCCCGACTGTGATGGTCGACGGCGCAGACCCCTTCGCCGAACCGTTGCTTCCCGTCGGCTTGGCCTGCCGTGTCTATCCATTCAAGAACGGACTCGCTGGTTCGCCCACGGTCGAGCAACTCATGGCCGTGGCGGTTTGCGCGCGCGGATGGCGACGTTAGCTCCGCGGCTTACTGCGGAGCAAGCAACACAGCGGAAGGATGCCCGCGACTGACCGGGTTCCCAGGTCGACCACATCTCGTGGTTCACCCCGTAGGGGCTGACAGGTTGGAGCACAACATGGTGACGTCCGCTTCGGTGGGAACCAGCAGGCCGGCACGCAGCTCAACGGAAGCCGGGCGGTCAGCGATGCCGGTGGTCCTGGCCGGGGCGCTGCTGGGAGCCGCCGCTTCGCTGGTCATGGCGATGTACGCGATGATCGCATCGCTCACGTACCAACATCACGGATTCTTCACGCCGCTGTACCACATCGCTTCGACGTTCATCGCCCCGAAGACGCTGATGACCTCGATGCAGCACGCGATGACCGGCAGCAACTTCTACTTCGCCTTCGGTCCCGCGCTGCTCGGCGCGCTCATCCACATGATGACCGGGGCGATGTACGGGGTTGTATTCGCATTGGTCGCCCAACGCCTTCGGGTACGGGGCGCGGGGCTGATCGGGGCCGGCGTTGCGTGGGGTGCGATGGTCTTCGCGGTCAGCTCGTGGGTCGGGTTGCCGCTGGCAGCGGCGGTCTTCAGCAGCGGCGACCAGATCACCCACATGGCGAGGATGGTCGGCTACCCGACGTTCCTGGCCGAGCACGTGCTGTTCGGTCTTGCGCTCGGCGCTGGCGCGGCAGCTCGCCCGCCGGGACCGCTGACGTCCGCCGCGCGCCCGGTCACGTCGGGCGAACTCGCCGTTGGGTAGCTGGAATAGCCGTTCAGGCGCTGCTGCGTTCCTGCTCGAGAACCCGTAACTATGCCGACACCAATCTGCACCCGGCGACAAGAAACTCCCGAGGCACCAGCCGATTCCGAACCGGGAGATCCAGTCCTCGGCAGAGTTGCCGTGTCGGCATAGGTCGACCACCACAAGCTCGGCGCGAAGGACCCGGGCGATGGCTTTGCTGACGGCGTCATCGGCGCGGTGCCGGCGCAGCAGCACCCCAAGGTTTTCCAACGCATCCATGTACCTCGTGCGCGGTGACGGCTGACAAGTACGGCTCCGATGCCACTGGGCCCCGGATGTCACCCAGCCGGGACCGACGTGCGTCTCAGTCGGCCATCCGGCGCCTGATCGCCACCAGCCAGCCAGTTGGATCCTCGCGGCGTTC
>JBBRSE010000089.1:0-14093 GCA_038245655.1 Mycobacteriales bacterium | reverse complement strand
GGACTTCGTCGGCACCATCGAGCCGGCCGCCCGCGACCGCAGCCGCGTCACGCTCGCCGTGGACCGCAGCTATTCCGGCGGCGCCATCCTGCTGTCCGAGGCGTTCGCGACGCTGCCGGGCCGCCGCTCGCCGGTCGATGCGGTATCGGACTTCCTCGGCGGCTACGTCCCGGAGGGCCACCACCGCGAGAAGATGGCCGCCAAGCGCCACATCGACTCGGGCGACCTGTTTGCGCTGCTGAACGAGTTCGGCGGCTCGATCGCCGGCGCGGTTACTCTGCGCCGGCCGGGCGAGAGCGCCCCGAGCCGACCGGAGTACGAGCCGCTCACTGATCGGGCGCTGGCCGCCAAGCTCAGGCAGGCCCTCAGGGAGTCGGACCAGGGCATCCCCGCCGACAGCCGCTCCACCCTGCCCGGCTATCAGCCCAAGGTGCTGGTAGCCGAGGTCGACGGGCAGTGGTCCTCTCCCCACGGCCGCGCGCACTCGACCTGGATTCTCAAGCCGCAGGTCCCCGCGCGCCCGAACCGGCTCGACGACGAGCACTACAGCCACCTGCTCGCCCGACACGTCGGCCTGTCCGCCTACCGCAGCGAGATCCGCAAAGCAGGCCGCACCACCTACCTGGCGATCGAACGCTTCGACCGCGAACTCGTCGATGGACAGGTCCGTCTGCGCCACCAGGAAGACCTCGCACAGGCGATGGGACTGGACTGGCGAGATACCGACGTGAAGTTCCAGGAACCCGGCTGGCCGACCGACCCTCGCCGGGCAACCGTCCGGCGCATCAGCCAACTGCTCGGATCGATCCCCGGCGGGGACGCGACCGTCGCACAATGGCTCCGGCAACTGACGTTCCACATTGCCATCGCCAACAACGACGCCCATGCCAAGAACGTCGCTTTTATGCACCTGCCCACCGGAACCGAACTCGCGCAGGTCTACGACGCGCTGCCGAACCTGTTCCAGGAAGGGCTGATCAAGTTCGACCTCGCCCCTTGCTGTCGACGGCGTCTTCGACCACCGTCGCATGTCGGTCGAACGCATCGTCGCCGAAACGACCTCATGGGGTGTCATCCCCGCGACCCGAGCCGAGACGATCATCGGCGAGACCCTCGCCGCCCTAGGTAGTGCCCTCGACGCCGTCAAGCATCCGAAGCTCATCTCACCCGGCCTCGGCGAGCAACTGCGGTGGAACGTCCAGCGCCTGCTCGCCGGCGCCGAGATCAGCGAACCGAAACGGCGCTGACCGCCCTACAACTCGCCGCGCATGACGAGCAAAAGGCACGCGACCTCAACCCGCCAGGCGCGGGCACTAGCGTGATCAAACCGCCGGGGTGGCCAGTTAGTCGAACGCGTAGGGATTGAGTATCTGGCGACCGAGCAGGGCGTTGCGCTCCACGGTCGTGAGACGGGACAGGTCGCAGGCCGCTGCCCAGTTGTCACGGATGGCGGTGACCTGGCGGTCGGCAATGTCGGCTGCAGCTGACCGTGTCAGGCCGTAGTCGCTGGCTGCGTCCAGGCAGGTAGCGACCCGGCTCGCCCGAGCGCCCTTGCGGCTGATGTCCATTGCCTGGTTGGCCTCGGTACCGGAACGCAGCTGAGGGCACAGGTCGTAGGCGGGCGTGAGTTCGAGGTGTCGGCCGTCCCAGAACGCCGCGTGGTTGCGTGCATGGTCATCGGTGTTCCCGATGAGGATGTTGAACACGATCCGCTCGAAGAGCTTCACGCCCAGGTTCTGTCCCGATGCGCTGTAGCGGCGCAGGACGTCGAGCATGTCGGGGTAGGAGGAGTACCTGGCCCCGAGGAAGTCGCCGTAACCGAGCATCGTCAGTCCGGACACCAGCATCCGCCGCCGGCCTGCGCCGGGACGGTCGAACCGCTCGACGAGCAGAACGTCACGTCCCAGGGAGGTGACTACCTTTGAGTTCGGCACGTCGATGCCGGCCCGGCGGGCCAGCTCCAACCCGGCAGCCTCCGCGTTCACGACCGGGTACGGGTCGCTCGAGGTAGCCAGTTTGGCGATGTACTCGGTGTGACCGTCGGCGAGCAGCACCTTCGGGCGGGCACCGCCGACCGTTGTGCCGTCAACGAGGGCTGTGGCCAGATCGCTGCGAAGAGTGCCGGCCTGCAGAGCATCAGCGGCGGAGTGCAACTCCTCCAGCGACGCCGGCTGGGCCCGCGGAACGTATTCGGTCGCGCTGGTCTGAAAGTCGAGACCGCCGATGCGGTTCGAACCGGATTCGAGCAGGAACGTGAGCTTGTCGAAGGTGACCTGGTCTGCCTGGGCGCCGTGCAGCCCGGTGCGGCGCGCGATGATGACGCGCTGCCCCCATGAGTCAGGGCTGGCGTCCCACAAGCAGCCGGCCATCTCCATGCCCTCCGGGTGGTCGATCCAGCCGCGGTCGAGCGGCAGTTCCGGGGAGAACAGGCTGATCGCGTTCGGTCGGGCCAGGTAGCGCGAACCGTAAGCGAATCGGTAGCCGTCGCCATGGGCGGAGACTCGCCCGGCAACGACCGGTTCGCTCCCGCCGGGTAGCCAGGCCCATACGAAGGCGTGGGTGGGTCGCTCAGAATGCGAAGTCGTCATCGCTGTCCTTTGTGGCGGGCTTGCGGACCTTCGCGGGCAGCAGCGCGAGTGTCTCCTCGCCCTGCCTGCGGGCGCGGGCCAGCTCGGTACCGGTCAGACCGAACAAGTCGACGCCGACGAGGAAGGCCACGTTGAACACGGTGCCGATGGCTACCGTCGGCGAGCCGGTCTCGATGCTGCTGACAGTGCGGCGGTCCAGGCCGAGCCGCGCCGCGGCGTCCACGATGGTCCAGCCGCGAGCGTGCCGAGCGATCCTGATCTGGTTGCCCAACACCCGCAGCGCGTCCGCAGACGCGCGGGACACAGCCACCTCACGCCGCGCCATGGAGCCTCCCGGTTGAGCAATACAGTGCACCTATAAGCTATTACGGCACATTGGAACGTACGCGAGAAGGCAAATAATGCCGGCTGGCCCCACGTGGGGTGGCCGAGTTGTCACCGAGTTCCCCCACCTGTTGCCGGACTGGCCCTTTAAGGTGTGAAGGGGCGTTTACGGCGACGGCGATGGCACCCCATCACACACTCACCGTAGGGGGGGCATGCCTCGCACCATCGCCGACGTCCTCGCCGAGGCCCGCGGCCGGATCCGCCGGCTCAGTCCCGCGCAGGCCAAGGCAGCCATGGCGGCCAGCGCCCTCCTTGTCGATATCCGTCCGGTCTGGCAGCGCGCCGCCTACGGGCAGTTTCCGGGGGCGCTGATCATCGAACGCAACCACCTCGAGTGGCGGCTCGATCCCACCAGCGACGTCAGGATCGCCGAGGCCGTCGACCACGACGTGGAAATCATCGTGGCCTGCCAGGAGAGCTACACGTCGAGCCTCGCCGCGGCGGCGCTACTCGACCTGGGACTGCACAAGAGCGCCGACCTCGACGGCGGATTCCAGGCCTGGTGCGACGCGGGATTCGCCACGCTGCCCGGACCCGACGTGTCGTACCGCGGCGAAGACCTCCACGGCCCCGAAGATCAACGCTGCAATGATCATGAGATCGTGACCCATTCGGCGACGAAGTCATGATCATTGCAGCGTTGATCTTCGGCTGGTCAGGCGGGCAGCGAAACCTGAGCTTCGACGGCATGGCCCTCGGCGGCGGTCACCTTCGCCTCGCCCGCACCTTGTGACGACAGCGCGCGAAGCGTCCACTCACCGGGCCGGGCGAAGAAACGGAACTGCCCCGTCGCGCTGGTCACCACTTCGGCGGTGAACTCACCCGTCGAGTCGAGCAGGCGTACGTACGCCGAAGGGACCGGCTGACCCTCGCGGGTCACCGTCCCCTGAATCACAGACTCCTTCGCCACATCAATTCCTTCGGTCGACAGTCCTCCAACGGGCGGGGCGCACATTTGCTCAGGCACCCTTCGCGATCGGGACGCCGACGAGCGCGCCGTACTCGGTCCACGAACCGTCGTAGTTCTTGACGTTTTCCTGCCCGAGCAGCTCGTGCAGGACGAACCAGGTGTGGGCGCTGCGCTCGCCGATGCGGCAGTACGCGATGGTGTCCTTGCCAAAATCGACACCCGCGTCGCCGTAGAGCTTCTTCAGCTCCTCGTCGCGCTTGAACGTGCCGTCGTCGTTGGCCGCCCTCGACCACGGAATGTTCTTGGCGCTCGGGATGTGGCCAGCCTTCTGCGACTGCTCCTGCGGCAGGTGAGCGGGCGCCAGTAGCTTGCCGCTGAACTCATCGGGCGAGCGGACATCGATCAGGTTCTGAACGCCGATCGCCGCGATGACCTCGTCACGGAAGGCCCGGATGTCGCTGCGTAACGGCTTGGCGTGATGATGGGTGGCGGTCCGATGTGTCGGCTCGGTGACGAGCGCGCGGGAGTCCAGCTCCCACTTCTTGCGACCACCGTCGAGCAGGCGTACGTCCTCGTGTCCGTAAAGCTTGAAGTACCAGTACGCGTACGAGGCGAACCAGTTGTTGTTGCCGCCGTAGAGCACGATGGTGTCGCCCGGGCTGATGCCCTTGCTGGACAGCAGTTTTTCGAAGGCAGCCTGGTCGACGAAGTCGCGGATCACCGGATCCTGCAGGTCAGACTTCCAGTCCACCCGAACGGCGCCGCGGATGTGGTTCTTGTCGTAGGCGGACACGTCCTCGTCGACCTCGACGAAGACGACTTTCGGATCCTCGATATGGGCCTCGGCCCATGCTGCGTCAACGAGCACTTTTGCTCGGCTCATGTGTGCTCCCCTGGCTGAATGGCGAATGGTCAGATGGTCCGGCGCCGGCCGATCAGCGACGCGCCCGCGGGGCCCGCGGCTGCCGGCGGGGGCGGGGGCCGGGGCGGGTCAGAGTGAAAGCGCCTTGCGGGGCGCTGATTTCAGCTCTGCGTCAGCTGGGCGGACACACGCAGCTGGTCACGCGGCACAGGTCGATCACGCGGCGCTTGAAGAGCATGAGGCTCGGGGCAGACGGCATGACGCGCCCACCCTAGCCGCTGGGTGCGCGCAGAGTGAGGCCCGTCGCAGAGGCCGCGATCAGGATGCCCGTCTTCGTCACGCTTGCGCTTTTCAGCCGGATGCCGAACGGCAGCTGCGAGATCGGCAGCTTCACCGTGAAGAACCGCTCGATCAGCCCGCGGGACGCCTGCCCGCCGGGGATCTTGAACAGCACCGAATCGAGTGCCGCGGGCCTCAGGGTGATCGAGTTGCCCGACACGTCGATCCGCGCCTCGGCCGTCGCCGAAACCCGCAGCGGCACCGGCAGCGTGCCCGTCAGGCGAACGGCCTTGCCGTCGGAGGAGACCGTCAGGACCTGACCCAGCTGGCTCGACACGTACTTGTTCAGATTGCCGAAGCCGAGGGTGACGACGGCGTCGGCGCGCTGGACGGGCACCTCTCGTACCGACCCTGCGAGCACTTGGCTGAGCGGGACGCTCACACCGTGGGCGTGAACGCTCACCCGATCGACGGTCAGCCCATTGCGGGTGACATCGCGTACGGCGACGTCGACCTCTCCGTAACGGCCCCCGATCACTTGCGTGAGAAAGGGAAAACCCTTGATCGAGACGTGAGGTCGGCTGCTCAGACCTTGCGACTTCTGCACCCGGCTCGCGATCTGGCTGTCGGCGATGAGCAGGCCGATCCGATCCAGCGCGAGGAGCAGGACCACGACGACGGCGGCCGTGACGAAGAGCGCTTTGCGCATCCCGATCCGCTACCCGCCGCCGGACGCGATGATCCGGCCGGCGAGGTAGGCGATCGGTGAGACCAGCGCCAGGGGCAGCAGGGCCGACACGACGGCCAGCGCATTTGCGTACGCCCGCGTCCCACGATCGGACGCGCCGCCGATCGCCACGCGCACCAGCAGGCGGTCCACCAGCAAGGCGGCGACGGCCGCGGCAAGACCGGCCCCCATCGCGTCGCCCACCGAGAGTCCACCGCTCGGCAGCCCGCAGGCGAGTGCGACCGCGGCGGCCGCTGCCAAACCCGCGACGCGACGCACGGGGTCAGGCGCCGCCACCAATCGGGCGACGACGAGAGCGGCAGCGGCGCTGACGACCGCCGCGAAGACCACCGAACGCCCGCCGCCGAGCTCGCGCAACGGCAAGAGCAGCGGAAGCGCGGCTCCCACGACGACCGCGGACAACGTGACGGCCACCGCAGCCGTCACGCCGTGGGGTTCGCGACGAGCGAGTTGATGGAAGAGCACGGCGATGACGCTGAGGCCGATGACCCCGGCGATCGAGCCGGCGGTCGCCGTTCGGGTGCGCAGCAGCACGACGTCGGCGGCCACCACGGCGAATCCCACCAGGACCGCGGCTTGCGTCGAGGCGCTGAAGAGCACCAGCCACGACAGGCCGAGCACTGCCTGCAACACGATGACGGCGACGGCGAGGGTGGGCCGGTCGGCAGCGTTGCCGCCGACCAGGATCCCGCCGGCCAGCAGCAGGATCGGGACCGCCCACCACGACGCCGGAGGCGCCGAGGGCACCTGCCGGGCAGCCGCGTTCACGCGTGAATCACCCGCAGATCGTGCCATGTCCCGGGGCGCGCCGCGCCGTTCGACGTCATCCGCCGGCAAAGGGCGGCAGCACCTCGACCACGACGCCCGGCGTAAGGCTCACGCGTGCGGCGTGCTCGCGCTTGGCCGGAGCCCCGTCGATCAGGTACGAGCAGATGGTCAGCAGCCGACCCAGCACGGGCCCGTGCCGCCGTGACAGCTGGTCGATCAGGTCTGCCAGCGTCACGGCGGCGAGTTCTTCATGCGCCCGGCCGGCCGCGTCGCGCGCCGCTGCCCAGTACCGAACCGTGACCGTCGAAGCTTCGGCGGCATCGGGACTACTCATCCACCGGCCCTTCCGCAGCGGCGACCGGGCGCAACGCCATATCGGGCAGATCGTTGAGGGCGGCGCCGATCCGGCGCAGGAGCACCGGGTCGGCCGCCTCTTCGGCATGTCCGAAGCCGCGCTCGAGCCAGAGCTCCGCCGGCCCACCCGCGGCCCCGGCCAGCGCGTACGCGTGCTTCTCCTTCAGATACGAATCGCTGTCCCCGTGCACGACCAGCAGCGGCACGCGCAGCGCCCGCGCAGCGTCCACCGGCGAGAGCGGCTCGTCGGACCAGCCGCGGGGATCGATCCGCACGCGAAAGGCCTGCCGCGCGACCAGCCGTCCCGAACGGGTGAGCACGAGCCAATGCACACGTCGCATCGGCTTGGTGTCGCGGACGTACCAGGCGCTTCCGGTGCTGACGCTGACGACAGCATCGACCCGCTGGGTCACCGGGTAGCCGTGGACGTGCCCTCCGACCAGCGCAGCATGACGTATCGCCGCGGCGCCACCCATCGAAAAACCGACCGAAATGACGCGTGTGAAGCCGAGCGAGCGGGCGTAGCCGACGCCGACATCGACGTCGAGGACTTCACGGTCAGCGAGGGTGGATTTGCCCGCCGAACGCCCGTGACCGCGCAGATCCACCTGAAAGACGTCGGCGTGCTCGGCCAGCACCGCCGCGGCCCGGGCTACCCCCGGCTTCTGTGACCAGCCCGAGAAACCCGGAGCCAGCACGACTGCCGCCCGATTCTCCCCTCTTGTGGGGGTATGGGTCAGTACCAGAGTGACGCCGTCGGCCGTACGGAGAGGGACCGCTGACGTAACACTTGATGACGTTCCCATGTCGTCGTCTATCCTTACCTGACATCGGGTCGACGACGCCCCGTCCTGTTGCTCCTGCGATAGACGAGGTAAGCATGGCTGTCGTCCTTATTCTGACCGCTTCTCCCGGTGGCGCCGCTGAGGTTCTGCCCGGCCTGGCGCTTTTGCCGCATGACGTCCGCGTCGCGTCACCCGAGCCGTCGGCCCTGCTCGATGCACCAGCCGTCGATGCCGTGCTCATCGATGCCCGCCGCGACCTCGCTGGTGCGCGCGGCCTCGCTCGCCTGCTGCGCACGACCGGCCTCTCGGCGCCGATGCTCGCGGTGGTCACCGAAGGCGGGCTGGTCGCCGTCGCCAACGACTGGGGTCTTTCCGACGTCGTGCTGGATGCCGCCAGCCCAGCGGAGGTCGACGCCCGGCTGCGCCTCGCGGCCGGCCGCGCAGCGACTCCCGCCCCCGGTGCCGTGGCGAACGAGGGCGCGGTTTCCGTCGGTGAGCTGGTCATCGATGAGGTCACGTACTCAGCTCGGCTGCGCGGCCGGGCCCTGGAGCTGACCTTCAAGGAGTTCGAGCTCCTCAAGTTCCTGGCGCAACACCCGGGCCGCGTCTTCACCCGCGCTCAGCTGCTGCAAGAGGTCTGGGGCTACGACTACTACGGGGGCACCCGCACCGTGGATGTCCACGTCCGGCGCCTTCGCGCGAAGCTCGGCACGGAGCACGAGCAGCTGATCGGCACCGTGCGCCACGTCGGCTACAAGTTCGTCGCCCCGCCGGCCGGGTCCTCGAACGGCAGCCACGGGTCGGCGATGTCGACCCGTAGCGTGGCGCTCCCGGTCTGACGTTCGGGGAGATCACGCCGGCCGGTTAGCGTGCCGGTGTGATCGAGTCCGTCGAGACGCTCGCCCCTGCCGACGTCACAGCCGTGTTGCTGTTGGTGGACGAAGCTGCTGAGGGTGACGGTGTGGGTCCGTTGTCCGAGCAGGTCCTCCTGCGCCTGCCATCGGCTGCGCCGGAGGTCTCTCACGTGCTGGACCGCGACCCGTCCGGTGCGGTGACGGGCTACGCCCAGATCGATACGTCATCCGCGGTGGCCGAGTTGGTCGTTGCGCCGACGCACCGGCGACACGGCGTGGGGCGCGCTTTGCTCCGCCGCAGCCAGCAGGACGTCCCGGCGGGACTCTCGGTCTGGGCTCATGGCGACCTGCAGGCGGCAGCCGCACTGGCGGCAGCCGAGAGTTTTGCGCCGTCCCGCGTCCTGCTGCAGATGCGCCGATCACTCAGCGAGCCGCTTCCCGAGCCGCGCTGGCCGGCCGGGGTGCGGGTCCGCACCTTCACGCCGGGCTCCGACGAGGCGGCCTGGCTCGACGTCAACAACAGCGCGTTTTTCGGCCATGCCGAGCAGGGTCGCTGGACTGTTCGCGACATCGAGCAACGCGAGGCGCAGCCATGGTTCGATCCGGGCGGCTTCTTCCTGGCCGAATCCGAGGGAAAGCTCATCGGATTTCACTGGACCAAGGTGCATCCCGCCGAGGGTGAAACAGCCCCCGTGGGCGAGGTGTACGTCGTCGGCGTCCGGCCGCAGGACAGCGGAAAGGGCCTGGGACCCGCCCTCACGCTGATAGGGCTGCACCATCTGCGTGACCAGCACCTGCAGCAGGTGCTGCTCTACGTGGACGAGAGCAACGAACCCGCACTGAAGACGTATGAACGGCTGGGATTCGTGCGCTGGGCGACGGATGTGCTGTACACGCGCGGTTGACGTCAGGGACGTTTCGCCGCATATAAAAACGCGACACGCCGCAGCTCAACCAGGGCCGCTGATCCGCCGACGCTTACTTTGACGATCTCTGTCGGACGATCTTCGACGTATCTGGAGTGCCTGCATGACCGCTGCGGCTCGCGCCCGTCGCCAACGCCGGTGGGTCGCTGCTGCGCTCGTGGGTCTCACGGTACCCATCGTCGCGTTCGGTGGCGCTACGCATCCCGCGTACGCCGGCTCCGATCAGCAGAAGCTCTCCCAGCTGCAGCACGACGCGGCGGGCGCCGCCGACGACATCGGCGTACGAGATGCGCAGGCCCAGAAGGCAGCCCTGGCCCTCGCCAAGATCCAGGCCCGCGTCGCCGATGCCAAACAAGCCCTCTCGAGCGCGAACAACAGCCTGCACACCGCGCAGATCGTCCTCGACACCCGGCGGACGGCGCTCGCCAAGGCTCAGACCGCGGAAAGCGTCGCCCAGGCCGCGGTGGACGTCGCCACGGCGCGCTTCAACAAGGCGCGCAACGAGCTACGGATCATGCTGCGGGCCGCGTACGAGCAGGGCGTGGGCGGCGACCTCGATGCGCTCATGGAGGGTGGCAGCCCCGATGATCTGGCAAACCGCGTCGGGCTGCTCGACCGGCTCTCCGCGACCCGCCAAACCCGGCTGTCCGACCTCGCCAGCAGCAAGGACGCGCTGACCCGCAAAAAGGCGGCCCTCGCGGCCGCCCGTCACAGGGCGCAGCAGCTCGTGATCGCGGCGAATCAGCAGTTCGACGCCGTGGCAGCACTGCAGGATCGGGCGCAGCAGGCGGCCAGCTCGCTGGTGAGCCTCCAGCACGATCAGGAAGGCGCCGTCGTGGCGGCCAAAGCGGCCGCTACCGGCGCCCGCGAGCGTTACTCGCAGCTGCAGGCGGCCTCCGCGCGGCTGCAGGCCATCCTGGCCGCCCGGGCGTCGGCGCAGCGTTCAGTGACGGCGGTTCCGCTCTCCAACGCAGCTCCCGGCGCGACAAGTGCCGGTGGACTCGTGATGCCGACCACCGGCGTCTTCACCTCGGGGTTCGGCTACCGGGTCGATCCGTTCGGGCTCGGCACGACGTTCCACGCGGGTCAGGACATCTCCGCACCGACCGGCACACCGATCGTCGCGGCGACGGCCGGCACGGTCGCGATCGTCGAGACGCCGGATCAGAGCGGCGGCTACGGCAACTACACGTGCATCGACCGCGGAGCAGGCTTCGCGACCTGCTACGCCCACCAGTCCGCCGTCTTCGTCTCGGTGGGAGCGGTCGTCGCGCAGGGTCAGGAGATCGGGCTCGTCGGCAGCACCGGGGCCTCTACCGGACCCCACCTGCACTTCGAGGTCCGGCTGAACGGCGTCCCCGTCGACCCGGTGCCCTACCTCCCCTGACCCTCGGGTGCTACCCGGCCCAGCCCCTTGGCACCGCCGGACCGACCTGTCCGACCTGCCCGGCCCGGCGCTTGGGTTCCAGGCGCCGCAGCAGGAGGGCGACACCCAGCACCGAGACACCGCTCAGCGCGATCAGAACCCACAGGTCACCGATCCAGGTGACGCTGTCGTGGCGCCAGATCGCGTCCGGCCGGGGCGGCTTGTGGTGGCAGATCTGATTGAGCTCAGCCGCATCCTTGCTCGAGGCGAGATCGGGCGGCAGCTGGCCATTCGCCTTCGCCTGGTCGAGTTGGGCGCAGAACTGGGGGGCCCGGAACGTTTCGATGTTGTGCAGGTCGACGGTCGAGGCCGCCATGGCGAATCCCCAGCGGGAGGGGACGACGTACGAAACCTGCTCGAGCCCGGGCCGCCCGGCCAGCGGCACCAGCCCACCCGAAAACACCAGCTGCACCATGATCATGAGGACCAGCATCGGCATGGCCTTGTCGGCGTTGCTCACCCACGCCGAGATGACCAGCCCGAGCATGGCTGACGCCACCGTGAGGGCGACGACCGCGACCGCCACCTCAAGGATGGTCGATCCCAGGACGAGCGGATCCTGCGCGCCCTTGCGTCCGACGAGCGCCAGCACGGTCAGCAGGAGCGCCTGGCCCGTCACGACGACCGATAAGACAGCCACCTTGGACCACAGGTACGCGGCCGCTGACAGCCCGATCGAACGTTCTCGCTGGTAGATCGCGCGTTCCTTGACGATCTCGCGGACCGCGCTGGCCGCGCCCATGAGCGTGGCCCCGAGCACGATCGTCAGCAGGACCTGGCGGGCCTTCAGGTTCGCGGTCGTGCCGTCCATCCCAAGACCTGCGGGCGCGGGCACGATCCGGCTGATCCCCGCCAGGATGACGGGCAGCGCCACCAAGATCCCGAGGTAGGCACGATCGGCGCCGATCACCGACAGGTAGCGCCGGCACAGCGTCGAGAACTGCCGGCCGATGGACTGCTGGCGCAGCGGCGGCAGATCCGTTCGGCGGCGCGCCGACATCGGACCCGCGGCCGCGCCGACGACGTAGCGCTGGTACTCCGGCGCCGCCCGGAAGCGGTGCGCCCATTCCTGCGGGGCGCGACTCTTCAGGGTGTGGAACATCTCTGAATACGAGCGCGCGGCGAAGTAGGTCAGGGCGTCTTCCGGCTTGCCGAGGTACGCCAGATGGCCGCCTTCGGCCAGCACCAGCAGCAGGTCGCAGACGTGCAGGTTCAGCGTCGAGTGGGTGACGACGACGACCGTGCGGCCGTCGTCGGCGAGGTCGCGCAGCTTCGTCATGACTTCGGAGTCGAGGTCGGGGTCGAGGCCGGAAGTGGGCTCGTCCAGGAACAGCAGCGAGGGCTTGGTGAGCAGCTCGAGGGCGGTGCTGGTGCGCTTCTTCTGCCCGCCCGACAGCTGGGTCGAGCCGTGGTTGTGCTGCGCCTCGGTGAGTTCGAGCTCGGTCAGCACCTCGTCGATACGGGCGTTGCGCTCGGCCAGCGTCACATCCGCCGGGAAGCGGAGCTCAGCGCCGTACTGGAGCGCCTCGCGCACCGTAAGGGCCGTGTGCCAGATGTCTTCCTGTGGCACCAGACCGATGCGCTGGCGCAGATCGTCGTACTCGGCGTAAAGATCACGGCCCGCGTAGGTGACGCTGCCGCTGCTCGCCGGCCGGATTCCGGTCAGCGCGCCCAGCAGGGTGGACTTGCCGGCGCCGCTCGGCCCCACCACCGCGAGCATGCTGCGCGGCGGCAGGGTGAAGCCCACACCCTGCAACAACACTTTCTCGCCGCGCCCGGCGGGCACCGTCACCCGCAGCTCGGAGGCGACGAAGGTGAGGTCGCCGGTGTCCTCGTACTCGAGGAGTTCGGTACCGGACAGCCGCAGCTGGTGGCGTCCGATGCCGACGATGTCACCCTGGGCGAGCAGCGCCCGGCCCTGGATGCGGCGACCGTTCACGTAGGTGCCGTTGGCGCTGCCCAGGTCGACGATCTCCGCTCCCGGCGCGCCCGGCCCACCGGCGTGGAACACGGCATGGCGACGGCTGGCGAGCAGGTCGTTGATCACCAGATCGTTCGACGGATCACGCCCGATGTGCAGGGCGGCGGTACTCCCGACCCGATGAACGCCGGTGAGAACCGGACCGCCGCCCGTCCCGGCGGCACCGGGGCCGAACGCGGGCAGGGGCGGGCTGGGGACGGTCGGAAAGCTGGGGACGGCGCCGCCCGGAGGCGGCCCCGGGCGCAGCGAGGGCGGGGCCGCCGGCTTCGGAGTCGACGGCGGGGCGGCCGGCGGGGGCGACGACGGCGCCCCGACGGAGGCGGGCACCTGCGGGCTCAGGAGGATCTCCGGGCCGTCGACTGCGAGCCGCAACCGGATGTCGCCGTTGACGACGATCTCGGTGATCCGGCCGCCGTTGTGCCACGTTCCGTTGGTGCTGCCGACGTCCGAGGCACGCCAGTACGTGCCGTCGTGGCGAAGGTTCAGATGCCGGCTCGAGACGAGCGGGTGGATCACGATGATCTGGCACGCGGCAGGGTCGCGGCCCACCAGCCACGGCGTGTCCGGGGTCAGCAGATGGCTGGTCCCGTCGACGAAAAGACGCAAGGGGTGGGCCGGCATTCGAAAAGCCTAGAGGTGCAGCTCACTGGCCCGGGCACGTTTGGGCGAAGCCGGAGTGTCAGCAACCGGTCAGCGCGCCCGGCTACCCCGCCGCTGACAGCCCTCCGCCCAGGTGTGAGGTGTCGTTCCACCGCGCCAGCGCAGGGATTTCGCGCTCCCACCCGAGGATGCAGACGGCTGCCGTTGCGAGCAACAAGTGACGTCCCGCCTGGGGCTGCGCGCCGACCCAGCGGGCTCCCAGCACGCGTAACAGATGGCCGTGGGCGAAAAGGATGCTGTCTCCGGGCGCCGAAAGGACGCGGGCAATGACGCGGTCCGCCCGATCCGCGACGTCCTGCGCCGACTCGCCGCCGGGCACGCCATCGGTGAAGATCGCCCAGCCGGGCCGCTCCTCGCGGATCGCCGCCGTCGTGCGGCCCTCGTACTCCCCGTAGTCCCATTCCTGCAGGTCAGGGTCGGGCTGCGGGTGAATGCCGGCGAGCTGGGCGGTCTCCCAGGCCCGTTTCAGCGGGCTGGAGAGCGCGAGAGCGAAGCTGCGCCCTTTCAGCACCGGACGCAGCGCGGCGGCATGCGCTTCACCGTCGGCCGTCAGCGGAATGTCGGT
>JBBRSE010000088.1:0-14269 GCA_038245655.1 Mycobacteriales bacterium | reverse complement strand
TAGCCGAACGGCTGCGCCGTACCTGGAGAGCGGCGTTGGGCCGTCGTGACAGCCGGTGGAAGGAAAGGCCGATAGCAAGCGCGGCAAGGTGGCCGTAGTCGGTGAAGGTCTGACCGCGCCACGCTGCGACCCCCAAATAGGCGACAAGCAGTCCAGCCCACGCCAGCCGCAACCGGCGGTCGGGAAATCGGTAGGTCAAAAGTGCGGCCACGGCGAAAAACCCGTAGCTGACACCGACGTCCGAGGTACGCGCGATCCGATTATCAAGCAAACCATGCGAGATCGCGTAGGCAATGCCGGTCACGGTGATGAGGGTCGCCCCGATGTGGCCAGCGGCGAAGGTAAGAACCCAACGACGCGTACCGAGCCAGCGCTCGGCAGCCACCATGACAAGCAGAAACTCGGCGACGACCTTCCAGTGAAAGCTGGT
Source organism: Mycobacteriales bacterium (assembly GCA_038245655.1). Taxonomy (GTDB): domain Bacteria; phylum Actinomycetota; class Actinomycetes; order Frankiales; family Frankiaceae; genus DATAZK01. The sequence goes on along the minus strand of JBBRSE010000088.1, from coordinate 13,839 downwards.
GCTGTCAATCCAGAACGCGGAAGCGACAAGTACTTGAAACGGGTGACGGCTCATGTTGTGCAGATTGGTGGACTGGCTGATCAGCAGCTTGTGTACCAACTTAGGGTCAGCGCCGCGCAACGTCCACCACGTGACAGCCAACGTAAACAGATAAACCAGCGTCCCTGGCGCCGCAAGTAGATAGACCCGTAGCCGGTGGTAACCGTCGCGGCCGCGCCCGATGAGAAAGGTACGACGGCTCTCATCACGCCGGCGAAGGCGCCGTGCAGCGCTGCTGAGCAGGGGGAGACGGCCACCGATCACAACTTTTCCGTCCACCGCTATCCAGCCGTGGCGGGGTAGCCGGGCGTCTGGCCTTCGCCGACCTCCGAGCAGAAACAACGTCCTGCCATCGCAACGAACCTCCCACTGTGGTTCGCGTCCGGAGCAGGCCACGGTGCTGGCCTACCAGCCGATATCGGCATTTCAATACCCGACATGGACCCTGATGAACCGGCCTGTGCCGCTCGATAATTCGATTTCGCCTGCTCAGATGCCGCAACCAAGAAGACTGCCAGATAAAGCCGACAAAATGCGTGGTCGACGACTTCATATATTGCGTACGTTCGCGGCCTGCCACCCGCAACTCGGTCGTTCGTAGCAGCGCACGACACGCGCCTTTCCGCAAACCGGACATCACGCTTGGCCTCGCCCAACACAACGACCCGGCCGTCGTCGGCGAGAATCGCCACATCCAGCTGCAGCGAAGCGCCTGGCAACTCAAACAGCATCCGACCCCGCGGGAAGGTCATCTCCAGCACCGCGCGGGCGTACGCCGCGATTTGCGGCAAGTACTCGGCGTTGTACCAGCCCCCCTCCGACGAGCGGGACAGCAAACCCCATCGACCTCCCGGTTTGGGCCGATCAAGCGTATTGAACCGCCCGCCTCGCTCCAGCGTGACCAATCCAGCCTCGACAGCTCGCCCGAACCAGGCCACGTCGCTGGCGTCGATGACATTCGGGGTCGCGATCAGCCCGCCGGACAACATCCGGACCGGGTTGTCCTCGTGGAGCTCCGCGGAGGCACCTCAAGAAGGGTGATGTAAGCCATTACGGTCATCGGGTCGCGCGTCATGAGGCAGGCCTCTCGCCCGGCTGCGCGCCGCTACAGACCTGTGTCTGACCCATCCGGGCAAGAGGGCGAGCGGCCACGATCGAGTGATCTACGCTGCCGGACCGGACTCCATCGGCAACACTCCGAGAGTGATGACCCCGTCAGCCGCGGTACGGCCGTTTTTGTCGGAGAGACGTGAGAGCCTCGAACCTCGTAGTTGCGATCCTGCCGTTGCGTGAAGAGCGGCCGACGGAATTCGAGACAGCGGGGAGGTCGCGTTGATCCAGCAGGCCGCGGCGGCCAGCGAAACCTTGACGGAGTCCGGCGACGCTTCAGCAGATCCGTGGCTGCTGGCGGGTGTCCCGGACGGCCTGAAAATGGCTAGCTACCTGACTGCGGATCGCAGCCCACAGTATCGGCTCATCGTCGATGTGCTGCTCGATGAGCAGCAGCATTCGCTCACCGGCGTCGCCCATGACGAGCTCGAAGTTCTCGTTCGGGAACGGCTGATCGGCATCGCCGGACGGGACACGACGGCCAGCCTTTTGGAACAGTTTCCCCTCGAGGATCGGATGAAGCAGCTCGAATCATGGGAGGTGGTACACGCCTGGGACGTTCGACCCGACCGCGACGACGATTTCCTTCGCAACTCGACCAGATACCAGCTGACCTCCGACGCGGCGGAGTTTCATCGTGCGTTCCGGCGGCTCGGGGAGGACGCCGCCGAGTCGGTTGCGGCAACGTTCGCCCCGTTGGTCCTGCGGACCCAACTCACGGCGATGCGCGAGGGGCTCGACCGCGATCCCGCAACGGTCGCGGAAGCATGGGCTGTGGTCAGACCGACTCTGGACGGCATGGCGAGCGCCGCGGCGAGCTGGCAGGGTCGCCTTGCCGGCGCCCTGGCAGGAGCGACCAACTCGAACAAGGTCACGTCGCTACAGGACACCTTGCGTCGCTACATCGAGATGTGGGGCGCCGGTGTCGACAGCCATTCCGAAGCCCTTGCTTCCCTCGCCTCGGAGCTGGTCGGCGGAAAACCAGCACCCTGGCGTGCCGTTGCCCTTCACTCCCTTGGCGCGCAGGCTCCGGAGCAACAGCTCGATGCGCTGGTTAAGCAGTATTTCGACACCCTGCGCACGGTGCTGTCCTGGTTCGGCGGGCGCAATAGCCAGGCTCGGCGGTTGCGCCGGCAGATGCGCGACGCGATCGCCCCCATGATCCGCGGACAGCGCACCCTGGCAGCGGTAGGGGGACACGTGAGCCGCCGGGTCGAATTGCTGGCCCTCGCCGGAAGCCTGGAGCGGGCCGAGAGTGACGACGCGGCCTGGAGCCTGTGGTGCGCCGCGACCGGGCTGTTCTCTGCCCGTCATCTTCCTTTGGCGAGCCCGCAACCGGCCGGCTCGGCGGGTTCGGTGTCGTTCTGGACGGCCGAACCCGCCCCCGTGGAGGCGCGGCTTCGCAAGCTCGGCCCTCGTTCGCAGACCGGTCGTCCCGCGCGCATCCCGGATCGAAGCGCCGGGCGGGCTGCCGCCCGGGCGCGGGCCGCCGCGGAACGGGAGGCAAGCGCACGCACCCGCAAGGCCGTGCTGGCCCGATCAGGCTTGCGGCTGTCGGAGTGGACCACGCTCGATACGGCCGAAACCGAGACCCTGCTGATGCTGCTAGCAGCCATAGCGACCTCCCCCGGCCGTCCGGAACAGGTGCGTAAGGCCCGTACCGGCGACGGTCGCTGGCAGCTGCGCGCCGACCCGGCGCCGCCGGGATTACCCTCCGCGGTTGTATCCACACCAACCGGCCGGCTTGTCCATCCCGACATCCGCCTGACAATCCGCAGCGGGGACACCCCGGAGCTGGCTGAGGTCGCCGCTCCTGGAAGCATCCGATGAGCGATTCGCTGCTGACCGGTCCTGCGACCGCCGGCAATCCGACGACCGACCGCGTCGCGGTCCAGCGAGCCTTCGTCGGGTTGCTGGCGCGGCCGCTCGTGACCCCCACGAGCGCCCCCGAGGCGCACCGCCAGATCACGCGAAACTTCAAGGAGGTCGCTGACGCCGCACGCCGGCTCGGCTACCGGGTCGCGACCGTCGGTCGGGCCGTCCGGCTCGTCCGGGTCCCCGCAGCAGGAGTCGTCACGGCGCCCCCGCCGCCGCTGGATCAGCCGAGCCGCCGCATTCTCGCGTTGACGTGCGTGCTCGCCGCAGCGTGTGAGGAGGCCGGCGGCGGAGCCACCCTCGCCAAGCTGTCCGAGCTGGTCGGCCAGCTGACGTCCACCAACGCCGGCACCGTCAGCAGCTACGACCAGGGCGTGCAGAGCCATCGCCGGCAGCTGTTGCACGCATCGAAAATGCTGGAGTACTGGGGGGTATTGCACCGCAGGACGTTCGACGAGCGGCTGCTCGACGAGTGGACGGATGGCAGAGGCGGGATCGGCGCCGGCTACGACATCGACCGCGACGCCCTGCTGCTGCTCACCAGCCCGGACGTGCTCACCCAAGCTCTCAACCCCGCCCCGGAGCCTGACCAGGTGAGCTCCACAAGCACGCTGCGGGCGCTGCGAGCCTTGATCGAGACTCCTGCACTTCTTTACAGCGAGCTGAGCCCTGCGGATGCCAACGCCCTGCGCGCCACGCGAGGCCTGCGTTCGTCCGAAGCAGCCGCCCTCACCGGCGGTCACGTCGAGGCGCGCTCAGAGGGTCTGGTACTGCTGCTACCGGATGACCCGGCGAGCCCTATCACCGTTGACTGGCCGCGCTCCACTGTCGCCTCGTGGGTGGCCCTGCTGATGGCAGATCTTGCGAGCGGTACCGGCCGGCGGCAAGAAGATGGAACCGTCGTGTTGGCCGACGCTGAAGTCGATGACCTGGCGGAGGAGCTTTTTGCCAGTCGCGGCGGGTACCTGAACAAGGCTTTGCGAGAGGACCCCACCAGAATCCGGCCGACTGCCGAGGCGCAGTTGCGTCACCTGGGGCTGTTGCGCATACCGGAATCCGGCGGATGGATCCTGTCGCCCGTGGCCGGTCGTTATCGTGACCCCGCGGTGATGCTCTCCGAAGCGGCTGGCAACCCCGAGGAAGGGCAGTGCTCTTGAGCGCCCAGCCCGACGGGCCACCAGCAGTCGTGACCGCGCCGATCAGCGCGGCGAGCAGCGACAGCGAGCTGGCGGCCTGGCGCGACGCGGCCGGCGCCGGCATGCTCCCGACCCCGAGCCGGGAGCGGTGGCAAGTGCTGCGCTCAGGCGTGGTCAACCTGTGGGAATTCGACGTTGCCGAGTACTGGTTCGCCGATGGCCGGGCGCAGTTTGTCGGTCAGAACCAGTCGGGCAAAAGCACGCTCATGGCGCTGACAACGCTCATCATGCTGGCCGGAGATCTTGGCCGCGAGCTTGTCGACACCTTCGGCGAGCAGCACAAGAGTTACCGCTACTACGTCGAACCCACCAGCGACCCCACCGACCGACGCGACACGGACGGCAGCGTCTATCGAGGTTGGGCGTGGGTGGAGTACGGGCGGCTCGTCAGCGGCGAGCCGCGCTACTTCACGACCCTGCTGTACGCCCAGGCACGTCGCGGCGCGCAGGATTTCGTACGCACCTGGGCTACCTGCGAGGGTCTCAGCCGCGTCTCCGACGGCCTCACTTTGCACCGTGACGCCGCGACGCAGTCGCCTTCCGATCTTGCCGGTGTGCCGGGTTTTTCCGCTGCCGGTAGTGGGGCTGAGTTCAAGCGGCGGCTGACGAGTGGTCTGTTCGGCTTCGACGACGCGGAACGGTTGGACGCCGTCGTCCGCATGCTGAAGGTGCTCCGCACGCCGCATCTCGGCCAGAAGCTCGATCCGGAGTTCTTCACCGAGCAGATGCGCGAGGCACTCCCCGCGATTGCGCGTTCCGAGATCGACCAGCTCGCCGAAGGCTGGGACCAGCTCGAGCAGCTCGCCGCCGACCGCGACAGCGCGCAATCGGCCCGTGACGCCGTGGCCAACTATGTGCGTCGGGCGTGGAACCCGTGGGCGGATGCAGTGCTGCGCCGTCGCGCTGACGATTTGGTAGCTACCAACACGCGTTTGGACAACGTGACTCGCAGCGTGCGTGAAGCCGACGCTTTGCTGCGGCTCGCGAAAGCCGAGCGGGAGCGCCTGTCACGGGAGCTGATAGCTGCCGACTCCGAGGGTGAGGACGTCGGGGTCCGCTACGAGCAGTTGTTGCAGTCGCAGGCCTACCGCAACGCGCATGACGCGACCGCGAACGTCGGCCATCTCAAGGGCCGGGCCGAAGAGCGCCGGAAGCTCGCGGATGCAACCCGCCACGATCGTGACCAGGCTGCCGGACGAGTCGAGACGCGTACGGGCACGCTGACGACGCTCGCTGCTGAACTCGCCGCTGAGGAGGCGAAGCTGCAGCAAGCCGCGAGCAATGTGACTGATAGTTCTTCCCGTGCCGGCCTAGTCGGCGACTATCGCGCCTGGGCGCTGGCAGCCGACGTCGATCGCCTGACCGTCGCGGTAGCCGAGCGCCGCCGCGAGCTCGCTGAGGCTGTGAGGCTGTTACGCGAAGCGCTGAAGTCCCGGGCAGCGGAGGAGCGCGCTGCGGGGCTGCTGGCCACCGCCGAGGTCGAGCTCGAATCACGTCGTACTGCGGCGGATCGCGCCGACACGACGCTGCAGACCGGCCTGCAGGAGCTTTCGGACGCGTTGGAAGTGTGGGCCGGTACGCTGGGCGCTGAGGCGCCGCCGGTGTCCGAGCGCACCCGTTGGATCGATGAGGTCGTCGCGCAAGCTCGCCATGAGCGTCCGAGCGGGGTGCTCGGAGGATTGCTGATCCGCCAGTGGCTCGACCCGCTGACGGCACCGCTGCGCGAGCAGGCGGCGATCGCCGAGCGGGAGGCAGTGGCCCTGACCCGGCAAGCGACGGAGCTTGACGGCGAGGTGGAAGCCCTTCAGTCCGAGATCGATCCGATGCCGGCGGCGCCGTCGTACTGGCGGCGACGGGCGCGCGGCGACCAGGACGCCGGTGCCCCCTTCTGGCGTCTCGTCGACCCGGTCCCGTCGCTACCTTCGGATGTCCTGGATCGGTTGGAAGCGGCGCTGGCGGCGAGTGGACTGCTCGATGCTTGGATCACGCCGGACGGGGTCTACTTGCCGGACCGCGACGGCTTCGACAACGTCGTATCGATCACCTCAAGTAAAACGCCTGGCCCGACCCTGGCCGACGTGTTCCAGCCTGCCGTCGACGCGGGCGATTGCGCGGGAATGGTCGCAGGGCTGCTGCCACGAGTGGGCTATGCCGCTGCCGAATCCACCCCGCTGACCGCGGCGTTTGCTCTTGCGGCGGACGGGCGGTGGCGCACCCCGCTAACCGCGGGACGGGCCGGGGCAGCTGAACACGGAGCCGAACTCGTCGGCACCGCGGCCCGCGCGGCGGCAAGGGAACGCAAGATCGCCTTGCTACGACAGGAGGCCGCGAGGCTGCGCGAGCAAGCCAGCCAGTTCACCGCCACCGCTGCGCAGTTGCGCGGCCACATCCTGCGCCGCGAACAGGACGCCAGTGATGCGCCGACGGACGCTGCCGTCGTCGGCTTCGCCATCGCCGCCGCCGCGGCGGCTACGGAATTCAGCAAGGCGGGGACGAGGCAGGCACGCCTGGCCCAGCAGCACCGCGAGGCGAGCGTCGCAGCCGCGGACGCCAACAGCAAGCTCTTGGTCTTCACCGGCGATCACGCGCTACCCCACGAGGAGACCCCGCAACAGGATCTCCGCACGGCGATCGACGCGGCCAGCACGTCCATCGCCGCGTTGAACGGCGCCGCGATCCGCGCGGCATCCTCGCGTGGCCGGCACGCCACCGCGGCGACCGAACTCGACGATGCCGAAGCCGCGTTACGTTTGCTGCAGCAGCGGCTCGTGACGGACGAGCAGACCGCTCGGGTGGCGAAGACCGAGGCCGACGCTGCCGAATCCGCTCTCGGCTTCGATGAGCAGGAGATCCTGGCCGCGGCCACCTCTCTGAAAGCCCGGCGTGACACCTTGCGCGTCCAGGTGAAGGATCTCGAGGCAAAGGGCCGCGACCAGGAGCGCTCCGTAGGCACCGCGCAGACCCGGCTGGAGACCGCGGACGCCGATCGGCAGAGCGCGGAAGAGGCGCGTGACAGCGCCCTGGTCGCCTGGTGGGGCCCCGTCGATGCCGGCCTGGCCCGAGCCCGCAACCTTCCAGACGCACCAGCGCGGCTGTTTACCCACGCGCAAGCCCAAGCCCGAACCGCGCGCGAGACGCTGAAACCAGCCGGCTGGCCGGACGCCGCGGAAGCCACTGCGGAGAAGGACGCCAAGGTCAGCAATGCCTGGGCAAAGCTCGCCGGCTCAGAGCTGATCGCGTTACGCGCTGTTCTTGAGGCCTCCGGGGGCCGCAGCGTGCTGGCTCACGACGCCGACGAGATCACCGGCCTGCCGGCGATCAGCATCCTGGTCGACTCCAGCGGAACCCAGGTCGATCCCGGCGAAGCCATCGGCAGGCTCGAGCAGCAGGTCGCCGCCCTCGCCAAACTGCACGACGAGAAGATGCAGGCAGTCCTTGTCGAGCTGCTCTCCAGCACGTTCGTGGAGCATCTGCGTGAGCGGCTCAATGCCGTCCTGGAACTGCTGGCACGAGTCAATCAAGTTCTCGCCGCCCACCCGACCGGCGCGAGCAACACGATGTTGCGGCTGGTTCGCCTGCCGGTTGCCGGGCAGCAGGACGCATTCGCCGTTCTAGGGGCGTTGGAGAAGGGGTTCATCGACGACCGTCCGGTCCAGCAGCAGGTCCGTCACTTCCTGGAACAGCAGATCCGTGAAGCGCAGGAGCTCGGCGTCGCCACGGCACGCGAATGGAAAGAGCACCTGGCTGACCTGCTGGACTACCGGAGGTGGTTCGATGTCGTCACCGAATACCGGGTCGGCGGCTCCCCCTGGAAGCCCTTGACCAAAGAAGTCCATGCCAAGGATTCCGGCGGCGGCAAGGTCGTCACGCTTCTGCAGCCGCTGCTGGCCACGCTCGTGGCGCTCTACGACGAATCCGACACGGCGCCCCGGCCCCTGTGGCTGGACGAAGCGTTTACCGGGGTCGACGACGAGAACCGCGCGACCATGCTGAATCTGCTCGTGACCTTCGATCTGGACTTCCTGCTGGCCGCGCCCAGCCACCTTGTGACGGCGGCCCAGGTGCCTGCCGCCGCCGTCTGGTACATCACCCGGGCCCCAGCTCCTGACCCGGGTGTCGATCTATCACTGTCCCTCTGGGCTGGGCGTCAGCTGGTCTCGGTCCAGCTGCCTCACGCCGGCATGGGCGCCGCCGCAGCCGCCGCACCGAATCCGGCCCACGCAAGCAGCGGCACGCCCGGGCTGTTCGACTTCGACGCGATCGATCCCGATCCATGACCACCGACTTTCAGCGACCTGCGCCCGGCGGTGCACCGCCCCCGGCCGTGGAACAGCCCACGGCTCGGCGACCGCCCTCGAAGGAGCTGGCGCAATGGGCAGCTAACCCGGGCAGCCGGCAGGTGCTGGCCGCTGCGCGGGGGCTGGTGGAGGCCGGACGTTGGGGAGACCGCACCCGGATCCCCGTTGCGCTCGACGCTTCCGGCCGCAAGGACGTCGGGCGGCTGCTTGGCCTGCCCTGGCAGAATGCGAACAAGCCGCTCACCCTGGGGCAGCTGCGCGCGGGCGTCATCGCCGCCGGAAGTGACCTGAACAGCTTGCTCACGCACGTCGGCGGTCCGCTTCGCGACCTTCGTGCCGAGCGCGCGGAACACCAGCACTCGCTCGCTCGACGGCGAGATGTCGCCGCCGCGGCGCTGAGGGCAGCCGGACTGCCGGACGCGGTGGTGGAGCTTCTGCTCGTCCGCCGCTGGCTAGGCAACGATGGCGATGGCGACCTGCACGATCGGGCCGCGCAGCTCGCCATGCTGCTCGGACGGCTGCCGGCAGACGACGTGCTGCTTGCCAGCCTCGCAAGCGAACTCTTCGGCGACCCGCACGCCCTCGATCGCAACCGGCTACTCGGGCGAGCCGGCGTTCGTGTGCTAGCAGCGAAGGCGGCACTCGCTCGCGGCGACGACCCGGCCGCCGCGGTGGAGCAGTCCGCGACGGCCGCCGGCTGGCGGATCACCTGGTCGTCCGCGGGCGTCCTGTGCGATCGGCTGTCCTCGACCGTGCTGGTACTGAACCTGCCGTTGAGCGGCGCAAGTAATGCTGCTCTCCTGCTGCGCACCGCGGCCGCTTCTGCCGAGCCAGTTTGGCTCACCGCGCGCGCACTCTCCGGTGTCGTTGCGTCTTGCCTGGCGACGCCGGAGCCGATCGTGAGGGTGTGCGAAAACCCCTCGATCGTCGAAACGGCTGCCGATCGGCTCGGCGTCGCCTGCCCTCCCCTGGTGTGCACATACGGGCGGCCATCGACGGCCGCGTGGATGTTGCTCGAACGGCTCAGCCTCTCCGGAACCCGATTTCTCATCAGCGCTGACCGTGACAACGCCGGGGAGGGCATCGCCCGAGAACTACTCACCCGGCTGCCTGGCGCAGTTCCCTGGCTACCCGACGTTCCGGGGCTGTACGAGGAAGACCGGCTGCCAGCTCTGCTGTCGGACCTTGGTGCCGACTGACGGATGTTCAACTGGACACGCGATCTGATATGTCTTACAATCGATATGCACCTGATGCCATACTCGGTGTGTGATCATCGACTGGCCCGGTGAGTTCGGGGTCTGGCTCGACCGCTTGGAGTTGGACGCCCAGTCCGGCGATGAACGTGCCCGTGCCGTGCGACGGTGGGTGTTATCGGCCCTCGCCGAATTGCAGGCCTTACCCGAGATGCCCGATCGTGAGAGTGAGACGGCGTCATTGAAGTGGGTTCGACAGTCCCGCCGCTACCCGGTCTGGCGCACGGCGCACCCATACGTATCGGGCGTCGCCGTGCGTTTGATCTGCTACTTCCCCCGGAACAACGCGACACCGTTGTCGTCGCGTTGTTCGCAGCAGATAAGGCGCGGATGGGCGACGTGTTCTACAACAGCGTCGGAACACGAGCTGGCGCGTTGATCGACCAGTGGTATCGGCAAACAAAGGAACAAGCATGAACGAAGACAAGACCGTTTTCGTACGCGGTAATGCGCATCTGAACCGCCTTTTAAGCGATCTGGACACAGCCGCGGAGGTTGCTTCCGCCCGCGCGGAGATCCGCGAGATGGACCGCGTTCACGCCATGAGCTTGGCGATGATTCGCAAGGCGGGCGATTTGACGCAGATCGAAATGGCCCAACGGCTCGGCATCGGACAAGGAACGGTGTCCCGATTGGAGAACCGCGACGACATGCTCCTGTCGACGTTGCGCGACTACCTCACCGCCGCTGGTGCCGACAGCGCTCGCATCGTGGTCAACATCCACGGCCAAGAGATCGACCTCGACCTAGCCACACTCCCCCGCCCAGAGCGCTCAGCGTCGTAGGTGACGAGTAGCAGGCCTGTGCCGCTCGAAAACTCGATTTTGCCTGTTCAGGGCACTGCGCCGAGTTTTGGCACCCCACACGATGCGTGCGCTCGTGAGCCATGCGATGTCACCGTGGATCTCACCGAGGTCGGGTCAACGCGCTGACATTGGGTGTGCTCGCCGCCACCGCAAAGCAGCTGCGGGGCGATGGTTGTCGCCTCGTGGTTCGGGGTCTGAGCCTGTGCCGCTCGATAATTCGATTTGCCTGTTCAGAGCCCTGCGCCAAGGTTTTGGACCCCGCAGGGTCCAGCTCCGCTGCGAGGCGTCTACGTCTCGCAGGTACAACGTTCGTGCCGCGCGTTCGAGGGCCCTACACTTTTTGCTATGCAACGACGCATTGTGGAACTGGTTGACGACCTCGACGGCAGCGACGCCGAGGAGACCGTGCTCTTCGGACTTGACGGCCAAATCTTTGAAATCGACCTGAACGCCAAAAACGCAAACGCGCTCCGCCAGGTTTTGGCCAGGTACGTATCGGCAGGCCGCAGGACAGGCGCCCGGCTCGGGCAACGCCGCCCACGGTCAGAAAGCGTCCCCGTGCAGCGGAACGGCGACGCATCCGACGCGGCGGCCATCCGCGAGTGGGCTATCGACAACGGCTACCAAGTGAGCACTCGGGGGCGGATCTCGGCGGAACTCCGCGCGGCGTACCTGTCTGCCTGACGGGCTGAAGAGGGTGTCCTAAACCAGGCACCTGCACTGAAAGGGCAGCCTTCAGTTTAGCGGCGACGAAGCAGAGCGGACGTGGCCGCTAAAGCCGCCAGAGCTCTCCCGGAACGGCCAGAATGCCCCCCGCCGGGGCTGTTGCATTAGCCGATCGGAAGTGTCAAGGCGTATTGCTGCGTCGTTTAGGCGTGTGCCGCTCGAAACCTCGATCACGCCGTTAAGGAACTCGCCACGGCTGGGTCTTCGCGCCAGCGATCATGGTGCGATGTCGCTTCGGCTGATCTACTTCCTGCTCGGTCGGCTGCTCGCATTCGTGGCGCTCCGCGGCCACCCCGACGGCACGAAGGATGCCGAGCTGCTTGTGCTACGCCACGAGATAGCCGTGCTGCGACGGCAGGTGCCGCACGTCCGCTACCAGCCGGCAGATCGGCTATGGCTGGCCGCGCTCAGCCGGCTCCTTCCGCGCAGGCGTTGGGCCGAAGTGTTCGCCGTGACACCAGCGACGCTGCTGCGTTGGCACCGCCGGCTGGTCTCCAGACGATGGACCTTCCCAGCCCGCCGAGGACCGGGGCGGCCACCCACGCACGGTGCTTTGAGGAAACTGATCTTGCGGATGGCGGCCGAGAATCCGACCTGGGGTCACCGCCGAATTCAAGGTGAACCGGCCGGCCTCGGATACCAGATCGCGCATTCCACGGTGTGGGAAATACTCACGAAGGCCGGAATAGATCCTGCGCCGCGGCGGTCCGGACCCAGCTGGCGAGACTTCCTGACCGCGCAGGCGACACAGCTGATCGCCTGCGACTTTCTGCATGTCGACACCGTGTTCCTGCGCCGGATCTATGTGCTGATCTTCATCGAGCACGGCACCCGGCGGCTTCACCTCGCCGGAGCAACGGCGCATCCGACCGGCGACTGGGTGGCCCAACAGGCCCGAAACGTCCGCCATGCACCTGGACAAAAAGCTCGGATCGTCGGCGTTTCTGATCCGCGACCGGGACAGCAAGTTTACCGCCAGATTCGACGCTGTATTCGCCGCCGAGAGAATCCGCGTCATCAACAGCCCGCCGCAGGCACCCAAAGCAGACGCCATCTGCGAACGAATGGTCGGCACGCTCCGTCGCGAGATATTGGATCGGATACTCATCGTCAACACCCAACACCTGCTCGGCATGCTCGGCATGCTCGACGCTTACGCCAGGCACTACAACCAGCACCGACCGCACCAATCCCGCCGACAAAGGCCGCCCGACACCATGACCCGGCCCGTACGGCCGTCACCGACCCCGACGCCCGCCGAATCCAACGACATCCGGTCCACGGCAGCGCCATCAGCGAATACCACCACGCCGCCTGACACCAGAATCCCTTATCGAGCGGCACAGGCGCCGACTCGGCCGGAATCGAGGTTGATGCAGTTATACTCGGTAAGTATGACTGGACGTGTAGGTGCGAAGGGCCAGGTCGTGATCCCCAAGTCGCTTCGGGATGAGGTGAACCTTCATCCTGGTGATGAGGTCGGCTTCGAGTTGAAGGATGGACACATCGTGCTCCGGGCCTTGCGTCTGCCCACCGCCTTGGGTGGCCGGTTCGAAGGAAGCGGCATGGCGTCCCGGCTGCTCAAAGATCGAAGACGGGAGCCTCGATGAGCGTCTGCCTGGACTCATGGGCGGTCCTGGCGTGGCTCGACGGCGAGGAACCCGCACTCTCCCGCGTGAATGACCTGATCGGCTCGCGGCCGCTTATCAGTTGGATCAATCTCGTTGAGGTCTACTACCGCTTGGAGCGCGACCACGGCCGCGATGTCGCCGATGAGACGCTGGCCGAGCTTCGGGCCAGCCTGGCGCCAGACCTACCCGGCACCGCCCGGATGGTTGAGGCGGCCCGGCTGAAGGCCCGCGCCTCGATCGCGCTCGGCGACTGCTTCGCCGCGGTAACAGCCGCCGCGCACGGCCTCGTCCTATTGACCGGTGACCCGGAGCTCATTGAACTTGCCGACGCTCCCTGTGCCGTCGAAGACCTCCGCGGCCCGTAGCAGACCAACCTGGCGGGATGCGAGGGCCACAGCCCCGAAACGTGGGTGGAAGCGCGCCAAGCGTGTGCCGCTCGAAAACTCGATTTCGTGTGTGAACAGCCCGCTTGCGGGTTGGTCGCCGCGCCCGGGGATCATCGAGTGATGTCGTTTCGACCGATCTACTTCCTGCTCGGCCGGCTGCTCGCATTCATGGCGCTTCGCGTCCGCGACGAGGGCGCGAAGGACGCCGAGCTGCTGGTGCTGCGTCATGAGATCGCCGTACTGCGGCGGCAAGTGCCGCATGTGCGCTACCAGCCTGCAGTCGACTGTGGCTCGCCGCGCTCAGCCGGTTACTCCCCCGTATGCGTTGGGTCGAAGTGTTCGCCGTGACACCAGCGACGCTGCTGCGCTGGCACCGCCGCCTGGTCTCCACACGATGGACTTACCCCACCACCCGAGGACCGGGGCGGCCACCAACCCACAGCGCTTTGCGGAAACTGATCTTGCGGATGGCGAAAGAGAATCCGACGTGGGGTCATCGCCGAATTCAAGGTGAGC
>JBBRSE010000087.1:0-14344 GCA_038245655.1 Mycobacteriales bacterium | reverse complement strand
GGGCGAAGCCGGGGTCATATGCGGTGCGGATCGTCGCGGCGAGGTCGGCCTCGTCGAGCCAGGACCCGACTCGCAGCTCGGCTGCGCGCAGGCTGGCCTGCAGGGAGGTCATCTCCTGGCGCAGGAACGCGACGGCGCCGCGTAGCCCGCGGCCGGTCTGCCGGATCCAGGCCCGGCTCTTGGACAGGTCCAGCGAGAGGGCGATGAGCGTGCGGTGTGAGGCGCTGCCGACGACGCAGGTCCGCATCAGCTCCTCGTAGGCGTCCGCGGCGAGGGTGCCGTCGGCGCCGGCCCGGTGGGTGTCCCACCAGCCGGTGATCCCGCGGCCGGCGTCGGGCAGGGTCAGCTCGAGGACCTGCAGACGGGTGCCGGTCCCGGACGCGGCGACCGCCGCCAACGCCCGTCCCCAGGCGTGGACGCGGCGGGCCTGCTCGTCTGCGGACAGCAGGACGTATGCCGGGTGCGAGAGGACCCCGACGACGGTCAGGGTCTGGGCGTGCGGGTCGTGCAGGATCGCCGCCCCGGCCTGGTCGTCGATGAGGAACCGGAGCGCGGCGCCGTCTCCGGGCAGCGCCAGGGTTCCCGCGGGTCGCGGCTTGCTGGGCCGGACACGGTAGCGGGTCTGACCGCTGGCCCGGCGGATCAGGTAGTGGGCGGCCGTGGGGGCGGCTTCGACGGCGGCCCGACCGCCGACCCGCACGAACGCGAGCGCGAGCAGCCCGCCCCACAGGGGCAGGGTGAGCGCGCCGCCGAGGGCGCCGGCGGTGAACATCGCCGGGATGAGGACGCCCACCGCGACCGCGAGGCAGGCGACCCGGGCTGCGGACAGGCCGAGGAGCAGGCCTCGGCGGGGTCGTCGGGCGAAGCGGACGGTCATCGGGGTGCTGGTCTCGCTCATGGTCGGGGTCCTCGCACTGGTGGTGGCTGGGTGGTCGGCGCTGGCGACGGTTGCGTTGCAGGGCGTTCCGGTGCCCCGGGCGCCGTGGCCGACTGGGTTGCCTCGGCCGCCTGCTCGAGGGTGGCTTTGGCGGCGCCGGCAGCAACGGCGGCGGCGGCGATGGCTGGGGCGGCCGGACCGGTGGCGGCTGCGGCGCTACCGGCGGCTCCGACCGCCCCAGCGGCTCCCGGCCCGGCGGCGGGCGCGGTCCCGGCGGCGGCGCCGCCGGGCCGGGAGGTCTGGACCGCCGCCGCGGCCGGCTGGTTGCGCCCCGACCGGGGTGGCGCGGGGTACCCGGCGCGGGATCCGGCCGTGATGGCGCGGACCTGTCCGTGCAGGGCGGCGATCTTCTGCGGCGCGGCGATGGCGGCCTGCCCGCCGGCCTGGGCGTGCCCGACCGCCGCGTGCGCGGCATACAGGCTCTCGCCGGCGAAGGTGAACATCTTGATCGAGGCCCACGGTGCGAACCCGCCGAGCATCAGGATCAGCGACCCGGCGGCGAGCTGGGTGCTGGCCTGTCCGGCGCTGCCCCCGGCTTGGCCGGCGCCGTCGAGGACGGCGACGCCGATGCTGAGGATGATGACGAGCAGCAGCTTGGACGCGACGAGGGCGCAGACCAGCTCGACCCACTTGCGGGCCCAGCTGCGGGTGATGTCGGCGGTCGCGCCGGAGAACGCCAACGGCGCCAGGACGGCCGCGATGAGCAGCGTCATCTTGCGGATCATCATGGCCGCCCAGACCACGACCACGGCGGCGATGATGACGATCGAGAACAGCAGCGTGGTGGCCGGGCTGTGGATGTTGCTCAGCGCCACGAACTGGAGCTTGGTGCCGAGGCCGGCGATGGTGGTGCCGGCGGTGTACTGGACGAACCCGGCGCTGAGGGAGTCCACGGCGCCCAGGCCGACGCGGGTGGTGGCCAGCGCCAGCGCCGAGCCGACGAAGCTGACGACCAGGCCGCTGAACGCTCGCCCGAGCGCGCCGGGATCCCGGCGCAGCGCCCCGGTGATGACCTGGATGGTGAACAGGGCCAGGCACAGCACGACGGCGATCGAGCCGGCCGCGGCGATCTCCGTGAGCAGCGCGGGCGAGGACAGGTCCAAGGCGGTGGCCTCGTCGAGCTGCTGCCACAGCCACGAGGCGGCGTTGCCCGCGGTGACGCCGAACGCGCCGGCCATGTGTGAGAACGCGCTGTCGGCGATCGCGGACGGCAGGCCGACCGCAGCCGTGGTGGCCACGCAGACGGGGCTGAGGCTGAAGATCCCGTCGCAGCTCATGACGTCCCCACCGGCATGATCGTGACGTCGACGGCGGCGACGAAGGCCCAGGTCGGGCGGGTTGGTGGGCCTTCGAGGTTGAGGGTCACCGAGACGCTGGACCTCGTCGTGGTGTTCTTGCCGCCGACGTGTTCGTGGCGGGTGACGGTGGCGGCCATGATGCGGCAGGTGATACCCGGGTCGGTGACCCGGCCGGCGGCGACCGCGTTGCGCCAGGCGAGCGGTTCGATGACCTGGTCCACCGTCGCGGTGTCGTATGCCGCGTGCGACCCGAGGAGTTGCCACGCGGCCGCGGGCGGGACGAGCGCGGGTCCGTCACCGTTGTCGGACACGGAGAAGACCGCGAGCCGGTCACGCAGATCGGCCGGGACGAGTCCGACGACCAGCGGCTCGGTCGTGGCGGTTGACTCGGACTGGGCCCACGCCAGGTGAGCATCGCGCGGGGTGCGGAAGTCCTGCGTCAGGAGGCGCCGAACGAACTCCGCTGCGAAGAGATCCGGCTGCGTCGTGGCGTCGCCGGTGATCATCGGTTCGGCCCCGGTCGGTGGGCTGACGGCGGGGAGGTGCCGAATCCGGTCCAGCTGAGCGGCAACGACGGCCGTGGTGCCTTGCTCGGGCTGCGTCGGGTCTGCGGTTGCGCCCTGGGCTTTCGGCGACGGGGGCGCGTCTGGAGGCGATCCGACGGCATGCGAAGGTGGCTCATGGCTGCTGGTGACGGCGTGCCCGCCGAGGACCGCCGCCGCGGCGACGAGGAGTCCGGTCGCCGCCGTCTTCGCGCCAAGCCGACGAACGGGGCTGCGGAATGTAAAGCCGCGCATGGTCATTGGACCGTGTGGCCGACGTTGTTGAAGAACGTCACCAGCGCGTTGGCCGCCCCGATCAACAGCGCAGCGCCACCCGCTACCAGGACGCCGGTCTTGCCCTTCCCCGCGACGTGGGGGTTGGACGAGTGAGACCCGATCGCCCAGGCGATCGAAGAGATCGCGACCCCCGCGACCGCGGCGACGAGCCCGAAGGTGAGCAGCGCGCCCACCATCGTCTCGAGGGCGGCAAGACCAGGCAGGCCGTTCGTGTTCGGAGGGATATCGATGCGCGGGGCTGACATGGCGAGGACCTTTCGCAACTCACGCGAGGCCATCCCGCGTGTGTCAGCCCTGACGTCCTACACGGGGCACCATCTGGCGACCAATGGCAGTCGGGGCGCGCATTCAGGTTGAGAGCCCCCGTTGTTGAGTTTCCAGGGCCCGTCCCCAGGCGTCGTTCCACGACGAGACAGCTTCGCCTCCCCGAACGGGTCGGCGCGAGCGCACGCCGCGGATCGCGACATGGTTGGGGGCGGTCGAACGGCAGGCGACGACCGGCTCAGCGTCACTCTCCCCGACACGCGCGAACGTCGGGGACCCTGTCCGATGTCAATGGCCAAGTTGAAGTCCCCGCTGGTGGCCAACCAACAGTCCCCACCCCAAGAGATCCGCCGCAGTGGTGTGCTCGGGGAGGAATCGGCCCCAGTCTTCGAAGCTCCCATGTGAAAAGCGATCGCCAAGGATCGGCGTTCTTAGGCGGCTGCGACGAGGAGGAACAGCACCTGGGTGCCGGTGTCGTGCAGCGGTGCGAAGCCCACTTCGTCAAGAATCACGGGGTCGTCTTCGGAGCAGGGTGTCGACGGTCTTGCCGACGGAGTTGTCGGCCAGGCCTCGGTAGAGGGTCTCGACCAGGTCGGGTGCGGTGAAGTAGCGGACCTTGTGTCGGCGTGGACGGCGGCGTTGCCGATCGCGACAAGGGTGTGGGACTTTCTGGTTCCGGCTGGCCCGATGAGGGCAAGGTTCTCCTTCGCGCCGATCCACTCCAGGCTGTTCAGGTAGTCCCAGGTGGGTGCCGGGATGCTCGATGTGGTCAGGTCGAACTCCTCGATGGTCTTGATGACCGGGAACGCGGCAGCTTTGAGCCGGCCCGGGTGTTGGATGCGTCCCGGGGGGCGATCTCAGCCTCGATCAGGGTCCGCAGGACCTCCTCGGGCGCCCAGCGTTGGGTCTTGGCCGTGAGCAGCAGCTCGGGGGCGAGCTGACGCGGCGAGCTTGAACCGGCGCAGCCCAGCGGTCAGGTCGGTCGGCAGCGCTGGCGCTGGGCCGCTCACTAGGACACCACTGCCGCGGTTGCTGCCGGGGCGCACTCGGCCAGGGAACGACCCGCCGTGATGGGCAGGTCAATGACCAGCGCAGTCCCGGCCGGCCGCGGTTGTGGGGTGCCGGTTCCGCGGCCAGAATCGAACAGACGTCGGCGCTGCGCCACCTTTTGAACGCGGTGGCTCGCTCCAACGCGGCAAGGAACACGGGGTGGCCGTGGGCGGCGGCCAATGCAGGATAAACAGGCCGACTCGATCTCCCGTGCGCTCCATGAGCTACGACGTGAGGCGTCGGTATCGCCTGCACCCGCCGTCGCGACGGCGCCAGATCCGATGGAGCAACTGCAGAAGCTCGACAGTAATCACAACGCAGGCCGACTCAAAACAGGGAAGTCTGAGCGGGGTCCTCGTCGTAAGTAGGTGCGGCTACAAACTCTAAGTCAACAAATTGGTCACCATACCTGACATGCACCTGCTGTTCTAGCGAAGCCAATGTAAGGACTTCTTCGCGCGCGTCCAAAGGTCCGGGAGGCAAAAGCGGAAGGCGAAGGCGGTCCTCGGACCAAACAACCCTGTTTGCGTTTCGACGTGACCCGAACTTCTCTAAGCCGGGCAGGACGTCATTAACTACCGGGGGCCGCGACGAGAGCGAAGTGCTAATTAGCACCCGGCCAGCAGCGAAACCGCCACGATCTTCTCCCTTCATCCGCTGCACACACCCGAGGTCCAGACGACTCCGCCCAATCTCGACCAACAATGCATCTACTACCTCCTCGACGTCGGCTAGCTCTGCGAGCGTGTCAGAGGCTTCCATAGCCATGCGAACTTCGAGTGCCTCTTCCACAAGTTTCTGCTTAAAGAATCGGGCGCGCTCGATGCCCTGGGCCACGTAGACCTCGCTGAATTCCCCCCGTTGTTCCACTTGATCCGGTATTCGGTCCCTAACTAGTTTCCCGAAACTGCGTTGCCCCACATCATTCTCTCGCGTGTAAACAATAACGTTAGACTTACGAAGGAGATAGTAAGCGTGAGCCAGTGGACTGCCCTGCATCTCCACAACCGCATCGAATTCTTTCGCGAGATTTGCGATGGCTTCTATGAAATCGTGATCACGGATGAGTTCCTCCGACGGTTCAAGAATCAAACACCGGGCACGGTTGTTCGGTAGCCTGCGAAAGTCTAGAAGGTCTTGTCGGGTCCGGATCACGAACGCTTGTTTGTCCTGCCATCGAGACCTACGCACCTCGATCGTCGGCTTTTCGCGAGCCATGAACCAGGGAAGCAGCGGAACCGACGCCCCATCCAGAAGGTGCGAGAACCACATGATCAGGACCGGCCCGGAGCACCCTCGTGCAAGCCGATGCGTGGCTGTGGCGATTTCGCGGGCCTCGAAATCGCTTAGAACGGCGCGCCAGATCCACTCTGACGGCGCTTCCCGGTACGTCCACGCTTCGTTATCGATCACATCCAAGAAATTGGTCTTCCCCATCACGGATCGGCGCACGATACCCGTTTGAATGTCCACGGCGTACGAGTCATGCGGAAGCCAATTGAGGCCATCTGGCAGCCCCCAGTTGGCATGGACCTCTACGTGCGATTGCTCCGGTGAGGCAGAGGCCCAGGCGGCGCCTCGAGCCCGCAGGAATCTGTGAGCGATGAAAGCCACATTGCCCGCACCATGTTTCCTTGTCAGGGCGCGGGCAGACTCAATAAGAAAACCTTCCAAGAAGGCAAGGTCGCACGTCGCCTTTGTCTTAGGCAACATGAATTGAGGTGCGTCTCCGCTAATGTCGGTCCTTATGACGACATGACCCGACGCTAGGAGCCGCAGGTCGTGTCGAACCTCGTGGGTGATATAGCCATGAGCTAGTTGTCGAAGCACCGTGCGTCCAGATAGAACGTATAACTGCGTAGTTGGCAGACCTGACGCGGCGAAGAGCTTGACGCCTTTAAGTTTGGGCCAATTAGTCTCAGACTGACTTTCAGGATTGAACGGCCGAAAGGCCGCCAACTCATTGGGCAGGACGGTCCGACCACGAGTGGGCGCCCACGCATCACCTGGCGCGGGTCCTTGATACTCCTCCACGGTGTCGGCCTGAACAATCCATACTTGCTTGCCATCCCAGAGCCACTCAAGATGCAAGCGCCGGTCGGCGGACGAAAGCGTGGCCGCAACCCTCCGCAGAACGCCTACGATGTTGCCTATGGATGCGCAAGTCAGCGAGCCGGCCCAAGCCTCCCCATTCGGAATTATGCGCCATTGAGACGTTTCCCGAGAGGGTACATCAATAGTGTTCGTCCACTGGCGATACTCTCTATTGAGCCGGTATTCGTTCGACAGGTGCCCCGCCACATGTGCCGCAAGGAAGGGCTGCAGGATGATTCCGATCCTTGCGCGCGGCGAGAGTTGTTGCTCTCGTATGGCCTGATCCCACACTTCTGCAATACATTCAGCGACGTTCTGCGCGCCGGTTTCAGTCACGACGCTTATGTAGCTTCCTCGCTCGCGCATGGATTCACCGGTCGCGCTACTTCTAACGATGAGGCGCGAAGAACGACTGAGCGACTTCAGGAGGTCAGTTGCGCCTAGGGGCAGACTGGCAATGGCGGTCGTCGCATCCGCAAGCAAGTCAGACTCAAACGATTCCGCGGGTGCTAGAAATAGCGTTGGGGGCACCCAATCGGGATCGACTCGTAGTAGGCCCGCAGCCTTTGCGCCGACCTGATGGACGGCCGGTGGGTGAAGGCCCTCGACTTCCAAACTTGGGCCGCAGTACCAGGCGAAACTCGTCATTCGCTTCGTTGGCCTTTAGGTAAGCCAAACTGTTGTACCGCCATTCTCTCAAGCATGCTAAATGCCCGGTCGCTGAAGTACCCGATGAGGAGAGAAACACCTAAGGCCCCGGCGTTGGTCCTGACTAACTGCTGACCGAATAGCGGTATGACGCCCCCTGCAGACAGTACTACGACCGTCAGCGCTGCGCCAGATGACAGCATGGGTGTAAAAAAGCGCCAAAGGCGCCTGTCAATGTTCCAAATCTCCTTTGCTACAGAATGGTACAGCCACTTCGTTGCAAACAGTGTCCCGCCTGTCGCACCTCCAAAGAAAGCCAGAGAGAAGGGCTTTATAGAGTTCCACTTTGAAGAGCTGATCCATCCCCACTCGGCCGGCAAGTCCAAGGCCATCAAGAGCAGTGACGCAGTCGAAAGGAAAAAGACACCGCCCACATACGCGGCTTCTAGCCGGATCCACTTCTTAGCTAAGGGTTCCGGGTACCTTGTCGCCCAACTGCCACGTGTGCGCGCGTCGGTGGGTTCAGCGGGAGCGAACTGAGCGCCCGCGACGTGGCCTGCCGCCGCGACGTCATCATTCGATTCGTCTGGAGGCGGCTGCTCAGCCACTATCCCGCCAAGACAGGTAAGATAACGTTTCGCATTGTCGCGGCCGTCCTCAGTGCTCTATCTTGACGAACGTCCTGTTTCCAATCCCAACGGGCCGCACCAAGATGAAGTGCTATGGCTCGGCGAAGAGTCTGGCTGCTCGCCTGGCCCGAGTGTCGTACCCATTCGCCTGTCCGATCTGAAACCCACAAGTAGTCATCTTCAAAGCTTCTCAATGGACGGCCATTCGTTGGCACCCACGAGGTTGCCTGTGCGTCGTTTGTTTCCAGCGCAGCCACCAATGATCGAAGGTCGACATCCAGAGGAACGACGTGGAGATGAGCATGGTCAACACCGCATCCCGCAGAGCGGCCTGCGAAGGCGGGGCCATGCTCGAACATGACTGGACGAACTCCATAAGCCGCCTCAGCGTTCAGGGCTACTTGCGAGGTGAAATCTATTAGACTCTGCCATTCCGCCTGCGATAAATCGGCACTCGCTACAACATGCGTTCTTGGAACGGTGAGAAGCCAGCCGTCGACCAAAGCTCCGTATGAGGCAAGCGCCAAGTGAAACTCGGTCTGGTCCACTACTTCATCGACCTCGATGGTTGAGCAGAACCGGCAGCCGGCTTGCAAGTTCGTCATGTGCCTCCTCTTCCTCCTGGCGCCAAGTCAGCAGGGCGCCCAGACTACGTTCGCATGTTAGCGCTGTTGCCCGCGCTAGACCCAGGACACGCGGACGGCAGTGCGCCAACGGAATGCGCAGGCGTCCCGAAGCAGGTCTGAGGAGCTCGCCGCGTGCGCGGCATACGCGCACTGTTGTGCTGGGCCGCTCGTGGCCTGCGCGGGGGGAGCGGAGTTCGAGTCGAGCGCAGTGAAACGTCGGCATGACGCCGGCCGTCCGACGGCTCCTGCGGGACCAAGGCTCATCGGCATGAACGCGAAGGGCGCTGGCGCGGGCGGCAGATCAGTCGATGTGGCGGAGCGCCGAGACACCTCTGCTGGTGAATCCGGTATGGGTGACGACTTTGACGACGTCGCCGGTTTGGGGGGCCTCGACGATGAGGCCGTCGCCGATGTACATCCCGACGTGCCCGGGCAGGGCGAGGCTGCCGTCGCTGCCCGGTGTCAGGACGAGATCGCCGGGCAGCAGGTGCGCGTGGTCGGTTGGCGTTCCGTCGTGGATCTGGGTGTAGGTGGTCCTGCTGAGGTTCACCCCGGCCTGCGCCCAGGCCGTCTGCATCAGTCCGGAGCAGTCGTAGGCAGCCGGGCCGGTGGCGCCCCATCGGTAGGGCTTGCCGAGCTGGTTCAGGGCGAAGGAGACCGCGATCCGAGCCGAGGGGCTGGCTGACGCCGGGATCGTGTATGCCGCGGGCAGCCCGTGCGTCCCGGCAGGCCTCGCGGAGATGGATGCCGCCCCGCTGCCGCAGTCGAGGCGGGAGCCGTCCGCGGAGATGACCGCGAGGAGGTTGACGGCCAGGGGCTGCTGCGCGAGGTAGTTGCCGCCGCCGACGCTGCTTCCGCCGTTGGCCGCGTTGGGGGTGCCGTCGAAGGCTGATCGTTGGACGAGCTGCGCGGCATATGCAGGGGGAAGGCTGGTCCAGTTCGGGACCGCCAGCAGCGCGGTGACGAACAGGTCGGTTGAGGCGGTGGGGTCCATGCGCTGTGCGGCGCTGCCCCAGTTGGGGCGTTGTTGGAAGATGCCGAGGGAGTCGTGGTCGTGGCCGACGCCGTCATGGGGGTATGCCGTGCCGGTGGGGTCGTTGGGGTTGGCCAGGACCCGCAGCCCGGACTCCGCCAGGCCCACCATGAGGGCGACGAGGGCAGCTGGAGGGCCGCCTCGGCCGGACGCTGTGGCCGCGACGATCCGGGCGTTGACGGCCTGAGCGGGGGTGAGCCCCGCGAGGGGACCGGAGGTGAGGCAGAGCGGGCTCGCCGTTGGCGCGTCGGTCCCCAGTGTCGCGGCTGCGGCGGACCCGACCGCGAGCAGGAGGACGGCCAGCGATGCACCGGCTATGGCCACCAACGGCTTCATCGTCATGGGTGGGGTAGGGGTCCGTAGGGGCACGATTTGTCCGGGCGTTGCGATGTCGTGCCCCCGCGCGACAGTGTGGTCATGGACAGCGACGTGAGGGAGAGACGGGTGCGGCTTCGCAAGCAGGGGCAGGCCCCGCAGGCGGTCGGGCCAGCGGAGGCTGCTGATGCGCGCGCCCTGGCCCTCGAGCTCGCTGGGTTGCGGCAGGGCCAGCCCATCGACCCGATGTCGTTGGGGTTCGTCCTGGAGCCGAGCGAGGCGCCGTTGCGGGTGGCGATGTCCTGGCTGCGGATCCGGGCCGACGGCCTCTGGAGCGAGGCGTCATGGTCCCAGGTCTTGATCACGGACCGGCGTCTCGTGGTGCGGCTCGCCTCGCGGGAGGTCGTCTCGCTGTGGTGGGGCTCGATGGTCGGATTCGAGGCAGATCTGCGGGCCGGCCATCTCGTCATCGACTTCGGCGATGGGCGGCCGCGGCTGCTGTCCGGCCCGGCGGTCGGGGTCTTGGCGGTGGCGGGTGTGGCGCAGCTCTACGGCATACCGGCGTTGATGACGCATCCGAGCCTGGCACCCATCAGGACCTGACCAGCGGCGGCCTGCCCGCTCGCCGGTCTGGTGCCTCGTCGCGCATCCGCTGCACCTGTCGGCGGGCGTACTGCCGCTGGCGAACGTCTAGGTCGACGCCCATGGCGTAGAGGTGAAGAAGCCCGGGCCACCATCCCCCGGAGCCGGCGACGAGCCGGTGAACGGCGCGACGCTGGGTCGTGGTGTACCCGAGCTGGTGGAGCATGCGCCTGGTCACCTGGCGTGAGTTGCCCCCCGCGCGTTTGCTGGTGATGGTCACCAACGGGTCGCTCGCGCCGCGTCTGCGCGCGGCCTCCAGGCGGTTGACGAAGACGTCGAACGCGGCGGTCAGCCTCAGGGCGTCGACCTCGCCGGCCGTCAGGCCAACCTGGTGGGCGGCCCACTCGGTGAACGACATCCGGCTCATGACGCTGCGCTGGCGGGGTCGAGGTAGGTCCATCGGACCGGGTTGCCGGGGGAGACGTGCGTCAAGCCGTGCAGGAGGTCGGACTGCCTGCGCCGGGCGGACCCCGAGGCGCCGCGCGTGGCCACTCCGCGCAGCACCTTGTAGAGGTCCCCAGCCGTCAGCGTGCGAGCGCGGGCCTCGTTGGCGTACAGCCAGGTCATCGCCGCGATGAGCTCGTCGGTGGCGTGCTCGGCCGAGACGACGATCGTGCTCGTCGACCCGAGCGGCGTGGCACGGGCCGTATGCCGGGTGCAGACGACCGCTTGAACGGTGAGCCAGAGGTCGTCACGCTGCGGCGACGGGTCGCTCAGCGCTGGGCAGCCGAGCAGGCTCTCGCGGAGCCGACCGCATCGGTCCGGCTGCCAGTTCATCCTTGCCTCCCGGGGCTCGAGATGAGGTGTCGTCCTGTTCGGGCCCTCCCCATCTGACGACCCGGTCGGGGGTGTCGTGGGGCGGCTGGCGCGATCTGTGGACGGGCACGGCGATCGCATCGACTCATCCACAGATTTCGTGACTGGGGGTTGATCCGGTGCGCCGCGCCCGAAGGCGGCGGCCGCCGGGTTTTCCACAGGCTGCGTCTTCGGCGCGACAGGTGTCGGTGCCTGCAGTGACGATGGGGACGTGGCGCTCGAACTGGTGGGGCTAACGACGACGCCGGACCTCGCGGTCCGGCGAGGCGTCGGTGTCTCGTCGCGTCGCTGTGCGTCGGGTGTGTCGCTCACTCGGTGCCTCCCTGTCTCGGCTGCTTGCGGGCCCAGCGTCCGTCACGTGACGAGGCCCCCGGAAGGTGACGTCGGATGACTCGGGGTGACTCGGTGGCGCCGCTCGGCCGGGCGCATCCGTTGCGTGCTGCCCGGCAGCAGGCGGGGTGGTCGCAGGCGTCGGCGATGCGTCGGTTCCGCGCTGCTGCGGCCGAGTTGGGCGCGACGGCTCCCGATGGACCGTCGCTCAAGCGGATGTTCGCCTACTGGGAGTCGGGCGCCCGGGAGGTGACGGTCGCGGCATACCGCGACGCCTTCTGCGCGATATATGCCGCGCCGCCGGAAGCGCTCGGGTTCGCCCCGGCCAGTGCCCCCGACAGCAGTGGTGACTTCGCGGCCACCCTGGCTCTCGTCGCTGTGGACCGCCCGATGGTGGAGATGCTCGAGGCCGAGACGCACAACCTCCGGCTCCTGGACAGGCGGCTTGGGTCCGCGGCCGCGGGCGCCGTCGAGGCGCATGCCGCGCTGCTCGAGGATGTCCTGCACCGGTGCGTGGGGAAGGAGCGGGCCGCCATGGCTTCCGCTCTCGCCGAGGGCGCAGCGCTGGCAGGATGGCTCGCCCTCGACCGCTGCGACGTCCGCGGTGCGTGGCGGTGGCACGAGCTCGCACGAGCTGCGGCCGCGGAGTGTGGCTCGCCCATCCAGCTGGGCCACGTCCTCGCCCAGGCCGCGATCGTCCTGCTCGACGCCGGCGAGCCCGAGTCAGCGCGCGACCTGGCCTCCGAGGCGACGCGGGTTGCCGACGGTCGGGTCCCGCCGCGGGTCGCCGCCTGGATGCTCGCCAGCGAGGCCGAGGTGCACGCCGGCGCAGGTGACCAAGGCGGCGCCTTGCGGCTGATGGACGCCGCCGCCTCGGTGCTGGGCGAGCCCGACCAGGACGACGTGCCCTTCCTCATGCTCGACGCGGCCCACCTGGCCCGATGGCGCGGCCACTGCCTCGCGATGGGCGGGGCTGCCGAGGCTCAGGAGGTCCTCGCCGTCGCGGCCCCCGGGGAGGCTGACTCGCTACGCGCCGCGACCGGTCGCCACGCGGATCTCGCCCATGCCCTCGAGACGGCCGGCGCTCGAGATGCGGCCCTGGCCGAGGCGGAGGTGGCGCTGGACCTTGCTCGTCGGTGCGGCTCGATCCGGCAGGCGCGCCGGATGCGCCAGCTCATCGGCCGAATCGCGCCCCACTCCTGACGATGACTGCGCTCCGTGCGTGTCAGGGCATGGGCGGCGAGGCGAGCACATGCAGCAGGCCTACTAGGGTGCCTGAGTTGGCGATCTTGCCGTCGGCGATGAGCGTGGGGACGTCGGCGAGGGGGATCCACTCGAACGTTCCCTCGTCGGGCTCCGTGGGTTCGGTCACGTTGGTCCCACCGGTGGCGACGAAGACGTGGTGCGGGCTGGTCACCATGCCGATCATCGGCTCGAACGTCACGAGGCGCGTCAGATCACGAACCTCGTGCCCCGTCTCCTCGAGGACTTCGCGCCGCACCGTCTGCGCCGGGTCCTCGCCGTCCTCGACGATGCCACCCGGCAGCTCGTAGTTCCACACCCCCGGGACGAAGCGGTGCCGCCACGCGAGCAGGACCCGCTCGCGCGTGTCGTCGAGCACCACGGCCATCGCCGCGGCCGGCATGCGGAGCGTGTGGTGCTCGAACCGCCGTCCCGACGGTAGCTCGACGTCGGTCAGGCTCAGGGTCAACCACTGGCTGTCGTAAAGGGGTCGGGTCCCGTGGACGCGCCATGCCTTCGGCTCGGGGGCGTCGGGCATGGGAGACCGCCTTCCGGGTATGCCGCGAACGTGGCCGGGGTGCGGCCCTCGCGTCCCAGCGTAGGCGGCTGGCCTCGGGTGCGCCGTGGTGGTCACGGCCGTTCGCCGTCGCTCGACGCGGTCGCGTCCCGGGTCCGACGGCGCAGCACGGCGGGGTCGACGTCGAGGAGCCGGGCGGCGCGCTCGAGGCCGGAGACCTCCACGACGACGGCTTGCGCCTTGGCGAGGTCGCCGTCCGCCCTGCTCGCCTTGATGGCGGCCCGCTGGTAGGCGCGCTCGGCGGCCCCGACCTTCTTGAGTGCAGTCGACTCGGCGCGCTGGGCGGCAATGAGGCGTTCCCGGGCGGCGGAGCCTGAGGGCGGTGTGGGCATGGTTTCTCCTGACGGTTGACCGGACGCTCTACGGACCGGTCGGCCGGGGCTCCATTCGACCGAACAGCCTTCGAGGCGGTCGCACACGGGTAGCTGGCTGCTGGTCTGCGCTTCGGACGAGGCGCGCCCTTGCGCGGCCACCTGGCCGCCGGGGCCGACCAGTTGGTGCCCAACGGGAACACAGCCGCCACTGCTGGATGCTCTGCCCGAGCCCATGGCCGGGGTCGTGGTCGAGTGGACGCGGGTCGAAACCAGGCGGGCCCCCCTGGTCGGCTTCGACCGTGACGGCCTCCCGCGTCTGACGGGAGCGCCAGCGAAGCCGCGGCCCGGGCGCCGGCATGAGTCCCTGGCGCGCTCGTCCGGGCCATCGCCCCTCGCACCCCCCAAGGCGTCCCCCTGCCTGGCTCGGCCGCACCGGTCCCTCCAGCGCGCCCCCACGTACATGACCGCCGTGGCGCGCCCGTCCTCCGCCCGCCCTCCCCGGGTCCGACCCGAGACCTCCCCGCCCCCCACCGGAACCGCCAACCCAACGGGCTCTACACGTCTGGCACCCAGGGGGTGACTGGGCGCTGGCTCGGTCGCGTGGTGCCCCCGGGGGCGCGTGGTGCGGGTATGACGATGTCGATTCGGCGGATGACGTTGGGGGCGGGGTTCCGGTACCTGATGTCGTCG